>NZ_BCUX01000033.1 GCF_001591445.1 Neobacillus drentensis NBRC 102427 | reverse complement strand
TTGCCAGGCACGAAAAGGAACAGCGACTAAGCGCTGTTCTTTTTTGTGTCTATAACTGGTATTCTTCCTAACTAACATTTTTAATATAAATGCATTTATTTAACTCGTTTAACCTGATGCGCAGTTTATCGTTACGCCTTAGTCGATGTCCTGTCTCAGCATCAATCGCTTCTTCGCCCAATTCAATCGGATAGTTTGATTTATTTAAAACCAGTAATGTATTCTCAGTAATGGGAACAAACGTGATTTGGTCGGTTTCTTTGAACTCCGATTCAAGCGTAAACAATTGGTTGAGACAGAATTCTCCTTTAAATGCCTTCAATTTCTTAATTTGAGAGTCCATTTTAGCATGTGTATCCGCATCTTCAATTTCAATCACAATTTGACCGCTAAAGCCCCGGCTTTCCTTCCTTCTTTTTGCCATGAAAGTGATGATAGGTGTTAACAAAAGAATCGCACCTACCACAGTAATCACAATATAAAGCCATGGATACAGCTGCGATTGTTTAGAGGATGGCACATTCACATCTTCGGCACTAGGTACAGTAGTATTTCTCAGGATGGTGATTTTCTGCGGCTGTGTTTCACTAAGGAAACTGTTGCCTTCTGCTTTAACCATCACCTCATAGTTCGCTCCATCTCCTATTTTATACTCGCCTGTAAACCCATTATCTTGGGCATCTAATGGAACTTTCTCGGACTCTCCCGTGTCTAGATCCTTTACAAAAAGAGCAGCTTTCATTGTCTTGTAAATTTCCTTGTTTGTTATTCGCTTGCCGTTATCCTCAAAGAAGGCAGAAAATTTAATAGAATCACTTGCTTTTATTTTTTTAGAAAGAGGGGCAAGTCTCAGCTGTAAATCATTGTTAAAAACAAGATTAATTTCGATCATATCTTTAGGAAAGCCCTTTACCTTAAGCGTCCAATCTCCTTGGACAGGATCCAGTAATTTTAGAATGGAGTATTTCTTTGATTTTAATAAAAGGATTTTGTCAGACGGCAAGGTTTGTTCTTTGCCGGATGGATCAACTAGTTTCATTTCGACGGGCTTTTTGGAAACAAGGGAAATGTTTGCTTCTAGCACATTCTCATTTGGAATCTTGATGTTAATGTCCTGATATTCCTGTTTGGCAACGACATCTTTTATAGGAACTACTTTTAACTTTAAGTGATTGGCGAAAATCTCACTTAGAATTCCGGGTAAATCATTCGCATGACTTGTTTCGAAAAATTTACCGTTTGTGGTTGAAGCAATGTTTTTGAGGACTTCTTTATTTAACTTTCCATTAGCGTTTAAGCCAATTACATAAATCGGATACCCCTTTGCTTTAGCATCAGCCACTGTCTCTGCAAGGTCATCCTCGGCTTGTTTTATGGTTTTTCCTTTATTATCCAGCAAATCATTGTTACCATCTGCTAATAAAACGATGAGAGGGAGATAACCCTTTTCATGGCCTTTATTAAGGACGTTGACCGCCGCCTTTACTCCTACAGAGATATCAGTTGCAGGATATTTTTGGAGTGAATCAATAAAGGCTTTTAGCTCCTTTTTGTCTTGTTCTGAATGGATTGTTACGAGCTCTTTCTTGCTGCGAACCTCATCAGAGTAGGCAATGACTCCGATTTTATCACCCGTTAGTGATGCCATATCTATGAACATCTTCATGGCTTCATTACTAATCTTGTCTGGGTCGCTGGTTAGCATGGATTTACTGACATCTACAACTAGTACTCCTTCCATAGAGGAAGAGGGATCAGATGGCCCCTCAACGCCCTCTGCCACTACAGTTATAGAAAACACTAGGGTCAGCGCAGATATTAGTAAACTACAAATAATTTTCTTAAACATCAAATCTACACCTCCGGAGATTTTAATTAAATGGGTCATTTTATTAAGAATTTTATGTTCATTATATAATACCATTCTATCATTTTAGTGATAAATTACCTATGTAATACTAGGATAAAACGGGATAAGTATTTGTCGACAATTTTCGAGTTGTATCCTCGGTGTCAGGCACCAGTGGTGAATCTTTTTTTATATTAATGATTATTCTCTATGAATATGGTAAATTAATACTAATATATTTTTTTGAAAAAGAGGGATCATTTCGTGTCGAGAAAATGGAAGTGGACGATTGCTTGTTTCTTTTTCCTGCTTTTTTTAAATGCGTTCGGGGTCATTGCTGTAAAGATAATAGGCAGGTAAGGGGAACTGGCATTTCTCCGCTAAATTTTCCAAGTAGGGAATGATGAGTTTGACAACGAATTTAACCAAACCGATTTCAAGAAGCCTGCTTTTGGCAATAATCATTGTTACCATTGGGGCGGAAGTTCTACTCTATTTGACTCGTTATAGTTCTATGGCCAGCACCCTATATGATGCTGTCATGGTGTCTTCCTTTTTTATCGGTTGGAAGCTTTACCGAAGACTCAGAAGTCAGCAGGACCATCGGAAAAGTCCGCGCCAGATTATGCTTCAATTCACAGGCGCCTTTCTGATTTTCTTCCTAGGAAGTACGGTTGTAAATGTGTACTCTAACCTCACATTTGAAGATTTTAACAAAGATTATGATCAATACGTACAAGACTACACTGAGTCACAAGCCTTGGAAGTAAAAGGTGGAGCTGATAAGGAAATTATGGACCGACCAATTGGGTCTCTTTTTGAAAAAGTAGACACCATTGGATATGATTTATATAACGATATACTGGCCGGCTTGGAGGAGGTATGGCGGCTTTCGTACATGATTCTTCTGCTTGTGGTATTTAAAAAGGTTTTCCCGCGCCGCTGGGAGAGTGGCCGAAGAGATGGATTTCTGATAGCAGCGTTGTTTATCACCTCAATTCATTTTGGCATTGACCATACGCTCGATACGGAGCAGCCCTGGGCGATTCGAATTGGGGCAATTGTAACTTTTGCTAATATGGGATTCCTGTTTGGCCTCATCCTATTATGGACTCGTAATCTTTGGCTAACAGTTATTGTCCACGCCGTATACGATATCACCGCAACCCTATCATGGTACTATATCGATTACGCGGTCGAGTATTTCACCTTTGGTGTGTTAATTGTCCACGTGTGCCTCTTTATTTTAGAAAAAATTCACCAAAATCGATCCATGCAAAAGCTGGCGACAGTTCAGGATGGATCAATGGCAGAAGTGACGCAAAGCGTAGAGTAATAGAAAAGAGGTTGCCTCGTTAATAATACGGCAACCTCTTTGCCTTATATCCATTATCTCATTAATAATAGAGAACAAGTTACAATCGTTACTAGGATTAAGGTTGTTGTTAAAATCCATTTTTTACTAGATTTTTTTTTGCGTGGAAGAACAGGTTCACTGTTTTGATGGATTAGGGCATTAATCTTCAGTTCCTCAAGCTCCTGCTTTACTTTTTGTTGGGCGGTAGTCATCATCTTGCAGCCCTCCGAATTCATAGATTATATAAATATCCTACTACAAATAGTAACAATAAATCCATTTTTTATCCAATTTTCCATATAAAACTAGTAATTTGGTGCTATTTCCCGAGAAATGAAGAAGATTGTGTAATGGTGTCAGGAACCAATGAATAGAGATCTGGATATGCACTTGGGTAGTGTTGGAATTTGTAAGAAATTGCCGAAATTTATATTGTGTTTATTAGTTTCTATTAAAACACTAAATATGGTATGGTAGTAATAAATGGAAACAATAGGGGGTTCTTTTTGTGTTAAGACGTTTTCTGATAGGATTTATTATTTTATTTTTAGGGTTTTCAGTTCTTCCCCAGGCTCAAAAAGCTGAGGCTAGCACCATTACGAAAAAGCAATTAATTATTGTTAATAAAAAGATTAATAAGCTAGCATTTTACGAGAATGGTAAATTGGTAAAAACATACAGTGTTGCAACGGGAAGAACTTCAAAACTTACCCCGGAAGGGACTTTTTACATAAGAGAGAAGATTAAAAACAGACCTTACTATAAACACAATATTCCAGGCGGCGATCCTCGCAATCCATTAGGAAAACGCTGGATGGGTTTAAGTAAACAAGAGAATGGCGGTTATCCGTACGGTATTCACGGCAACGCAAATGAGAGTTCAATTGGGAAATACATTTCGGGCGGTTGCATCCGGATGCATAATAATGAAGTGATTGAATTATTTAGTAAGGTAAATATTGGCGCAAAAGTGGTTATTACTACTTCCAATAAGAGCTTTAATCAGTTAGCTGCACCTTATTTCAAAAATATCGATATCAAAGCACCAGCCCTTCCAGTAGTTAATACGGTTGGAGATAATGTTAAAAATGTATCAGGAAAAACTGAAAAAGGTGCAACGGTTACCGTTAAAATTGGCACCAAAAAGTACACTGCCAAACCAGCAAATTCAAAAGGTCTATTTTCAGTAACGATTCCAATGCAGAAGGCCGGTAATAAACTATATGTTTCTGCCAAGGATAAAGCAGGAAATGTTAGTAGTACAAGAACTGTAATTGTAAAGGATAAAACAGCACCAGTAGTAAGTGGAGTAAGTAATAATGGTAAATATAACAAGAATGTTACCATCTCCTTTAAAGAAGGAAAGGCGACACTCGATCAAAAATCAGTAAAAACAAAAATAGTGGTAAAAGCGGAAGGTAAACACACTTTCGTGCTAACTGATGCTGCAGGCAACAAGACAACAGTTGTGTTTACGATTGATAAAACAGCACCAGTAGTAAGCGGGGTAAGCAACAACGCCCTTTATAATAAGGATGTTACCGTCTCCTTTAATGAAGGAACAGCAACATTAGACGGAAAAGTAATTAAAACAAAAGCAATAGTTAAAGCAGAAGGAAAACACACAGTGGTGGTAAAAGATGCGTTAGGAAACAAGCGAACTGTCGTGTTTACAATTGATAAAACAGCACCAGTAGTAAGTGAGGTAAGCAATACCACATACGACAAAGATGTGACCATCACCTTTAATGAAGGAACAGCAACATTAAATGGAGCACCAGTTACATCAGGGAAAATTGTTTCCGAAAATGGAGATTATACCTTAGTGGTAACAGATGCAGCTGGAAACAAGACGACTGTTGTATTTACTATTAAAAAAGTGGTGCCAATGCCAGTTTAATATTTTAAGTGCCGAGAAATAAACGGTGTAGGAAATGAACAGCACTCGATCATTCGTGATTAGGGTGCTGTTATTTTATTGTAGATTAATATAAAAAGTCCCAAGTGAATGAACTCACTTGGGACTTAGATTTAATTATTTTAATATTTGAACTTTCACTGTTTTTCTTCCCCATTGAATAGCTTTCTTATAAGAAGGAACGAAGATATCAATCTTGTTTCCTCTCATTGCACCACCAGTGTCACCTGCAATAGCATAGCCATAACCTTCAACATAGACTTTCGTGCCAAGTCTAATTACTCTCGGATCTACAGAGATTACTTTTAGGTTTGGGTTTTTCTTTAGGTTTATCCCAGTAGCTGTAATGCCGGAGCATCGTTTACAATTTGCTGTATAAGCAGTAGCGCTAACCGTAATGGTCTTTACTACTTTTAATTTCGTTGACTTACTCGTAGTAGTTACAGCTTTCTTTGCAGCAGGTTTACTAACGGTTGGGCTAGTAATCTTTAAATTTTGATTCGGGTGAATTGTATCTGATTTAAGGTTATTCCATTTCTTTAAGGTGTTCACGGAAATCTTATATGTTTTAGCAATACGATAAAGCGAATCGCCACTTTTAACTTTATATGTATTGGATGCTGCTAATGCGCCGTTATTACTTCCAAATAATATCATACCTGCCAAACTGAACATGACTAGGAATTTCTTCATAACTGAAAACCCCTTCCTTCTGTTATATAAAACTTACCACAATAGTATTACAGTTATATTTCAATAGCTTACTAGTTTTGTGACAAAACCGTGATAATCCGGTGTCAGGCACCATTCGTGGACAAAGTCGCGTGTTTTGTCTGTGTGGGGTGGACGCTGAAAGTGGATGACATGAAACGGGGTATTAGAAATTAGGCTAGATGCTGGTACTGTTACCTTGGAATACCTTTTCCTAGTATTATTAAATAACGTACACTTTTTTACAGTTTTTAGTGATAAAATGTAAATAAATAGAATTAGATAATAATTGAATAATAATGGGGGAGAACGGTGAAATATTTCTGGTCAGCCATTTTCATGGTACTATGTTTATCAATTACGACTTCAGTCGCAAGTGCGGAAGAGGTTACCATCCAGCCAAAGGTATCAAAGTTTGATACGAAGGTGCTTTTTGATGAGAAAAAGGAGTTTAATGATCAGGAGTTAATTGTAAAATTTACTCCAAGCACATCTTTAGATCAAAGAAAGACTATTTTAAATCTAGTAAATGGTAAAGAAGTAGACCAATTAGAAACGGGAGACTTTTCATTCGTGAAAGTTCCCAATGGTTCAGATTTGGCTAGTATCTCAAAGGCTTTATTAAAAAATAAACAGGTGCTGTTTGTCGAACCGAATTACAAGGTGAAGAGTACCTACGTTCCCCAGGAACCGAGTTATAAAAAACAGTGGTATTTAAACAAAATTCAAATGCCAAAAGCATGGGACAAAACAAGAGGCTCATCTAATATTACAGTTGCTGTAATAGATGGCGGGGTTCAGAAGGATCATCCTGACCTTAAAGGGAAAATTGTCAGTCCCTATAATACGGTTACCGGAAATGCCAATTATACCCCTGATGAACATGCTACACATGTTGCAGGAATAATCGCGGCAAGCTTTAATAAGCGAGGAATTGCTGGAATTGCTCCAAATGTAAAAATTATGCCTATAAATGTATTCGACTCACAAGGAGCATCCATTTATAATGTAGCGCTTGCGCTAAAATACGCGGCCGATCACCATGCGGATGTCGTTAATATGAGTTTGGGCAGTGAAAGCTATAGTTATCTACTAGATTATTATGCTAGCTACGCAAGGTCAAAAGGAGTTGTGCTTGTGGCTGCTGCAGGTAATTCGGATACATATATCCCTATGTATCCTGCGGCATTAACTGGTGTTATTAGTGTGAGTGCTACAGATAGTAATGATCGAATAACTAGTTTTTCGAACTATGGTAGCTCTATTGATTTAGCTGCTCCAGGGTTATCGATTTATTCTACTATAAGCGGAAGTTCCTATCAATATATGAACGGGACCTCAATGGCAGCCCCTGTAGTGACTGGAGTGGCCGCGCTGGTCCGTTCAAAAAACCCATTTTTAACTCCTAGTCAAGTAGAAAATATTCTGATGAAGTCAACTGCTGACCTGGGGAACAGGGGGTGGGATTCATTTTATGGATATGGAAGAATTGACGCATACAAGGCTGTTTCCAATACACCGGCACCTATATCAAAATTAACAGCGCCAACAACTTACACCATGACTGGGACTAATAAGGCTGCCTTTTCGATTACCGCTACCAGCAGTACAATTGTTTCCTTATATCTGCAGACCTCTAGTGGAAAAACTGTACGAACAATCTTTAGTAATAAAGCCTCATCCGGAAGGGGAATTTCTGCCTCTTGGGATGGAAAAACAAGCAGTGGAACTTTTGTAACGTCAGGCACTTACAAGTTATTAGCGAAGGTATCGAATAGTAGGGGTACAATCTATAAAAGCTCCATGATTAAAGTAGTAAACAATGTTAGACCTGCAATAGTGGTGTCAAGCAATTATACCTTTTCACCGAAAGCAAGCGGGAAAATAACTATTCCTTATCAACTAACCCAAAAGGCGAAGGTCACTGCAGTTATAACTGATAATAAAGGCAAAACGATAAAGGAAATCCTTTCTAATAAATACTTATCAAGCGGTAAGAAATCGATCGTTTGGAATGGGAAAGATTCAAAAGGACATACAATAAATGATGGTACATACTACCTCATTATGTCCCCAACAGACAGCCGTAATAGAAAAGGTAAAACAAAAAAGGTACAGATAAAAGTGGATACCGTACGCCCATCAGCGAAGGTCACACTAGCATCTACCTTGTTTAAAATGAACGCTAATAATACAACCACAGCAAAATTAAGCCTGAATGAAACTTCGAATATTCTTGTAAATGTGGTTAATGATAGAGGAATCCTTATAAAAAAATTGATTTCTAAACAATCCGGCGCAGGAACACTCGTTATCAGCTGGAATGGGAAAGATGATAAAAATCAGTTGGCACCTGAAGGAAAATACCGATATAGTATTCAGTTAAAGGATTTGGCTGGGAATATTACAACGATGAATAACAGTACATTCTCCCTCCAGGACTGGCGAATTCCGTCCATCCAGTCAAGTAAAGATTATAATTTTATTACAAAAGGAACGAAGACGTTTACTTATACCCTAACGAAGCCGGGAAAAGTTTCTATTGATATTTATAAAGGGACTGCTCTGATTAAGACGATTCAGAAGGATGTCTATAAAGCGGCGGGAAAACAAACCTTTTTGTGGAATGGAACAGATGCCGCTATGAATCAAGCGGTAGATGGGGACTATCAGTTTAAAATAAAAGTGGTCGATAAGTATAATCTGTCGCAAACCTTCACAGGGAATATTCACGTTAGTCTTACTAAAATTGTAATTAGTTATCCTGCTGTAGTGAAGTTCACTACCTCTAGGGGCAGTGAGGTTTATTATAAACTATCACAGGCAGCAAATGTAACAATTGAGATATTCAATGCATGGGATGGGAAAGTTAAAACCATTTTGCAAAATGAACGAGTTAGTGCAGGGATACAATATTTTAGATGGGATGGAAATGATGACAATGGATATGATGAGTATGATGACAATTATTTTTATGTGATCACAGCTCAAAATGTATACGGACAGAAAGCATCTGTCAAAGGGCAAATGACCAAGAATGGAAACCCTTCATGGCTTGAATCCCATGCTGTTGAATTTCCAATGACATCTGAGCAGACTCATAGTGGCAAAATGCAGCTGACTATTCGAACGACCCAAGACGTTAAAGCCATTTTGCATGTCTATAACTATGAAGGTGGTACAGAATTAGATAAAAATGAGTATGCTATAAAATCAGGTGAAAATAATATCGTTTATACAAAACCTAATTCAGATTACTTGTATTATTTAGTAGAATATCTAGATTCATTAGGTAATGGATATTGGTATTATATTAACGAATATGATTTTTAAGCCAAAATAAAAGAAAACTCTGCCACATTTCAGGCAGAGTTTTTTTGATTATTTAGTTTCTAATTGTGTTTTCAACTCGGTTTGAATCCGTTGTTTTTCTTGATCTGGAACGATGTAGTAATAAATTCCACCTATTTTTGTTCCAGAGCCTTTGATCGTCATTTGATCGACGTTACCTGCAGCACTCCGGTAATTTTTTTGAATGGACTTCATTTGATCAAACGTAAGGTTTGTTCTAACGTTATTTCCAAGTGCTGCAAAAATACTTTGATATTTAGTAAGGGAAGAGAGACTTGCACCTTCTCTTAAGACACCTTGAATGATTTCACGTTGACGTAATTGACGTCCAAAATCTCCACGGGGGTCTTCATGTCTCATCCGGGTAAAGGCTAATGCCTTTTTACCATCCAAAGTCACCTGACCTTTTGGAAAATGATAACCCCCTTGAGAAAAGTCTAAATCATTGTTGACCGTAATGCCGCCAACCGCATCAACAATATCTTTAAAGCCTTCCATGTTGACCTTTACAAAATAATCAATAGGGATGTCCAAGAAGTTTTCGACCGTGTTCATCGCCATTTCTTCATTACCAAAAGCGTAGGCATGATTGATCTTATCCTCTGTACCTTTACCGACGATTTCAGTGCGTGTATCACGCGGGATACTTAACATCTTTACTGAATTAAGTTTTGGATTGACGGATAAGACAATCATTGTATCAGAACGGCCTTTATCCCCTTTACGCTGGTCGACACCTAATAGCAGAACGGAAAACGGCTGTTTATTTTGTAAGGATACTTCCTCGGAACGCTTATCTGATTTACGATCAACAGGATGATGCATGGTTTCGACTGCAGTTTGTAATGAATTATATACTGAATAGGCATAAACCCCAATTCCAATCAAAAGTAATAAAAAAATAATTCCAGACACGCGGAGCCATTTTCTCTTTTTCTTTGTATTTCTCTCAGCTCTCATCAATTTTTACCTCCAAACCATAATTAGAAGCCATATTATAGAATAGCAGGTTTTATCGAGATTTCATACATTTTTTTGAAAAATTTACATAAATTTTACTGGATTTTTTAAGAAAAACTTTTTCCGGGAATTTACTTATTAATAGCTGTCGAACACACACGGATTATCAAAATATATATTTCTTGTAAAAATATGATAAATTTCTTACAAAAGTCTATGAATCTTGTTGAAAAATTAGTAGAATAGTCTTGCAATACTAATATATTGTCGAAGGGCGGAAAAAGTGTGAAGAGACAAATAAAAAGAAGCATGAAAAGACGTATGCTCAATACTTCTCTAGCAACAATGTTAGCGCTTACAACTGTTCCATTGAATATTTTTCCACAGGCTGTAAAAGCAGAAGGAAATACTGAAAGCACAGTAAAACTTAGGTTTTTAGAAACAACTGACCTTCACTCCAATGTGATGGATTATGATTACTACCAAGATAAACCGACAATCGAGTTTGGTCTTGATAGAACAGCTAAATTGATCACTCAAGCAAGAACTGAAAAAATTAATCCAAATGTAGAAACAAGCCCTACATATGAGAAAAACTCAATGTTATTTGATGCAGGTGACTTACTACAAGGTAACCCTTTTGCAGACTATGTAGCAAAGGTGAAAAAACTTGGAGCAACTGAACAGCACCCGGTCTTCAAGGCTATGGATATCTTAAACTATGATGCTGGAATTGCCGGAAATCATGAGTTCAACTATGGATTAGATTTCTTAAACAATGCTTTGGAAGAAGTTCCATACAATTTCGTAAACGCAAACATTTATGATGCAACAACAGGCAAAAACTACTTCAACCCATACAAAATTATCGATAAAAAAGTCGTGGATGAAGCAGGTGTAGAACAAACTATTAGAGTAGGGGTCATCGGTTTTGCTCCACCTCAAATTATGCAATGGGATAAAGATAACTTACAAGGTAAAGTAACTGTAAAAGGTATTGTTGAAACTGCTAATGAGTTTATCCCTAAAATGAAAGCAGAGGGCGCGGATATTATTGTTGCCATTGCCCACTCCGGTTGTGACGTTGCAGCTCCTAATGCAGCAGATGCTGAAAATGCTGTTTATTCCTTGAGTCAAGTTCAAGGCATTGATGCACTTCTTTTTGGACATGCTCACGTAAATTTCCCTGGTGATGCTACATTTAATGGAAAAACAGGTATTGATAATACCAAAGGTCATATTAACAATGTTCCAGCAATGGAGGCAGGTTTCTGGGGTAACAATCTGGGAGTAATGGACCTCGACCTTCAAAAAGTTGACGGTAAGTGGCAAGTAACAAATTCACTAGCTGCGCTAAGATCCATTTTTAAGACAAATGCTGACAAAACAAAGACTTCACTTGTGGATGGACCAGATCAGCGTATTGTTGATGCAGTAAAAGAAACTCATGAAGGAACACTTGGTTACGTTCGCGGGAAAATCGGTGAAACTGAGGCACCTATGTTCAGTTACTTCTCACGTGTAATGGATGATCCAACTATTCAAATAGTAAACAATGCACAGACTGAATATGTAAAAAAATACATCAAGGCAAATAAGCCAGAATTGGAAAATGTCCCGATTATTTCTGCTGGTGCACCATTCAAGGCAGGCCGACAAGGCACAGGTGACTATACAAATATTACTAAAGGTGACCTTTCTATTAAGAGCGCTAATGACCTTTATTTGTATAACAATACATTAAAAGCTGTTGAATTAACAGGTGCAGAAGTTAAAGAATGGTTAGAAATGTCTGCATCTCAATTTAAGCGAATAGACCCTAATGACTCTAACGCTCAAGAATTGATTGACTATGGATTCCAACCATTTAACTTCGATGTCATCGATGGTCTTAAATATCAAATCGATGTTACTCAACCAGCTCGTTACGATTACAACACAGGTGATGTAATTAAAGAAGACGCCCACCGTATCATTACCTTTACTGATATGAATGGAAATGAGATTAATCCAGAACAGAAATTCATAGTTGTAACTAATAACTACCGTGCAAGCGGTGGAGGCAATTTCCCTGGAACCAAGGGTGGTCAAGCAAAATTAGTAGTTGATTCTCCTGACGAGAACCGTCAAGTTTTAATGGATTATATCTCTGAACATAAAATTGTAAATCCTACAGCGGATAACAACTGGAAAATTGCTCCGGTAGGTGGCGTAGCTAAAAATTTAGTATTCCGTTCATCACCAGATGCTATCCCATTTACTGCTCAAACACCAAACGTTAAATCAGTTGGTACAGAAAATGTTAATGGTGTAACATGGCAGCAATACCAGCTAGACCAAAACGTTCACGTTCAATTATTAGGAATCAATGACTTCCACGGACAATTAGATTATTCTACGACCGTTTCTAATCGTGCTGTCGGAGGAATTGAATATTTAGCAGCCTATTTAAAACAAAGAGAAGCAACAAACCCTGCCAATACTTTAATGTTACAGGCCGGAGACTTAGTAGGAGCAAGCCGTCCGGTATCTGCTCTATTACAAGATGAGCCGACGATTCGTTTCATGAACGAAATCGGTATGGATATTGGTACCATCGGTAACCATGAATTTGATGAAGGCGTCGCAGAAATGAAGCGTTTAATCTATGGTGGTGCCCATCCAAAAACCGAAGCAAAGTATGGTGCATTTGAAGGCGCCAATTTTGACTACATTGTAGCCAACGTAGAGGATGAAAAAACAGGTGAATTAATCTTACCTCCATATGCAATCAAAGAAGTAGATGGCGTTAAAATTGGCTTTATCGGTGTCGTTACAACTGAAACACCAACAATCGTTACTGCAAGCGGTGTGGCTGGAGTTAAATTCACTGATGAGGTAGAAGCAGTTAACAAATATACTGCTGTGTTAAAAGAAAAAGGGGTAAAATCGATTGTCGTTCTTGCCCATGATCCTGGTACATCCGCATCTAATGGAGATAATCCAACAGGTAAAGTGGTCGACATGGCTAAAGCCATTGATGATGAAGTTGACGTGATCTACGGTGCCCATGACCACAAGTATTTGAACTCAACAGTGGATGGTAAATTGTTAGTTCAATCTTATTCATATGGTACAGCATTCTCTGATGTTGATCTGACGATTGACCCAGTAACGAAAGATATCGTTACAAAAAAGGCTGAAGTTGCTTCAACCTTTAAAGACAGCATTACACCTGATGCAAAAATTAAAGCTGAGCTTGATAAATACCAAGCAGATATTGCTCCACAAACAAGCGAAGTAGTCGGAGTGACAACTGCACCAATTTCTCGTGCGCAAAATAAATCTGGGGAAGCTCCAATGGGTAACTTAATTGCAGACAGCATGCGTGCTAAAACTGGCACTCAGTTTGCATTCATGAATATTGGCGGCGTTCGTGATGAAATCAAAAAAGCAGGAGATGTTACTTGGGGAGATTTATTCGCGGTCCAGCCATTCGGTAATGATGTGGTTAGCTTAAAGATTACCGGCGACCAAGTAAGAACATTAATCAATCAGCAATTCCAAGCGGACAGATACCGTATCATGCAAATTTCAGGGTTAAGTTATACTTGGTCTGATAAGTTGCCTCTAGGACAAAAAGTTGTCGACATTTTCCTTCCAGACGGTTCGAAAATTGATCCGGTTGCAGAGTATAGTGTGTCAGTAAATAACTTTATGGCTGATGGCGGTGACGGATTTACCATCCTTAAAGAAGGTAAAGAACGTACAACTTGGACTACTGATTTAGAGGCTTTAGTTGACTACGTTAACACATTTAAAGGTCAAAGCCCAATAACTGCTGAAATTGAAGGAAGAATCAAGCAAGAAGAGGTAACGTTGACAGCACCTACTGTTGCTGAAGTAAATGATCAATCTAAAAAAGTTACAGGTACAGCTGTGGCTGGGACAAAAGTTAAAGTAAAAGCAAAGGGGACTGTTATTGGTTTAGGAACTGCTGCTGAAGACGGAAGCTATACAGTCGACATTCCTGTTCAAAAAGCTGGAACAGAACTAATTGTGACATCAATCGATGCCGCATTAAATGTAAGTTATGAAGCAAGAGTAAGAGTAATAGATGTCACAGCACCATTAGCTCCAGTAGTGAATGATGTAAATGACCAATCTAAAACAGTAACAGGTAAAGCAGAAGCTGGTGCTCTAGTTGAAGTGAAGGCTAATGGTACGCTCGTAGGTTCAGCAACTGCTTCAAATGATGGAGATTTTACAGTCGAGATTGAAGTCCAAAAAGCAGGAACAGAACTAGTTATCACAGCAACTGATGCTGCGAAAAATGTTAGTGCTTCAACAACAGTGAAAGTAATAGATATCACAGATCCAACAGCTCCTGCTTTTGATCCAATTACCAATATGTCTACTGAAATCAAAGGCCATGGTGCAGAACCAGGAACACATGTATATATTACAAATGGTTTCAATCTGAAGGTCCACTTAACAGCAGATGAAAATGGTAATTTCAGTGTTCCATTAATGGCGCCACTTAAAGAAGGGACCCAATTATTCGCATTCTCTGTTGATTTATCATTCAACTTAAGTCCAATTGGGTATACATTCGTTCTTGATGTGATTGCACCTGATAAAGCAGTCGTAAACGATGTAAGCAACAAAGATAAAGTAGTCACAGGAACAGCTGAAGTTGGTTCAACTGTCACTGTATCTAGCAACAAAACTCTTGGCACTGCAAAAACAGGTGCCGATGGTAAATTCTCTGTTTCATTACCAGCTGCTCAAGCTGCAAAAACTGTATTAACTATAGTTGTATCTGACCCATCTGGTAATAAGAGTGAAACAACTATTAAAGTTAGTGATAAAATCGCTCCAGTAGTAGGTGGAGTCGTTAATAATGGTATCTATAATAAAAATGTTACCGTTACATTTAATGAAGGAACTGCAACATTAGATGGTAAATCCTTTAAAGCTGGAATTGTTGCAACTGAAGGGGTCCACACATTAGTAGTAACTGACGAAGCAGGCAATAAAACAACTGTGAAATTCACTATTGATAAAAAAGCTCCAGTAGTAACAGGAGTTTCAAACAATGGGCTATACAAAAAAGATGTAATTATCTACTTTAATGAAGGAAAAGCTTTATTAAATGGAAATGCTGTTGCAACTAAAACAGTTGTCAAAATAGACGCAATCTACACATTAGTAGTAACTGACGCAGCAGGCAACAAAACAACTGTGAAATTTACAATCGATAAAAAGGCACCAAGCACACCTACTGTTGATAAGATAACTGTGAAGTCTACCAAAGTAACTGGTAAAGCAGAGGCTTATTCAACAGTAGTGGTCAAAGTTAGCGGCAAAGTGATTGGTTCTAGAACTGCTGATAAATATGGCAAATTCTCCATCACCATTGCTAAACAAAAAGCCGGCAAAGTTGTAGAAGTCGTAGCAATCGACAAAGCTGGTAATGTAAGCAAAACTGCCAAAGTAACTGTTAAGTAATAAATGAATAAGAAAAATACCTGAAGAAAAGTAAAAAGGGTGTCCAAGTTATTACGTTGGATACCCTTTTTTTTACTAGTTTCTAGCAAAACTGATGATCTTCCTATATTTGCTGGATTACATTCCTTTTAATAATTGAAACCTATATTAATATTTTACTACTTTTGTTAAAATTTAAGGGAGATAAAGTGAAAAGGATGGGGAAAGTGTTGAAGACGGGACGTTTTTTAAAGGGAATCTTTATGATGATGATTTTATTTGCGCTGGTCATTCCAGCAAAACCAGCTAGTGCGGCAGAATTAACAGCACAGCAAAATTTTTCAAAGAAAGTATCAGCAGAACTAAATAACTACATAAAAAAGGCTGGCGGTAAGGTTACCCTTCAATACCAGGACTTAGTGACAGGTGATACCTTTCAAATCAATGGAAAAACACCTAACCGAGCAGCCAGTACGATTAAATTGCCTCTCGTCCTCTATATTATGGAGCAGGCGGATAAAGGGAAAATCAACTTAAATCAAAAGCTGAAATACAAAAGCTATCATTATTATGGCGGCAGCGGTGTCATCCAAAAGGATAGGGTTGGGACGTCCTACACAATTAGGGACCTCGTCAAAAAAGCAATGATTTACAGTGATAATATCGCGTTTATTATGTTAAAAGAACGAGTCGGTCAGCGTAATTTTATTAACTATATGAAAAGTGTTGGCGGTCAGTATGCCTATCCAAATGGGCAAAATTTAACCTCTGCCAATGATTTATCGATATATGCAAAAAGACTCTATCAATTTTCCGAGAAAAGCGCGCGAGGCAAAGAGCTTGTCGGTTATTTGAAAAAGACAGTCTATAATACGACGATACCGCGTGGAATTAAGGGAACAGCTGTCGCCCACAAGGTAGGGATGATACCACAGGACAGGATTTATAATGATGCGGCGATTGTGTATGATAAAAACCCGTATGTGTTAGCGATTATGACCAAAGGAATTTCCTATGAAAAATCACAAAAGGTGATTGCGGGATTAGCAGCGATTGTTAATAAGCATCATCAGATTAAAGTATCAGCTAACTTTTTTAAGAGCAATGCGGATGTGACCATCTATCAAAGCAAGTCAAAAAATGCAGCGGTAGGGACATTAAAAAAATATCAAACGCTTAGAATTCTTTCGAATCAAGGGACTTGGTATCAAATCAAATTTGGAAAAGGATCCGGTTATATCCAAAAGAAATCAGTGACCGCCCTATTGAAGCCTGCCGTAGCCGGCTGGTCAGCTAATCAACCGCAAATAGGAATTATTAAGATGACGGCTATGGCTCCTATCGTTGATAAAATCACAGCAGGTACAGTAATCGGCTATATTAATAAAAATCAAGATTACTATTTTTTCAAAAAAGAAAATGACTTCTATGTTGTGGATATAGGCGGAAGAGTTGGATATGTAGCAAGTAACTATATAACTGAACTTAGCGTAAGCAAGTAAATTGACCGACTTAGCTAGGGCACGATATATAAAGTCCTTATATTGATATATTGGAATTTTTGATAGAAATTAAGAAGATAGAATGTAAAAGGGTGGGAAAAGAATTGAATGCAGGGTATATTTTCAAGAAAATTTTTATAGGTTTAATTTTATTCTCGATGGTAATTCCAGCTAAAAATGCGAGTGCAACAGAGTTAACGTCATATAAAAAGGAATCCATTGATATAAAAAGTGAAGTTCCTCCAAAGGAGATTGTCAAAGGGAATACAAAATACTACATTAACGGTCAGGGAGTAATTACCTTAGCAAAGGTATTTTCAGGTAGTAAAGTAAGTAAGATACTAAACTTTCATCCCAATAGCAATCTAGATAATGCACAAAAAAGTATAAAATATATTTTTTATTTGAACAGCGATGGATCGATTGGGAGAGCAGAACAACTTGATAAAAAGACCCAAAAGGTTACGAATCGATATGAATATTATCCGAAAACCTTCTATGGAAATCATGGGGACAAGATCAAATATATTTTTGATGTTAATTCCTCTGGTTATTTAACAAGGGCTGTTAAGAGAGAAAATGGAACCAACCAAATTATTTCAAGATATGAGTACTTTCCGAAAACAGTTTATGGCAAACATAGTAAAAATATCAAGTATATCTTTACCATTAATACTTCGGGATATGTGACAAAGGCTACTCAGAGAAAAAAAGGGACAATGAATATGATTTCAACGTATGAATTTTATCCAAAGACGGTTTATGGGAAACAATTTTCCCGTGTCAGCGGAATTAAATTAAATGTTCCATTGATCAATCAACGACCTGAATTACCAACAGGCTGTGAAATTACTGCAGTAACGATGATGTTGCAGTATAAAGGCGTACATGTTGATAAAGTGACGTTAGCAAATAAAATGCCAAAGCATTCGCAGAATCCAAACCTTGGTTATGTGGGAAATCCATATACTAAAAAAGGATGGACGATTTATCCATCCGCCTTAATGGGATTGGTCAAGAATTATGCTGGAAGTGCAAAAAATTTAACCGGCACAAGTAATGTGAATATA
Source organism: Neobacillus drentensis NBRC 102427 (assembly GCF_001591445.1). Lineage (GTDB taxonomy): Bacteria > Bacillota > Bacilli > Bacillales > Cytobacillaceae > Neobacillus > Neobacillus drentensis. Next base: position 36,693 of record NZ_BCUX01000033.1, on the reverse strand, counting down.
GAAAAACAATTAGTCAGTAACAAGTCAATTGTCGTCTGGGTTTCACGGATGCATGGTTTTTCCGTTCATGCTTTAGTCCTAACGGGATTTGATAAAAATTATTATTATTATAATGATTGCTGGACGGGAGAAAAGAATGCCAAGCTCAGCAAAAAGGAATTCAATCGACTATGGGCCAACCAAAGTAAGCGAGCAATATCATATTAAGCTACAGGGGTAATTTTCTATTCAAGCGGGGGCAATTGCCCCTGCAGTTAACTGATTAGTTCATACTAATGTAAGCCCTTTCATTCCGTTTTATTTTTTGGAAAAGGCAAATGTAACAGATTGATCAATATATTGATGCCGATAGAGACTAAAATCGTAATGACAAACACCCAAATGACGATCAAAACGGAATAGTATGGAGCATACATGATGTCCTGGAAATAGTAGTAAATAAAGAAAGTATGGGTAAGCCAAATAATCGTCGAATGTTTCCCTAATAAAAGAAAAAGCCGTTCAAGAATGGTGATATTTTGAATCAGTTTTACAAACGAGAAAATCGCGATAGGGGCGAGGATAAAATCAGCATAGTCGTATATCCCCTCAATTTCGGTACCTCTAGTATCAATAACAAACTTGAGCGCGTATTGTCTTATGTAGTAGCAGAGAACAAGTAGGGACAAAAAAATGAGTCTATAATTTAGATGTGCTTTTAAGAAAAAACGTTCCATACTTCCAAATAATGAATATTTAGCGAAGAAGATGCCTGTGACAAACATGACTTGCCAGATTAAGTCGATGCCTAAATGATTAATCAAAATTTGAATCAATTCATATTTTGAAAAAATATCATCTATGTGCAGAAAAAAACCAGAAAGAAACAGACCTATAAATGAGAGGTAACAAACAACAACGGGATTTTTTTCAACTAACCATATCAAGAGCGGGAACACAACTATTAACTCGATATATATCGGGATAAACCACCACTCACCATTGTAGGTATGGATGAGAGCAAATAAATTATAAATAAACTGCTTGGTATTCCATGTGTATCTTATCGTGTCATTAAAGAAAGTCAATCCAATTGGGATAAAGATGAAAAAAATAATCCAATAAAGCTTATAAAAGTTGAGTATTCGTTTTAGCCCTTGTTGAAAAGTGAAAATGCCTTTTGCTTCAAATGACTTATAAAGGCCAAAGCCACTTAAGAAAAGGAAAATAGCCACACAAAGTTTTCCGGAATCGGCAATCAGCTGGTCTAATGGAAGGTCATTGACAATCATGATGGGTTTGTAATCAACAGCAGAAATACGGTTTGGAAAAGTGAATAAATGATGATAGACCATTAAAAGGATGGCAAACCCTTTTGAGATCGCCGTCATACTTTTAGAAAAAACAAAAGACCTGTCTTCCATATTTTTTCACCTCCCAAACCTACCCATTATAGGTTGGATGGAATGATTCTAAATTATTCATGAAATAGGGAAAAGCGGTAAACGCATATCATAGAATGAAAGCTTTATAGGGGATAGTTTCTTAAGGGGGAGAGGGCATGTTTAGAAAAATATCAATGGTATTACTTGCCTCACTGTTTGTCATAAGTACTGGCTTCTTTTCAGCAAATACCACACAGGCAGCCGAGTCCAACACAAGTAAAGTTGTTTATTTGACCTTTGACGATGGACCCAATCGATACACTCCAAAAATTCTTGATATTTTGAAAAGGAAAAAGGCGCATGCGACCTTTTTTATGATTGAAGGCAATATTAAACGGAATCCCCAAACCGTCCAACGGATGATTAAAGAAGGAAACTATCCGGCGTTACATAGTGTTTCTCACGACGTGAGGAAACTCTATCGCGGTAGTTCAAATAATGTAGCAATTGAAATGGAGAAAACACGGCAAACTCTTTTAAGAGTTTCAAAGTTTAATAGTAAGCTGACACGTGCTCCCTATGGAAGCAAACCCTATATGAAAAAACCACTCCGAGATGCTTTAGCGAAAAAGGGTTATAAAATGTGGGACTGGGATGTTGATACACTGGATTGGAAGTATAACCGAACAAGTCCTAGTACCATCACTTCCAGAGTGAAATCCGGTATTCGAGGCAAAAAAGGGCCAATTGTGATCCTTTTTCATGATTCACGAGGTACGGCACAGCAGCTTCCAATCATTATTGATTACCTTCGTAGTAAGGGCTATAAAATAGAAGTTTATAATCCCAAAAAACATTTTGTAAAGAACTTTTGGAATGACAAGAGATTTTAGCTAGTTGGATGTTATTTGATGGATTGGCTAACCTATAAATTTGTGGGTGGCTTTTTTTTTTTTTTCAATTTCTTCAAATCTATACATATTAGCTATATATTGTTAAAATCTAAGAAGAAAATTGTCGAAATCTTAGGGAGTGTGGAAAAGATTAATTGATATGAAAACAATAAATGTGAAAAAACGTTATTTGCTATAAAGTATAATTAATAAGGAGTTTAAAGAATGAATAAAAATTTTTTTGGCATTGATCTTTTAAAGACGATTGCAATCATATCCGTCCCATGTGTTCACTTCTTATTAAATACCCACTTCTATAAGGTGCCATTAAACAGCATCCTCTTATTTATTCAAACCTATTACAGACAAGTTTTTATTGTCTGTGTGCCATTATTTATCATGGCAACTGGATTCTTACAATGGAAAAAAGAATGGAATAAAAAATATCTAAGAGGAATACTAAACATAGTCCTAATATATGTAATATACTCCGTTGTTGCAATATTCTTCAGGATTTATCAGTTTGGAGAAGCAAGGACAATTGGTGAATGGATATTAATGGTTTTTAAGTTCCAAGCCATAAGCTATTCATGGTATGTGAATATGTATTTAGGTCTGGCAATACTTATTCCATTTTTAAACATTCTATGGCAAGGATTTAAAACTAAGCGCCAATTTAAGGTTTTTTTACTGGTACTGCTTTTTGTTACGGGTATTCCAATGTTCTGGAATGGTTTACCTGCACTATTTGGAGAAAGCAAAATAGTGCTTTTCCCAAGCTTTTGGATGCCTATCTATCCATTATTTTATTATTTTTTAGGAGTCTATATTAGGGAATATAATATCACTATTGGTAAAGTAAAAAGTTTTAGTTTGTTCTTATTAATTACGATAATAGAGGGAAGTATTCTTATTGGATTTAATGAAGGAACAAAATTTATTAATTTTGTAGGTGGTTATGGCTCAGCCTTGATTATGCTGCAAACAACATTTTTATTTTTATTTTTATATCAAATCCAACCTCCTAAATATAAATTATTTAGCTGGATAAGTGTACCGATTCGTTCGATTTCAAGTCTAACCCTGGATATTTATTTAGTCTCTTTTCTGACCGATCAATGGGTATATCGGTATTTTATGTCTAACATTTTTGTTAAACAAGATACTGCAATTCTATATGCTCCTGTTGTGGTGATATCTAGTTTCTGCATGGCTTATGCGATTTCACTTATCAGACAAAGGTTTATAAGAATTAGATAAACAAAGTATTAAATATAGGGTGGTTTAATAAACAATGGTATTACAGAATATAAAAAAATTAATTAAACGTATTGCTAATTATAATAAAGGTAAATTTAAAAAGCGGTTAGAGATTCATCAAGAGAATAACATTTTAAGGATTAAAGGTGAATTGAAAGGAAAGTTTAAAGCAAAAGAAATTTGGCTATTTACACCTAATGAAGATATAAAGTTTAAAATTGCCGAATCCATTCCTACTTCAATATTTAATTTCGAGATAGATTTATCAAAGTATGAGGCGAATTTTCAAGGAAATGAGTATAAATTTTTTATGTTAATAGAAGCTCCTAAAAAAGAGCTGAGTGAAATTCAATATAATATGATTAAACCTTCAGCAAGCATATTGTCAGGTCATGATGATGAAATTATATTAGAATACTTTATTAGATTAGGGAAGTTTGAAGAAACCAACTACCGGGGATTAGAAGGTTTTTGCCTAGGGGAAAAATCAGGGCTAATTTATAGTACGATAAAGAATTTTATTACTTTGGCTTTTGATAAGGAAATTAACATAAAACCATTAACACGAATTGATAACATAACAGCCCAAGGAAGCAAATTTACCATTAGAGGGCAAGTAACAACTCGTAGCTTTAGGGTTAGTGAGGCATTTCTATTAATATCTGGACGTGAAACAGGAGTAAAGGTTGAAATTCCATTAAATATTGAATTTAACAATATTAAAACAATTCGTTCCTATGGAGATAATACCTATCAATATCAAATAGTTCTTAATTTAAATTCATTAGATTACGGTAAACCACTACAAGAGGATATATATGATTTCTATTTAAGTCTAAATTTAAATTATGGTTCTGAAAAGAAATTGGTCAGACTGGGAGCTCCAACCATTAAAGCAAAACGAAATACCAAACCTGCTTTTGCCAACGAGGGGGATGAGGCGTATATTGCCACACCCTATTTTACATTTAAATACTATAATCTTTCCCTTCAAGTTAATAGGTTTAAAAAGGATACCCTCGATTATTTAAAAGGAATGATGAAATGGGCCTGGATATTACAGCCTTTAAACAGATATCGAGACGTTTGGATAGTTGGAGAACGTCCTTATAAAGCACAAGATACTGGCTATCGTTTTTTCAAATACATGAGAAAAGAACATCCAGACCGCAATGTCTTTTATGTAATTGATGAGGATTCACCGGAATTAGAAAATGTGAAAGACCTTGGCAATATTTTGTTTTTTGGATCAAAAGAACATATTTGGCATACGATTGTGGCGAGCAGAGTCATCGGGTCGCATCATGCCGATTATTTATATCCGCTAAGGACAGAAAAGTTTAAAAAGATTGTTAAAGCTAAAAAGGTCTTTTTACAGCATGGGGTCATGGGGACGAAAAACATGGTCCACAACTACGGAGTCATTGCGCCTAATTTTGAAACGGACTTATTTATTGTAAGTTCTGATTATGAAAAAAGTTATATTGTTCAAGATTTTGGATATCAACCAGAAGATGTAGCTGTTACTGGATTATCAAGGTTTGACAGCCTGTTTCAAAAAGATGTTGAAACTAGAAGACAATTATTAATCATTCCAACATGGCGAGATTGGATTGTCACCGATGAAAAGTTCTTAGAGAGCGAGTATTTCGAATGCTACAATGATTTAGTTAATCATCCTGCATTGCATGAATTTTCGAGGACCTACAATTTTGAAATTGTTTTTTGTTTGCATCCTAATATGCAAAGATTTACTTCCTTTTTTGCGGATGCCCCGATTAGAATTGTTAGTCAGGGTGAGGTGGACGTTCAGTACCTATTAAAAGAAAGTGCAATGATGATTACTGACTATTCCAGCGTCGCATTTGATATGAGTTTTTTGGAAAAACCAATTATCTATTATCAATTTGATCGGGAAAGGTTTATTGGAAAATACCCATCACATCTTGATTTGGATAACGACCTTCCTGGTGATATTGTCTACCAACTGGAGGATATCTTACATCTTGTCGAAAAATACGCTGATGCTAATTTTGAAATGAAAGAGGAACATAAAAAAAGGGCCGCTAAATTCCTTAAATATAAAGATTTAAATTCAAGTAAACGTATATTTGAGGAAACACTTAAAATTCGAAGAAAATCACTTTATTCCTCGATCATGAAAAGTGAAATTCTAAAAGGCGGCTATCGAAGATATAGAAAAAGCAGGCTTTACTTTCCGAGCATGAGGTTTTTTTATAATGCAGCAAAAACGTTTCTTCCTATTGATAAAAGCCTCATCGTATTTGAAAGTGGTTTAGGTAAACAATATGGTGACAGTCCCCGCTATATATATGAAGAAGTTGTCCGTAGGAACCTTAAATATAAAAAAGTTTGGATATATAATACACAGAAGCGTTTTAAGGATCCCCACACGATTTATGTTGAAAGACTTAGTATTAAATACTATTATTATTTAGCGAAAGCAGGGTACTGGGTAAATAATCAAAACTTCCCAACCTATCTTAAAAAAAGACCTGGAACAACCTATGTTCAAACGTGGCATGGGACTCCATTAAAGAAAATGTTATTTGATATCGAAAATGTGCAAGGCAGGACTGATGATTATGTGCAACGTGTACACCAAGCAACAAAAAGTTGGGATTATCTAATTTCACCCAGCCCCTATGCTAGCAAAGCGTTTAGAAGTGCTTTTCAATACGAAGGTAATATATGTGAAATTGGTTATCCGCGAAATGATATTTTTTATCGAACAGAAAAGATAACAGTCGCTGTGAGTGTACGTAATAGCTTGAAATTACCTAAAAATAAAAAAGTTATTTTATATGCTCCCACTTTTAGGGATAATCAGACAAATGGAGCAAATAAATTTACTTTTGATATTCATTTAGACTTTGAAAAGATGAAAGAAAAACTGGGTGATGACTATATCTTATTATTGAGAATGCATGTGGTAATTAAGAATAAAGTTATCATTCCCGATGAATTCAAGGATTTTATTTTTAATGTATCTCATTATCCTGATATTCAAGAACTATATTTAATCACTGATATATTAATCACCGATTATTCATCAGTTATGTTTGACTATGCTAATACAAAGCGACCAATGCTATTTTTCACCTACGACCTGGAACTTTATCGGGATCAATTACGTGGATTTTATATGGACTTTGAAAATGAGGCTCCTGGTCCATTAATTAGGAATAGCCAAGAAATAATCGATGCAATAATAGATATAGACGATGTCCAAAGAAGATACAAAGATAAATATTTAGCCTTTTATAATAAATATTGTATATTAGAAGATGGTTTTGCAGCAGAGCGATTGGTGAATAAGGTATTCGATATGAAGGAAGACAATAAAGCTTAAGAATAATATCTATAATCGTAGGGCTGTTGAATATACTCGGCAGCCTTATGAATCGAAAGTATTAAAATTAGATAATTAGCAAAAATTATACCTATACATAAATTTCCTAAATGATATATATATATATCAATATTTGTTGAACGTAGTAGTTAATATTGGTTGGTGTAACACTTTTGAATAATGAAAGAAATGTGAGTTGAGTTAATTGTATAACAAAGTAATTTTGGAGAGAATTTATCGATTAAAAGGCAGACGGATAAAACTGGTATTAAATATGGAATCAAGTGAAACTATTGATGATATATGTACCGTGTTTAGTTCCAATTCAAAAAGCGATGTTGATAAAATCGGTATGAAAACCACTTTTAATATAACTGAAAATATCCTTGAAATTATAATTCCGTATAAAGAACTGAGTCAGATTCCAGATGGAAGCATTTTAGGATTGATGATTAATTCTAAACATGGTGCAATGTACATAGATGTAGAAAATAACCTAAAAAAAAGGTTTTCCGTTTCATTTAGTGGTGAATCCTATTATATTAGCGAGAAAGATGCTCAGTTAAAGGTAAGAAGAAAGCCTTCTGAAAAAACCACATTAGAAGGAGAAAAAATCCTCTCCTTTAAAGGCAAGAGATTTGAGATAATTGGTACCCTGTATAAGGGAAAAAAAAGTCATGAACTAATAGTAAAAAGCTTTTATTTAGAGAATGAGGATACGAAGGAAAAGATATTTTTCAAAGACTTTAAAGTAAATGACCATAAGGGAAAATTTAATATTGTTATCAACCTAAGTGAACAGCCGTTATATGAAGGTGAGTGGAATTTATTTAGCCTAGTTAATGTAATGGATCATGATGAAATCATTGAAGTTATTTTTGGTAATGAACAACCTATTCTTCAAGGGGACTACTTGGAATATAATAACTCTCTTTATTATTATGAAATTTTCGAAAGTAAAAGGGCTCAAGTAACTCTTCATATCAAGAAAAATAAGCAAAGCTTCGTCTCATGGGATATTAGAAAGGCTGATATTAGTGGGAATTCATTAACAATACAAGGATTTTTTCAATATTTAATCCTCTCAAGTAGTGAAGATAAGATCAGTAATTTTGTATTAATGAATAGGGTATCTATGGAAAAAATAGAGGTACCCATTTCTTTACAAAATAACGGTAGCTTTTTTATTGAAGTCCCTTTACATAAACAAGATAACTTTTTTAAGATAAACGGGATTTGGGATGCTTTTGTATCCATTCAAATTAGCGGTATAAGTGAATTGATAAGGTTGAATTTGAGTAATATTCAAAAGGATGAAGATTTCCTTTCTTTGTCAAAACCAATATATCAAAGTGAATCTGGTATTATAAAGAATGTACGATCTTATCTTACTTTACATGAAAATCTTGCTTTTAATGTAACAGATCAAATTTTAATATCTGACATTTCAAGAGTCGATTTAGAGTTAGGTAAGACAATTCTAAATGGATTTATGATAAATGAATACCTTGACTTCATTCCTAAAGAAATTTTTCTTCAAAGTATAAAGGGCGAGGAACAGATTAAATGCATTAATGATTTTAGAAAAGAAAATGATTTGTTTTATTTTAGAACTGAGATTGATTGGTCAATACTTAATCCTAATGAAATTCAAGAAAACGGCTATCAATTCATGATCACAATCATTGTAAAGGGAAAGGAATACCTCATAGAATTAGTTTCCAATTTTGACGATATAGAAAACAAATCCAAGATACTTATTTATCCGCCTTTAAGGATAGATATGAACGGGCTGCCTCTTAATGTAAGACATTTTTATAATCGAAGGAATGCATTATTTGTATCTTTAGAAAATGCCTTTAGTCCATATTGTACTGAAATAAAAAAGAAACAAAATGAAAGAATCCTTGAAATTTCTATTGCATTGGAACAAATGCCAGTTCATTCCCAAAGGGTAGAGTTGGTTTTAAAAAGTAGGGCTTCAGATAAAACCATAAGGATTAAACAGGGAAATAATACTGATAACGATCATTATACTTTTAGAATAAAGGACCTCTTTTTCAATGAGGAAGATATTTTTTCTGGAACCTTTGATGTTTTTTGTGATATCTATGCAAACGGCCAATTAGTAACAGCAAGAGTCAAAGGTGATAATTCAAAATTATTAGAAGCAAATTCAATTTTTAAGAACAATGCAATAAGAATGAGCAAAGATTTATTTTTCTCAATATACTTTGATCAAAAAACTTCAAATTTAAACCTTGAATTAAGAGAATTGAGAGCTATTGAGAAAAAGGGTGAAAGGATTAAATTTTTCATAGCGAAAATTCTTGCCAAATTCTCAAGGAATTTTGTAAAAAAACCAGTTTGGTTAATTGGTGAGAACTTAGGGGAAATTGCCCAGGATAATGGCTTTGCATTTTTTCAATACTGCATAGAAAATAAAAGTGGTGAAACATATTATTATGTAAGTAAGAAAGACAATAAGAATATGGGGAATTTAATACCCTACAAAGATAATGTACTTGAGTATGATAGTTTTAAACATTATTATCTTTATTGGTTATGTCAATTTTTAATTGTTAGTCATGGTATACGTGATGTAATACCAAGCATTGTGCATAACAAAATGAATAATAATCCAAAAAGAATGATCTATTTACAGCATGGAATTATTGCAATGAAAAAATTAAAGTTCAATAAAGATTCATATAATGGTAAAATCAGGAAGTTTGTTGTGTCCTCTGTACATGAGAAAAACATCTTAATTAAGAAAATGAATTTTAAACCAAAGCAAATAATGGTAACAGGTTTATCAAGGTTTGATACGTTAATTGATAAGAGTAAAGGTAAAGAAATAAAAGAAATTCTCCTTATTCCAACTTGGAGAGAATGGCTGATTACATCAGAAACTGAATTTCTTAATTCTGATTTTTATCTTCAGTATATAGCGTTATTACGTGATCCAAACTTACATGAATTATTAGAAAGGCACAATCTGATACTGAAATTTTTCCCACATATAGAAATCCAAAGAAAGTATCTAGATCACTTTTCTTCCTTAAATGAACGGATAAAGGTGATAAAAATAGAAGATAAAACAGTAAAGGACCTTATACAAGAAAGTTCATTACTAATAACAGATTACTCAAGTGTGGTATTTGATTTCAATTATTTAAGAAAACCAGTTCTATTTTTTCATTTTGATTTACATGACTATTTGAGGCATAGAGGTTCTTATGTTGATTTGGGAACGGAATTAATAGGTGACATAGCAGAGACAGAAAAAGAGTTATTAGATTTCATCAAGGAATATATAGATACTGATTTTGAATATAAACCACTCTATGGTATTAAATCCAAGAAGTATTATGCCTATCGAGACAAAAATAACTCTAAAAGAATTTATACTGAAATTAAGAAATTAAACTGATTCACAAAAGAGCGGGAGCGACTGATGATTTGAAAATTACATTTTTAGTTTATAATATTTACGGAATGGGCGGTACAGTAAGAACAGTTGCAAATACAGCGAATTATTTTGCATCAAAAAACTATACCGTCGAAATTATTAGTATAAGAAGAACCAGTGAAAAACCCTTATTTAAACTAAATCCGAAAATAAAACTCACCCCATTATTTGATGCAAGAAAAGGAAAACTATTCGGGAAAAATACACCAGGATATAAAAGATTTATTAAACAAATGCTTTTAAATATACCAAGCTTTCTAATTGATAAAAATGAAGATCTATATAAAATGTTTAATTTATTTCTTGACCTAAAGTTAATCAAAACGATTAAAAAAGTAAAGAAAGGGGTTTTTATAACAACAATTCCTTCATTTAATGTATTGTCGACAAAGTATTCCAACAATGATGTTATTAAAGTGGGACAAGAGCATAAGTTTTTTGATGCTCATGCAAATAGCCTTCAAAGAAAAATAAAAAAACATTATAAAAATTTGGATGCTATAACCTGTTTAACAGAGGCTGATAAGGCAGATTATGAAAATGTCCTTGGTGGAGGGAGCGTTAAATTATATAAGATTGAAAATGCGACTCATATACCCGAAGAATCTGCTAAATTAGAAAATAAACAGGTCATTGCAGCAGGACGGTTTTCACACGAAAAAGGATATGATTTGCTCATACAGGCTTTTTCTAAGGTCATGAAACAATATCCGGACTGGAAGCTTAAAATATTTGGTACTGGTGAAGAATTGGGTGACTTGCGAAGTTTAATCTTTGAAGAGAAGGCGTATAATAATATTTATTTAATGCCAAAAACTGATAATATTATTAAAGAAATGGCTAATTCTTCGATTTATGCTCTTAGCTCAAGGCGAGAATCTTTCGGGATGGTTATCATTGAGGCAATGTCAGTAGGTGTACCTTGTGTAAGTTTTGCTTGTACAGGCCCGAGAGAAGTAATCTCTGATTACGAGGATGGTATTCTTGTCGAAGAGGGGAATGTAGAAGAACTTGCAAAAGGATTATTAACTTTAATTGAATCTGAATCACTCAGAAAAAAACTCGGAAAAAAAGCAAAAGAAAATGTAGAGAGATATACATTTAACGTAGTAGGAGAAAAATGGGAGAGCTTAATCCAGGATCAGATTGCTCAAAAGTCCTTTTGAAATCATATTGATTAATACTTAGGGTGTTCAAGACATTGATTTTTTGAACACCCTTTTTGTGTTTTAATGTCAATATTAATTTCATACAGATGAAGTTAATTTTATGTTCATTGCTAGAAACGGTCAATTTATGATATAAGGGAGTATATATTTCTTTTTGCAAGAGTAGAAGGTAAGGTTAAGGAGCTGTAACAGTGAATGATTAAGGTATTAAAGAGAAGAGTAAAATTTATTATAGATCCGATATACAATTTTTTTGCAAAGGCAAACCATCGTATCAATTATCAATATACAAGGTATTACAAAGATTTAGCAATTATTGATAAAACAATTTTATATGAGAGCAGAGATGGGAGAAGTTTGACAGATAGTCCCTATGCCATCTTTAAATACCTTCTGTCTAATCCTGCTTATAAAGACTATCAACATATTTGGTCAGTGAGCAGCTTTGAAGATTTAGACGTTGTGATTGCTCAATATAAGGATTTTGCTAATGTCACCTTTGTGAAACGAAATTCGAAAGAGTATCTTAAAGCTTTAGCAACTAGTAAATACTTAATCAACAACTCTACCTTTCAATCATTTTTTATTCGTAAAAGCGAGCAAATATATATTAATACATGGCATGGGACTCCGTTAAAAAGTATGGGCTTTGATATCCCTGGGAACCCATCCTTGTCCCAAAATGTGGTGCGTAATTTTCTTAGTGCTGATTTTCTTATCAGCCCTAATGAACATACAACCAACATGTTTCTCGATAGTTATAAACTAAAAGGGATATATACTGGTGAGATTATTGAAGAAGGGTATCCAAGAATCGATCTTACCTTTCATACGGTAAAGGATACGTTAAATAATTACCTAGGCAAAATAGGGGTCAAAGTCGATAAACATAAAAAAACGATTCTTTATGCGCCTACCTGGAAAGGAACCAACGTCTCGAGAGCTAAGAATGACATGTATCAAATCATTGCAGACATGAACTATTTAAAAAGTCAGGTCGGTGCAGACTATAATCTGTTTATTAAGGTTCATCCCTTTCTATATGCTGCAGCCAGAAAATTTGATGAAGTAAAAGACATCTTAATACCAGACTTTGTTGACACGAATGAATTATTAAGTAGTGTCGATCTTCTAATTACTGACTACTCGAGTATCTTTTTTGATTATCTCGTTACGGATCGGCCCATTCTTTTCTATGTCTGGGATTACGACGATTATAATGAATCAAGGGGCCGTAACCTGTCAGATGAGGAATTGCCTGGTCCTACGCTCTTTACTATTAAAGAAGTGGCAGACGCTATTAAAAAGATTTCACAAGTTCGTGCGGATTTTAAACAAGTATATAATCAAGCAAAGATGAGGTTTGCGTGTCATGATGATGGGAATGTAACAAAAAGAACCATTGAATATATTTTTAAAAGGAATAAGTCTGATTTAAATGTAATTAAACCCGTCGACACAGAGAAAGAGAAGATTCTTATTTATCCGGGTGGGATGATGAATAATGGCATCACCTCTTCGTTCATCAATTTAATGGATAACATTGATCATAATAAATATGATGTGAGTATTTTTATGAAAACACCTACATCAAAAGAAGCATTGAATAATATTGGCAAAGTAAATAAACAGGCAAGGTTCCTTTTTCGAAATGGGCTTTCTGTCTATAGTATATTAGAAGTTTATCGAGATAAATTAGTTCATAATAGAGGGGCACATAGTGAATTAACCAAAAGGATTTATCCAGAGAAGGGCTACAAGCGAGAATTCAAGCGATTCTTTGGGAAATCACATTTTGATTATGTCATCGATTTTAGTGGCTACAGTTTATTTTGGGCAAAATATCTCCTTGCTGCGGATGCGAAGAAAAAGATCTGTTATATGCATAATGATTTACTTTCTGATAGTGAAAGAACAATCAATGGTCGCAAGCCGCACCGAATTAACTTGCGAGGACTTTTTTCCGTCTATAATAGATTTGATAAACTGGTAAGTGTTTCAATTGGGACGATGGAGCTAAATAAAAAGAACTTATCTGTCTATGCAGATGAATCAAAATTTGATTACGTTATGAACTCGATTAATACCGAAAAAATCTTAACCTTAAGTAATGAAGGTGCGAGTCAGCAGCAAGCTGAAACTGAAATCAATGATTCGAATAACGGTCAACTAATGAGTAATATCTCATTTAAATCACGAGCAGTTATTAATAATCCTCAAGATTATCTTATCTGGAATCGGCCCGTTGGATTAGCCGGGGCAACAAAAGTGGCCCCTGCTACACGTCTTATCAATCAAGAGGTTACTATATTACAGGAAGCACGTACTGAAACAAATGTATCCTTTAAGTTCAGTTTGGGTGAACGGATTATTGGCTGGCTCGACCAAGAATGTTTTGAGCTGCTACCAGACAGCATCCTATTTGAAAAACAGGTAACAAAATCAGCTGTTCTTCGCAATGTTAACGGCAATGATATCTGGAATAAGCCTTATAAAACAGAAGATATTCAAAAAGTTTCATCTAGTAAGGATTATAAAGGGATCTTAGTGGACGTCGACCGTGAAGCGAGAACACAGCATGGTATCTATAGCAGGTTTTCAATCAATGGGACTCTAATTGGCTGGATTGATTCCGGGGCATTGTCAAATATTAGCGATAAGGCTTCCAAGCAATCTCTTAAACAGGCCATCTTTAAAAGGGTTAATAAACAAAGGTTTAAGCATATTATTAATCAGCTGGACAACCGCACACTAGAGGAAAACAATTTATACGAGTTAGCAACCATTGCCAACCCAGAGAATTTTGTGGTGTGGACGAAGCCGTACCCGAACCCAGGTTGTAACAAAATCATGGATGCCAGTGAATTATTAAATGCCGAAGTGATAGTTACGAAATGCAATAAGACTCGGAAAGGAACCTTTCATTTGTTTTTTCTCAATGGAAAACAAATGGGTTGGATAGATCAACGTGCCTTATCGATTATTGAAGAAGCAGTGATTATCTCAGAAAAAGCAGTCAAAAGGGTAGCAGAGGTTAAATTATCTGATGAAGATGTGTTCTGGGAAGTGATTGCTGGTCCGGAAGGTGCGAAGGAATTGATGAATTCCCAAGCCTACAATGGAAAAACAGTCCTTATTGATAAAGAAGCCAGAACGATAGATGGTGTATTCTGTCATTTTGTCTATGAAAATGAAGCAGTGGGCTGGTTAAATAAACGGGCACTTCAGGTGGTTGAGGTTTTAGGAATCGAAACAGGAAAAGCGTTTGTTCCCGAGCCATCAAGGGACCAATATAATTTCGTCAACATGGGCAGATTATCACCGGAAAAAGGCCAAGATAATTTAATTAAAGCCTTTGCTGAGTTTCATAAAGGCTTCCCAGAGTCCAAACTATATATTTTAGGAGAAGGTTTATTACGGAAGGATTTAGAAAGTCTTATTGTAGAACTTCAACTTGAGGAGTCTGTCTATCTTGTGGGTCAAGTAGAAAATCCATTTAAACTAATGAAAAAATGTGATTGCTTTGTCCTTTCTTCTCATTACGAAGGCCAGCCGATGGTTTTATTAGAGGCGATGACTCTTGGAATGAAGATCCTCGCAACAGACATTGTTGCCAACCGAACAGTGTTGGAGCAGGGACGGTATGGACTATTAGTAGAAAATAGCATTGAGGGCCTTGAAAAGGGGCTGACTCAACTTGCTAAAAATGAGCTTGACAACAAGCCTGATGAATTTATTGCAGATGAATATAATAAAAAAGCGATGGGAACCTTTTATAAGGTTTTAGAATGATATGTATAAAAAGCAAATTGATGACAAGAGAACCTTGTTTGATCGATTTGCTTTTTTTGTTCAGGAAAAGTAGACCGTCATGACATATTACTCTCTACTGATGGCAAGAATAGCTAACAAAAAGCATATGAATGTGAATTGGTAAGGGAGTTGCAGTTTTAATGAATAAAAAGGTTTTAAAAAGAAGGATTAATTTTATCATTGGGCCAGTTTATAATTATTTGCGGAGGGCAAACCATCGCAGAAGTTATCAGTACCGAAAATATTATGAAAAATTAAATGTGGTAGATAATACGATTCTTTATGAAAGCAGGGACGGAAAAAGTGTAACAGATAGTCCCTATGCTATTTTTAAATACCTGTTACATAACCCTGAATATAAGGATTTCAAACATATTTGGTCGGTAAGTAATCCTAATGAATTAGAAAGTGTACTAGTCAATTACAAAAGGTTAAGTAATGTGAGATTTGTGAAACGGAATTCAAAGGAATATCTCAAATGTTTAGCCACTAGTAAGTATCTCATTAATAACTCGACATTTCAGTCTTTTTTTATCCCTAAAGCTGAACAAATATATATTAATACTTGGCATGGAACACCGCTTAAAAGCATGGGATTTGATATCCCTGGAAATCCATCCCATTCGCAGAATGTGGTTAGGAATTTTCTTAGTGCGGACTATCTACTAAGTCCAAATGAGCATACAACCAAAATGTTTCTTAATAGTTATAAACTAAATGGTCTTTATAATGGAGAAATTATTCAAGAGGGCTATCCAAGAATCGATCTTACCTATCAAACCGATTCGGAAGAATTCAATACCTTTTTAGCAGGATTAGGGCTGCCTATTGATAAAAACAAGCAGACCCTTCTTTATGCTCCAACATGGAAAGGGACTAATGTTTCCCAGGCTAAAAATGATATGTTTCAAATTATCAGTGAAATGGCCTATTTGAGGAATAAGATCGGTACTGACTATAATCTATTAATCAAAGTTCATCCATTTTTATATGACCAGGCTAAAAAATTTACTGAAATTAGTGATATGTTAATCCCTGACTTTGTAGATACGAATGAGTTGTTAAGCGTTGTAGATCTGTTAATCACTGACTACTCGAGTATCTTTTTTGATTATCTAGTTACGAATAAGCCGATTTTATTCTATATTTGTGATTATGATGATTATCTTGAAGAGAGGGGTATGTATTTATCCGATGACGAATTACCCGGGCCCACGCTCTTTACCATCGAAGAAGTAGCATCGGCTGTTCATAATATCTCGACCATAAGTGAAAACTTTCGTCCCGTCTACCAAGCTGCAAAAAATAAATTCGCCAATCATGATGATGGAAATGTAACCGCGAGAATCGTCCAATATGTTTTTAAGCAGGAAAAGTTGCCCATCAATGTCATCAATCAATTAGATAAGGATAAAAAGAAAATTCTCATCTATCCTGGCGGTTTGTTGAACAATGGGATTACATCATCGTTTATCAATCTTGTCGATAACATCGATTATTCGAAGTATGATGTAAGTATTTTCATGAAATCACCAAAGTCAAAAGAAGCATTAAATAATATCGCAAAGGTGAATAAGAATGCCAGGTTTTTGTTTCGAAATGGTTTAGAAGTACGCAGTCTTTTGGAAGTTTATCGGGATAAATTTGTACATAATCGAGGGGCACATAGTAAAGTGACGAAAAAACTTTACCCCGAGAATGCCTATAAGCGGGAATATAAAAGAATATCAGGCCGGTCACAATTTGATTATGCCATCGATTTTAGTGGTTACAGCCTGTATTGGGCCAAATATTTACTTGCTTCCGATGCCAAGAAAAAAATCTGTTATATGCATAATGATATCCGTACAGATAGTGAAAAAGTCATCAACGGACGTCGGCCGCATCGAATTAATTTACGAGGACTGTTTTCAGTCTATAATAAGTTTGACAAGCTTGTAAGCGTATCCCCGGCAACCATGGAGTTAAATAAAAGTAATTTAGCAGAATTTGCCGAGGAGTTTAAATTTGATTTCGTTATGAACTCGATTAATCCTGAAAAAATATTAAAGTTAGGTAATGAAGAGTCTGCACAAACTGTAACCGAAGCGTTAATGAATAAGGCTGGAGCAGAAGAGCAAATCATTAGTAATGTTGCCTTTAAAGGGCGGGCAATAATCGCTCATCCCAAAAACCATCGGATCTGGAATCGACCTCCTGTCGTAAAAGGAGCATCAGATATTGCACAAGCGATGAGCTATTTAAATGAAGAGGTCGCTATTTTACGTGAGGTACAAACCCTATCAAATAACAATTATTTCAAATTTAGCATAAAAGACAGGATTGTTGGCTGGCTTGACCAGGATTGCTTTGAAATGCTTACCGATAGTATCTTATTTCAGACACCAGTGAAGAAATTAGCAGTTATTTCACATCGATATGATCTTTGGAGTATGCCGTATAATCTAGAAGGAGCTGAGAAAGTTGCCTCCGGTAAGGATTATAAAGGTTTAATGGTGGATGTGGATACTGAAGCAAGAACGCAACAAGGGCTCTATAGTCGGCTTTCTATTAAAGGAACTTTCATTGGCTGGATTGATTCTGCAGCGCTGTCGATAATCCGGGAATATGAGTTAAATAATACTTTCCATGAAAAAATAAATACGTCGTTGTATAAACTGCTGAATTCGAAGAGGTACAAAGTGATTGTTCCCAATATAACGGAAGAGAAACTGGAAACGGTTGAAGAAACAATCATACCTGAACCCATTAAAGAAAATTACAATTTCATCACGATGGGAAGATTGTCACCAGAGAAGGGTCAGGATAACTTGATTACAGCCTTTGGTCAATTTCAACAAAACTTCCCAAATTCAAAGCTATATATTTTAGGTGAAGGTCCGTTAAGGAGAGATTTAGAGAATTTAATAGCCGAGTTGAGGCTTGATGAGTCTGTCTATCTTACGGGGCAGCTCGAAAATCCGTTTGCACTTATGAAAAAATGTGATTGTTTTGTGCTTTCCTCTCATTATGAGGGGCAGCCGATGGTGTTATTAGAAGCGATGACCCATGGAATGAACATCATAGCGACTGATATTGTTGCCAATCGAAATGTATTGGAAGATGGAAGATATGGTTTATTAGTAGAAAATAGCATTGAAGGTCTTGAAAAAGGTCTCACTCAACTAGCTAAGAATGAGTTGAATAATAAACTTGATGAATTTATTCCAGAAGAATACAATAAAAAGGCAATGGCATCATTTTATCAAGTATTAGAGTGATGCACGAATTTAGATATGACAATGATTAGAATTAATTATAAGGAGGCATAAATGATGAGTAAAGTCAAAAAGGCGATTATCCCTGCAGCAGGCTTAGGTACAAGGTTTTTACCTGCTACGAAGGCGATGCCGAAGGAAATGCTCCCAATCGTTGATAAACCAACCATTCAATACATAGTCGAAGAAGCAATTGAATCTGGAATTGAGGATATTATCATCGTAACAGGAAAGGGCAAACGAGCGATTGAAGATCATTTTGATAGCGCATTTGAACTGGAGGAAAACTTAGCTCGGAAAGAGAAGTTTGAGCTCCTCGAGGAAGTTCGTAAGCCGGGAAATGTGGATATTCATTATATCCGACAAAAGGAACCGAGAGGCCTTGGGCATGCAATCTGGTGTGCCAGAAAATTCATTGGGAATGAACCATTTGCGGTGTTATTAGGGGATGATATTGTCCAAGCAAAAGTTCCTTCTTTAAAACAATTAATGAACATGTACGATAAGGTAGGTTCGTCGGTGATAGGTGTTCAGCCGGTCCCAATGGAAGAAACCAATCGCTACGGGATTATTGATCCGAGCCGGCAAGATGGCCGCATGTATGAGGTGAGAAACTTTGTTGAAAAGCCGCCAGTTGAGTTAGCGCCATCGAATCTTGCTATTCTGGGCAGATATATTTTAACACCTGAGATTTTTGATCTTCTTGAAAATCAAGAAACAGGATCAGGCGGCGAAATTCAGTTGACGGATGCGATTCAACGCCTGAATAGTTTCCAAAATGTGTTTGCTTATGACTTTGAAGGAATCCGCTACGATGTTGGCGAAAAGTTTGGTTTTATTAAAACAACGATAGAAATGGCTCTAAGCAGAGAGGACCTTAGAGACGACTTGCTCGAATATTTAGTAAAGCTTGTCAATCAAAGGGTTGAAGTGAATAAATAAGGATAGGGTTAGGAGAGCGGTTCATTGTTATCATCGTTAAAAAAATTGCATATAGCCCAACTGGCTTACAAATGGTTATTTTTATTTGTTTCATTTTTACCGACAAATAAAAACTTAATTATTTTTGAAAGCTTTCTTGGTAAGCAATACAGCTGTAATCCTCGGGCGATATACGAATACCTGCAGAGAAACCATTCTGAATATGAACTTATTTGGAGTGTCGACCCTCGTTTTGAAAAAGGATTCATCGACAAGGGAATTCCGTACGCAAGGCGGTTTTCGGTGAAGTGGCTTCTTTTGATGGCGCGTGCTAGATTTTGGGTGACAAACAGCAGAATGCCATTGTGGATACCGAAACCCAAGAATACGATTTATCTGCAAACATGGCATGGGACGCCGTTAAAGAAACTAGCTGGTGATATGAAGGAAGTATTAATGCCAGGAACAACAACTGAGCAATATAAAGAGAACTTTTTTCGTGAAACAAGAAACTGGGATTACTTAATTTCTCCCAATCATTATTCAACAGAAATATTTAAGCGAGCTTTTCAGTTTGATAAAAAAATGATTGAATCGGGCTATCCAAGAAATGATATTTTTTACAGGCCAGACCGCACAATGATTTCGGAGGAATTTAAGAAGCAACATAAATTACCTGATGATAAAAAGATTATTCTTTATGCGCCAACTTGGAGAGATAATCAGTTCTATCAAATAGGGAAATATAAATTAGATTTACATTTGGATTTAGAAAAGCTTAGAAATGAGCTCGGCGATGAATATATTATCATTCTCCGGATGCACTATTTAGTGGCTGAAAACTTTAACTTGGAGGCGTATCAAGGCTTTGCTTGGGATTTTTCCAAGCATGAGGACATTCAAGAGCTGTACCTAATCAGTGATATCTTGATAACTGATTATTCCTCTGTGTTTTTCGATTATGCCAATCTAAAACGGCCGATGATATTTTTTACCTACGATCTGGAAGAATATAAGGATGATATCCGGGGCTTTTATTTTGATTTTGAGGAAAAAGCACCGGGGCCGCTCGTCGAAACAACAGAAAAAGTGATTGCTGCCATTAAAGGTATTGGAGAGGCGGCTCTTTCGAAAGATCGCATGAATGAATTTTATCAGCGGTTTTGTTATTTAGAAGATGGACATGCAGCGGAACGAGTCGTCAAAGAAGTGATTTTGAAGAATCGAAAATAAGTGTATTAACAACACCCAGGTTCTAAATTTGGGTGTTTTTGTCATTTTACCCCTCGATTGCATCGCGATTTGTGACAAACTCCCCGAAGAAACCTCAATTAAATATAAGGATTTTTTCCTATTTTTCTCTATTGCAACAAGTATTTACTGGAATCTATTTAAAATCTTGGGTTAATAAGAGATAATGATGATAGATTTCATCGTTTTTTCGGCATAATATGATTTTTTTTGAAGGAATTGTAGAAATTTGCTACTTATATCTTATAAAGAGACTTAGGGAGGTGTTTCATTGAAAAACATCGGTAAAGTTGTCCTCATATCTACTAGTTTATTTTTAGGAGAGATTGCAGCACCTATCGTTCCGAATGGTTTACATCAGGTACAAGCGGCCAGCACGGTAAAATTAGCTAATGTCAGCTATCAAACAACCGCAAATGTTAATTTACGAATGGGTCCAAGTACAAACAACAAAACAATCACCCAAATTCCCAAAGCTAAAACGATTACTGCAATGGAGCAAAAAGGCAGCTGGTTTAAGGTTTCGTACCAATTTACCCTGACGGGAAAAACGGTAACAAAAGTTGGCTGGGTTACTGCCTCGTATATAAAGAAAATTTCACTTGCTCCAAAGACCGTTCAATTTCAAAAAACAACGTATCAAACCGCCGATCATGTCAATATTCGTTCGGGAGCAAGTACAAAGAATAAAACTTTACTAACGATTCCGAAGGGTAAAACCCTGATAAGCTCGGAGAAATTAACTGACTGGTATAAGGTGAGCTATACCTATTCTTCTAGTGGGAAGAACATAACAACCACTGGTTGGGTAAAGGGGACTTATTTAAAGGAATACTATAAATATACTACGATTACGGGTGCTTATTATTTTCCGAAAAAGTCAGTGAAGCTGTATTCTAGTCCTGATACAAAGAAAAGCGCAGTTTATAACTTGGCTAGCGGCAACGGACTTTATTCCGCTGATCAGGCAGTAAATAGTGTCGGACAAACTTGGTATAAAGTATCATACAATGGGAAAAGTCTTTACGTTTATAGCGGAGATGTAAATAAATATACGTTAACTTCCTTTGCGGCAACTGATTATCAGGCAAATCTTGATACATATTTGTACTTATCCTATGGTAATGTCTATACAAAACTAGTGAAAATTCCGAAACTATCAGTTATCACTGTAAAGCAGAGAATTGGAGATTGGTATAAAGTTTCCTATAACGGCAAATCAGGGTATGTCTACAGCGGCGACTTTGCAAAATACAATAGGCCTGTCGAGAAACCTGGAACGGGAGAATCAGACAATGGCGAAATAAAGAAACCTGGAACAGGAGAACCAGACAATGGCGAGATAAAGAAACCTGGAACGGGAGAATCAGACAATGGCGAGGTAAACAATCCTCCAGTCGATGTTATCACGGAGCAAGACTTGGCTAGAGCTACCTACTTGGTTACCGATCAATTAAATTTAAGACAAGCTGCAGGTACGACAGCTAGTATTCAAGCGGTGATTCCCAGTGGTGCTATCGTTATTCCGAGCCGAAAGACGTCTAATGGCTGGTATAAAGTCAACTACGCTGGGAAAAGCGGTTATGTCTTTGGCGAGTATCTTCAACAGGTAGTCACAGGTGACCCGTTGGGCAACAAAGCTAGCTATCAGTTCATTGACTTACGGACACAATCCACAGTTACCGCAAGTCAAATTGATAAATATATTGCCGCCTATGTTAATGCGAATAATAAGAAGAGTATTCTAACTGGAAAAGGACAGGTTTTCATTGACGCTGGTAAAAAGTATGGGGTAAATCCACTTTACTTAACTGCGCACGCTATCCACGAAAGTGCCTATGGAACATCAGCAATTTCCATTGCAAAGAATAATTTATTTGGATTTGGTGCCTATGATGCGGCCCCATTTATTGGTGCCTACCGTTTTCCAAGTGTGGATTTGTGTATTGACTTTATTGCGCGTGAAATGAAAACTACTTATTTAAATCCATCTAATTGGAAGTATCAAGGAGCTTATCTAGGTTTCAGTACGAAAACATTAACCAACGATAGAATTAATTCAAATAGTGAAGGTATGAACTTTTATTATGCAAGCGATCCAAATTGGGGTAAGGCGATTAGCCAGCATATGCAAAAAATACTCCCATATGATCCTAGTTTTTATACCAATGCTAGTATTAATGACAAAATTCCAACCAGACCTGCTGTTCCTGAAGGAAGTGACGTGTTTCCTGCAAATATCTTAGCAACTGCTGCGGACAAACAAATGGTCCTTCATAGTAAAAAAGGTGGATTCGATGCAGTAAAGAAAATTAGTAAAGGTGCCTCATTTAACCTTTTAGAAAAAACAAATGATTTTTGGCTAAGAGTGAAAATCGATAATAAGGAATACTGGACCAAGGACGTTGACTTTAGTAACTATTCAAAATATATATCTGTGAAGAACTTAGGTAGAGTGACTGTTTCAGAATTAAATGTCCGAAAGGGCCCGTCGACCTCAAATGCATCCATTGGAACCTTATCATTGAATGAGTTTGTGTCGATCGATATCAAAGCGGATGGGTCATTAATGATGGACTCGTCAAAATCATGGTACCAGTTGAAACTTGCAAATGGTACGACTGGCTGGGTCAGTGCTGCTTACATAGCAAAGGATTTTAAATAGATTCGTAATTTTGTTTTTTACTATTTTTTAACAGAAATAGTCTCATAGAGAAAATAAAATGGGGTGATGCGATAGTCCCTAATACGAACGTTCATTTCTGATGAAGAAGCTTGAGTCGTTACGATGACGGAAAATCAAAAAGTAGAGAGAGAAGGATGTAGAGTCAATGAAAACCATGGGGAAAGTTTTTGTTTTATCCACCGGATTATTAATCGGTGGTTTGAGCAGCGGGATGACAATTCCGCTAGCACCAATCAGTATTGAGCATGCGGAAGCTGCTAGTGTTGTCCGTATAAGTAAAACAACACTTCAAACAACAGCAAACCTAAGATTGCGGGCGGGGGCAAGTACTAAATCCAAAACAATTCTCACGATTCCAAAGGGAAAAATGATTTATGCAACAGAGAAATACGGCAGCTATTACAAGGTAACCTATTCGTATAATTCCAAAGGTAAAACCTATAAGAAATCAGGCTGGGTCAGCGGCAGTTATGTGAAGGAATACTATCAATATACAAAAACAAGTGGAACTTATTATTTTACGAATAAAACTGTCAGCCTATATTCAACACCAGATACAAAGAAAAAGGCTGTGGGGAGTCTTCCTAGTGGAAATGGGTTGTACTCGACACAAAAGGTAGTTAATAGCATAGGAAAAACATGGTACCGGATTACATACAAAGGAAAAAATCTGTATATTTATAGCGGTGATGTTTATAAATCCTCTAGTAAAACACTTTCGAAAAAGGATTATCAAATCAGTCAGGATACATATGTTTATTCATCTTATGGGACAGCCTATACAAAATTGATAAAGATTCCTAAAGGGACCGTCATTTCGTCGGTAAAGATGGTTGGCAATTGGTATGAGGTAAGTTACAAAGGGATAAAAGGGTATGTTTATAATTCTTATATGCCATTGGTACCTACAAAAATATCTGTAAATTCTCCTGTGAATCCTCCAGTAAATACAAGCAATGGAATGTACTATGTGGTTTTGGACGATTTAAATATGCGGCAATCGGGTGAAGGCTCATCTGTTTTAGCCGTTATTCCAAATGGTACGAGCGTTAAATCAACTGGAAAAATACTCAATGACTGGTACGAGGTCATTTACAATGGGAAAACAGGTTATGTTTATAAAAGCTATGTTAAGGAATATAAGCTAACGGATTATCGGTTTATTGATTTACGGACCCAATCTACCGTTACTGCTAAGCAAATCAATAATTACATCTCAGCAAATGTTAAAGGCAAGCCAAGTGTGTTATTAAACAAAGGACAAGCCTTTATCGATGCTGGCAAAAAGTACGGGTTAAATGCTCTTTACTTAGCGGCACATGCCATCCATGAGAGCGGCTTTGGTACATCCAATATATCATTAGGTAAAAATAATTTATTTGGATATGGTGCTTATGATGCCACACCTTTTGTAGGGGCGTACCGTTTTTCAACCGTGGAGCAATGTATTAATTATGTTGCCCAAAAAATGAAAGCTGATTACCTCAATCCAAAAGGCGCCCATTTTGAAGGAGCACTGCTCGGCTATCGGACCAATGATTCGAAAGGAACGAGAGTGCCAAGCAAAAGTATCGGCATGAACTACTGGTATGCAAGTGACCCGAACTGGGGCAATGGGATTGCCCGCCATATGCAAAACATCTTGCCTTTTGACCAAACATATTATGATAAAGCGTCCATCAATAAAACGGTTCCTGCCTTACCGGGAATACCGGCTGGAAAAGATATGTTCCCAGCTGGAATACAAGCTAAAGCAGAGAAGGACTTATCAAGCACCATTAAGAAGGATACAACTTTTATCCTAGTTGAGAAATCCAATGATTATAATCTAAAGGTCAATGTTAATAAAGTGGATACAACTATTAAAGTTCCCTTCTCAACCTACGATGATTATTTCACCGTTCTTAATCTAGGAAGAGTTGTTGGTACTGATAACTTAAATGTACGACCAGATGCGTCAACCAACAAGGCTGAAATTGCCCACCTTTATTTAAATGATTATGTGCAATTGGTCTTGGATAGCAAAGGAAACATCGTTATGGATATAGATAAAAAGTGGTACAATATCAGGTTATCTAATGGCAAGACAGGCTGGGTAAGTAAGGGTTATATTGTAAGGGAATTAAAATGATTGCTAACTGACTTGGAATTCAAGTCAGTTTTTTAATGTGGATAGCATATGCCACTAAACAGGTGTATAACTTTTAGGTACATTTCTCCATTTGTGGGATTCAGGTGGAAATCGAGTAATTACACATTGAATTTTAAAGGTGTTAGTCTTATAATGGTTTGGTGAACTATGTCGTATACTGAAATTAATTTTGTTATGAATAAATTCTTAATACTTTTCTTAATACTAAAAGCAGGAGGAATCACTCTAATGAAAAAGATCCTAACCTATGGAACATTTGATTTGTTACATTTTGGACATATAAATTTACTTAGCCGTGCCAAAGACTTAGGCGATTATTTGGTTGTTGGTCTTTCCACTGACGAATTTAATAAAGGGAAGAACAAACAGGCGTACCACAGTTTTGAAAATAGAAAACTAATTTTAGAATCAATTCGTTTTGTAGATGAAGTGATTCCTGAAAATACGTGGGATCAGAAAATTCAAGATGTCATCAAACATGATATTGATGTATTTGTAATGGGTGATGATTGGAAGGGTAAATTTGATTTTCTAAAGGAATACTGTGAAGTTGTTTACCTGCCAAGAACGATCGGGATTTCTACTTCCCAAATCAAAGATGACTTAAATGCTGTCACAAATGGTTAGGGAACTAGCCATTTGTTTTTATTTATGGATTTTTAAGTGTTTTTTTTCGATATTTTCTCTGGTACCTCTTAAGAACAAAACCACTTTTGTTGTCAGTTTTGGTGATAACAGCCAGTATGTATATGAAGAAATTCGCCGGCAAAACCTACCAGTGGAAGTGGTCTTCCTGTGCGAAAAAAAGGCATTTCATAAATTTAAGGGTGATTGTGAAGGAACGGCTCTTCTTTTTGATGTTCGAAAGTTTATCCATTGGGTAAGAGGGGTTTTCCATTTAGCTACTTCCCGGTATCTTTTCGTTGATAATTATTTTGGCTTTTTAGCAGCAGTAAAATTTAAGAAAGAGGTTCAATGTATTCAGTTATGGCATGCATCGGGAGCCATGAAAAAATTTGGACTTGAAGATGAATCAGTAAAAACTAGATCCGAAAAAGCAAAACAGCGATTCTTACAGGTTTATAGTAAATTTGATCAAGTGGTCGTTGGCTCTGACGTAATGGCAGAAATTTTTATGAAATCCTTTCAACTTAAAAAGGAAAATATCCTGACGTCAGGGATTCCTAGAACTGATTTTTATTTTAATAAAGAAGCGAAGAAAAAGGCAACAGCATCCTTAATACATAAGCATCCCATATTGAAAGAGAAAAAAGTGATCCTTTACGCTCCGACTTATAGAGATTATCAATTAGATCATTTCAATTTGGTGCTTGAGATAGAAAAAATGGCTCGGGAACTTAGGGCGGAATATATTTTAATTTTACGTTTACATCCTGCGATTAAGAATAAAGGAGATTATTCCACACGCTACCCAGATTTTGTAGTTGACCTGTCCTCCGATCAGTATGAAATTACTGATTTGCTTGTCGCAGCGGATTATTTAATTACAGACTATTCTTCCATACCATACGAGTTTTCACTTTTACGTAAACCGATGATCTTCTTTACCTATGATCTAGAAGAATATAAAAGGGATCGCGGCGTTATGGGAGGGTTTGAAGAACACCTGCCCGGACCGATGGTAAAGGATACGGAATCTATTATCGATATTATAAAGAACAACCGCTTTGACCTGAATATAATCGAGTATTATTGCGAAAAGTGGAATCAATACTCGAAAGGTCGTTCCAGTCAAAACCTTGTTGAACACATATTTGCTAAAGATAACCTTAAAACCACAGATAAAGGGTATTAAAAAATTGTGACAAGCTTCGATTATTTAAGGTCGAAGCTTTGTTTTTTATTATGTCCCTTTGGAGAAATTAATGTATAATGAACAAGGTTATTATTAGCGATAGGAAGGACAATTTTAATGAAATCAATGATTACAATTGTAAAGGAACAAATTAGTTCCTTTTACCTTATCCTGAGATTATCTGCCTTTGAATTGAAAAGTGCAAATACGAATAATTATCTCGGGAGAGTGTGGGAAGTTTTAAATCCCTCCATTCAGCTTGCGATTTATTGGTTTGTATTTGGCTTAGGAGTACGCGGCGGCCAAGAGATAATAATGGATGATGGAACCCAAGTCCCTTTCTTCACTTGGATGTTAACTGGCATGATTGTCTGGTTCTTTGTGAATCCAGCAATATCCGCATCATCAAGGTCGATTTACTCGAGAATTCAATTAATATCAAAAATGAGTTTTCCGATGAGTGCGATCCCATCATTTGTAATCATGGCGAATTTTTATACTCATTTAATGTTAGTTGCTGTTGTTCTCGTTTACTTGCAATTCACTGACTTTAAACTTAGTGTGTATTTCCTCCAGCTGCCATACTTTATGCTGGCTACGATATTGTTTTTATTAGCTCTCGCACTTATAACATCTACACTTTCGACGATTGTCAGAGATGTTCAACAGATTGTCCAATCTGTTTTAAAAATGTTACTATATTTAACACCACTCTTGTGGCATACGGATCATTTAATGATACATGGTAAGGACTATGCCTTTATATTAAAATTAAACCCTTTGTATTACATTGTTGAAGGGTACAGAGCGGCACTGCTAGGAACAACCTGGTATCCAGCGAAATACCCGCAATTAACTTTGTATTTTTGGATTACTGTCTTCGTACTGTTTCTAATCGGTTCAGTCCTTCATTTAAAATTTAGAAACCGTTTTGTTGATTATTTGTAAATTGGAGTTGATTTCTTATGAGTGAAACGGTGATAGTAAAGAACGTCTATAAAAAGTATAAAATGCATCGATCACCAAAAGAGAAGCTGCTTGATGTGGTCTTACCTGGTGGGTATGGCGAAGATTTTTATGCCCTTCAAGATATTTCATTTACGGCCAATCAAGGAGATGTTATTGGTCTAGTCGGTGTGAATGGTTCGGGAAAATCAACGCTGTCTAACATTATTGCAGGTGTAATTCCACCAACTTCAGGTGAAGTGACCTCCCTTGGGACAACCTCGATTATTGCCATCTCATCTGGTCTTAATAATCAATTAACCGGCCGAGAAAATATCGAATTAAAATGTTTAATGCTTGGTTTTAAAAAGAAAGAAATTAAAGAGATGGAACCTGAAATCATTGAGTTTGCTGATATTGGGAAATTTATTGACCAACCAGTAAAGAAATACTCAAGTGGGATGAAATCCCGTCTCGGTTTTGCCATCTCGGTTACCGTAAATCCCGATATTCTGATTGTCGATGAAGCGTTATCCGTAGGTGATCAGGTTTTTGCTCAAAAATCAAAAAACAAGATGTTTGAGTTTAAAGAAAAAGGAAAAACCATATTCTTTGTCAGCCATTCTATGGGGCAAATAAAGGAGTTCTGTGAAAAGGCAATCTGGCTTGAATACGGAGAAATCAAGCAATTTGGGACTGTTCAAGAGATCATTCCTGAATATGAAAAATTCTTAAAAAAATATAAATCAATGTCTAATGAAGAGCAGAAGAAGTTCCGCGAAGAGGTTATGCAAAAACAAAAAGGCTTAGCAGTCAAAGGAATCTAACGATGAAAACGAATTTGGTGCCCGTATTAGATATAAATTTTGTGAATAAGCGTTTCAATCAAGTGGTTGAAATGCTTTTCTTAGATATAAGAAGTAATCGAAAATCATTTATTGTTACAGCTAACCCGGAAATTGTCATGTATGCTCATGAACATCCAGATTATAAAAAAATCATCCAATCGGCAGACATGGTTGTCCCTGATGGTTTTGGGATCATTCTTGCTTCGAAAATATTAAACACCCCGATTATTGAAAGAGTGGCCGGTTATGATTTAATGGTCCGTCTGCTGGAGCTTGGGAACGATAATCAATTGAAAATTTATCTATTGGGCGGACGCGAGGAGACCAATCAAAAAGCAGTTGCTACTA
Organism: Neobacillus drentensis NBRC 102427; assembly: GCF_001591445.1. Lineage (GTDB taxonomy): Bacteria > Bacillota > Bacilli > Bacillales > Cytobacillaceae > Neobacillus > Neobacillus drentensis. Next base: position 7,125 of record NZ_BCUX01000033.1, on the reverse strand, counting down.
TTAGCAGACAATATCCAAACGTTCAAATAGTGGGTAGTCATCATGGATTTTTTGATTGGGAGAAAAATAAGATCACTGCTGATATAAAGGCAGCCAGTCCAGATATCATTTTTGTGGCATTGGGGTTTCCTAAACAGGAACAATGGATTGCCAGGAATCTTGATCAGTTTTCCAAAGGACTTTTTATGGGCGTTGGGGGCAGTATTGATGTGCTCGCCGGTGAGGTCCAGCGTGCACCACGATTCTGGCAAAAAATGAACCTGGAATGGTTTTATCGTTTAATTTCGCAGCCGTCGAGGTGGAGAAGAATGTTAGCCATCCCCCGATTTTTATTGCAAATCTTCAAAATAAAGCTTGATAAATAATTTATCGTAAAATAATTGTAACTTTTTGTGGTAATCTATCGTCTTACTAGGTAAGATATTATTAGTAAATTCAGATTAGTAATTTATTTAGGCTGAATTTTCCGACAATTCATCAATTTATAACAAAATATAAAATCTGTGCTATAATAGATTCGTTGTGTACTTAGCAATATGTGCCTGTTTCTAAAATTTATTAATGGGGCATTATATTCATAGGGAGGGTCTTTATGTTATATCTGACCTTAATATTATGTTTTTTATGCTCCATTTTAATCACTCCAATCGTAAAAAAATTGGCTTTTAAATTAGGAGCAACGGACAGTCCTAATCAGCGTAAAGTCCATGTTAAGATTATGCCTCGTTTAGGCGGACTAGCGATTTATATTAGTTTTCTTTTAGGTCTTTTAATTCTGCAACCAAGCAGTCCATACCACGCAGCAATTGTGGTGGGTGGAATAATTATTCTAGCTACTGGTATGTTAGATGATATCTATGACCTATCAGCAAAAATAAAATTTCTGTTACAAATCATTGCTGCTCTAATCGTTGTTATGTGGGGCGGCGTTGAAGTTGAGTTTATTAATTTACCGTTTAATGGAGTTTTAGAATTTGGTATCTTTAGTATTCCAATTACCGTCATCTGGATTGTCGGTGTCACCAATGCAATCAATTTAATTGATGGACTGGATGGCCTGGCGGCTGGCGTATCCTCTATAGCGTTTATCACGATTTCCGGGATGGCGATTGTGATGGGAAATGCTTATGTAGTTGCGATGGGGACAATTCTCCTTGCCAGTACGTTAGGATTTTTGATCTTTAATTTTCATCCAGCGAAAATCTTTATGGGTGATTCCGGAGCGCTCTTCCTAGGTTATATGATTTCGGTCCTATCGTTACTCGGTTTTAAAAATGTAGCCTTAATCTCGTTTGTTGTTCCAATCATTATTTTAGGTGTACCGATTTCAGATACTTTTTTTGCTATCATCCGTCGAATTTACAATAAAAAGTCATTATCAGCACCAGATAAGTCTCATTTACACCATTGCTTACTAGAACTAGGGTTTACACATCGAGAAACCGTTCTGTTAATTTATGCAATGAGTGCCATGTTTGGACTGGCTGCCTTCATTTTTACCATTACAACCGTTTGGGGTTCGATCTTAATCATCACCATTATTGTGCTAGCCATTGAACTTTTTGTCGAAACGATTGGTTTAATCAATAAAAACTATCGGCCGCTTCTCAGGATTATCGGGATTTTGAATAAAAACAGATAAATCTAATAGAATAATTACTTTACTTAAAGGGTAATTCTCAATTGCGGATTACCCTTTTATTGTTTTCTTTTACTCCATATTTATGCAAAGAAAGAAACCCGGATATTACATCCGGGCTTCTTTTTTATTTACTATCTGTTCTATTAAGGTGTGCCTTTAGAATTGATTTTGTTTCCTCTAGGGCCGTTTCATCCAGTTGATAATAATAAATGCGATTGATATAGGAATCAGAACCCTTTAATGATAAAGATTCAACATTGATTCCTTTACCAGCTTGGATATAACTAATGAACGACTTCATCTGGTCAAACGTTAAATCTGTTGACATGTTTTTTCCGACAGCTTCCATTACATCAGTGTAATTAGTGATGGATTTTATGGAAGAACCTTTGGCAATGATGGCTTTAACGATCTGCTGCTGACGCATTCCTCTTTGGATATCACTATCAATTTTCCTTGTTCTCGCAAACGCTAGAGCCTGCTCACCATCAAGTTCCTGTATACCTTTTTGCAAGGTAATAGCTTTTGCATGGTCCTTGGAATCTTGTTCGGAAAATGTGAACGGAACGTCAACTTTTACACCATCTAACGCATTAATCACGTCAATAAAGGCGTTGAAATTCATTTTTACATAATAATCAACCGGAACATCTAGTAATTCTTCAACGGTTTCAAGGGTAAGTTTCACGCCGCCGTAGGCATGGGCATGCGTAATTTTGGTATAAATATCTTTTTCAGGTATATGAACATATGAATCACGCGGGATACTTAATAGTTTAATAGATTTATCATTCTTATTAAAGGTAGCGAGCATCAGGGCATCCGAACGCGAACTGCCGTTATTCTTTCTTTTTTCACTATCATCCACACCAATAAATAATATTGATGTATTTTCAAGCTTAACATTCGTTTTCTTAGAATCACGATCAATGGGCTTATAGGATTTGTTCATCACTGATTCAGCCTTATTGTATAAAAAACCACCGTAAGCTGTTGCGCCTATTATCAATAATAGGATGGGCATTAGCACCCAAAGCAGAATTCGTTTTCGTTTTTTCTTCACTCTTTTTTTGTTATTATTATACACTTGTCTATTGATAGACATCGATTGCCTCCTAAGTAGTAAAAGTAGAAAAATGTCAGTATTTGTGGAAAATCTACTCTATTTTATAATATTTATTGAGATAGGTAAAATGAATTTTTTATTAAAATAAAATTACCTATTTTACAGTTAACTTAAGGGAATGAAATTACCTACATATCTGACTCAAGATAGGTCACTTCACCTGCTGTAATCTCGGCTTGTCCATTTGTCAATTCTATCATCCATTCAGTGAACACCTGTTGCATCTCTTCCTCGACAAATACTTCAATTTCGACATTCTCCTGGTACTGAATACTTTTAAGGATATAGATGGAAGACCGTAATTCATTTTCAATCTTTCCTAGCCATGAGTAGTCTATTTTAACATGGCAGACCCTCATCAGTCTTCTTTCAACTATTCCCACCGCATCTAGGCCCTCTGACGCTGCTTTGCCATAGGCACGGATTAAACCGCCTGCACCTAATTTTATTCCGCCAAAATAGCGGGTCACTACTACGACGGTATCCTTAAGCTTTCTCTTTTTCAGAACTTCAAGGATCGGAACGCCAGCAGTACCACTTGGTTCGCCGTCATCATTAGCTTTCTGAATTTGGTCGTGTTCACCAATTAGATAGGCGGAACAATTATGTGAGGCATCCCAATATTTTTTTTTCAACGTTTGAATGAACTCTTGGGCTTCCCCTTCCGATTCGGCTCTTTTGATGTGAGCGATAAAGCGTGATTTTTGAATAATAATTTCATGTTCTCCAGTTTTTTTTACAGTATGGTAACGAGGCAACATTATGCGCACTCCTTCCTTAATTTCATCAGGGTGTAATATAACTTTAATATGGCAGTAAAGTTTCCGTGTTATAATAAAATAGATTAAAGTAGTGAAAACCTACTTTTATAGACAGATAAAGATACTACCATTATACTACTTTTTACTGAGAATGAAGGGTAACGCATTGGTTTAGATTCGCAAATTAGTAAAATTAAAGGTAAAATATGTTAAAAGATAGTATGAAAGAACTGTGATATCCAAAATAATGAACTATCATTCACTGAAATAAGATTATTGTTTAGTAGTAGAGTCTAGAAGCCATTGCTTTTCATATGGGGGAATATGTATGAAATTAAAACAGATCAATATGAAATCAATTGATGTAATTAGAGAAGAGATGATTGAAACCGTTACTTGTAGTAAATCTGACATCTTCCAGATCGGTGAGCAATGCCGTCAAGATTATGAAAAAATGATCAATGAATTAGACAATATTAAGCAAATGATGGTCAAACTCATAAATGAAGGCGATCAACTCGAGAAACAAGTCGTTGAGGCACGGAGCATGTTGTCAGAAGTCAGCACGAATTTTAAAAATTACTCCGAGGAAGAGGTCCGTGATGCCTACGAAAAAGCGCATCAGCTGCAAATGGATCTTTCGATTAATTGGCAATACAAAAAGCAGCTTTTGGATAAAAGAGCGGACCTCGAAAATCGTCTCCTTAGCTTAGATGAAACAATTGATCGCGCTGACCAGCTTATTTCGCAAATTTCCGTCGTCATGAATTACTTGACGAGTGATTTAAAGCAAGTGGGGAAGGTACTCGAACATGCAAAAGCAAAACAAGATTTTGGCCTGAAGATTATTGAAGCACAGGAAGAAGAGCGCAAGCGGCTTTCAAGGGAGATCCACGATGGACCTGCCCAAATGCTTGCCAATGTCATCATGCGTTCCGATTTAATCGAGCGTGTCTATAGGGAAAAGGGTGCGGATGAGGCTTTTGCTGAGGTTAATAGCTTTAAAAAAATGGTCCGATCGGCACTATATGAGGTCCGGCGAATTATATATGACCTTCGTCCAATGGCATTAGATGATTTAGGTCTTGTCCCTACCCTCAGAAAATACTTGCGAACCATCGAAGAATATCATAACCATTCAAAAATAGAATTTGTGAATATTGGCCTAGAACGCCGGCTTCCTACTAAGTATGAAGTTGCACTCTTCCGAATGATTCAGGAATCAGTACAAAATGCACTGAAGCATGCCAATGCCTGTGAAATCAAAGTCCGCTTAGAAATAACCAATTCCTCGGTTACCGTCCTAATTAGGGACAATGGGGTTGGTTTTGATATCACAGAAAAGAAACCTGAGTCATTTGGCATGATCGGGATGCGCGAGCGGGTTGACCTGCTTGAAGGCGAAATAACGTTTGATTCAAAAAAAGGCAAGGGAACCGCAGTACTGATTCGAGTTCCACTAATTAACTAAGACTAATGAACCTACCGCCAATGGAGAAAAATTTCGAAATTAGAAGGATTAGGGGGCTTACCATTTGACTACGAAAATTGTAATTATAGACGATCACCAACTATTTAGAGAAGGCGTAAAAAGAATACTAGAGTTCGAAAAAACTTTTCAAGTTGTTGCAGAAGGCGATGACGGCTGCGAAGCACTAAGATTAGTAGAGGAATTCCAACCTAATGTGGTCATCATGGATATTAACATGCCACAAAAGAACGGGATTGAAGCAACCCGTGAGTTGGTTGAAAAATACCCTGATACAAAAATTATTATCCTATCGATTCACGATGATGAAAACTATGTGACTCATGCCTTACAAACGGGTGCACAAGGTTATCTCTTAAAAGAAATGGATGCCGATGCCTTGATTGATGCTGTCCGTGTGGTTGCCGAAGGCGGCTCCTATTTACATCCAAAGGTTACCCATAATTTAGTGAACGAGTATCGCAAGCTTGCAGCGGGTGTAGCCCGTAGCGGCGGAGGCTATATGCCAACGATGGAAATTCGCCGTCCATTGCACTTATTAACACGTCGTGAGTGTGAAGTGCTCCAAATGCTTGCCGATGGAAAAAGCAACCGCGGCATTGGCGAAGCATTATTCATCAGCGAAAAAACAGTCAAAAATCACGTGTCAAACATTTTACAAAAAATGAATGTAAACGACCGTACCCAAGCAGTAGTAGTCGCGATTAAAAATGGCTGGGTAGAGGTAAAGTAAACAGTAATAAGGAGCATACTGAATAGTATGCTCTTTTTGTTTGGCCAATTAATGCAATTTATCGCTACTTCATATAAAATACCATATAGTAGGTAAATAGATAAGGATGGTATTTGGTTATGAGGACAGCCGTCGTCACGGATAGTACTGCCTATATCCCAAAGGATATACGCGATAAATGGAATATACACATGATCCCGTTACATGTCATCTTCGGCAACGAGGTGTACCATGAAGAGATTGATATAACTTGGAGCCAGTTTTATGAAGAGGTGAAAACGAAAGATCTGCCGACTACCTCCCAGCCGCCCATCGGCCAATTTGTCGAGCTGTTTGAAAAGCTCTCCAAGGACTACGATGCGGTCATCTGTGTTCACCTCTCAAGTGGAATCAGCGGTACATTCCAGGGTGCGAACACAGCGAGTACAATGGTAGAAGGCATTGCCGTCTATCCATTTGATTCGGAAATCAGCTGCATGGTTCAAGGTTTTTATGCGATTGAGGCGGCAAAGCTGGCCTCCCAGGGTGTGGATGCTGACACCATTATGGCTCGGTTAGATGAACTAAAGCAAACCACCCGTGCCTATTTCATGGTAGATGATTTAATGCACCTACAGCGAGGCGGCCGCCTTTCAAGTGCCCAGGCGTTTATCGGCAGCCTTCTAAAGGTTAAACCACTGCTTCATTTTGAAAATAAGGTAATTGTCCCATTTGAAAAAATACGGACCCGGAAAAAAGCGATGAATCGGATCGCAGACTTGCTCGGTTCGGATGCCTCAAGCGGCGGGGAATATCAAGCTGTTGTCATTCACGCCAATCGCGAGGAAGAAGCTAAGGAGTGGCGTAATGAACTAGCTGCCAGGTATCCAAACGTCGAATTCACGATAGGTTACTTTGGGGCCGTAATCGGCACCCATCTCGGTGAAGGATCAATGGGCATGTGCTGGATGAAAAAATTAGATAAGTAAGTAAGTGAGTTACCATTCCGGCCTTTCGGCTTGAATGGTTTTTTGAGTTTTGAGCGGGGGTGGATTGGGGTTTAGCGGAATCATCTAGGGATTCGGCGGAATAAGTTTCGATATTGGCGGAATCCATCCTCAGTTTGGCGGAATAAATTTCAAAGTTGGCGGAATCCCGGGCAAAATTGGCGGAATCCATCGAGTGATTCCCAGCTACTAAGTGAGCAGAGAAAAGTTACATATTTTATAAAAAAGGTAATTAAAAGGGGTTAGGCGGAATCATCTAGGAATTCGGCGGAATAAGTTCCGAAGTCGGCGGAATCTATACGCAGTTTGGCGGAATAAATTTTAAAGTTGGCGGAATCCTGGCCCAAGTTGGCGGAATCGATCGATCAAGCGGCAGCTATTTTGCGAG
>NZ_BCUX01000032.1 GCF_001591445.1 Neobacillus drentensis NBRC 102427 | reverse complement strand
CTGGGTTCCTACAGCTACGAGTGAATATCAAATCTCTGTCTATGTGAAGGACAAGTATTCTACTAGTATTGTGGATGCTTATAAAATAATAAATTATACTATCATTAATGAAGTACCTTCTCCCGTAACATTGACTAATGTGAGGACCGATTTAGTTTCTCCTCAAGTTAAAAATATAAGCATACAAGTAACTTCCGAGGCAATGAGAGAAATTGGTAAAATGTATAAATTTTGGGTAAATGATGGAACTGGATGGAAAGTCGTTCAGAATTATTCAACTAATAATACTTTCAACTGGGTTCCTACAAATGCAGGTGAATATCAAATATCTGTATATGTAAAAGACAAATATTCCACTCGTACAGTGGATGATTATAAAATAATTAAATATGTAATTATCGATAATGAAAAGTAATTTTTTTAAATAGATTTATAGATTTTTTCTTAGCAGTTACAATTTAATGTATTAATAAGTGTAGGTATTAACGGTTTTTATCATGTTAACAAGGGTTTATTTTTCCTCAATTACGGCTGGCGCTAAACCTTAAATCAGTTGAATAAAAACATAAAAATGTTACAACTCTGACATTTGTTAGAGCCACTTGAGACAAAAATTAGAGCAGCTCTGGACATACATAGAGCCATTTTACTCGTCCACTTCCGGACAGGAATACCGCTAACTATGGGTAATTATTGGTGTCAAAAACAATAAGGGATAAGAAGAAAAAAAGCCTTCTAAATCTTTATTAAAGAAATATAAATATCTTATCAAGGGTTTATACTTTCGGAAATAAGGAAGTGATTCTTACGGGATATATTGAGGATATAAGAAAAGTTGTGGAAAATTATCCTTTGATATTAGTCTCCTCAGTAATAATAGTAAAAAATTCAGATAGTAAAATCTCCCTTTTCTATAGAAAGGGCACTAATAATTTGGGATTACCAGGTGGTTATATGGTGCCTGGAGAGAAATTTGAAGACACTGCTAAAAGGGAAGTAATGGAAAAGATCGGCATAGAAGTTAATAACCTAACCTTATTAAGTATATTTTCGGGCAGAGAGTTTTATAGTGAATATCCAAATGGAGATAAAGTGGTTAATGTACCTTCAATATACACCACTTAAGAAAATTACAAACATGTAATTGTGGTAATAAAGAAATCTGCCATGTTGAATTTTTTGATATAAATAATTTTCCCTTAAATTTAACAAATATTACAAAAGAAATACTAATGAAGTATCTACATTTAAAGTGAAACAAATTAACTAATTGAAAAAAATTCTACGGAAAGCTAGCTTATTCGTAACACTAGTTTTCCGCGTAAATAATAACCCAATGTAAATATTTCACTGGAATTATATATTTTGATACACTATTCTTCGTTTATAAAGTCCATGGGTCTTTCATTTTGATGTCTAAAATAGAAAAGAATCGCTTCCACTATTCTCTTAGAGGCCTTTCCATCTCCGTATGGGTTAGAAGTCTTTGCCATTTGGTCATGGGCACTTTTATCCTTTAATAGTTCATCAGCAAGTTTAAAGATTGTTTCCTCATCAGTTCCGGCTAACTTTAGCGTACCAGCCTTAACCCCTTCTGGTCGTTCAGTAGTATCCCTTAGAACTAATACAGGAGCTCCTAATGATGGCGCTTCTTCTTGAACTCCTCCTGAATCGGTTAGTATTAAATATGCTTTAGAAGCAAAGTTGTGGAAATCAATTACATCTAACGGCTCAATTAAATGGACTCGATCATTATTTCCAAGTACTCTATTTGCAATTTCTTGGACAACCGGGTTCATATGAACTGGATATACAACTTGGATATCTTCGTGCTTGTCAACAAGTCGCATTATTGCATTAAACATATTCTCCATTGGTTTACCTATATTTTCGCGTCTATGGGCTGTTAATAGGACTAATTTATCTTCACCAACTTTTTCTAGTACAGCGTGAGAATAGTTATTTTTGACTGTTGTCTTTAACGCATCAATTGCGGTATTTCCAGTAATAAAGATTGTTTCTTCCTTTTTATTTTCTAATACAAGGTTTTCCTTGGATTGTTCGGTTGGGGCAAAATGGAGATCCGCTAATACTCCAGTAAGTTGTCGATTCATTTCCTCCGGGTAAGGGGAATACTTATTTCTTGTACGTAGACCTGCCTCAACATGTCCAATAGGAATGGAATTATAAAATGCAGCCAAGCTAGCTATAAATGTAGTTGTCGTATCACCATGAACCAACACAATGTCCGGTTTCACTTCTTGGAAAACTCTATTTAATCCATCAAGGCTACGTGTTGTAACCTCAATTAAAGTTTGTCTGTCTTTCATAATATTTAAGTCATAATCAGGGACAATCTCAAAAATGTTAAGCACCTGATCAAGCATTTCCCTATGTTGAGCAGTTACAGTGACAATTGATTGAATTTTTTCATAGCTCTTTTCTAATTCTTTCACTAGAGGAGCCATTTTTATTGCTTCAGGCCTAGTTCCAAAAACAGTCATTACCTTTAATTTATTTCCCATAAAAAACTCCTACTCTCTTCAAATATACCTTTCATTTGTCCTTTCTCAAGACGAAACCTCAATCTATTTCTCTAATCAATAAATTGCAATAAAAACATATTGGGCTACTGTTGTAAGAGGAACAAAGGAGGTGTTGGTAGTCCAAATCAATTACTTCAACCATAGGTGTAAAAAATGACAATTATTTTACCCATAAAGATCACCACAGTAGTAGTAGTAGTCTAATTAATATGACTTCTATTCTAATTTAATGGGATCACATTAATAGTAAGAACATTAGCCATCTTTTAAATTGAACATAATTTCATAAAAGAATACCCTTCTAATTCTAACTAGTTTTCTTTAGGTTATACTGAATTAATATTAATCTTGTTCTTTATCGTAAGTAGCGCTGTAAAGGTATTTCAATAAATGAATGAAAGATACAACCCCAAAACAGTGAAAAAACACTTAAAATGATAAAAGATATCATACTCCTCTCATATAAATTAAAATATATAAATATATAGTGCCCAGCTAGTAAAGCAAAGCCATGTATTAAATATATGGATAAGAGGCGTTCCCCAAAAAATTAAGAACACGTGGAACCATTATCTTTTTATCCATTTCGTATGATGAACATCCTAGAATAATAAAAGCAGAAGGAATCCTCCCAAAAAGCACTCCATTTATACTTTTAAAATCGATATAATCTAAAATCCACAAAATTGAAAGAAATATTAAACCAAGGAAAAGCTTTCTATTAAAACGCCCTTTATATTTTAATACTAAATAAGCAGATAGAGTACCCATCACAAATTCCAAATTTTATGAACTAAAAATAAATTTAATAATTTTGGGTATTAACATAAAAGGATGAAATAAATAACAGAAAAGACCCAGTTATCCAAATGAACAAGATAGGATATGAATACTTGGGTTTTAGAACTATAAGTAGACTAAACATTAAATAAAAAAATATTTCATGTGTCAATGTCCACGCAGATCCAACAAATTGATGAACTTTCTGAGGAAAGAGTAATATACTTTTTATAATAAACCAAGGGTTTTTAAAGTGATTTTCATCAACGTTAGGAACTATAAAATAAATAGGTAACAAAACTCCTGCTATAATCCAGTATACTGGATAAACCCGTATTATTCGTTTAGTAATAAAGATCTATACTTATGTCTTTTTCCAATACCTTTATAGTGAATATAATAAATAATGAAACCACTTAAAATTAAAAACAAATCAACTCCCATAGATCCTGGCTCAAATATCCCGTTTAAAAAATTGTAGTTTTTCTTTTCTTTTGCAAGAAAAGTAGTCTGATGAAATAACAGTAATATTGCAGCTAATCCTCGTGCAACTGTAATGATTTCAGTTGTTGACTTTGCATAAATTTATCTATGTCTCCTAGTTGTTAATCATGCCAGCCTATCAAGATGAGCTGATAGATATCAAAGATATTTGAGACCAATAATCAATTAAAAAATAAAACAGGTAATTTTATGAATTTTAATTACACTCCTTTCCAAACATTTAACTAGACGATTTACAGTTTAAATTTGAAAAGTAAAAAACATAATTTTCTATCCTACTAACCAAATTTATAAATAGTAAAATTCAATTGAATTAATTTTATAAGCAACAGTAACTACTGCCAAATAATTTATCCCTATTAAATAATAGCTGCAATTATTCTAACTTATACAGAAAAAGGTGACATCCCTCTTAAAGTTTTAAATAGAGGTACACGTCACCTATATTGTTAATTAATTATTTAATGCAATTCATAGAAAACTATTTACCTAAACCAACGTTACTTGCTTTTCAAACATTTTGTATAAGTTCCCATAATTATAATATTTAATAGAAGAACTATTAATCTTTACCCAGTTTTTTGTATCAAATATTATAGGATTTCTCATTTTTGTATGGATTTTCACTTCATCTAAGCCCTTAAATTCATTATGATCCGTTAGGACTAATATACAATCTGCATCTTCAATTGCAACATCGAATGTTGATAGTGGAAAACTTACTTGTACTTGGTTAGCATGTGGATCAAAAATTGAGACCTCATATTCTTTTTCTTTTAATAAACTAACTATCTCTAATGCTGGACTTTCTCGAACATCATCAATATTCCCTTTGTAAGTAAGTCCAAATACAGCTACCTTACCATGTTTTTCAACAATTTTCTCAACATGTTCTACAACAAATTTAGGCATTGAATTATTTATTTTTCTCGCGTTAGAAATTAGGGGGGATTCATCTGGAGCTTTTTCAATTATAAAATAAGGGTCAACAGCTAAACAATGTCCACCAACACCTGGTCCTGGTTGGTGTAAATTAACCCTTGGGTGCCTATTTGCCAGTTGGATTACTTCTAAAGCATTAATCCCAAGACTATCTGATATTTTAGCAAGTTCATTTGCAAGTGCAATATTGACATCGCGATAAGTATTTTCCATTAACTTTGACATTTCAGCAGTAACAGCGCTTGTCTTAATAATTTCTCCAGTTACAAAAGAACTGTACACTAGTGCAGCCTCATTTGCAGAAATCTCATTTATTCCACCTACTACACGGGTATTCTCAACTAACTCAATCAATATTCTCCCTGGTAATACTCTTTCAGGACAGTGTGATAAATAAATTTCCTCCCCAATTATCCATCCATCACCTTGAATTATTGGAGCAACAAAATCATCAATTGTCCTAGGGGGAATCGTTGATTCTACAATTACGACATTACTTTTATTAAGGTATGGTAGGATATTCATAGTTGCATTTCTTACATATTCAAGATTTGCCGTATTATCAAAATAGTTAGGAGTAGGTACCGCAATAATAAAGACATCAGCAGTCTCAGGGGAAGTAGATGCTCTTAACCTACCATCCTCAACTACCTTTTTAACTAATGCTCCCAAACCAACTTCTTCAATATGAATTTCTCCCCTATTTAGAAGCTCTACTGCTCTTTCGTTTATATCAACACCAACAACCTCAAAACCAGATTTTGCAAACATTGCTGCAGTGGGTAAACCAATATATCCTAACCCGACAACACAGATTTTCTTCATTTACTCGTCCTCCAGATCAAATTAAATCGCTTTAAAACAGAAATTTAATATCCATATTATTTTTAAAAATTTAAATTATGTGTAAGAGAATTGCAATAAATATTTTCTTAGATTAAAACAAACAATAGTATGATTTAATAGTAAATTACTTTACTAAGAATATGTTAAAAGAATAATTTTACATTTAAAAGTTCAATACTATAAAGATTACTAATACTAAACAAGGGTTATTTAAAAAGATTATATATATTTACTTATTTCAATATTTTCTTTTACTATCTTTGCTGGGACCCCTACAGCTAAACAATTATCTGGAATGTCATTAAGTACAACAGCATTTGCACCAATAACTACATTGCTACCAATTTTAACATTTCCAATAACTTTAGCTCCCGTTCCAACATAGACGTTATCACCTAATATAGGTACTTCATATTTTTTTGTTGTTCCTCCAATTGTAACACCTGAATTAATTGTGCAATCTTTACCTATTGTTGCTCTTCGATGTATTACAATTCCTAACCCACCATAACCTAGTTTTGTTCCTTTACCTATATCGGCAGTATAAGGAACATAACAACCAAAAATAAAGCGTATTAAATAAGTTACTAGATTGGGTAATAAAGGAATTTTAATAATAGCAAGTCTTCTTGAGAATAAATACCAGTTATATACATTCATAGTACTACCTCCCATTGTTATTCTAAACATACATACTTCAAATATTAAGAATATATATTTATAAATGTCCTTAGTGCTTGTTCATAAGATAACTTATCTAAAGTATAATTAAAGCCTCCTTCCCCAATCTCTCTTACCTTTCTGGGATTTTGAATTAAATTTTCAAGTTTTATACATATATCTTGGGAGTCTTTCGTAATAAAGAATCCATTACTACCGTCAATTATAATATCGCTTAATCCGCCAATATCAGTACATAAAACAGCAACAGAATACTTCATTGCTTCCAGTACAGAATATGGTACACCCTCTTTCCAACTAGTTGGTAGGATGAAAATATGTGCAGATTTTAAATATTGTTCTTTTTCCACACCAAACTTTGGACCGAGGAAATCTACTATATCTTCAATTTTATTTTCCCTTATATAGTCTCTTACCTCTACTGAAGCTGGCCCATCACCTATAATTTGAAATTTCACTTTACCATTTTCTAACAAAGCTTTTTCTTTTAGATATTTTGCAGCATCTAAGAATTCCATAATACCCTTTTCTTTAACCAATCTTGATAAAAAAAGAATATTCGTTACTTCGGTATTTTTCCTAACCTTGTCATCCGGCTTTATGTCAATAAAATTAGGTATAACCCTAATTTTATCAGTGGTTGCAGGGAAAAGTGATGAATATGCATTCTTTTGTGAATTACTAAGAAAAATAATTTTCCTTGGTTTTTTATTTATAATATTAAACAAAAATTTAAATAGAGGATTTCTAAAAAAAGATAATGAAGAAAAGCAGCCTCCATGATATTGGACTATAATATTCTTATTATTAATTAATGTTAGCATAATTAATAACTTAAATAATGAACCCAAGTAAATTGACGGATTTAAATGTATGATACTATCAGGATTCTTTTTAGAAATCTTCCTAAGGTCTATAATTTTTTTTATTTCCCTAATTTTCTTTAATAGATTATTCTTATTATTATCACTTATATCGTGCAATCTAACATCATACCCAGTATTAATAAAACATTGTTCTAATATTTTAATATGAGTAGCAACTCCACCTAACTTTTGGGAAATCGGTCCAACTAAAAGCAAATCTTTACCCATAATAAAAACCCCTTTAAATTTTCAATTGATCATTATCTCTTTTTTAAGGTAATAATTTTCCTTGGTACAATTTTCGAATAGTAGAGGAGAAGAATATATAATATTATTGTAATTAATGAAACTAAAAATAGAGTTATTATATTGCTAGGATTAATATTTTTTATATAATTATAAATAAAATGAATTATAAAAGATAATAAAGTAAAAATTACTATATATTTAAAAGCGAACTTCCTACTTATAGAAATGTAGTTCAATGATTTCAATTTAATATATAGGTAAATTGAAGAGATTAAAAAAGCGATTGAAGTACTAATTGCAAGTCCAACTACTCCATATACATTTGATAAAATAAAACCTAAAATAACATTAATTAAAAACATATAAACTGTATTTATGAATAAAGGTGTGGATTTTCCAATACAAATAAATACTTTAATAAACAACTCCCTTATCCCTAATGATAATATGCCCAGAGTGTATGCAGCAAAACACAGTGCAGTAATAGTAACATCATTTTCTGAAAAGCTGCCCCTCATATATACTATTTCTACAATCTCACGCTTTAATGTAAACATTATTATAACAACTGGGGTTAAAAGCAAGGTTATTATCTTAAATAGATTATTTATATACTTTTTAAACTTAACAATTTCATTTGAATTATAAACACTTACTAGTTTTGGGAATAATGTTGTTGTTATTGCCAAAACAATAATTAAATAAGGCAGATTGTATAATCGATCTGCAAAGTATAGTATAGAAATACTTCCTTCTTCCATAAATGAAGCAATAAATCTATTAACTAAAGTTCCTATCATTTGCATCATTGAAAAAAAAGTGACTGGTATTAATACTTTCAAGAATGTTAACAATTTTTTATCAAATTTAAAGCTCAGTTTAAAAGAATATCCTTCTTTAGAGATTTTATAAAAATGAATTAATAATACTGTTAAGGACCCAAATACACTACTATAAGTAACTCCATAAATTCCAAATTGATTCGTAAAAAATAAAATAAATACAATAATAATTAAATTATTAGGAAGGTTAGACCAAATATCAGTAACAAAATTATTAGTATACTGTAATATTCCACTAGTAATTGCAATTACCATACTACTAATTACCATCGGTAGCGATATTTCTAATAAGTTTGACGCCAAATCCACTGTTTCCTTATTCAAACCTGGTGCAAAGACTCTTATTATTTCGGTACTAAAAATATAAAAAATAATTAATAAGATCACTGAAATTAATAGGGTAAATGAAAATAATTTATTAATAAACTCACTTTGATTTTCATTTTCATTTTCTAGTTGGGATAATGTTTTAATAATTGCCGTTGCATAACCCACACCTAAAAATTGAAATAAAATTAAGGGAATAACATAGGATGTGAGGTAAGCGTCAGTTTCAGGAGATGCACCAAATTTATTGGAAAGTAGAACCTCTCTAAAAAACCCCATCAATTTTATTAATATATTCCCAATGGCCACTATACCCATATATTTAACTAATTTATTCATCAAATTATCTCCAAACTTTATCTTAAAAAAGGTTAATTCCGAATAACAGAAGCTTTATATACCAAAAAAATAGGTAATAGTGTAAATAATATCATAATAATAAGAGACCCAAAATCTAGTCTCGGAAGAATAGTACATATATAAATAAAAACACCATATATTATGTTATGTTTTCTTTCCCTGAGAAGATCTACAACTTTGGATGTGTAACCAATTATTATCGAAAACAGTAATATACCAGCCCATGAAAAATACAAATAACTCTCGGCCACAATCGATCCTGCATAGCCTATATTCAAACTGTGTTCATATGGATGAAAAATAAATGTATACCAATCAGGAAAAGCTAAAAATTTAAAACCCAATAAAGATCTGGGAATAATTATAGTTAATGCACCAAATAACACTGATATATTTAAGCCATTTGCATCAACATAACCCATAGTATCACTAAGTATCATAGAGATATATTTTCCCTCAAATCCATTATTAAGAGAAATCCATTCTATTGAAAAGTTGTCTTTTATATAACTTAAAGTTTCTAAAAAACTTGCACTTTGGAATTTTTCCCGTACTCTCCCAAAAAGACTAAAAATAAAATATCCTCCAAATGCAAGTAAATACATTGAAATGACATGTTTAATATTAATCTTCTTATTTAGAAATATTGCAACTAAACATATTAATACTAATATTACTTGTCTTCTTTTCATCAAAATTAAAAAGTAAAAGCTACAATAAGATAAAAGCAATACAGTAATCACAAAAATCATCCATTTATTTTTCCTATTGCTAGCACTTATGGTCAGTAACATTCCAATAGGCAACCAATCAAAAAAAACCGTAATATATCCTTTTCCGCGGCTATTTATATAGTTCTCAGAGTATTCAATACCCTGAAACACGGATAAATCATAGTATAGAAGATGACTAAAGAGTCCAATCCCAGCGATAAATAACCCTAACCGAGTTACTAATAAATTGTTTATCCTAGTTTCACTAAGGTTCGGCACCCTAAATATTGGAATAATGTTTGAATAAAAACGACCTATTAATATTCCTAAAATAAATAAAATGACAGCTACCTTTTCAATTAAGGAATTTCCGAACAGAGTATTCCAATAGTATACAATCAAAGTCCCGATAAGCAAAAAGTGACTCCTCGGAATCAAATGTATCTTAATTTTTTTTCTAGAATACATTTGATTCACGCTCATTTTCCTCCTTTAAATGCAATAATAATTCCAGATAATTCTTGGCAAGTTCAGTTCTATTAAAATTTCGGGCAACATAGTTGTATCCATTTATCCCCATTTGATCCAGTTCACCATTTTGGATATTTTTTGAGTAAAATTCATTTAAAACAGAAGATAATTGATTGCTTGCTTTAGTATCCTGCTTTTCATCAATCACAATACCACATTCAGATTCACTAATTATTTCTGTTACCTCTCCCCGAGGTCCAAAGTATAAAATTGGTTTCTTTTTACTCATAATATGAAAGATTTTTGATGGAACAGTATATTTAAACGAAGAATTATTATTTAGTGAAACCAAAACAAAATCACATTCTTCATAATATCTGTCAAGTTCATCTCTTTGCATATTTCCTAATATTTGAATTCCCCTATACTTCTTTTCATTTATATAAGTTTTTAAATTTTCCTTTTCCGCACCATCCCCAATAAAGATTAGTTCGATTTCTTTATTAGGAATTTCTATACTATTTACTACATCTACCAAGTAATATAAATTTTGTGATTTTCCTAATGTTCCAAAATACCCTAAAATAATTTTTTTTCTATTACTATGAATCTCTTTACTTTTTATATTCATACTATTAACTTTGCTATTTATTTCAACCCCGTTATATATAACAGATATCTTAGATGAATCTATTCCCTCCATCTCTAATACTTTTTTAAAACCATTTGTAACAGTAACAATATGGTTAGCCTTATTACAAAAAAAGAGTTCCAATTTTTTGACTAATTTATAAGAAAGGGCATTTTCTTTAGTACCATTTGCTAGCATTTGTTTATAAGTTAAATCCCTAAATTCCACCACTAATGGTTTTTTAATTATTCTAGAAAAAACAAGACCAATAATAGGGGAAAAAATTGTTCCTGTTGTGGCTAGAACAATGTCATAGTCTTTTCCTATTTTTTTTTGTCTAAACAAGATATTAAACAATGAAAAAAAAGGAAAACTCAAGTAATTAATTAACCTATTAAATATATTTGTATTTTGCCTAGCAATTATTTTATTTCTTAGTACTTCAAATCCACCAATGGATTCCCTGTTCAAGATAGAATTTTTATAACCATTAAAAATTTTTCCTGTAGGGAAATTAGGAGTTGTTGTAAAAACAGTGATATCTGCTCCTAATTCCGCCCATATCAAAGAATTTTCATATGCTCTAAAAGCAGCAGCTACTCTCTCAGGAAAGAAAAACTGTGACACATATAATATCTTCATATTATTCACTTCTTTTAATTTATTGTTTAAACCATAAAATTATATTTTTTGTCATTTATATATACTTGTATATTACCTTTCAGCTCTGTTACTTCTACTTTATTTTTGTTCCTATCTAAATTAATTACAGTTAATATATTTTCGTTTTTATTAAAGTAATCTGTAACAATTAGGCGTTGGACTTTTTTCTTTAGACTAAAGTACTCCGAAATTTCTGCTTCTGAAATCTGGTTTGACTTATTTGTTTTTATAGAAATTTTATTGTCATTTTCTAAAACAATTTCTTTATCTATTATTTCAACTTGCTCTCCAAGATATAAATTATAATCAAACTTATGCGTTTTATTAATTTCACCATATATATTGTCTACAATTATGAAACATTTCTCTTTAAAATATATTATTGTTCTTTTGTGTAGGATCTTTTCAGAACCAAGTGTTTTGCAAAAACCATTATGTTCTGCTGTTATTAAGATAAAATCTTGATCTTCTTCATATTTTAATACTTTAGTTTTTGCACGTTTTGCCGTCCTAAAAGCGGCCCACACTTGAGAACTTGACTTACCGTCTATACTGATAGTGTTATGTGCCATAGTTGACCTAAAGTAATCTCTTTCTGAACATTTCTTATAGGTATACGTTCCTGAATCAACTAAGATCTTTTTGGCTCCAATTGTAAGTATGACATTTAATGAGTCTGCATGTGCATGTCCTAAATTATAATCGGGACCACAATCACCACAATCAAAAAGAAAATATAATTGATTATTATCCACATTATCTTTTAAAACATAGTACCCCGATGCATAGTTTGATCTATATTTTGGATCAATGTTAGTATCATCACTAATCCCTTTAAGTATATCAACTTTTTCCTCTTTAAATAATTTGGATGTAAATCCACTAAAGTCTCCCTTGCAATAGTTTAAGTAATGTTTTTTCTTATAAAGAATTGCTCCACATTCCAATAGGTTTAATGCATTCATTGGATAATCTAAGGTAGAATCATTTAATAAAGGTATTTCCCCATTTGGCATTATTATGTTGTATAAATAATCAAACATTAATTCAATCTTATCAAGAATTTCTTCACCTATCTTTTTATATCCATTTTTTTTCAAAACAAGAGCAGCCTCTAAGTAATGTTCAATTACTTCAACCTGATATGATGGGGATCTTTCATAATGTGCCCCATCTGTTAATACTTGTTCAGTAAATTCTTTTCTTAATATTTTTAAACCTTGTTTAATTGCCTTATCATCACCAAGGAAACATCCACCAAATATTAGTCCTTTAGCATCCATAATAAGATGATTTGCGCCAAGATAGTACTCTATATTACTTTTTAAAAAGCTTAATTGTGTGGATATTGCTTTTACATAAAAATTTGTTATTTTAGTATTATTATGGATGGAACAAAAGCTAATAAATTTAACCCAATTTATTAACCTTTTTGATGTTACATAGGGATCCCATAAATCACTATCATAAACGGTTAAATTTTTTTTTATCCATTCATCAATCAATGCATATCCCTTGTCTAGATACCTTTTATCACTTGTAAAGAAAAATGCATTTAATAAATCATCTAAATAATCGAAGTAGTTTAAATTAAAACTCCACAACCTATATTCAAAGGGGTCCTTCTTCCAATCAATTTCACCCGTGAACTGGTAAGTTAAATTATTTAAGAACGTAAATCTATTTTGAATAATGTTATCAGCTTTAATTTTTGAACTCGAAAAACAAG
This sequence comes from Neobacillus drentensis NBRC 102427, assembly GCF_001591445.1. Classification (GTDB taxonomy): domain Bacteria; phylum Bacillota; class Bacilli; order Bacillales; family Cytobacillaceae; genus Neobacillus; species Neobacillus drentensis. The sequence goes on along the minus strand of NZ_BCUX01000032.1, from coordinate 45,036 downwards.
CTTTACTAGAATAAATATTAAGAAACTTACTAGCATCATAGTATTGAAAATTCTGATTATATTCACGGTTATGTTTTATATCTATTTTTCTTTTATACCTTTTTATAGATATATATTTTAAACGATAAAACCATTGTCTAAAGGTTAGATATTTCACAGTGTTAAAAATTAGAATTATTTTATTCATAATAAAATTGCCTCACCACCTTAGATACTTAGTATCTTTAATTAAAAATACAAGCTTTTTTATTTTAAAACTATATTAATATGCATCTTTTGAGCCAAACATAACTAATGTTGTTTTTAAAATTATCTTCAGGTCAAACACTATTGATCGTTTATTTATATATATTAGATCAAGCTCAACCATTTCTTTAAAACTAACACTACTTCGCCCACTTACCTGCCAAAGCCCCGTGCATCCAGGCTTAACCATCAAGCGTTGTTTGTCATACTCCGAATATTCCGCAGTCTCTCTCATTAGCGGTGGCCGTGGGCCAACTAGACTCATTTCTCCTTTTAGGACATTGAAAAGTTGTGGTAGTTCATCAATACTGGTCTTTCTGATAAACTTCCCTACTATTGTTATCCTCGGATCATCCTTCATTTTGAACATTGCACCAGATACTTCATTATGCTTTAATAACTCAGCAAGCTTTTCTTCGGCATTAGATACCATCGATCGGAATTTATACATCTTAAATTCTTTCCCATTTAACCCTACCCGCTTTTGCGAGAAAAAAACTTTCCCTTTGGGGTCTTCGATCTTGATTAAAATGCCGATAACTATAAAGAGAAGACTTAACAAGATAATTCCAAATGATGCACCGATAATATCCATTAATCTTTTTGTGATGAGGTATAGCTTTCGATCGTTTACATTGACTGTTGTTTTTTGTTTATCTAAAAAAGCAACCTCTTGATTCGCTAGATTGGACAACCTCGACCCCTACCTTCTATAACATAACCTTTTCTTTTTCTAATGAAGCAACTAGGCTTTGTAAGTAAACTATCATATCATCATGGAGGTCTTCATGCTGCAGCGCAAACTCAATTGTAGTCTTTACAAAGCCAAACTTTTCACCAACGTCATAACGCTGTCCTTCGAAATCATAAGCAAACACGCGTTGGATCTCATTTAGCTTTTGAATCGCATCTGTTAGTTGAATTTCTCCACCGGCACCTTTTTCCTGACGGTCAAGGAACATGAAAATTTCTGGTGTTAAGATGTAACGGCCCATAATTGCTAAATTAGAAGGAGCTGTTCCTGGCTTAGGTTTTTCAACGAAGTTATTTACTTGATAACGACGGTCCTTTTGAGAAGATGGATCAATAATTCCGTAACGATGCGTTTCGTTTTCAGGTACATGCTGCACCCCAATCACCGATGAAAAGGTTTCATTGTATTGATTAATTAACTGGCGCAAGCAAGGTGTTTCACTTTGGACAATGTCATCACCTAAAAGGACAGCAAATGGTTCATTGCCTATAAAGTTTCGAGCAGACCAAACCGCATGTCCAAGACCTTTAGGTTCTTTTTGACGGATGTAGTGAATATCTGCTAGATTTGTAGCGTATTGCACTCTCTCTAATAAATCGTACTTTTCTTTCTCAATTAAATTCTGTTCAAGCTCGATCGCATTATCAAAATGGTCTTCAATCGCGCGTTTCCCTTTACCCGTAACAATAATAATGTCTTCTATTCCAGAGGCGACTGCTTCTTCCACTATGTACTGAATTGTGGGCTTATCAACAATTGGAAGCATTTCTTTTGGCATTGCTTTCGTTACTGGCAAAAATCTTGTCCCCAGCCCTGCAGCTGGAATGATTGCTTTTCTTACTCTTTTCATGACTATCATCCCCCAATATATTTTTCGTTTATCTAAAAAAACCCTTTCACTTGCTAAAGTACGTGGGCAAAAAAATAAATACCTAATAGAATTGCAAGTGCTTTCACACCTATTCTTTCATTAGATATTTATGTTTTATTAAAAATCGGGCATCTAACCCGGCCTCACATCCTGCTTATGACGACATACGTCTAAGGTCCCAGAAAAAACCCACAGCACAATCGAGTGCCCCCATCGATAACGGGCAGGGAGCCTCGCCGATCAGGCACTTTGCCTGATAAAGTTGTAATTAATATCAGCAAACTCTCATCGGCTTAGTCGGTTAAAAAATATTAAAGAACTTCTTCTTTTTTATCCGTTCAGGTACTTCCTTATAAACATGACTGCCTTCAATCACAAGCTCTGCATTTTCTTTAAACAGATAAACCATGTCATTCCCATACTTTGCTTGAACAATATCATACGCTTCTCTCATCTTAAACGTACGATTGCTCGTATTATGAGCATCTGAAGCAATGAAATGAGTAAGGTTGGCATCAATTAATTGCAAAGAAAAACTCTTAATCTTTTTCCCGAAATCTCCACAAATACTAGCTGCCGTAACCTGAGATAATGCTCCCTTTTTCACAAGCTGATACAGAAGTTCTGGCCGTTCGATGATTTCCTGGTTCCGTTCCGGATGGACGATCACCGGTACAAGCCCCTCCATCTGCAAATCATAAAACAACTTCTCTGCGTATCTCGGCACTTGGCTAGACGAAAACTCGACCAATACATATTGTGAATTATCGATTGACAAGATTTCACCAGCTTCATAGCCCTCAACCATTTCACCGTAGATCCTTGTTTCCTGACCCGGAAGGACATTTAATTCAATCTTTTCTTCTAGTAACACTTTATTTAATTCCCTTACTCTATCAATAATTGTCTGTTTCGGATTCTCATAACGGTTATTCAAATGATGTGGTGTTGCGACAATCGTATGAATCCCTTGTTCGACAGCCTTCTGGGCCATCTTGATACTTTCCGACAAATCCCTCGCCCCGTCATCAACATCAGGCAAGATGTGACAATGCAAATCAATCATTAGTAGCACACTCTTTCCAATTTAATGTTATTTTTCTGTGACTTTTTAAATATATCACTTGGGAAGGGAGAAATTTGTCGAAATTTGTTACTTGGAGCCATAATAATAATAATAATCACCATTTTGCACTTCTTTATGATTCAAGACCACACCCAGCAATTTGCTTTGTGCATTCTCAAGCAATTCTTTACTCTTTTTCGCTTGATCGATCTCTGTTTTTTCACTAAACACAACCAAAATCGAGGCATCCACTTGATTTGCAAGAATTTGCGGATCAGCTACTGCCAATAATGGCGGGGTATCAAAGATAATATATTCGAATTGAGACTTCGCATCCTCAATAAATTGTTCCATTGATTTCGAGCTTAATAGTTCAGCAGGATTCGGTGGAATGGGACCACTCGTAAGGATATATAGATCCTGTTCCTCTGTTTCAAGAATCGTTTTATCAAGTGTCTTCTGCTTTGTTAATACAGTCGTAAAGCCAAATAAGTTGTTCACACCAAAGGTATGGTGAACCGTGGGTTTACGTAAGTCAGCATCGACTAGTAATACCTTTTTACCCAACTGAGAAAAGGTGACCGCCAGGTTGGCAGCTGTTGTCGACTTTCCTTCCGCAGGTCCAGAAGAAGTAACCATGATCGCTCTTATTTCTTTATCAATAGAGGAATATTGGATATTTGTTCTGATTGTCCGGTATTGTTCAGAAATCGGTGACTTCGGGTCAAGTGCCGTCACAAGCTTTCGGCTTGCATCTTTACTGTTCAGTTTTTTCTTTTTAAGCACCAAAGTTCTCACCTCTTACTGCATTTTTTTTTGCTGCACGACGTGCAATCGATTCTTCTAGCTTTTGATCATCAATGGTTGCAATCACACCTAAGATTGGTAGACCTAGGATTTTTTCAACATCTTGCTCATTTTTAATCGTGCTATTAAAGTACTCAAGTAAGAACGCAAGTCCGACACCGGCCATTAACCCAACAACAATCGCAATCGCCACGTTTAATAAGGGTCTTGGTTTAATCGGGGTTGGATTTTCAGAAACATCTGCTTTTGCCAAAATGCTCACATTATCGACATTCATGATATTAGCAATCTCTTTTTTAAAGACTTCCGCTGTTTTATTGGCAATTTGTGCAGCTACAGTAGCATCAGGGTCCTGAACGGATAAGTTAACAACCTGGGAATCCTTTTCGCTCCCAACCGTAATCTTTTCTTTTAATTGGGCAGCTGTCATACTTAAATCAAGTTCTTTGGAAACGATATCTAAGATGGCTGGGCTTGTGATGATTACGTTATAGGTGTTAATTAATTGAAGGTTGGTTTGTACTTCATTCGAGTTGTATAAAGATTGTGCATCTTTCTTTTGGTTCACAAGAATTTGGGTAGAAGCCTGGTAAATCGGGGTTAAGAAATAATAACTAACCACTCCACTAATGATGGCAGCAATTACAGTTATCGATACGATTAATAGCAATCGTTTTTTCAATGTCTCGAGCAACTCTTTTAAACTAATAGTCTCTTCCATGTCTTCCTCCTATAATTTCGATACAAAACATTGTATATTATATCATAATTTGTCAGCTTTTTAGTTTTTTTGTCTAATTAATTATTACTCTATCTATTAAACACCCTTTTTACATAAATTTGAAGAGTTATTACACAATTGGTAGTAATTTCAATACAGATGATTACATTTTCAAAATGAAAACGTTGTTATTCAAATAATCGTATTATATAGTAGAAACTAGGATTTATATGGCTCCCACTTAGCAAATGATCAGCAAATCGTTCCCAAAACACACAAATGGCCAGCGAGGATCACTCGCTGGCCTTCAATTCATCATCTATATTTATATAATTAGCCAACCATCAAATTTTTCAGGTCCGCTTTTAAGTCCGCGATTAGTTTTTCTAGGGTGATGCCATTCTCGTTTGTGCCTGATTCATATGCCTTTCTCACAATCTCTGAGAAATTGGCCATTTGGGAGCTATGATCCTCTACTGTCCGATCCACCTTTCATTTCCTCCTTTAGTCTACTCTAATTGACAATTTTACTAGACCTCCAGAAAGATGTAAATAGACTTCCAGCGGAATTTGTAATAAATTAGTGAATATTGTAAAGATTTGTTCCAAGTTAGGAGGAATGAGGCTGAGACGTTTCTTCCCTAACGTTTTTTCTCCCTAATTTTTTAATAATTCCACTAATATAACATTATTCGCTGACAATTCAGGAAAGATTTACAACTTTTTGTCCGAAACACTAGAAAACTATGGTAAAATTATTAAAAATGTCAAAAAACTTGCATGAGTCTCAACTCATAACCCATGCATGGAAATGAACTTAATATGAGTAGTACACCAACATAATAAAGGCGGTGTGAGCAAAGCTAAGCTACACTTCATTTATCCCTGAAAAATTTGTATTATTACTACGACTGGTTCAAATGAATCGCTTATGCGGCGCTCCGCCCCTTTTCCAAAAAAAAAGAGGTGATGTGCTAGATGAAGAAAACTATTGTTCGTGCCTTATCGACAGCCGCCTTGCTTTCGACCGTATATGCAGGAACTGCCCTGGCCGATACATACAAGGTGGAAAAAGGCGATACCTTATCGAAAATCGCCGGAAAATACGATACGACTGTCAATGAAATCAGAACAGCCAACGGGTTGAAGTCGGACTTTCTCTCCGTCAATCAAATGCTTAAGATCAACGTAGCCAGCAAAATGACGCAGCTCTCCCAGTCTACTACCTACACCGTGGTAAAAGGCGATGCCTTAATTAAGATTGCCAACCGTTTTCACGTAACTGTTGGTGAACTGAAGCAATGGAACCAGCTCGATACGACAATCATTCATGTCGGCCAAAAGCTCAAGGTATCCGCAGCGAAACAGACAGCGACGACAACAACACCTGCGAAGAAGCCGGTGACACCAGCTACAAAACCGCAGACCACAACAGCCGCAACGGGTGTCTATACGGTCCAAAGCGGCGATTATCTTGGCAAGATTGCCGGGAAACACGAAACAACTGTACCGAACTTGAAAACACTGAACAAACTGACATCAGATATGATCTATGTTGGGCAAAAACTCAAGGTTCCTGGGAAGGCAGCCGCAACAACACCAGTAAAAACCACAACGCCTGTAAAAACGACGCCACCGAAAACAGCAGCACCGACCACACCAGTGGTTAAGCAGCCTGAAACGACGGATTATATCGTAAAAAGTGGCGATACACTAGGGAAAATCGCTGGTAAATATCAGCTTTCGGTCAAGGAATTAATAGAGCTCAACAAACTAAGCTCCGACCGAATCTATGTCGGCCAAAAGCTGAAGGTTCCTGGAACGAAAACCGAACCAACCGTTGATACAGAATTCGCTGCGAAGATGATCGCAAGTGCAAAGAAACATATCGGGATTCCGTATGTCTGGGGCGGCAGCACGCCTTCTGGCTTTGATTGCAGCGGATTTGTTTACTATGTGGCCAATCAAGCAGGCATGAAAATAGGTCGTTATTCAGCTGAAGGCTTCTACGACCGCACCTATTATGTCGACACACCGAAAGCCGGCGACATTGTCTTTTTCGAAAATACATATAAAAAAGGAATTTCCCATCTCGGAATCTACCTCGGCAACAACCAGTTCATCCACGCCAATGATTCCGGTGTGATGATTTCCAACTTGCAAGGTGCCTATTACCAGGCCCACTTTGAGAGCTTTAAACGGTTTTATTAATCCTTTTACGTTTCGTTTTTAATTTTTTGTTCTTAAGATTCTCACAGAATACTAAACTAATAATGCAATAGTAAATATTTAATCATCTTATTCTAATCATCTAGGGGGGTTCATCAATGGAATGGTATTTAAAAGTGTTAAAGCAATATGTAGGTTTTTCAGGCAGGGCTCAGCGGAAGGAATATTGGATGTTTGTTCTCTTCAATATGATTGCCATGATTATCTTAGCCGTTGTAGATAATGTCTTAGGAATATACCCATTACTTTATGGTCTCTATTCATTAGCCGTCCTGTTACCATCGCTAGCTGTGACGATTCGTCGTCTGCACGATGCCGGCAAAAGTGGTGCGTGGATATTAATTGCTCTGATTCCTTTTGTTGGTGCGATTGTCTTACTCATTTTTACATGTTCAGATAGTCAACCAAATGATAACCAATATGGTCCCAATCCTAAAGCAACGATTTAGCCAGCAAATTTTAACCGCCTTTTTATGAGGGCGGTTTTTGTTTTGGAGGAAATCGGGAGATTTCCCTCAGCAAAGCCCTGTTTTGAACACGGTGCAAGGTCTTAGGTGGAGTATAGGTTTCATGAGTCTGGGATGGTTTTCAGAGCCACGGACGGGTCGCAACCGTGCTTGAGGTTCAAGGAACGGAGCTAGAGTTCATTTCATAAAAATGCCTTAAAGCAAGGGAAGATTTACTTTAGGAAGGCCGCTGTTCAATCTCGATTAAGAGATAGGCGGCAGGGAATAAGGTGAAGGTGGATTAGCTGGGTTGAATAGAGGATGACTGGGGCGGATGCTTGCGCCCTCGAGTCATCCTCCTTTTGTGGAAAAGGGGCGGAGCGCCGCATAAGCGAGTCAATTTAACCAGTCGTAGTGAGAATACAAATATTCCTGGGTTAATTGAAGTGTAGCTTAACTCTGCTCACACCGCCTTTATTATGTTGGTGTACTGCTCATATTTAATTCATATCCATGCATGGGTTGTAAGTTGAGACCCGTGCATGTTTTTTTATGTGTTACTTTTTCTTACTGTCTCTTGCGGCTTGCTTCCGGGCCTTTTTACTTTGGGTCAGCTCAGCTCCAAATTCTGTATCGGCAGCTTTGCTTCCACCCGTATGGGGCTGATTTCGATTGTTGTTGCGGTTTGTCATCGTGATTCCTCCTTCGTAAAATAGCGTTCCAATTAGCCACTGGATGAAGTAACATGATTCGGATGGTTAACTTCCTTAATTTATGTAGCCTTTGTTATCGTGCTTTTTTACTGTGGAAATTATTCCTTATTTAGGGAAATTTTAATATAAAAAGTCTTTAGTAATGTCCGCTTATTGATTTTACTGTCGACTATTAATGATTTACTATCCGTTCCCTCAATCCACACTCGAACCAACTAAAAAATCCAGGCGTTTAAGCCTAGATCAGGTATCTTTTATGCCAAAAGACCGGACGAATTTCAAGATGTAAACCCTTGTAGTTTAATCATTTGAGAATACTTTTTCACCTTCGTTCTTGCATGGATAGATTGATACTAAACTTTTTGTAACAACTTCAAAGTATTAGACATAGAAGTAAAGAATTTCTTTATATATTCGTTCTCAATTATCCAATTACAATTCGCATCACTTGGAAGGTCACCCCTTGTTATCCTCCAAGGATATTCCATATGTGTCAAGTCTTCAAGAAATTTAGCCTCATATTTACTGTACTTATCCCACACCCATTCTACTATTCTAAATTGATCTTGAGTTAAATTTAATTCTTCAATATTGACATTAAAGTCATTAGTAATCCGACTATATCCATATGTTTTATATTTTTGATAAACGTCAGGTATTACTGGACCGTGCTGCCAAGCTTCAAACTGTGCATTAAATAAATTGTGATCAGTATATGCAATCGTCCAACCTTGTGCATAATACATTAATTTCTGTAATTTTAATGGAGATACCTTTAAATTTTCATTTTCCTCAATCTCCTGTCCTTTAATAATAAAAAACCTTTCAACTTCTTCAACACTTACTTCATTCCAACTATCTACCGGTTGAATCTCAATAAGATTTAGCTTATCATCAAAACCCTTGAGTATATCTGCAGACTTTAAAATATCTAGTAAAAATCCGAGCCTTTCTCTCAACTCTTGTTTATCTTTTCCTTCAGGTATTTCATCCATATTGCTCTCGAAAAGTGTTTTCATATTTCTTGGGTCTCTTAACATTTTTAATTGATTATCATGTTGTTTAGATTGTAGTGCGCCATTTTCATATCTAGAAAGTGTTGCAGGACTACATCCAATGAGTTGAGCCAATAAACGTATACTTATGCCATATATCTTTTTTCGGATATAGTTTATGTCCTCTGGCTGTAACATACTTTTTTTCTCTCTGTATTTCCGATACATTAATTTAAAATTTTCATTACCCAGTTCATTATTAGGAATTATTTCACCACACTGACTGCATTTATAATGTTTCGCATCATATACAATTTCTTCATCTTGGACCATTTCTTTAGTGGGTATTACAACAATTTCAACTGGTGTATGTTCATAACAATTAACACACAATTTCCTAAGCATTCAGATTCATCCTTTCGAATCGCGAATTTATTCAATTTTACTCAATATATAAAACGTTTTATACGCTAAGGGTAATTCCATCCCCTTAGCGTAAACGTCATGTTTCAAGTTAAATTCATAACTTACTTGAAAGGGTATTCGATTACAAAGTCAGCTTTATGAAAGGAGATGCAGCAACAAGACGTATCAGACCCTATATCAACCAAGCTGAACTTTACATATACCTCCATTGTGACCAAACCCACAATTTCTTTACCAAAGACCCATACTTCTTCATCAACAGAACGAACCTTCGTTTCACTCTTATTAATTTCGGGGCCCTTTGAATAATCTTGGACTTCTAACTCAGATAGAATCTCGACAGCATGTTCAGGGAGAAATCCTAAAGCCTTTAATGTTGCTTTGTTTTTCTCTAAATCTTCCCGGAAAACAAAATAATCACTACCACGAGATATAAGGTATTTAATGTGTCTTAACTTACGTTCCACATCTGCTTCAGAAGCCAAAATACCACATCCATTACAAAATATTATACCTAATTAACATATTATTATTCATCGAGAACAAAAAATGTTATCGGTCAGTAACATTTTAGCATATAACTGTAAAAAAATCAGTAAATATTTTCCTAAATACTTGGATTATTCATCCTCTCCCACCAAAACGGCAGCTTTCCACCATTTCTGTTTGCTTTTAAAACCGACTTAAATTCATTAGTTACATACATACTCTTCACCTTCTCATATAGGAATAAAGGGAGAAAAAGGACAGGGTCCTTATAGTGGAATTTCTTTGAAATCTTATCTACTTCATCATCCTCACTTTTTACAGATAAAATTAGTCGGCAGAAATAATAGGGTGAGCTGGCATGTTGAGAAGATTGCATTAGTAAAGCTGTCGAGGTTTGCTTCGACAGCCTTCTGTTTAATCATTTTTGAGAATACTTTATGACTTTTTTAACTGATATATGTACGAATGAGGATAGTATTCAACTAATCAATAATGCTTCATGCTCGTGCTTTATCATATTTAGCGGGAATGATACTTTTTCTACCCGCCAATTTCAAACAAACTTCTCCATTCGAATATCGGTCCACATTTGACCTTGCCAATAGGTAAACTTTTCGACCCGTCCGATTTCTTTGTAGCCGAGTTTCTGATAGAGCTTCTGTGCTTGTTGATTAAATTCAAACACGCCTAATTCCACGCGATGAAGCCCCTGCTTGTTAATCTGTTCCTCTATATATTGAATGGCTGCATAGCCAATCCCTTGGCCCCGTCCGATTGCCTCACCAATCGTGATCCCGATCCAGGCAGTCCCAGCTTCTTTTTTGAAAAGATAGGGCGGATCGACGACGTAGTTCATTTCTCCGATCAATTGGTCATTGTGATAGATAAGATAGATATGATGGTCTTCCATGCGCTTGGTTAAATCCGCCAAGGACATGTTTTCCCGCCGATCCAGCTCGGCTTGGTTTGGGTTAGGGCGGGTTAACGGAATGAGCGTTGGGTCGTTATCCCATCGATTTAATACCTTTAGTATGCTAGAGTTGGGTTCAGTTAATTTGATAAAATTAGTAGTCATTGTGCGCTCCTCCTAAATACAAAACGTACCACTGGAATAAATTGTTACTATCTTCCTTTTTAGAATACAGGATGTCATTTGGCTTGGGTAGGGTCTTTTTATATTGAACTCACTTAAAAAGACCGGCATTTGGCCTGGATCAGGTAACTTTTATTTCTTTATCCATCGGGCCTAGTTCCAATTTTCAATAAAAATTCATAACTAAACCAAATTTTATAGGATATTCTTAAATGGGAAGCTGCAATTTGATCCTAATGGTATGGAACTATTAATAGCTTTGGAAATCTTATATTTTATAAAGATAAAGGAAGTGGACGGAATATGAATTGGAAGAAGTTATTTGGAATAAAAGAAAATGTAACCGAGGAATCGAATGAAAAAACAAAATCAGATTCAGAGTTTTCTTTGTTAGTAGATGAACTCGAATTGGTTGGATTTTTTAAGTATATAGATTCAGATAAAATCAATCAGGTAAAGGATGAAGTGATTACGTCTGGGTATTTATACGGCGATACTGGGCGAGATTTCTTAGCTGATGAAGAAGATTTGTCAGAAGGCGGCGTAGGAACATTTTTCGAGGAAATTTCACCCTTTTTAGAGAAGCAGGGCATAGAGCTGACCATAAATAATGAAGTGTTTAATGAAGAAAGATATGAAATACAAGTGAACGGTGAAAAATATACTCTCTATACACAGGTTGATGTAGAAAATGATAAATATGTAGAAATCAATACTCGACGAGCCTTTTCAATTATTAACAAATTATTAGAGGGAGCTGGATCGAAGGAAAGATTATTTGGTTTGTATGGTTGGAATGATTTAATTGCCATTTTTCTAACGAATGAAATGTATGAAATAATTCTCAAATTCGAGCAAGATGAAAATGAGAGACCTAAATTAATGATTTAGATGATGCTTCAAGGAATAATAGTTTAACAAGGAATACATATGGATTTATTCATTTTTAAAAGTAAGGGGTGCGCATATCGGCTTATCGTTCTACTTAGCTCTAACGGAATTCAGTAATTGAGGAGCCTTATTGTATTGGCTCCCTTTTCTTCATTCACGGGGTATGCAAAACTTCCTCGGAGGAGTTACTGGATAGATTCATAATTGAGAGATCGCCTGTTGAGTGGACCACGTGGCACTGCTAAATGCCTGATAATTTGTAATTGCTGCTTGAAAGTCTTTATCACTTATCGTGGCAGTGGCATCATAAACAACAGCTGTTTGGAATCCATTTTCGATTAGGTCTCTCATATGCGATTCCACACAAACGTTTGATAGGACTCCTGCCAAAATAACCTTTTCTTTCCTTTGTTGACGTAATTGGTAAACTAGATCATTGGTCTGTGGGCTAGCAATTTTATGGGCGGTAGCAATGATTGTTCGGTTATCTAAAATGTAGGGCTTAAGTGATGGAACCCAGTCAGCGCCTATAGTAGGAGAAGTATATGCATTTTGTTTTTGATATACCCGAAGCTTTAATAACATTTTTTGTTCAGCTCCAGTAAATTGCCAACTATAATCATGCGGATAAATATAATGGGGGGAAATAAAAAGTTGATATCCTTTACTCATAGCCGTACTTATTAGAAGTTCAAGATTACGAAGTGTGTTGTACCGCTCAATAATTTTTTTTGTTAAATGGTATCCTTTACCTCCAGGGGACAGAAAGTCATTTTGTGGGTCCGTTATGACAATTGCTGTATTACCGGGATTAGGCTTAAACATTCTTGTTTCCTCCCATTCACATAAATAAGCACCTGCATATTAATTCAACTTTTGTTCTTTGATGAATATATATTGATAGGTGCTTGGACACATTCTGTTTTTAATGGGGTATGGTATTAATATATTTGCATTCACAGAAGTAGCCTACTTCATGATTCCAAAAAAATAGCCCTCAAGATTGTTCGGAAACAATCGTCGAGGACATCAATTAATATATCTAAAGGGGGTCTTGAAAAAAGATTATCCTAATCATAGCTCATGATTCTTAATTAATTCTTAACTTCTAATTAGTTTTTTAATAGTACCTTCCTTCAATCAGCTTCAGGTTGTTTTTCCATCCATCCATGTTTAACCATTATGTTGTAGGAAATTGCACCTGCCTCCATGGCATGGGTAAATACTTTACTATAGTTTACGATGAGATCCGATCTTAAGCTGGAGCCTATGGATGCACCATAATAAGTCAGCGCCGAATTGACTAAAAACCCTGCGTGAAACATGATCAATTTGTCCGAAAATGGACTAACAGTAGAATTTGTAATCTCGTCATCCCATTTCTCTGGTATCGGTAAATGATCCTGTTGTAATAGCGTGTCAAAGCTTTCCGCATCTTTCCCTGCTAATTTAATGTTTTTTAACATAAATTGACGAACATCTTCACGGACCGCCACCTGACTAAAAGCCAAACTTAACGACCTGACAAATCCAGTTTTCGTTGAATTAAAGAAAAGGGTGCTGATTTCCGAACTATTTAGTGGTCTTTTGTCCCCAATTAAATTAGAAATGAAGCCTGGCGATTTCAAAAACTCAGCACCATGAGGCGAAGAAATAGTGGGGACACTTGTATATTTTGGCTGTTTTTTAGACAATTCCACTATTTTTTGAAACAATTCTTTAGCTGAAACTAGACATTCTGAAAAGTAATTTTGAATATCTGGCCGTTCGGAGTTTGTAAAAGCCAAGCTATAACCTGTAATCCCATGTATCGTCATAATATAGGAGTAAAATAGGAGAAATTGGTCAGAAAACAGACGAGGGGCATTAACATTCACGTCATTCTCCGTAAATCCTATTGGGATTTGGAAATTAGCACGAGTTAAGAATTCGGTAATTTTCGTAATATGGCTCTCAGAGAGCTGTAATGCGTTTTTTAAAATGGGTTTTATCTCTTCATTTTCAACAATGTGAAGAAAATATTTAAAAATACATATGGCCATACTATCACCCAAATACTGCAGCCAAAGAGCAGATACCTCTGCAGCGGTTAAGTTATTGGTGTTTGATTTCCCGAAAATCCCCATTGGAATGCCCCCCTTTTACTCACTTTTAATCACCCTGTAAAAAAACCAATTCAACGCACAATAAGCTGCGAAATGAACAGGAACCGAGTACCAGATCTTCCATTGATGATGTTTCATATAGCCTATTTTTGCTAATAGGAATTCAATCAGAAAAGACAAGACTGTCCAAATAATAATATAAAGCAGGGACCACTTTTCCTTTTTGAAGTTTAAATATACGACAGCCAGTAATGATGGCACTAATGAAACCAGGGCCCAATCCGTGTATTCCACGTTCTTCGTTGGGCCAAAGTCGATCCAGTCGAAGATTACCCCAATCAGGATATGTGAAACCCAAGCAACATAGCCTACGATTAGAAAAGTAATGATATCTTCTCTCCATGTTAATCTTTTTGGCATTAAAAGTGTCGCTAGTAAAAGTAAGCCGATCATGCCCCAGACAAAGTACAAGTAGGAATCCCCCCATGTAAGACCAAACTTCAAGTTATTTTCTGCATAAAATTGAAATTTAACCTTTATTGGGGAGAAAAACTTTTAAACGGGCTGAATTCCAAGTGTTCGCCCCTCTTAAGTTACCTTTTTTCGGAAAAACCCTGCCAGTTTTTTAGGTTGGAATTTTTTATCTGCCACTTTCAGGATTTATCTGCCGCTTTACGAATATATCTGCCACTTTCACCATTTTATCTGCCACTTGCCTTTTCCCCCTTAAACCTCGTGCGCAGACGCCACTAACTACTCCCTTGTGGTAACTATAAAGAATGCAACCAATTTTTATAAAAATAAAAGACCCCTACGCACTAAGTTAACGGGTTCTCTTTTGGGGGACAAAACAATAAAATAGCATATAAAATCGCAGACCTATTCGCAATAGCGGGTAGGTCATTTTTCATTGATATATAGCCATTATCCAAAATTTAAAGTAAAAATAGCATTGGTTTTAGCAGATGAAATTTCTTGTACAATAACCATTGTACAACGCGTATTATGTGCGATTTTACTGGCTATATACAATTTCTGCCTTCCCTATAAATCATTTGATAAACAAAAGTTGACTCCCGCACAGCGTTTGGGTATTACAGACAAGAGATTTAAAATTAAAGATATATTGTATTTCAGGTAAATAGACAACTGAAATTATTAAAGGTCATTGGGAATATATGCTAAAATTAAAATATAAATAGCAAAAGTCGTGAAGGGGTGAAGTTAGTTGAAAAATTACCTATTGTTAGTATTTAATATTGCGTTGTTAGTGATTTTTTCCGTCGATAGGTATACTGAATGGAATAGCGTATTGGCGATTTTAGGATATTTTTGTCCGATTGTATCTATTTTTTATCTCGGTTATATGATGGGGAAAGATTGGAAAGGTGATATTTCTAAAGTAATTAGTATTATCGGACAGGCAGTTGTAGGTATTACATCAGTGGGACATATAGCTTTTATATTTTTAATTCTTTAAATCCCATTAGCAGGTGTACCAAATATGGGGCTTACGAATAGCAGATAAAATTGGTGATTTTTTATCCTAAATATTAAAGCGATTAAAAAGCATCGGTGCTAAAACCGATGCTTTTTTGATACTGAAATTTGTGCGATTTCTGTTGTTTTTTTAATTTTTGTCCCCCTAAAGAGAACCCGTTACGCACTAAGTAAAGGTCCTTTCCTAGTTATTGCAACGATCCCCTGGCCTTCTTGATCAACCAAAAGGCAATCAGCCCCCCGATGGCTACATAAAGTTCCACAACCCATAAATTTGTAAAATCGTCGGTCTGCGCGAATACGAGCGGGAAATCAAATGCTGCATGAATAAGAATAGCATAAATAACGTAAACAATTTTCTTTTTTACGACCGCAATCAAGACCCATAAACTAAAGGCGATCTGAATGAACGCTGCGAAGAACCGTTCGACACAGGCTAATAAATAGAAGGATACACCATTGTTTAACACGGTTTCTTTAATCGCTGCGATCTGGTCCGTTGGGATTTGTCCTGCCAGCGTTTTTTCAAGTGTACCCGAATTCATCATCATCGCAAACAGAATGTTTGGCACGATCATCATTAACATCAGCAGAACTGCCTCAATACCGCCCCAGCCGACTCCAAATGAAATACCGCCTTTGTAGTCATGGGATTTTTTCAATAGCCATGTGAATAGGAGAAAGCGGCCCAACTCTTCAAATATACCCGCTGCCATCCCACCATAGAGCCCAAATAGCCACGGGTGATCCGCATAATTAGGAAAAGCCGTAACGACCGCAAGATGGAGCACTTTTTCCAAGACCTGTGTAAATACCACAAAGCCAAGCGCACCGGCAATTAACGGCTTTACAGCAATATCCGCCTTTTTGCGATAATACAAAATCAACCCAATAAATAACACAAACGCAAACACAATCGGAACAAACATCGAAACAATTGTTGCCGTACTAACCATGGCTATCTCCCCCTTATAAAACCTTCTTTTATTATTATCATTATCGATAATGATAATAATAATTTATATTGCCATTAACTGTCAATAGTTTTTTTAGCTAAAAAAATACCCTCTGGCTGTTGGATTGCATCGAGCGTTGTGATACTTTTGAAAGAAACACCATATGCTTAATCAAAGTTTCCTTGAAGGGGGTTATCCGTTTGCAGAGGGTCAAATTTATGATTCAACAGTTCCTCCACGAGCCTTTATGGTTTAAAATACTTATCTCTTCCACTTTGCTTATTTCAATCATCTTTAGCAGCTCCTACTTTTCCTATAATCCTTATTATCAAAGCGGCTCCAAATTAGCGGCGGCTGTCTTTTTTTGTGCTTATGGACTGAAATTTAAGAGTAATCGAGTTACTTCTGTCCTCTTCTTTACAGCATCAGCACTATGTATATATTTATCTATCAATATTTTTATTAAGATTCATTAACTTTTATTACAACTCTAGTATGCCAGGCCTCCCTTTGCTAAGAGAGGCCTGTTTATTATTATCCATCCAACTAAAAAAGCACCATGGCTTGGTGCAAAGGGCTTTTGGGGTGGATTATTTAGTAAGTTTTTTTGCTAGAATCATTTTTGAAAAGTTTAGTTATAAACCTTTTTGCGGTCAGGAAGGCAAATCCAATGATGGCGAAGACTAGGAAAAATACTACGTATCCCCATAATCCGACAATCGCATCTTGAAATTCCATGTTGCCTCGATTCGTGATCGCTTGCTGTATTTCGATGGCAAAAACTAAAACTACCATGAAGGTAAACGTATAGAGAAAAGATAGGATCGTGATCCCATAGGGCAATTTTGATATGAATTTAGAGATGACCAGGACGATCAGAAATACAAAGATTCCGATGATACCCATAATCCAAAAGTGCAGGTCTTTATCACTTAAACCAAGATTTAAAGATTGATTGGCATAGACATTTATAAAATCATGAACGTTATTTAAAAGTTCTGTAAGCATAAGAATAATTTCTTTCAACTTTACCACTCCTTCCCTCCATTGTAGTACAGCACCACACTCAAAGCTAACCCCAAATATGCCCATTTGTAATTTTTTGTATTTTTATTAGTAAGGGAATAGTAGTTTGGGGAGAGGATTCCGCCAAGTTGGAGAGGAATTCCGCCAACATGTGGTGGGATTCCGCCGATTCTGGAATTTATTCCGCCAAACTGCGGCGTGATTCCGCCAACTTAGATAACTATTCCGCCAAATCCTTTTTCCCCATAGACCTCTTCCGGCATTCCCCATTTTGTTCAATCAATAGGAAAAAAGATGTACCAAATAGTACACCTTTAATAATCATCATTTTCCGTCCATTCGTGAATCCAAGTAACAATTTGCTCAAAGGATACATCTGGCTGTTCGGGATCAACGATTTGAACGCAGAAATCCTCTGCCCTTTTCGGATGGACAATTAACCTATATTTATTTTGTCTTAGAAACATATACAAACTAGCAAAAGCAGTTCGCTTATTTGCATTATAAAAACAATGATTTTTTAGCAAACTCTCAAAAAGGGCCGCTGCCTTTTCATAAATGGTAGGATAGGCATCTTCTCCAAATGCGCTCGGCTTCGGACAATTAACTGCGCTACTTAAAAGACCTTTATCTTTCACACCTTGTGGTTCTTTTGGAGAATTCAATCTTATTTGGTGAGCATTCAGAAATATGATTTGATGCTCTGTTAAATATTTCACTTCATCCATGACTACCTACCTATCGACCAAGTTTTTAAAGGTTTGGTCGTATTCATTAATCATATCGTTCATCTGCTCTAAGAATTCTTCGTCAATTCCTTTTGGCAGTTTTAAATTTACTTTTTTCTTAATGGTTACTTGACCATTCACTATTTCAAAACGTACTTCATCACCTTGACCAATTTTCAATTGTTCCAATACTTCCTGTGGAAACGTAACCCCTAAACTATTCCCGATTCTTGTTACCTTTCGTTCCACTTCTTTCACCACCGTTACAGTCATAATCATTCCTCCTCACTATTTATAAACATATTTTTAGTGGTTTATAACCAATAAAGCAAAAATAACCGTTCTAATGTTTTAACGTTATAACGATAATAGCATACTAACGTTACTTTCACAGTCAAACCTCTTTCCTTTGTGAACACTATAAAGAAGTCGATTAATTTTTTAAAAAAAATAAAAGACCCAAACACCATGTATTTTTATTAGGATAGTTTTTTAGGGGGGTTCCGTTTGGTGTGAGGATTCCGCCAACTTGAAGAGGAATCCCGCCAAGTTGTGGTGTGATTCCGCCGATTCTTGATTTTATTCCGCCAAACAGTGGCGTGATTCCGCCAACTTCGATGACTATTCCGCCAAACCCCTTTTAAGTTACCTTATTTTATGACTAGGCGGTACGATTTCGGTTGTTATTTGTGGTGTTAAAAAACCTCGTAGGAAGTAGCTAATAAGTGTTAAAGCATAGAGATAAAGGAACAGTCTGTATTCCGTTAAAGACGCAGGGTAAAGGATGAAACTTTTATTGAAGTTTTTCGTAAGGATATATAAGAGGGGTGTTTTTGTAATGTTATGGGATAAACCAAAGTGTATCGTTTGTGAAAAGGAAATTAAAGAAGATGATGTTGTCGTTGTAAAAATGCGATACCCTAAAAGAAAAGGCTTCACTGAAATAAAAGCATTTTTGAGAAATGAAGGGAAATTCATTTGTGAAAATTGTTTTAACAATAAATCCTACTAATACCATTTCATTAAAGGGACTTTTAATGAAATAAGTCTTCTAAAAGATAAAGCTCAGAGTCGTAACCCTGAGCTTTTTTGTTTACTATTTAATATGTTATTTATGTTGCAAATTCTAATGTTATTTAGCCTAAATGTATTACCCATGAATAAATAAAATCACGCTAGCAGCAATAATGCCGATGAAAGCCACGATATATAATAAGATAAAACAAGCTTCAACAAAATTAATCTTCATATTTGCCTCCTAGTTTGAACTGACAAACTACCAATGTTCTGCTAGCCTTTCTATTTCTACGAAGTCTTCATCAAGGTCCTTTTCTATCAACTTTTGACCATTGGGTGAGTAAACGAATCCTGAGAAATTATCTAGTATTCCACGATAGGTAAAGAACAGAATAGTAAGGCGCTCGCCTTTTTGCACAGCAATCACTTCCCCACCGCCCTTTGAGAGCTGGTCGTAACGTTTAGGAAGCTGAATGAGCGACGGACTGTCTGGAACATTCGGTTTCAGCTTCCCACTTTCCACCATGCTCACAACCTTTTCTCGATCGGTTTTGTGCATCTTAAAGTCTAAATCGAGCATCACTTTTGTAAACGGAAAGTAGACAAAGAATAGGATTGTGACAATCTGAATCGCTAATGGCAGCCAATTTTTATATTTAACTAGCTGAAAAATTGCTCTTACTGTTATCACTATAAAAAACCCGAACACCACTAGCCACACTGGCATCATGAGAAAAGGGGTGATGATTTCGATCAGATTCCATTGGAAAAAGCCAATTAATATAACTAACATGCTGCTGACCAACGCTAAAATTAATAATCTTCTTTGAGGCCGCACTGTTTTCCCTCTTTCTGTTTTAATCATTTTGATTTGTGATCCATCCAATATTAATGGAATCATCGTGGAAAAACTCAATTGGAGGGAAAAGTAACAAAGATGGTATTTTCCATTTCATTGCCTCCACAGGAATGAAGTTCCTCCATTTTAGGATACATGATATAGTTTGACTTGAGTAAGAATTTTTCATTAAAGTGAGGTGCATTTTAGGTGAAAGTAATAGAAACAGAACATTTAATTCTCCGCTGGTTAACAACCGATGATGCAGCGTTTATTCTGGAACTTTTGAATGATCCTTCTTGGATTCGTTTCATTGGTGATCGCGGTGTGCGGACTTTAGAGGATGCAGGTAACTATATTGTAACAGGCCCCATGGAGATGTACTCCCGCCTGGGCTTTGGTCTCTTTTTGACGGAACTTAAGGATGCGGAAAGGACCCCGGTTGGGCTGTGCGGATTGATCAAGCGGGATGGATTAGAGGATGTTGATCTGGGTTTTGGTTTTCTAGGACGGTTTCATTCGAAGGGTTACGGCTCAGAGGCAGCTGCTGCCACATTAGCGTTTGGAAGGGATCAAATCGGACTGCAGCGGATTGTCGGGATTACCACTGTCGATAATGTTGCGTCATCAAGGCTTCTTGAGAAGGTTGGCATGAAGTACGAAAAGATGATTTTACTCCCCAATGATACTGAGGAGCTTAAGTTGTATGGGGTGGAATTTTAAACAGAAATAACTTCACTTCGAATTAATGGGTTTACTTGTGAGGTGCAAAACGGTAAATCGTAAGCCAAATTATATAGCAAGTTACATAAACTTCACAGTATATTTCATAGTCAAAAAGGCTTAGAGACACAAATATCTCTAAGCCTTTTTTGAATTTCTGATACGGAAAGGATCCCTAAATTGTACAAGTTCATTAGCCGCTAAAGCGAGTTTGATAAATAAGCGGAGAAATTCCTCTTATTTAGGAAATAGCTCTGAAAATAGCCTAAATAGACGGAGGGATTCCGGCTATTTACTCGAAAACCATGAAAATGGGTAACTTTGCTTTGCTTAAGCGGAAATCCTCCGCCTATTTACCCCGAACTGAGCTCTATTCTGCAGTTAACCGGAAATTCTCCGCTTATTATATATCCACTTGCCTTTTCCCACACGCAGCCCCACTAAAATTACCTTTTGAATTTATTAGTGAATTTACTAAAAAACGGTGTGATTCCTTTCAAGTACGGTTTATATTGTTCGGTTGTTGTTATGAGGGTGTCATAGGTTTCAAAAAGTTGCTCTATATCCACATTGTTCATCATGTTTTCTAGTTTATTCTGAGTCGTTAGAGTTTCCTTGTTTTCATTCCCCTTTCTTCTTCGCCCGAAAAACCAATCGCCTTTTTGTTCTGTACTTTCTTGTGAATGGTTTGAGCCTCTTGGCTTACGGTTGCCAAACATAAATTTTGAAAAGGGGTCTATTTCTCTCGTCGATTTTTGTTTTTGATGTTGATTCTTCCCGTCCACTTACCTCTTCCACCTCCCTTTTTACTCTCTAAGATAAGCTATGATTGGACTTGTATCATAGTGTGGTTACTTGTCCTAAGATAAAAAAACAGTTACATTTCCAGCTGTTTTGAAGTTCAACAGGCATGTTTATGAAAATCTAACTGTTTTGTACAGTTAGACAATTTATGGAGAACAAATATCTGATTTTCTAGTATAATTGCGGATTTTTATATGAAATGTGAACTTGTCCAATCATGTTGTTCTGGAAAAAATATACTATATGTGGGATGGTTGTTGGCATCCTACTAGTTGTATTAGGTGGTGAATTATATATGGGATATGGATATGAATCTGGATACGGTGGCGGTAGCGGTTATGGCGGCGGAAACAGCTTTGTCTTAATCGTTGTACTATTCATTTTGTTGATCATTGTTGGTGCTTCTTTAATGAGCGGATACTAATTTAGCAGGTGACTAAGTAATGAAGGACAGGTTGAAGTGACCTGTCCTTTTTCCTATTTTAATATATTTTTGATTTATGTTTCATACATTACTATCATGGTAATCTTCCAAGGGAGGAAAGGTGCGGACCTATGAAACTCGCTAAGTTTGTGGATGAACTTCCGATTCCTGCGATGTTAAAGCCTCGGTGGAGGGATCCGGCCTCCAGTTATTATGAAGTGAAGATGACGGAATTCAAGCACTCCTTTCATCGTGAGTTGAAGGATACGACGGTGTGGGGCTATGAAGGGGGCTATCCGGGCCCGACGATTGAGGCCGAAAGCGGTGAAAAGGTGTATATCAACTGGATCAATGATCTGCCGGCTAAACATCTTTTGCCAGTTGACTTTACGGTGCATGGCGCCCATAAGGATGTGCCGGAGGTCCGGACGGTGGTTCATGTTCACGGCGCCTGTGTGGAATGGGAGAGTGATGGCTACCCGGAGGCTTGGTTTACGAAGGACTTTGAAAAGGTGGGGCCTTACTTTCGAAAACAGGTCAATCGCTATGATAATTGTCAGCGTGCCTGCACCCTTTGGTATCACGACCATACCCTCGGGATTACGAGGCTCAATATCTATGCGGGCTTAGCCGGATTCTATTTGATCCGAGATCAACGGGAGCGGTTATTGAATTTACCAAGCGGGGTATATGATGTCCCGCTGATGATTCAAGATAAGACTTTCCATCACGATGGGTCGCTTTCTTACCCGAAACAGCCCGAAAAACCTGTCCCTGAATTGGAAACGTCGATTGTTCCTGAATTTTTTGGGGATACCCTCCTTGTGAATGGCAAAGTCTTTCCCTTTTTAAAAGTGGAACCGCGTAAATATCGATTTCGGCTCCTCAACGCAGCCAATAGTCGTTTTTTTCGGTTGAAGCTGGATTCGGGGCAGCGGATGTATCTCATTGCGACGGAACGTGGCTTCATGCAGCAGCCGATTGGTGTCACTGAAATCCTATTATCACCGGCTGAACGAGCGGATGTGATCATTGATTTCACGAATCTTGAGGGGAAAAATATTATCATGAAAAATGATGCACCTGCTGCTTTTCCAACGGGAGATCCGGTCACTGAAGATACGGGCACTGTGATGCAGTTTCAAGTGGTGCTTCCCTTGGCTCATGTGGATACGAGTGTGATTCCTGCGTCTCTGATGCCTGTTCCGCTGCTTAATGATCAGGTGTCTTCGAAGACACGCTACCTCACGTTAGATGACAGGATGGATGCGTACGGCCGCGAATGGATGCTGCTTGATAACAAGTCGTGGGATGCGTCCATCTCTGAAAATCCAAAATTGGGGTCGACGGAAATATGGTATCTGATTAACTTAACTAATGATTCCCATCCGATTCATATTCATTTAATTGATTTTCAAGTGTTAGACCGCCGGGATTTTGATGTGGATAGGTATAAAAAAGAGAAAACAATCCATTATACGGGGCCGGCGCATCCGCCCGAACCGCACGAACGCGGCTGGAAGGATACGGTTCGCGCCGATCCGAATCAAGTCACGCGAATTATTATCAAGTTTGGTCCATTTACAGGCTTGTATGTATGGCACTGTCATATGCTGGAGCATGAGGATTATGAGATGATGCGGCCGTTTATCGTGATCAGGTAAATGGCCGCTTTTTTAAAGACATTCCCCTATCTTTATGGTACCCCTTATTATGTTTATGGTTATCCTGGGTATTATCCTTACTATTAGGACGATTGCTATTTATACACTCTTGGCGGACGGGTCGGGGGTTCCTTGGATTGGGGATTCCGCCGATTTAGTGGTGATTTCCGCCAACTTGTGGCGTGATTCCGCCAATTTCTAGATTTATTCCGCCAAACTGCGGTGGGATTCCGCCAACTTCAGCTACTATTCCGCCAAACCCCTTTGGATGGCAGGGTGCCATATTTGTTTTTTGCTGCCTAACTTATTCTTAGCTCAAAAAAAATTAGCCTCAAACCTGAGGCTAATTTTTTTGTACGATTTATTTTAAAGAAAGTAAAGTCATTTGTTGACCTCTTTTGCCTTCAAGTGTGAGGGTTACTTTTTCCCCTTGATGTTTGAATAATTCATTTAACAAACTGCCTGATGCTTTGGCAGTATACGTGATCCCATTAGATGTGATAAACCGAAAAGTTCCTTGGGGGTCCACCCTTCCTATATTTGCTGCAACCTTTATTTGATTCGTAGCAGTTGCAGTTGCAGTTGCAGTAGCAGTAGCAGTTCCAGTTTTGGCAGGGATTTTGATTGCTTGGCCAATTTTCAACTTTGCTGAGTCTACGGTTGGATTTAGTTCTTGAATCGATGCGACAGAGATATTTAGGGCTTTACTGATTTTTGTAAAATTGTCACCGGGCTTAATCACATACACTGATGTACTTGGTTTTGGTTTTGTTGCTGCTGGTAGGTTAGTAGTTAAATAGGTTTCACTCACATACGCTGCTTTGCCTTTGAAATTAATCTGAGCCCAACCATTTATAGATGATTTGACAGAAACAAGATCGTTTAATAGTAGCGTACCTATTACAGCACTACTCGTATTGGCAGCTTCTCTCACTCTCAATGAAGTGGCCGTTACATACATAGGTTTGGCTTGAGTGATCGCTGGTTTCGTCGTTTCTTCTTGTGTGGTAAGATAATTGGCACTCACAAAACAAACTCTTCCTTTAATCAGAATGGCAGCCCAGCCGTTTTCTACGAATGAAACTTTCACAACCTCCCCTTGTTTATAGGTTCCAATGATACTGCTTTTTGTCGTCGGGCTTGAGCGAACATTAAGTGTGGTGGCGGTAACTGTTCTGTTATGTACTTTTGGTAAAAGAATTTTTTTACCGTTAATCGAAGTTAGCCCATTGGCCTCTACTATTTCTT
Source organism: Neobacillus drentensis NBRC 102427 (assembly GCF_001591445.1). Classification (GTDB taxonomy): domain Bacteria; phylum Bacillota; class Bacilli; order Bacillales; family Cytobacillaceae; genus Neobacillus; species Neobacillus drentensis. The sequence goes on along the minus strand of NZ_BCUX01000032.1, from coordinate 20,256 downwards.
CTACTGTTACTCCATGTGCTGCGGCGATATTTTCAATTTTTTCGCCGCTTTTTACCTGATATGTATATTCCTGAATAAATGCAGCATTGGATGTGCTTGCAAAAAAGCTAAGGACTACGGTAAAAATGCCCGTCACGACAAGTTTTTTTACTGGGCTAGTTTGTATCCATTGGTTAACCTGTGACACATATGTACTCCAATTGGCATGAATATCTTTTAGGAATCCTTTGACATCTAATACATTTCGAATATCAAAATAATTGACGCCATGATAATATTCGCGTTTTTCCATCCTTGTGGTGAAATCTGGTACTGTTTTGTTTTGCTTGCTTTTTCCGTGGGTTTCTTTTCTGATTCGTGTTAATTCACCATTTTCAAATAATGCTTTCGTCATAATAACTTGTTCTCCTATTTCATGTTTAGGGACATTCATTTGTTTTCATTTAAGAAAAATGGACGATTATGTATTTTTATTAAGGTAGACGATCATGGTTCATACTAAATGCGACCCACGACCAATTACCTCCCCTATGTATTGTTCGACATTTTCCATCATTTTCTGTCCCAATTTTCATTATTTTTTTGAAATATACGAAAATACTAGAGACTGACTAAATTACCATGGCAAATTTTTCAAAGGTATTTCCCTATTTACGGATTGGGAATTCCGCCGATTTCGTGGCGATTTCCGCCAAACTGCGGTGGGATTCCGCCGATTCCCGGATTGATTCCGCCAAACTGCGGAGGAATTCCGCCAACTTCAACGACTTTTCCGCCAACCCCCTTTTAGATACCTATTTTAAGGTGGATTGTGCCTAGATTTCGGGAGTTTTGAAAGGGAGGATCACCTAGGGCGTGCGGATTTTCTGGCCAAATTTTGATTTATATGTTCACTCCCCCCTATGCAACGTCACACTCTAAAAATCCAGGCATCCGGCCTGGATTAGGTCATCTTTTTGAGATTGGATGTATAAGAGAATGGTAGTTTGGCGATAATGAGGATAGTCGTACCTTATTCGAGGGGGTTATCTGGATGAAAGATGGTCAGTTATTATTGTCGGAGTTTGCGAGTGACGAAGGTTTTGAGCTTAATAGCTATCTTACAAGTTTATTTGAGTATATTTCTAGTTTGTCGAAAAATGAAGATGTGAAGATCGAGCCAACCCCGTAATTTCGTGAGGGGTGGCTCTTTTTTTTATTTCACTGGATTGGGGGTGGATTCCGCCGATTTGGTGGCGTTTTCCGCCAAACCCTTTTAGATACCTATTTTAAGATGGATCTGGCCTGGATTTCGGTCGTTTTAAAGGGAAGAATCCCCTAGGATGTGCGGATTTACTGCCCAAGATTGATATTTACTATCCACTCCCTTCATTCAACCTCAAACCACCTAAAAATCCAGGTGTTCGAACCTGGATTGGGTTACTTTTTTTGAGATTTTTGCAGTCCAGTGACCTTGATGATGTCGCTTTTTCCTTTATTATTGGTGACCTTAATGTGACTGGTCTTCAGCGGATCGGATTGCTCTTTGAATAAAGAAGCCTTGTACAAGCCATCAAACTCTATTTATTTCCCCTTCGATTAAAAAGACAACCCACCTTATAGACCATTAGGAATAGGTCAATTTAATTAGAATATACCATTATTATGTTTTTATGATATAATTTTCCATATATAAAGAAAATAGGGGGAGTTTTTTTGTTAGACAATATCGGTGCAATTCTATCATTAGTTACATTTGTCCTATTAATTTTGGCGTTTGTTGGTTTAATCAAACGGAATGGGACGGCTAAAAAAAGGTTTAAATGGACGGGAATCTCGTTCTTATTGACGGTCGTTTTAGCAATTATTTCAATCATTGTTAGTCCCGAAGATCAAACCGCTTCGAAAAAAGTAGATTCGCAAGTGGCCAGCAGTTCTTCAAGTGAAGACAAACAAGTCGACAAGGATAAGGAAGCCGAAGCAAAGCCCGATGCTGAAGTGAAGAAAAAGGCTGAAGAAAAAGCTAAAGCGGATGCCGACTCCAAGAAGAAGGCCGAAGAAAAAGCTAAAGCAGATGCCGCTACCAAGAAAGCCGAAGAAAAAAAGAAAGCTGATGCAGCCAAAAAAGCCACCTATAAAGTTGGCAACAAGTTTAAGGTCGGCGATTTTGAGTATGTGATCACTTCTATTAAGGAAGATCGTGTGATCAAAAGTGATAATCAGTTTATAAAAAATAAAGAAACACAAGGTAAATTTGCTATCATTGATTTTACAGTTATGAATTTGGATAAAGAGGCTCGTATGGTTGACAGCAGCTTGTTTCTAATTAAGGATAGCAAGGATAGGGAGTATGAGCCGATGGTTGATGGCGATATTATGATGCTGCTCGGTGATAGTAACCTATTCTTAGAGGACGTCAATCCAGGGCTAAGTAGAAAAGGGAAGATCGTATTTGAACTGCCGACAGATGTAAAGAGTTACAGTCTTGAGGTGTCATCAGGTGTTGGCTGGTCCGGCGGCAAGTATAAAACTATTAAATTGAAATAGTTTTGATTTATGAGTAGTTTAACAAAGAACACATCCTATTAAGCGGCATTGAAGGATTCCTTATTTGCCCTAATGAACCCTCTCCCAAATTATTGAGGGTGGTCTATTTTAAAGTACTATTTTTCATAGTGAAAACGAAAATTAAGCCAACCCCATGGGGGTTGGCATTTTAGTTTTGAGTCTTACTATTACTCGCTTTTAAAACTGACTTTAACTTTGGAACTTATTGTCATTCCTAGGCCTCTTACTGCTAGATAGACGTAACTCTTTTTCGTGCCTAGTTGTTTGACATAGATCGTTGTAGTTGAGGCGCTGGCTTGTTTGGTGACAATGCTTGTACCTCTTGTGTTATAGACATAAACCGTATCGTATTTTTGCAAGCCGCTCACAGTGATGGTATCGGACTTTTTCTTGTTGTTTTTGATGATTACCTTTTTCAGCTTGGATGTTGGTGTTTTTTCGCCGCCAAAGCTTACGGCTGTTTTTGCGCTGTCCAAATACGTGCCTCGTTTGGCAGCAATATAGAGCTGGCCGCTTTTCGGGCCGATTTGCGGCAGATAAACTGTTACTGTTGAACCCGTCGCTTTTGGAGACGCTAATAATTTTCCTGAACTATTATAAATTTTGATGATGTCCCCTCTTAAGACCTTCGAAATGGTAACAACGTCTTTTTTACCCGTGTTGTTGATGGCTTTTAATTGAGTTGTTTTTAAATTTGGTGTGTATGAATAATATTTAAATTGCGCATTGCCTAAGACGACACCGTGAGTTCCTAACGCACCCTTTGTTTGTTTGATGAGCACTTTAAAACTAGTCGTATTACTTGGCAAACGTAGGAATAATGGCTTCACTCCCGTTCCTTTAGTGACCGCCTGAGAATAGATTAGCTTGTTGTTAGCGTAAAAGAAAATGGCTGATTTTCCGTAATCACCTGTCACCCATTTGGAATCCAGAGATAGGTTAGCTGTGAAGGTATTAAAGTTCATTTCAGAAATATTATAGGCAGCATAAGATCCATCTCCATTGAATCCCACGCCAGAGGTTACTAAATCACCATTTATGTATTGAAATGTCGGTTTAGTCGCCAACCAATATGACCAAAGATTTTGCCCGTAGTACCCACTGGTTTCATATGCGCCAACGGTTGTCACGCTACTGTTCCTTGTAACGACAAATGGTGCATCCTTTGTTTTTTTCAGTACAGGATTGATAAAAATAACCCGATGCGTACCTTGTGCTCCTGAGATACTTTTGGTAACTAAAAAAAGTGTTTTAGACCCTTTTGGAATTCTTAATTTAAGTGATTGGATTGGTGTATCTTTTGTCAGTTGCTTTTCATAGAGTTTATAGTCATCTGCGTAGATGCCTACCGCCGTTTTTCCATAGTCACCCTTTGTCCAATTGGGATCGAGTGAAAGCTTGGTTTCGAAGACGTTATAGGCAAACTGATCTATTTGATACTGTGCGGTGGCAGAATTGTCCCCATAAAGGCCAATTCCTGTAGTAACTATATTTTCATTTTTGTCTTGAAATGGTTGTGAATCCCAATGGTCCTTATTAATATAGGCTGTGGATTGAAAAGCACCCAGCGTGTTTAAGCTCATTTCATCATCTAAGATTGTCTGCGAGGCTCCTGTTGATAGGCGGGCGTTACCAAAAATAATTCCGTATACTCCCTTTGCCCCTATAAATTGTCGAACAACAATTTTTAGCTTACTAGCACCCTCTGGCAGGTTGAGATGTATATTCATTACTCCACTCTTTAAGGACACTTGTCGTTCCAAGAGCAGGTGGTCATCGGCAAAAATGGCGACTGCTGTTTTTCCAAGGTCCCCTTCTATCCATTTTTTATCAATGGATACTTGTGTCTCGAAGCTGGAATAATTCATCCCTTTAATGTTATAAACAGCAAAGGGGGCGGCGTAGCTGGAGCTGGTATAAAAGGAAATTCCCCTATCTATTATATTGCCATCAAGATCTTCGAATGCTTGATACTTCCATTGGTAATACCACTGATTCTTGAAAAAGTTGCCACCCTTTTCTATAGGTTCCATTTCATCTAAATACGTTATTGTTCCTTCTGCGCTATACTCTTTTGGCACTAGTAAAATAGCAAATAATATTGCCACTGAACAAAGTAATAGTATTTTACTTGTTTTCTTTATTACTCCCATATTTTCCCCACCCTGTCTATTTTTTCTATTTCATTATAATAGTTTGATATTTAGTTAACAATCTATTTTCCCTGTACTTCCTCTTTGTCTGCTCCTTCGGAGGTTCTTTAGGTTTGTATCATTAAAATGATATAAAAAAATCTTTTCTGGTGTCTTGGTTTGATGAAGAGCAAACTATTTAGGGTATACTCGATATTTCCTTACGTTGGTTTGGTTGCGAGGACCAAATCAGGTTCATTTTTCAAAAAAGTGCTTTGGTTGTAGGCTTACCTTCCTCTAATGAAGGGTTTTTGGGTATAATAGAGGATATGGATTTTTTTGAGGGGGTTGTGGCTTTGGAGTTGACGCCTGCGAGTGAACGGATTGAGCTTTTTGGGGATCAGGTGCGGGAGCTGCTGCACCCGACGGTGACGGAGAATGCACGGCTGGTTCAGAAGGGTTTGATGTTGTACCGGCAAGGGCTGGTGAAGCAGATACAGATATGGAATGAGCAAATTACGGCGACGGTCCAGGATGTGACTCCGTGTTATGTGAAGTTGAATTTTGAGTTTTTGTCGCAGAGTGAGTGTTCGTGCCCGACGGAGGGATTTTGCCGTCATCAGATGGCGGTGTTTTTTGGTGCGTATGCTCGGGTCCGCAGTGTGGCTGATTGGGTGACGGATTGGCGGGAGCCGATGCGAGAGTCGAAGTCGATTTCTGGTTGGGGGCTGCAGACGGCGAAGGATTTGATTAAGGAGAATGGGGTGTCGAAGCCGGATTATGGCCGCTGGGTTCATTCATTTGAGGTGAGCTTTGATACGCTCTTGGCGACGAAGAAGTACACGAGTCCGTATGTGATTCCAGAGCTGTTCGGGATTTATGAACGCCGGATTCATGCGAGCGCGCCGGTCGAGCAGGAGTGGCGCTTGCTGTATGAACTGGTTGGGATTGTCGTGTCATTCCGGAAGCTGGCGCGGCTGAGTGATGACCTCGGCCATGAGGAGGATATGGTGAAGCGGGCTTATTTGCATTTGTTCCATAACTTAATGGATGATGCCGAGGAGCTCTCGCTGAAAATTGGCGTGCAGTCGCTGCCGTTTGATTTTGATGAATTTGTCGAAAAATTGCGCGAGGATACGTTTGAGCTGCTGACGTGTACGCAGGGGCTAGCGTATGAGCGGATTTTCTTGTACCGGCTGTTGTGGATTCATTTTTTCAAAAAGAAGGCGTGGCGTGAGGAAGAACTGGTGAAGATTCAGACGCGGCTGAAGTCGCTGCAGGATTGGGAGAGCCCTGCGCCGCTGCTCTTGGCTGGGATTCATTTGAATTTCTTGCTTGGGGATGATGAGGCGGCGTTGAAGCTGACGGGTCCGTTTAATGATGAGGAGATTGCGCCCTATTTGGTGTATTGGATTGAGTATTTGTCGGGACTGAAGGCGTGGAAGCGCGTCGGCCCGGTCGTTGAGTTGTTTTTGCAAAAAGTGAAGGGGTATTTGGAGTGGCTCGGCGGTTATCATAGCTGTGCGACGTTTGTGCGGAATGCGCTGCGGACGGTGGCACCTTATTGTACGGAGAGTGACAGGGTCGATTTGTATGAGCGGGCGATGCTTTCGATGCTGCCTTATAGCTTTAGCGATTACGAGTATGTGTTGTTTGAGCGGAAGCAGTATGACCGCTGGGGCGAGCTCCAGGCGTTTGTCGGCTTGGATTATTATGAGCTGCCGAAGGACCGGTTGAAGCTGATTGAGAAGGAGCAGCCTGAGGTGCTGCTCGGGATGCTGCATCAGACGGCGCAGAAGGAAATTGATCAAAAGAACCGAGCGAGCTACCGGTTGGCGGTGCGCCATTTGAAGAAACTACGGACGCTGTATAAGAAGCTGAAACGGGTTGACGATTGGGAGTATTTCTTGGACACGTTGATGGAGCGGACGAAGCGGCTGCGGGCGTTTCATGAGGAGTGCAAGCGGAGTAAGTTGATTGAGGGTTGATGGCTTTGAAGGTGCTGGTGGTTTAGGCACCTTTTATTTTTGTTTTTTTGCATCAATTCTTACGGGCAGCGCTTTTTCTTTACTATTGCAATTTGTGAAGGCTCCACAGATAATTTCATTACAAAAGGAGGTTTTTTCAATGACTACTTCTGAAAAAAAGTTAAGGACTTGCAACAATGGACACACATATTATAAAAGCAGCGACTGCCCAACCTGTCCCACTTGTGAACAAGAACGCAAGCCTGAGCATGGATTTCTATCCGTACTCTCAGCCCCAGCGAGACGGGCATTGGAAAACAATGGGGTAACCACTTTGCAACAGCTATCCAATTATTCCGAGAAAGAGATTTTGCAATTTCACGGGATGGGCCCTGGTTCTTTGCCCAAACTTCGGAAGGCTTTGGAGGAAGATGGGTTATCATTTAGACCATAGATACCTTTTGCCTAGACCAGGGGAAAGAAAATAAGCACCGTATTTAACCGGGGCTGTTAATGAAAATGATTCCTATGTTATTTATCTTAAATTAAGCTCGTCTGGATTTCAGAGGGCTTTTTTGTTTGATTGTTGGTACATTATCAACTTGAGTGTCAGTTTGACTATTATGATAGAAAAAGACTTTGGGTTGGTCCCGGAATCACTTAAATGTTTCCCTTTTTACTATCAATCATTCTGGTTTCGGGATAATTCAGGCATCGCCCTCCTCTAACCGCAAATTTTTGGGTATAATAGAGGATATGGATTTTTATGGAGGCAATTATTTTATCATTTATATGCCATTTTGGTGATATTCATAGTGTCATGATGGTTTCTCTATGGCGTTATTTATGGTGTCAGGCACCGGTCGTGGACATTTATGGAACAGTTTTGTTCATTTTTTATAAGGTTTTGTGCAATTTTAGGGGACTTTTGTTCATTTTTAAAGGGGTTTTGTACAATTAGACATTTATTGGAAATTACCAGCTAGTTTTTAGCCTATTGTGTTCTCTCCCCAGCAAAGGAGTTTTTGTATCGATGCTTAAAACAAGGTTTATGAAGTTGATGACAACTAAATTAGGGGACGGCCGCTTCCTTCTTACGGCTGAGGATGAAAAAGGACGGACGATGAACCCGTTTCAGTGGAAGAATCTCGTTTTCAGCAGTCATGAAGAAAGCTTCTTTGGCACGCTCCTTGAAACGGAGACCGCAAACGGCGTGGAAGGTGTGGTGCTGAGCGGCTGGCATCTCGTTTCGCTTTTTGCCAAGGAGTCGTTTAACCGCTATATCGAATGGGATTGGAATGAGCAATCTGAGATTTGCCTAGCGGCCGCCCATTCACTTTTTGAAGGTATTTTAGAAAAAGATTGGCTGCCTGACTTTTCAGTTTGGGAGCATGGTGATTTCCGTTGGAAGCTTCCAGAGCGCGTGAAGGAAGAGTTTGACCCCTCGTTTTGGGAACAACAGATTGAGGACTCCGAAGAACCCCGCGAAGCCCCAAATGACGAGCTCGGAGACCAAAACCTAGGGACGACCAAGACTTATATCTCCGACCTCTACAACGAGGCCCTCGATGGCTACCTCACGCGGAATGCAGCGATGAAGGAGCTGTTCGGGCCGAAGCTCGATTTACTCCGCAAACAAAATATTTCGGGCGGCGAACTCGCACGCTATTTTGATGAGGAAAGCTGGCTGGAATGGGTCGGGATTAAAGAAAGTGACACGCCATTTACGATCGGGCTCCGTCTCGATGAGCCGCTTGATGGCGAAGGCGCGTGGAGCTTGGATTTATTTTTACGAGGAAAGAAAAATGTCGATGAGGTTCATGATGTGGATGGCTCCGCCAAGATACCGGCGAAGTGGCGTCCCTTTTTGGAAAAAGCCGACCGTGAGCGCGAGCGCTGGGTACGATTGATTCCGTGGTTGGGCGAGGAGGGTTCCTTCAAGACGCATCTTAGTGAGGAAGAAGCGTGGATGTTTTTGACAGAGGCGAGTGAAACCTTGGTTGCCTTAGATGTTGAAATCCTCCTTCCTTCTTGGTGGCAGGCGATGAAAAATGCCAATTTGAAGGTGAAGGCGTCGCTGAAGGGCACTTCGAGTCATCGCCCATCCTTCGTCGGGCTCCAGGCGATGCTTGACTTTAACTGGCGCTTTTCGATGAATGGTGTCGACTTTTCCGAAGATGAATTTGGGAAACTTGTTGAGGAAAAAAGACGGCTTGTGTTCATTCGCGGCCGCTGGGTGAAGCTGGATCCGCAGTTTATTCGACAGATTCAAGATATGATGAAACGTGCAGAAAAAGAAGGCTTGCACGTCCGCGATTTGCTCGAGCAGGAGTTAATTGAGGAGGATGCGACTGAGGATGAGCTGGAAAATCCGATGGCATTTGCGAAAATTCAAATTGAGTTGAACCGGCAATGGAAGCAAATGATCAAGCAGCTGTCGGAAGTGCACGAAATTCCGCTCGAGGACGTGCCGCAAGGACTGCAAGGTGAGCTTCGCCCTTACCAGCAGCTTGGGATGAGTTGGCTCTGGTTCTTGCGCCAATACGGATTTGGCGCCTGCCTCGCCGATGACATGGGTCTCGGGAAAACCGTCCAGCTAATCTCCTATCTATTGAAAGTGAAAGAAGTCGTCGGCGATGAATTGACTGTGGTGCCTGACACCAAAAGTGCTGACATGAAACCTGTGGTGCCTGACACCGAAATTGTAACGAAAAAGCGCTCCAAAAAGGATGAGGACGCCAACCCTGCCGGAAAGGTTCCGACGAAGGCGGCGCTGATTATTTGCCCGACTTCAGTGCTTGGAAACTGGCAGAAGGAGCTGGAGCGTTTTGCACCGGAGCTGAAGGTGTATTTGCATTATGGCTCGAATCGCCTGAAAGAGGAAGCTTTTGCCTCCATGGCCAAGGATGCGGATATTGTTTTGACTTCGTACGGGCTCAGCCACATTGACCTTGCGGAGTTTGAGTCGCTGATATGGAGCTCGATCGCGATTGATGAGGCGCAGAATATTAAGAATGCGCAAACGAAGCAATCGAAGGCGGTTAGAAAACTGCGCGGCCGACATCACATCGCTCTGACGGGAACGCCGATGGAAAACCGCTTATCGGAGCTGTGGTCGATTTTTGATTTTACCAATCATGGCTATCTCGGCAGCTTGGGACAATTCCAGAAAAAGTTCGTGATTCCGATTGAAAAAGATGAGAAGAAAGACAAGGTGCAGCAGCTTCAATCGTTAATCCGCCCGTTTCTACTGCGCCGCACGAAAAAGGATGAAGAGGTTGCCCTCAACCTCCCTGATAAGCTTGAGCAAAAGGAATATTGCCCGCTCACCGCTGAACAGGCCTCATTGTATGAGCAGCTCATCCATGATACATTTGCAGAAATTGAAAAACTTTCCGGCTTTGAGCGTAAGGGGCTAATTTTGCAATTGCTTAGCCGTTTGAAGCAGTTGTGCAACCACCCGGCTCTTTATCTGAAGGAAAAATCAGCCAGTCGCCAGTTGCTTGAACGTTCAAATAAGTTGGAGAAACTGGTCGAATTGATCGACGCGGTTTTGGAACAGGGCGAAAGCTGTTTGATTTTCACCCAATATATCGAAATGGGCGAAATGATCAAAAGCACCCTGAAGAAGAAATTTGGCATTGAGGTGCCATTCTTGAATGGAAGTGTTCCGAAAGTGAAGCGTGATGAGATGATTGAGCGATTCCAGAATCAGGAGTTCCCAGTGTTCTTACTGTCCTTGAAAGCGGGCGGAACGGGGCTGAATCTGACGGCCGCTAACCACGTCATCCACTACGACCGCTGGTGGAATCCGGCCGTTGAGAACCAGGCTACGGACCGTGCCTACCGGATCGGCCAATCGCGCTTCGTCCATGTCCACAAGATGATTTGCACGGGGACGCTTGAGGAAAAAATCGACGCGATGCTGGAGAAGAAGCAATTCTTGAACGACCAGATTATCCAAAGCGAGAACTGGATCACCGAGTTGTCGACGGATGAACTGAAGGATTTAGTGTATCTAGGAAAATGAGGTTGGCTCTAGGTCAACCTCCAAAAACAATTTTAATAACGTATGAAAAGACCCTCGAAAAAATTCGAGGGTCTACTTGTAATTATTTTTTCTTAACTGTAGTTTTCTTCGCTGCGCTTGTATTACCAGCTTTGTCTTTAGCTGTTACAGAGAGAACTTTACCAGCTAATTGTTTAGAAATTTTCACCGAGAACTTACCGTATTTATCAGTAGTTGCAGTTCCGAGTACTTTACTTCCAACTTTTACTGTTACCTTTGAGCCAGCTTCTGCTCTTCCTGTTACGCTTGTAGATTTCACCGTTACTTTGTTCACGCTAGGTGTTGCAGGTGCGGTTTTGTCTACTACTTTCACAGAAACCGCTTTGCTAACATTTCCGGCTTTGTCGATTGCGTAAACTTTAATTTCTGTTCCCGCTTTTTGTTTAGAAATCGAGAAGCTAAAGTTGCCATTTTTGTCAGCCGTCACACTGCGTTGATATTTCCCTGCAATGTAAAGCTTAACGGTAGCATATGCTTCTGTTTTTCCTGTTACTTTTACTGCTTTATCAGAAACTTCATAGATTTTTGTTACAGTTGGAGCTGTTTTATCAATCGTAAACTTGATGATTGTTTTCAGTCCTGCTGCATTAATTACTTCTAATGTGTAGCTTCCTTGTGCTTTAACGAGAGCTTTGTTTGTGATTGTTGTGCCATTTAACTTCGCTGTTCCTTCGTTAAAGGAAATGGTGACATCTTTATTGTAGAGACCATTGTTAGTCACACCAGTTACGACTGGAGCTGTTTTATCAATGGTAAACGAAACCGTTGTTTTGTTGCCTGCATCATCTGTTAACACAAATGTGTGTTTTCCTTCAGTTGTGACAACAACTGGTTTTTTAACTACTGGATTACCATCTAATGTAGCTGTTCCTTCAGTAAAGGAGATGGTTACATCTTTGGTGTAAATAGCATTATTGGTAACTCCGCTAACTGCTGGTGCAGTTTTATCAATCGTAAATGTAACTGTTGTTTTGTTGCCTGCTTCGTCTGTTACTACTAATGTGTAAGTTCCTTCAGCAGAAACAACTTCATCCTTTGATATTTCCTTGTCGTTCAATATAGCCGTTCCTTCGTTAAAGGAAATAGTTACATTGTGATTGTAAAGACCATTGCTGTCTACTCCTGTTACGACTGGAGCAGTCTTATCAATCGTAAATGAAACTGTTGTTTTGTTGCCTGCCTTATCAGTGACAACTAATGTGTAAGCTCCTTCAGCAGAAATTTCATCTCCACTTGCGTAGGCTACTTTGTTTAATGTTGCGGTTCCTTCTTCAAACGTAATCGATACATTTGTATTGTAAGCATTACCGTCTGCTGCACCAATGATCGATGGAGCGGTTTTATCAATGACAAAATGAATTGTCGTTGGATTTCCTGCTTTATCGACTACCACTAACGTATAAGTTCCCTCAGCAGATACCTTAGTTCCGCTTGTAAAATCTTTACCATCTAATGTTGCCGTACCATCTTCAAACGTGATTGTTACCTCTTGATTATAGATACCATCCTCAACACCAGTTACGACTGGAGCTGTTGTATCAATTGTGAACTCGATGGTTGTTTTGTTGCCTGCTGCATCGGTAATGACTAATGTGTAAGTTCCTTCTTCCCAAACCACTGTTCCACTTGTCATTTCCTTGCCGTTAATTGTAGCTGTTCCTTCATTGAAGGATACTGTTACCTCGCGATTATAAAGACCATTGTCCTCAACGCCTGTTACGACTGGAGCAGTCTTATCAATCGTGAATGTAACTGTAGTTTTGTTGCCTGCTTCGTCTGATGCGACAAAGGTGTATGCTCCATCAGCAGATACCGTAGTTCCGCTAATAAAATCATTACCATTTAATGTTGCCTTACCATCATCAAACGTGATCGTTACATCTTGATTGTAAATTCCATCCTTCACACCGCTTACGACTGGTGCTGTTTTATCAATCGTGAATGTAACTGTAGTTTTGTTGCCTGCTTCGTCTGTTACCACTAATGTGTAAATTCCTTCAGCAGAAACCACTGTTTCATTTGCGAAAGCTTCATTGTTTAATGTTGCTGTTCCTTCATTAAATGATACTTTCACATTGGTATTGTAAAGACCATTATTTTCTACACCTGTGACAACAGGAGCTGTCGTATCAGGAGCAATCGTTCCAACTAATTCTCTTGTATCTCTTACACGAATCCGCGTACCTTGTGCAAACGCACCAGATAAACCGACGGCTTCTAAGGTGTCACCTATTTTAAGAGCTGGTACTTGGACATTGCTTTGGTTGACAATGTATCCATCGGTGAACACTAACACATCACCAGAACCATCGTTGATGACATAAGAGTTTTCGTCAAACTTGGATACGACTTGACCTTTAACTTTCACTAGGAATCCTTGGTTGGCCGCAGATGTTGCTTCCCCAGTGGCTACTAGTTTCGGTTCAACAGGTGCGCCTGATCCAATTTTAATAACATCTTTTGCAAAGCTAGTAAACTCTAACTCTTTGTTGTTATCAAAAGTCTTCATGTGTCCATAGACACGGACTTTGTCACCTGGTTTTAAGGCACCATCTGGAACCTCTTGGAATGCCATGATTCCACCAGTCTCATCTTGCAAGTTGAATGCATCGAAGAAGACGCCTGATCCGGTTGTAACGGTTCCTTCAACGACTACATCTGTATCTTCGGCTAGTTTACGAACATCGGCAATGGTTGCTACTTTCATTTCACGATGTGCTAACCAGTTGACTGCGTTAAAGATTAATTCATCATTGCCTTTTGGTTCAAAAGATTCATCCATCTGTTTGTCATTAAAGATGTTCATCCCTGAAACAACCACACGGCCATTGTCACCGATTTCTTCTGATGCGATTAACGGAATCGCTGAACCGCCAGTTGCATCGGACACTACATCGTAGCTGTATCCGCCTAATACTTTTCCTTGGTAGGTTGTTTCATTTCCTTTTGCAAGGATCGTTACTTTACCCGTTTCTGTTAGTGCCTGATTATCCACACCAGAAAGACTTGTTCCGCTGTAATAATCAACAAACGAAACGCGGTCGGTGATATGGTTGGCTACTAATTTTGGATGTACTCTGACTGCAAATGGGCTAATGGCTGGATCACTCCAGAAGTTTCCGCTCTTGCTATCGTCAAATACTCCATCATTACCCATACGAATGCTTGAACCCATTTCGCTGAGTACTCCGTTATTAATAGTAGGGTCTGTGCTGTTATTGCTCTTACCAGCCATTAATAAGGAACCACCATTTTTCACAAACTTGCCAACAGCTGTTTTTTCATCCGCTGTTAAAGCTTTTCCATGTGTAAGCACTAATACTTTTGCTGTGCTTAACACGTCGTCTGTTAAGGCTGTTTTGTTTTCAGCCACCGTGTAGCCTTCTTTTTGAAGCATAAGTGTAAAGGCTTTTAAGTTATCCTTGTACGTTCCGCTGTCACCACTTGTATTTTCGTTGGCATGGTTCGCATCAATTAATACTTTAATGCCAAGCGGCTCTTTGATTTTTACAGGTAATGTGTATTGAACATCACCAAGATCAAGTCCGTCTAAAGATGTAACCACAGCAATGATCTTATGGTCGCCTTTGATTGGGCTTGTCCATGTAGCTGTTGCTGTTGCAGAAGCTTTAGATAGAATAGATGAAATATTATTTGTACCGATTAAATTATCAGATTTTACTTCATCATAATAGAAATCTACTTTTAGATTTTTAATAGTTTCAGTACCATTGTTTGCAACTGCTGCTTTTAATGTCGCAGGGTTGCCGCCAACGATCACTCCGCCATCAATATCAATTCCGTTTACTTTTACATCCACTGATTCTTCTTTTGACCAGATTGGAGAAGAGTAAATACGTTCGCCATCCATTTGGGTAACTTTTACAACAAACCATTGCTGGCCGCTTGTTACCGTATAATTTGGTTTCCATGTGAAATCTTTTTCCATTGGTGTAATCGAATCAACTACTTTGTTACCATTTGAAATTAATTCAACTTTAGCAATTCTATCATCTGACTTATAAGAGGCTGGAAGATAATTATAGTCTGTGCTATTTTTTGCTTCCGCAACTAAGTCACTGCCTTTAATATCAAAGCTTAGTTTCTTACTATCAACTGTTGAACCCATATAATAGCCATTAGCAGAAACATCTAATGTGAAGTTCGGATCTTCTTCCATGTAGACGCGCATATTACGCATCGAGTTCATTAAGGAATCTTGTGAAAGATCGTCTGCAACGATAACTGTACGGGCATTGATTTGACCCCATGTTCCTTCGTGGTTATCTTCACCATACGTAGGAGCAAGGTGCCAGCCTAAATCTAGTGTTGAGAAATATTTCGTTTCGGCATTGGCATAGCCGTAGTGACCAGAACCATTACCTACTTCAAGCATGGTAAATAATTTATCGACATCGCTATTGTACGGCTTAAAGTTGTTAAAGGCATTTGCTGACATATCCGGGTGGTTAAATTGACCCACGATATTGTCATACGTTAATACCCATGCATAATATTGGTTTAAGTCTTGGTATTGCTTTCCGTTAATGTTACGGTCGATGAAATTATCTGTTCCAAAGATATTTGAGTGGCCCCATGTAGTTGAGGTCATTTCAAATGCTGGGAATACTACATATTCACCGTTCTTTGTATATTGTTTAGCAAGGTCTTTCGTCGTTTGCCACTGTGTACCACCTGAACGCTCCTGCATGACAGTTTTGCCATCTTTAGAGGGACGGTTGACTGTATCGGTTCCTAATTTTTCAGGATCGATATCATGTGAGTGGTCAGAGAAGGCAAACCAATCGTAATTGTATTTTTGACCCGCTTGTAATGCTGCTTCTGGTGAACCGGCACCATCATGTGAAATGTTGGTATGGTTGTGTGTTGTCCCACGGTAGTGGTTTCCGCCAGCGAAACGTGGAACGATTTCAAACGTCCATTCCTTTGTATTCGTGTTTTCTTTTGTATCTGTTGCAGATACCTTTACCGTATGGACCCCAATTGTTAGATCCGCAGTTGGTGTATATTTCACCTGCATTTTTGTAAGTGTCGCTTCCGGAGCTTTTATTTCCGTTCCATCAAGCCACATTTGAACAGATGACTCATTCACTCCACTTGGATCATTAATTAATACGCTAATTTCCGGATGTGGAGTTTCCACTTTTGCACCTTTTTGAGGTGTCTCCCCGCTGAAAGCAGGACCTGTTATATCTTCGATTACTGCTACAGAATTTGGTGCCTCACTTGTACCGGCAGATTGTACCTTCATACCAGCTATTGCTTCAATATAGTAGTCGAAGCCGTTTACTGGAACGTTCGCTGCATCCAATGTTGCAGTGTAACGGCCGGTATCGTCGTTCCCCATTATTAATGGAGTATAGTCAGTAGCTCCTTTGGCACGATAGTAAACTGTTACACTATCAGCACCATCAGCATTGGCTACAAACTCAACATTTGTATCTTTGTATACTTGTTTTAATGGAGTGTGCGTGATTCCTAAGATTGATGCGATATCTTTCACGTCACGTGGGAATACTTGGTATCCACTAACGTGAGTGGCATTAGTTGTGTATTGGCCAACAATACCTGTAATCGAGTAGCTTTTACCAATTACTAGGTCGGTATCAGGTTTGATACCAGTTGCCCCCATAACACGTAAAGTAGTTGCTTTATTATTTTCATCCAAGAACGTTACGTTGTAATTAGTTCCTGTTGCTACTACGGCTGAAACCTTTCCTGTTACTTTTACAAGGCTTCCTTCAAGGGGTTCAGCTGCTGTAAAAGTGTTTAAATCAAGAATCGTAATGTCTTTTGCTGTTGGAAGGGCAAGACCTTCGTCAAGTCGTTGAATCGCTGTTGGTTCGAACTCAGTCATACCATTATAAACAATGACTTTACCTGTAACTCGTAACTTGTCACCGCGTTGTACGGTAAGTCCAGAATCAAAGTTACCAAAAACATTGATCCCGCCTGTTGCATCTTGGATGTAGAAGTTGTTTTTCTGTGTACCAAGAATGCCATTTTGAATCGTGACGACACCTTCAACAGTAAAGAAACCGTTTAGGTTTGCTAAAATCCCTTTTGAGTCCGTTGCTTTCACTTCGTTAAGCGGTGTAATGGTAGTCAACACTGCTTTTTCAACGGCTACAGGAGCACTTGGAAGCATGATCCCTTTATTTGATGTTGATTGTTGTGTTACATAGACTTTATCAGGAGCATTGCTGTTAATTCTAACGTTAAAATCTCCAGTTGTTCCTGCTGTTGTTGATGTAAGGAGTTCAGCTGCAGTTGCCGTTGCATTCGGATATACATTGATAATAGAATCCTTTGCAGCTGCACCGGCATTGCCGATTAATGTTCCTACACCACCTGTTACCATGTAGTTTAATTGATCAACAGCAACGCTTGTTGATGTGATTGCTTTATCAATTTGAATAGTTGTACTTTCATCCAAGTCGCCTTGTTTGGCAGCAACATAAACAGCTACAGGTGCTGTTTCAGATGTAAAGATGATTTCAAAGGAACCGTCAACCCCTGCTGTTGCAGTGCCAAGTACTGCTCCCTTTTTTGAAGCTCCATATACATTAACAGTTGAGCCAGGTTCTGCCGCTAGGGCTCCACCTTTAACTGTTGCTGTTGTATCTTGTAATAAAAATTGAATAACATTGCCTTTTGGTTGCAAGCTAATCACTGGAACCATTGGGGCTTCGACTGGTGTCGAGCTATTCCTAGGATTAGGAGTAACTGTTACAAAATCTAGTGCATTATCATTCGTATCCCAAGCATTACCTAAACCTGAAGCAGGAGCAGTATTTGCATATGGTATACGCATTACACTAAGACTTGCTGTTGGAGATTTGGTAGGTCCAGTACCTTCAAAACCTACTGTCCCAGTACCGTATCCGACAAAATCTACAACCCCTTGAGGATATTGACCGGTTACGAGAGTAGTACTATTAACAAGAACAACCTTTCCTGTACCAGCTCCCATACCTAATGAACCAGTTGCATCTGGTGTCGGTAGTGGTTTATCTTTTACAGAAGTGCCTGCTGCTTCTTGAATTAGATAAAATCCATGAGATTTTATTGTGCCTGCAAGTGGAGTAGCTGTCCAAACTGGTCCAGTAGCACTAGTCCATTGAACTGACCATCCATCTAATGAAACATCACTATCTGTTGGATTATATAATTCAATAAAATCATTGGTAAATACTGCTCCACCATTTCCTCCCCCACCATAAACTTGCGAGATAACAATATGATCAGCCTGTTCTGCATGTGCTCTAATTCCTAGACCACTTGGCAAAAAGGTACTGATCAAGAGAAGTGCTGCCATGAACGTGCTTGTCCAGCTCTTATATTTCCTTTGTCTAGCTTTCATCCATTTACCACCCTTTGTCGTAATTTGCTTTTTCAAACACCGAAAGTAGCGCTTACATAACTGCCACTTTTGAATGTTTTCAATTACTCTATTATTCTACAAAATTTTTAGGACTATGGATATATAATTATTTATTAAATTATTGTTAAATAGACTACAATATTTTTTAATAAGGTATACAACCGTTGATAGAATGTGATTATATTAAGGAGGTTTTACCATTATTAATGTTTTAGGTAAATTCAGTTAACTATTTTAAAATAACATTCAGGAGGTTCATCTGTGTTTTCATCTCTCTCCACAATCCGACATATTGGGAGCTTTTTCGATAGACGTCGCCAATTCTGTAGTTTTCTTGCTATTTTCTTTATTGCATTCATTTCTTTTCCTGTGCTTGCCAATGCACACGCATATAGCGCGAGTTATACAAAAATAACGATGGATGACAAGAAAACCGAATTGGTATTTACGCTTGATACTTTATCGCTTATCGAATTATTGCCTGATATTGATAGTAATAAAAACTGGGTCCTCGAAAAATCAGAACTGAAAAAGGATCGGCATCATATAGAGGAATTAATTACTGAAGGTTTGACGTTGGACAAGAACAACAAAGAAGTAACACCTAAGGTCGAGAATATGAAGCTTGTGAAAAAGGAGAACAAAGAATTTGTTTCCACGACTCTGATATTTCCTGCTTTTTCGCCAGGTGACACGATCGTCTATAATGATGGCTTTTATTTTAACGATACCGGGGCCAATTATGTTGACCTCATTTCCGCCGACTTGATGGGCCAGACGAGTGAGGCAGTCATACAGGGGAAGGAACGGACTTGGACGATTTTATTAACAGAAGTGCAGCAGGAGCAAGGCCAAGGTCAAACCACTCAGCCTGATACTGGTACTGTGCAAGATCAAGCTAAGGCAGCTAAACCTGTTGAAAAGTCAGCGACTTCTACGTGGTTTTCCTTTTTCAAACTAGGAACTCTTCATATCCTCACCGGCTATGACCACCTATTATTTCTGTTTGCCTTGTTACTTCGCAAGCAAACCTTTAAGCAATATGCTGCTATTGTTACATCGTTTACGATCGCTCATAGTATCACGCTAAGTCTGGCCGTATTAGGCTGGATCACGCTGCCCTCCCGTTTTGTCGAGGCAGTGATTGCCTTTAGTATTTGTTATGTGGCTGCAGAAAATATTTTCAGGAAGGAAATTCGCCACCGTTGGACGATCACTTTCCTATTCGGGTTAATTCATGGACTAGGATTTGCTAGTATCTTACGCGAAATGTCGATCCCAAAAAGCCATCTGGCTGTCGCTTTACTGAATTTCAATTTAGGGATTGAGGCTGTTCAGCTCTCACTAGTCCTTTTACTGCTTCCATTATTGTCATTTATGTTCAAATTAAAAAGCTCCCGAAAAATTGTCATCTATGGCTCGTATGCGATTGTTGCGATGGGTGCCATTTGGTTAATTCAAAGACTATTTTTTTAAAAAGAAAAAGACTGTCCTTTCCCGCTAGAACGAGCGGGATTTGGGGTAGTCTTAATTAATTTTTCTGTATAATTTTGCTATTCCGCCTATTAGGTAATCGCTTTCATGTGAAGTAATTCACATGTATAATGAAAATATAAAGAATCTAATTACCTAATTCAGGGAGGAAATTAAGATGCTTACAGACTTTTTATTCGAACTTAAAAACTGGTGGTTTGGCGAGTCATTTGATGAAACAGAGGAATTTGAACGGCTTGAATCCAAACATACCAGAGTTCACCATGATCAATATCTGAACGAAATTATTCGTGTTCATTAATCCATTTTACCATTCAAGTAAGCCCCTTCTTAAGAATAAAGGGTTCCATTTTGAGGTGTTTTTCATAAAATACGTGCCGAAATGACAGTCGTATTGGTATATAAAAGAGTAAAACTCGCCATAGTAATTGGCGGGTTTTTTTAATAGGAATTCAAAAACCATTTTTTATAATACTCCCCGTGATGCGTCAAAATGCGGCTCCTTTGGATTTTTGAGATAAAACTCACTCCTTTTTAAATAAGATATCTTGTCCTTAATCGAGTAGGCTGTAAAAGTATAATAAGCGGAGATTTTCCGGTTAAATGCAAAATCGAGCCCGTTTCGGGGGATATAAGCGGAGG
>NZ_BCUX01000031.1 GCF_001591445.1 Neobacillus drentensis NBRC 102427 | reverse complement strand
ATTAGGTTTGTGATTAACCGTTTTGCACCTCACAAACAAAACCGTCCAACCTACTAAATGGACGGTTTTTTTGTCTTTTTCAAATTCGATGGTTTATTACTTTTTGATGTACTCGGAGATTGACCTGCTCTTTTTTGTCTATCCTGCTCAGATTGTAGGTTTAATTTGTGAAGAATTAACAGTTGATAGGCATTACAAGCGACCAATGCAAACAACATCAGGTATAGCCAGCTTTGTTCATTTACACGAAGGACTGGTACCCACTCAACTAATGTAACCACAATCATAAAAAACATGGCCGGTATAAACGCATCCCGATTCGTCTGCTTGGTCTTATACCAAGCCACAGCCAGACCAACGACTAACAGCAAAATAGCCGGGCCGAAGTAAGGAAGAATGGAATCGTCAGGGCCGGCAAAGTTTTCGTAACGTAAATAAACTAAATCAAATAAACCAAATAGAATAAGGATGACTTGAACAGCATTCCACAGTGATACTGATTTAAAGATTCCTAGTCCAAACCGGTGAATCGTTAAATATGCGAAAAAGCCCATTTGGCTGATGACACTAAACAGAAAGCCCATGACAATTAGCCAAATTAACGTTGATAATATATCAATGAGTTTAAATTCAGTAAAATAAGGCTGAAACTCATTCCAGCGAACAATAAAGCCCACAATAGCCGTCATGAGTCCGCCTACTAATAATGTATTCAAAAATAATTTTACCCAATTACGGCTCGTCACACGATAAACCTCCATCTACAAATATAGATAACATTATGATTGTACCAATCCAAATTTGAAAAATCCATAATTTATATTTGCAAACGAATAATCTCTCATCAGTTACAACATGCTAAACTTAAGGATTTTTATGTGAAAGGGGCTTATTAATGAAAGCGAAAAGCATGGTGCTCCTCCTGCCCATCATGGTGTTCCTTACCAGTTGTTCTTCCAGTGATACCAGCGGCGGAGGACAAGTTGATTACGAAGCAACGAAGAAAATGGTTGTTGATATTCTAAAAACGGATGATGGTAAGAAGGCAATTCAAGATGTGATGTCAAGTGATAGCATGAAAGAAAAACTGGTGATGGACCAAAAGGTTGTCTCTGATACCATCCAGCAAACACTTACTACAGATAAAGCAAAAGAATACTGGAAAAAAACATTTAGTGATCCCAAATTCGCACAAAGTATTTCTAAAAATTTAAAATCAGAAAATAAAAAGTTACTGAAGGAACTAATGAATGACCCGGAATATAGAGGAATGATGGTGGAAGTTTTTAAAGAACCTGAAATCCAAAAACAAATGACAGATGCTCTAAAAAGCAAGGAATACCGCACACATCTCCAAAAGGTAATTACGGAAACGATTGATAGTCCTTTATTTAAAGCTAAAATACAAGAATTACTCTTAAAAGCAGCAGAGGAAGCAAATACGAAGTCATCATCGAGCGATAAGGGAAGTTCAAGCAGCAATCAATCCGGGGGGCAGTAAGAGCGACCAAGGCCGTTGAAGCTAAATCGTAAAATACTTACCAAAAAAATAGAAGCCTTTTCTGCATTGGAAGAGGCTTCTATATCATTTATCTATTTTTTTAGCAAGCCAGTTACTTTTTCAGCTATTTCTAAATAAATTTTTCCAATCTGATGGTCTTCTTGATAGATCGATGGAGCAAAGTCTTCCTCGTTCCAATCAGGCTGATTTAGTGGCAGACGGCCAAGAACTTCTGTATTCAATTCTTCAGCTAATTTATCGCCGCCTCCTTGGCCAAATACATATTCTTTTTCACCGGTTAATTTACTTTCAAAATATGCCATGTTTTCAATAACACCAAGAATTTCATGATCTGTTTTCAGAGCCATTGCCCCTGCACGTGCAGCTACAAAAGCAGCCGTTGGATGCGGTGTTGTTACAATCACTTCTTTACATGCAGGAAGCATAGTATGAACGTCTAATGCGACATCCCCTGTTCCAGGCGGTAAATCTAACAGTAAATACTCGATGTCGCCCCATTCTACTTCATTAAAGAAGCTGTTTAGCATCTTCCCTAACATCGGTCCACGCCAGATAATCGGTGAATTATCTTCGACAAAGAAGCCCATTGAAATGACTTGTACACCAAACCGTTCAACAGGAATGATCTTTTCCCCTCTAACAACAGGTCTTTCTGTAATTCCCATCATATCTGGAACACTAAATCCATAAATATCCGCGTCAATAAGTCCAACCTTTTTGCCTAGACGTGCTAGTGCAACGGCAAGGTTAACCGATACAGTTGATTTACCTACGCCGCCTTTTCCACTTGCGATCGCAATGAAGGTGGTATTCTTTGAATGAAGCAAGTTTGAATCATCCGTTTCTGATTGTGCTTGGCGGTTTGCCGCTAACACTTCTTCAGGAAGTTCCGTAAAACGAATACCTACTGATGCCGCTCCTTCTTCTTTTAACAAACTAACAATTTGTGTTTGCAGTTGGAGCTGTTCAGCAGTTCCCGTCTTCGCAATGGCCACTTTTACACTGACGTGGTTTTTTTCCTCTTTAATCTTTATTTCGACAATAGCATTTAATTCAGCTAAGGTTTTATGTAAAAATGGTTCTTGGAGGCTGCCTAGAACCTCATGGACTCTTTCTTCTGTTAACATAAAAAAGCACCTCACATTTTGAATTCGTTTCCATCTCTCAGTATAACATAATCACTTTGAGAAACAGTTAAATGAATCACACGTATTTTTATAGGAATACCGAAATTTTCTTTGCAAAAAAATTGAAGGTGGACTCCACCTTCAATAATCTGGTTCAACTAATTCTTTTTCATTCGTGTAATACCGAGTTATCCCTTGATATATCGATATGGCAATCTTCTCCTGGTAGGCATCCTTTTTTAAATATTCCTTTTCTGTTGGATTGGATAAAAAGCCGACTTCAACTAAAATACCCGGCTTCTTGGCATTCTTTAAAATATACACATTATTTATTGGTTTGGCTCTGCGAGTGGTGTTCTCCAAGTTTTTTCGAAGTTCTTCCTGCACAAACTTTGCGGCCTTAGCATTTTCCTTAAAATGAGGCGCATAAAAGGTTTGTGCCCCGCTCCATCTGGAAGAAGGAATGGCATTTAAATGAATGCTGACAAAGAAATCATTATCACCGTTATTTATCATGTTTAGTCTATTTTTTAAATCTTCGACTTTTCTTCTACTGTAACCCCTTGTATCAGGCGCGGCCAAATCTTTATCGGATTCTCTAGTCATAATAACGAGCGCACCTTGCATTTGTAGGTAGCCCCTGACTTTCTTAGTAATCTCTAAGGCAATATCTTTTTCCAACGTTTGCCCCGTTCCTGCGCCGCCATCCGGACCGCCATGGCCAGGGTCAAGTAAAATGATTTTCCCCGACAACGGAAGATTCCACGCATTCAACGAGTCATCTTCGGCAAAGTCGTACTGTAAAACGAAAAACAACACAAATAAACCGACGATAAAACTTATGATTTTTAATCCTCGCTTTGACACCCCAATCATTCCTTCCCGCTCGTCCCTTTTCACTTAACTATATGGGACAAAGGGGGGATTTAGAACAGGAAGAAATGCTGAACCTTAATGGAGCCGGAGCTTATGACGCCTTTGCCCTTTTTCGTAGCCTTCTCTCCACCAAATATGGATATATTGCTCACATAGATAATATAGTGACTCACTCATCGCTCCCTCTTCACCGTTGCCCCAATAGAGGAAAAAATTATAGAGGGTATCAATTAAATGTTTTTCTTCTCGGTAGCAGCGTTTGCGAACCTCATCTAAGTTCTCGCCATAATAACCAAACTTGCTGAATTTTGCCCCTAATAAAAAGGACTCAAGTGCGATGTCGTAGCACGCTTCTTCAATTCCGGTATTCATTACTAAGTTTGAGGCAATTCTTGTTGAGCCAAAGTATTGTTGGACTCGTTCTTTTAATGTATTGATCGATAGTTCCCGAAGGACCGAACGCTCGTATTTTATCTGTTTTTCCCGTTTTTTTTCTTTAAAGGTCGTAATTACTGTCACTACTTTTCACCTCTTAGAACTATTCTTTATCTGCTGTTCAGAAGAAATGCAAAGTTCCGGTCGTTTTAAGTTGCCAATTTTTATCCGATGATTTTGCAGATGCTCGACTATTTGTTAACAAAGTATTCAAACTATTTTGGTGCTACATTTTGTAAAATTAAGGTGGAGTATTTTGAAATGAGAAAGGAAGTGGGATATGCCGACTTTAAAGTCTCGTACGAAGTCAAAAGAATATAGGATACTAAGCTTTTTAAACGCACGAATGGATTTACCTTCTACAGATAAGCAGCATTATGAGAACCTTGAAAAAGGGTACAATGGTGAGTTGCTCTTTGACCAGCTAACTTTGATGCTTCAAAATGATTTATACATATTAAATGATTTGTGTCTTCAGACGAGCGGTTTTTTTCAAATTGATACATTAATCATCGCTCAACATACCATCTACCCCTATGAAATTAAAAACCATGAGGGGGATTATAGGTATGAATTAGGAAATTTCTATCCTAAATTATCTAAGAATGAAATAAGTAATCCTTTACACCAATTAAATCGCAGTAAATTACTCCTCCGCCCTTTACTCAAAAGTCTTGGCTTTCATTTACCTATTGAAGGTGACGTGGCCTTTGTAAACCCCAATTTCACCTTATATCAAGCCCCAATAAATGAACCCATTATACATCCCACCCAGCTAAATGGCCTGATGAAAAAATTAAATGAAATACCATCAAAGCTAACGACCCGCCACAAAAGGCTGGCTGACCAATTAATCACGATGCATCAAACCGATTGCCCCTTTACCCGTTTGCCGCATTATAGCTATGATCAATTAAAAAAGGGGCCTCTTTGCGCCGATTGTTACTCATTAATTTCTTTTGTTGATGTACAAAAGAAGATATTGGTGTGTGATAAATGCGGGCACTCAGAGTTGGTTGATTCAGCTGTCTTACGGTGTGTGGAGGAGTTAGTGCTGCTTTTTCCAGATTTAAAAATTACTACTAACCGGGTTTATGAATGGTGTGGAAGGGTTTGGTCTAGAAAACAAATTAGTCGAATCCTTAAGCAAGACTATACCTTGGTCGGGTTTGGCCAATGGACTTATTATGAATAAAAGGTGATTTTTATATTCTATAGACTTAGTTAGACTCATTTTCGTACATAGGGGGCGATTGACACCCTATGTACTCTTTTTTTCCCTTGCTCGGTCATCAATAGCCTCTATTGGCTACCTTAGCTTCTCTATTTTCCTCTGCTCGGTCGTCAATAGCCTCTATTGGCTACCTTAGCTTCTCTTTTTTCTTCTGCTCGGTCGTCAATAGCCTCGATTGGCTACTCTGGCTTTTCTGCTTACATCCTATCCCTTCAGTCAAAAAAAGACCCCCAACCAAATTGGTTGAGAGCCTTTGAAACGCCAGAAATTAACGTTTTGAGAACTGAGGCGCACGACGAGCACCTTTAAGACCGTATTTTTTACGTTCTTTCATACGTGGGTCACGAGTTAAGAAACCAGCGCGTTTTAATGTTGGACGGTATTCTGGATCAGCTTGTAGTAATGCACGAGCTACACCATGACGGATTGCTCCAGCTTGACCAGTGTATCCACCACCGCTTACGTTTACAAGAACATCGTAGCTTCCAACTGTTTCAGTTGCTACTAATGGTTGTCTTACAACAACACGTAATGCTTCAAATGGGATATAATCTTCGATTTCACGACCATTGACAATAATTTTTCCTGTGCCTGGTACTAAACGTACACGTGCTACAGAACTTTTACGGCGACCTGTACCGATATATTGAACTTGTGCCAAGTTAATTCCCTCCCTCTTTATTAACCGCGAAGTTCGTAAACTTCAGGTTGTTGTGCTTGGTGCGGATGTTCGCTGCCAGCATATACATGTAATTTTTTAAACGTTTGACGGCCAAGAGAATTCTTTGGAAGCATACCTTTAACAGCAAGCTCGATCATTTTCTCAGCATAGTTAGTACGCATTTCAAGAGCTGTTCTAGTTTTCAAACCACCTGGATGCATTGTGTGACGGTAGTAAATCTTGTCAGTCAATTTTTTACCAGTTAGTTCTACTTTTGATGCGTTAAGAATAATCACATGATCACCAGTGTCAACATGTGGTGT
This sequence comes from Neobacillus drentensis NBRC 102427, assembly GCF_001591445.1. Lineage (GTDB taxonomy): Bacteria > Bacillota > Bacilli > Bacillales > Cytobacillaceae > Neobacillus > Neobacillus drentensis. Next base: position 52,040 of record NZ_BCUX01000031.1, on the reverse strand, counting down.
AAAAGTTGGTTTGTTTTTACCACGTAGGATTGCTGCTACTTCAGAAGCAAGACGACCAAGAGTTTTGCCTTCAGCATCAATCACGTACCATTTACGCTCGATAGTGTTGGCATTTGCCATAAACGTTGTACGCATGAGTTTCCCTCCTAATTTAAATCCATTAAAGATTATTGTTTTCGCACTTTCAAAGCAATTAGCGTTCGATTCTGTTCCGGGAATGAACGGCTACTACCCTCGTGCGGTTAAGTTTGTATTCATATATTTTCAATCACGATTAAGACTTTCCGGGGCTTTATCGTGGGATTAAAAACACGCACATATAATATAATAAGTTCTTCAAGCCAATATGTCAAGAAAATGTTACACCAGGTAAAGTTGTTTACACTTTTTTATTCATAAAATACTTGCCAAAGATATAATCCATGGGGTGGAGCAGTCTTTCCTGATAGCCTCCGGTCTTTATGAGCTAAGATAATCGGAATATCTTCAGGGCTGCGTTCACCTGAGGCCACCTCTAACAGAGTCCCGACTAAGATGCGAACCATATTATACAAAAAGCCATTCCCTTTAAAACGGATCGTCAGTAAATCATCCTTAAGGGTAAAATCAATGGAATCAATCCTTCGAACTTTATCTTCTACTTCCGTTTTTGCCGCACAAAAGCTTGTAAAGTCGTGAGTACCCAGAAAAAATTTACTTGCCTGCTCCATCGCCTTTAAATTTAATGGGTATGGATATTGGTAGACAAAATTCCGCTGAAAAGGATCTCGTTTTTGAGATAAACGAAGGACATAGCGATATTCCTTCCCTTTTGCGTCAAAGCGGGCATGAAAAGAGTCGGATACAGAACCAACTGATAAAACAGAAAGATCTTCAGGCAGCATTGAATTCAATGCCCGCTCCCATTTATCAGCAGGAATATGCAGTGGGGAATCAAAATGAATGACTTGTCCTTTTGCATGGACACCGGCATCGGTTCGACCTGAAGCGCTGACTCTCACGGGTTCGCCCTTATGCATTTTTGTTAATACGGCTTCCAAAACAGACTGCACGGTCCGCTTATTCGGTTGGACCTGATAGCCAGAAAAGCCCGAACCGTCATAACTAATGATAGATTTATACCTTGGCATCGTTTCGCTCCATTATGAACGTAATAAAATGAGTAGGATGGTTAGAATGACTAAGAACCCCAACTGGAGGGAATCAGCATTTTTCCAGGATAATTCCCTGTACTTTGTTCTTCCTTCCCCACCTCGATAACCTCTAGCTTCCATTGCAATCGCTAGTTCCTCCGCCCGTTTAAAGGAGCTGACAAACAAAGGGATAAGCAATGGAATGACAGCTTTAATGCGCTCCTTAAAAGGCCCGCTTGCAAACTCCACACCTCTGGCAATCTGCGCCTTCATAATCTTATCCGTTTCCTGCATAAGTGTAGGAATAAAACGTAAGGAAATCGACATCATTAACGCCATTTCGTGGACAGGGAAACGGATTTTATTCAAAGGATGTAATAGTGTTTCAATTCCATCGGTAATCTCAATTGGGGTAGTAGTTAATGTCAGCAGTGACGTCATTAGAATTAAGAAAAAGAATCGAAAGGAAATAAAAATCCCCTGTCTGACCCCTTCTTCGTAAATTTTAATCGGACCTAATTCGAATAAAAGAGTACCTTCTTTTGTAAAAAACAGTTGCAGCACTAAGGTAAAAAGAACAAGCCAGATAACTGGTTTCAGACCGCCGTATAAAAAACGTACGGGGATGCGCGACAATCCAAGCATTAAAAACGTATAAATTCCAATAAGTGCATAGGTTAAGGCATTATTTGCTAAAAAAATAACACATACAAATAGAAAGATAATCAGCAATTTTGAGCGGGGATCCATTTTATGAATAATCGAATCCGCCGGGACATAGCGTCCAAAAATCATTTTTTCCATCATGAGCGCACACCTCTGCTTATTCTTTTTGCTACAGCAGAAGACAGTTCATCAATGGTTAGAAAAATTTTCTCTAATTTCATATCGAGTTTTTCTTCAAGCTTCAGTTGAAAGCGAACCACCTCTGGAACATCTAGCCCCATTTCAACAAGCTCAGTTGGTGAAGAGAAGATTTCCTCCGGTGTCCCTTTTTTAACTACCTTTCCTTGCTGCATAATCACAATTTGATCTGCGTATCTTGCCGCATCCTCCATACTATGTGTGACAAGGATGGTAGACAGCTTTCTTTCCTTATGGAGGGAATAGAACATATCCATAACCTCTTTACGCCCCCTGGGGTCTAATCCTGCAGTAGGCTCATCCAGGACAATGACATCGGGTTCCATTGCCAGCACTCCGGCAATTGCCACTCGCCTCATTTGTCCCCCCGAGAGGTCAAATGGTGATTTTTCTAGAATTTCTTCCGCTAGACCCACTTGCTTTAAGGCAATGCGTGCCCGCTCTTTTGCTTCCGTTTCAGAAACTCCAAAATTCAACGGTCCAAAAATAATGTCTTTTTCGACCGTTTCCTCAAATAACTGGTGTTCAGGAAACTGAAAGACGATCCCGACCTTTTGCCGGATTTTTTTTAAGTTCTTATTTTTCTGCGAAGCTACTATTTCATGTTCACCAATCTCAACTGATCCTTTTGTGGGTTGAAGGAGAGCATTTAAATGCTGCAGGACTGTTGATTTCCCCGAACCGGTATGACCAATAATCGCCATATACACACCTGTTGGAATATCAATAGACACATCCTCTATGGCCAGTCGTTCAAAAGGAGTATTTTTTTGATAACGATATTCTACATGTTTGAGCGAGATGTCCATAACTCTTTCACCAACTCTTCTTCCGATAAATACTGCTTCGCTAGCTCAATTCCTTGAACCCTGAAAGCTTTGGTCATTTTCACTGAAAAGGGAATATCTAACCCTAACTGAACTAATTGCTCATCCATGGAGAAAATCTCTTCAGGCGTTCCTTCACGGAAGACTTCTCCTTTGTTCATGACAATAATACGATCCGCCTTGGCTGCCTCTTCTAAGTCATGAGTAATGGAGATAACGGTCAAAGATTTCTCTTCTTTTAATAATCGAACGGTCTCCAACACTTCTTCACGTCCTCTTGGATCAAGCATAGAAGTGGCTTCATCAAGAATAATGATCGACGGTCGTAGGGCTAGCACACCTGCGATAGCTACTCGTTGCTTTTGTCCGCCTGATAGATGGTGGGGCTCTTGATACAGAAACTTTTCCATCTTTACCTTCTTAAGCGAATCCCCGACTCTTTGAATCATTTCGTCTCTAGGAATGCCGTTATTTTCTAGACCAAAAGCCACATCATCCTGCACTGTAGTTCCAACGAACTGGTTATCAGGATTTTGAAAGACCATCCCTAATTTTTTTCGGATATCCCAAATCGATTCCTCATTTAGCTCTATCCCACAGACATGAATTTGCCCACTTTGTGGAAATTGGAGACCATTTAAGAGTTTTGCCATTGTTGATTTACCTGATCCATTATGACCGACGATGGCAAGCCATTCTCCCTCATATATATCAAAAGAGACATGATTCAGAGCATAACGTTCTTGTGTGTCGTATTGAAATGAAACATCCTTAAGAGATACAATCGAATTTTTCATCAGATATTTCCTCCTCTCAGCTAAACTATTCTCATCTTATCTATTTCTATATATAAAAAAAAGCCTGCACCTCGTCCCTATGCAGCTTCGTTCTAGCTGCGATATAAGGAATTTCTATAAAAGAAATAGGAGGAGGTGCATGAGCTAGACGAGACGTAATTAATTTAATCCGCTCATCATAACACTCTTTTGGGCTTGGGTCTGACACGATATAAAGTTCATTTACAGAAAAAGGGCAAAGAACAAGTTTGATTTTAAACTGTCCAGCGCCCTTGTTGTCTGTAAGTGATTAAACTAACTCGATAATAACCATTGGTGCACCATCGCCGCGGCGTGGTCCAAGTTTCATAATTCGAGTGTATCCACCTTGACGCTCTTGATAACGTGGTGCGATATCAGCGAAAAGTTTTTGTAATGCACTTGTATTATTTTCAGCATCAGCAACTTCATTACGAACATATGAAGCAGCTTGACGACGAGCATGTAAATCACCGCGTTTACCTAAAGTGATCATTTTTTCAACAGTCACACGAATTTCCTTCGCACGAGTTTCTGTTGTTTCAATGCGCTCATTGATAATTAAATCTGTAGTTAAATCACGTAGCATAGCTTTACGCTGTGCACTTGTGCGTCCTAACTTTCTGTATGCCATGAAGGGTTCCCTCCTTTGTTGAAGTCATAAGTCGGATGAATAGCTATCCTAAAGATCAGTCGTCTTTACGTAAGCCTAATCCAAGCTCCTCTAGTTTTGCCTTCACTTCTTCAAGTGATTTGCGGCCTAAGTTACGAACTTTCATCATATCTTCTTCAGTCTTATTAGCTAATTCCTGAACAGTGTTGATTCCAGCACGCTTTAAGCAGTTGTAAGAACGAACAGAAAGGTCTAGTTCTTCAATTGTCATTTCAAGAACTTTTTCTTTTTGATCTTCTTCTTTTTCAATCATGATTTCAGCATTTTGTGCTTCGTCGGTTAAACCAACAAATATATTCAAATGCTCGGTTAAAATTTTCGAACCAAGAGCAATCGCTTCTTTTGGTCCAGTGCTTCCATCAGTCCATACATCAAGAGTCAACTTGTCAAAATTAGACATTTGACCAACGCGTGTATTTTCTACTTGAAATTGCACACGTGATACTGGTGTAAAAATGGAATCGATTGGAATCACACCAATTGGTTGATCTTCTCTTTTGTTTTGAACAGCTGGAGTATATCCACGTCCACGTTTAGCCGTCAAACGCATGCGAAGATGACCATTTGCAGCTAATGTAGCAATATGAAGATCTGGATTTAAAACCTCAACATCACTATCATGAGTGATATTTCCGGCTAATACAGGGCCTTCACCTTGTACATCAAATTCAAGCGTCTTTTCTTCATCAGAGTAGATTTTTAAAGCTAGTTTTTTAATGTTCAAAATGATAGATGTTACATCCTCTACGACGCCTTCAATTGTTGAGAACTCATGAAGTACCCCATCGACCTGGATCGATGTAACCGCGGCACCTGGGAGTGAAGATAATAGGATACGACGTAAGGAGTTACCCAAAGTGGTACCATATCCACGCTCAAGTGGCTCTACGACAAACTTACCGTACTTAGCATCGTCGTTGATCTCAATCGTTTCGATTTTTGGTTTTTCTATTTCGATCATCCAATAACCCTCCTTCAAAACGTCGAAACTTCATATTAGCCTATTTACTAATAGAAAGTCCCCGTGTATACGTTCCCGTTTTGTGCACAACAACTGGAATAAATCTTCTGTAAGAGTGCAAAAAATTAATATCATATCCCATTATAGACATATGATACAGAATCTATACAGAAAAATTAAACACGACGACGTTTTGGTGGACGGCATCCATTATGAGGAACAGGTGTTACGTCTTTAATTGCAGTTACTTCTAGACCAGCAGCTTGAAGAGCACGGATTGCCGCTTCACGACCAGCACCAGGTCCTTTTACAGTAACTTCTAAAGTTTTCATACCATGTTCAATGGAAGTCTTAGCTGCTGTTTCAGCCGCCATTTGTGCAGCAAATGGTGTAGATTTACGAGAACCTCTAAATCCAAGCGCACCAGCACTTGACCATGAAATTGCATTACCATGTACATCAGTAATTGTTACGATCGTATTGTTAAAAGTTGAACGAATATGAGCAATACCAGATTCAATATTCTTTTTAACACGACGTTTACGTGTATTCGTTTTACGTGCCATTTAAATTAACCTCCTTTACCGATTACTTCTTCTTGTTCGCTACAGTCTTACGAGGACCTTTGCGAGTACGAGCGTTGTTTTTCGTATTTTGTCCACGAACTGGTAAACCACGACGATGACGTAATCCGCGGTAACAGCCGATTTCCATTAAACGCTTAATGTTAAGAGAAATTTCACGGCGAAGGTCACCTTCAACTTTTAATTTGTCGATGATGTCACGGATTTTGTTTAATTCGTCTTCTGTTAAATCACGTACACGTGTATCTTCAGAAACACCAGCTTCTGCTAGTACTTTTTGTGCAGTATTTTTACCAATTCCATAAATGTAAGTTAAAGAGATAACAACACGTTTTTCACGTGGAATATCTACACCAGCAATACGTGCCATAGAAAATGCGCACCTCCTTCAAAATTAACCTTGTTTTTGTTTATGTTTAGGGTTTTCACAGATAACCATAACTTTTCCGCGTCTACGGATAACTTTACACTTCTCGCAGATCGGTTTAACAGATGGTCTTACTTTCATTATTATCCTAACCTCCTTAGTAGTACGGAGTGCAAGCATTATTTAAAGCGGTAAGTAATTCTTCCGCGTGTTAAGTCATATGGAGAAAGCTCAACAGTCACTTTGTCACCCGGAAGGATCCGAATGAAATGCATTCGTATTTTACCAGAAACATGCGCTAGCACGGTATGACCATTTTCTAATTCTACCTTAAACATCGCATTCGGCAATGTTTCAATGACTTTACCTTCAATTTCAATTACATCATCCTTGGCCATCGATCTCGTCTCCCTTCTTATCAAAGATAGTGAATACAGTTTATACAACTCTTCTCATTCGTACTCAAATAGCAACCTTATAATAGTAACATATTGTTCTTCTTCTGTCCGCAAGTAAATTCTACATAATTAGGAATTAACAATTCCCCATGTAAGTCTTGCCCAACTCTCGGTCCTACATACTCAGTACAAGAGAAAAGCCGTTTGCTTTCACATACTTTTGATTCTTAGTGAAGAGATGGTCGAGAGTCGTTCGTACGGTTTTACTTTCGGTCATTAATGTATGTCCCCAAGTAATTGCGTGATTTCAGCGAATACCTTGTGAATATCCTGCTGACCATCAATCGTACGAAGATAACCTTTTGTTTTATAAAAAGTTAATAATGGTTCTTGTTGTTTGATATTGACGTCTAATCGATTTTGAACTGTTTCTTCATTATCATCTGCACGTTGGTATAACTCACCGCCGCAGCGGTCGCATACACCCTCTTGGTTAGGAGGATTAAACACTAAATGATAAGTTGATCCACATTCTTTACAAATCCTACGGCCTGTCAAACGTTCCATTAATAATTCTTTATCAACAGTAATATTGATTACATAGTTAATTTTTTTATTCAAATCATTTAAAAGATTTTCCAACGCGTCTGCTTGAGGTACAGTTCTAGGAAAGCCATCTAAAAGGAATCCCTTTTGACAATCTTCCTTGCTTAATCGTTCACGAACAATGCCGATAGTTACTTCATCAGGAACTAGTTCACCCTTATCCATGAATGATTTTGCTTGTAAGCCTAGTTCTGTTCCTTCTTTCATCGCTGCACGGAACATATCTCCAGTAGAGATATGAGGGATGCCGTATTGCTCTACGATTCTCTCAGCCTGCGTACCTTTGCCGGCACCTGGAAGCCCCATTAATACTAAATTCACACGTGTTCCCCCCTCGTGCTTTAAATGGGTTTTAGGGAGCTTTTGTCCCCTAAAACCTTTATTTAATAAAACCTTTATAATGACGTTTAACTAATTGAGCTTCAAGCTGTTTCATCGTGTCAAGTGCAACACCGACAACGATTAGCAAGCTTGTTCCACCGATTTGCGCCGATTGTGGAAGATTAGCAATGTTAATAAATAACATAGGTAATACTGCAATCAGAGCTAGGAAGAGTGCACCAACAAAAGTTAAACGGTATAAGACGCGAGTTAAGTATTCTTGCGTACTCTTCCCTGGACGAATACCTGGGATATATCCACTTTGCTTTTGCAAGTTTTCCGCTGCTTGTTCAGGGTTAACTTGAATGAATGCATAGAAATAAGTAAACGCAATAATTAACGCCGCATATAGCGTCATCCCAATTGGATGAGAATAGTCAAATATTTTTGTAATCCATAGTGTTACATCATTTGTTGGAAAAAATGATGCGACTGTTCTTGGTGTTACAATGAACGAAACCGCAAAGATAACAGGAATTACACCCGCAGCATTAACTTTTAATGGCATATGAGTGGATTGTCCTCCTACTGGATTACGTCCTGCAACTACACGCTTTGCATATTGAATAGGTATCTTACGATTAGCTTGTTGAATAAAGATAACACCAACTACAATAGCTATAACAGCAAGTGCTATTAATACTACAGTAATAATACGTAAGAATAATGCCTCGCCTGCATTCTCAAATTGCTGTACATAAATTTGATTAATAGTCGATGGCATACCAGCAACGATCCCGGCAAAGATGATAATCGAAATTCCATTACCAACACCTTTTTCGGTAATCTGCTCCCCTAACCACATTAAAAATGCTGTACCAGCTGTTAAGACAACTGCGATTAGCAGATAAGTGCCAATTCCGGGATTTTGAATCAATTGACCGTTGGCTAAATTATTAAAGCCATAGGACATGCCTAATGCTTGGATAAAACCAAGCACAATTGTAAAATATCGAGTGAATTGTGCAATCTTACGACGGCCTGATTCACCTTGCTTTGACCATTCCGTGAATTTCGGTACAACATCCATTTGCAGGAGTTGAATAATAATCGAAGCAGTGATATAAGGCATGATACCCATTGCAAAGATGGAGAATTGTTTTAATGCTCCACCGCCAAAAGTATTTAAAATACCAAAAACGCTAAGTTTATCTTGATTTGCAAGTACATCCGCATTTACATTTGGCACTGGGATAAATGTACCTAAACGAAATACAATTAACATTAAAAGGGTGAATATGATCTTACGTCTTATCTCACCCACGCGCATAAAATTGGAGATTGTCTGGAACATTAGATCACCTCAGTGGTTCCACCGGCAGCTTCGATCGCTTCCTTAGCAGCAGAGGAGAATTTGTGAGCTTTAACAGTCAACTTGTTCTCTATTGTCCCTTTAGCAAGAATCTTGATCCCTGCTTTTTCGTTACTTACAACGCCTGTTTCGATAAGAAGTTCTGGAGTAACTTCTGTACCTTCAGCAAAGCGGTTTAAAGCATCAAGATTTACTACTGCATATTCCTTACGGCTGAAGTTAGTAAATCCGCGTTTTGGTAAACGGCGATATAAAGGTGTTTGACCACCCTCAAATCCTAGACGAACACCGCCGCCAGAACGAGCATTTTGACCTTTATGACCTTTACCTGCAGTTTTTCCTTGACCAGAACCGATTCCACGTCCTAAACGCTTACGGTCTTTACGAGAACCTTCAGCAGGTTTTAATTCATGAAGTTTCATATTGGCACCTCCTTATGAAAGAAAACAATAAATTATTGTTCTTTGACTGTAACAAGGTGAGCAACTTTGGTAATCATACCGCGAATAGCAGCATTATCTTGATGCTCAACTGTTTGATTTAATTTACGTAATCCAAGAGCTTTAACTGTATCACGTTGATCGCCCGGACGGCCGATCAAACTGCGAGTGAGGGTAATAGATAGTTTATTCGCCATTTTATTTCCCCCCGTATCCTAACAGTTCTTCTACTGATTTACCACGTAGTTTTGCTACGTCTTCAGCACGTTTTAATTGTTTTAGTCCATCAATTGTTGCACGAACCATGTTAATAGGAGTATTTGTTCCTAATGACTTAGAAAGGATATCAGCTACTCCGCCTAATTCAAGAACGGCACGAACTGGTCCACCAGCGATAACTCCTGTACCTTCAGAAGCAGGTTTTAGAAGAATTTCACCAGCACCAAAGCGTCCGATAACTTGATGAGGGATGGTTGTTCCAACCATTGGTACTTCGACTAAGTTTTTCTTTGCATCTTCGATGGCTTTACGAATAGCATCAGGTACTTCTTGAGCTTTACCAGTACCGAAACCAACGTGACCGTTTTTGTCGCCTACAACAACAAGGGCTGTAAAGCGGAAACGACGTCCACCTTTAACAACTTTCGCAACACGGTTAACCGTGACTACGCGTTCTTCTAGTTCAAGTTTGTTTGGATCAATACGACGCATCTTTTTGTGTCCCTCCTTTGTCTTTTAGAATTGTAAGCCGTTTTCACGGGCAGCATCAGCTAATACTTGAATACGTCCATGATATAGGTATCCGCCACGATCAAAGACAATAGAAGTGATACCTTTTTCTACCGCACGTTTAGCAACTAATTCACCGATCAATTTAGCAGCTTCAACATTATTAGTTGATTCTAAAGTAAAGTCTTTATCTAAAGTAGAAGCACTCGCTAAAGTTACTCCATTAATGTCATCAATTATTTGAGCATAAATATGTTTATTAGAACGAAACACATTTAGACGTGGACGAGCTGAAGTTCCGCTAAGTTTCGCACGAACACGAGCATGTCTTTTCTTGCGAGTAGCGTTTTTATCAAGCTTCGTAATCATTTACGTCACTCCTTTCGTTTACCTATGAGGCATTACTTACCAGTTTTACCTTCTTTACGACGAACAAATTCACCTTCGTAACGAATTCCTTTACCTTTATAAGGCTCAGGAGGACGAACTCCGCGAATATTGGCTGCTAATGCACCAACACGTTCTTTGTCAGTACCTTTGATAATGATTTTGGTATTAGCAGGTACTTCGATTTCAAGGCCCTCTTCAGCTTCAATTTCAACTGGATGAGAATACCCAACGTTTAATACAAGTTTGTTACCTTGCTTTTGAGCACGATAACCAACCCCGATTAATTCTAAGCCTCTAGTGAAGCCAGTGGATACACCTTCAACCATGTTCGCAAGCACGGCACGAGTAGTTCCATGTAATGCGCGGTGTTCTTTCGCTTCAGAAGGACGAGTGATTGTTACAAGATTTTCTTCTACATTGATAGTCATATCAGAGTGGAAAGAACGAGTTAATTCACCCTTAGGTCCTTTTACTGTAGCAGTATTATTATTTAAAGTAACTGTAACTCCAGCTGGAATAACAATTGGTTTTTTTCCTACGCGAGACATTTAGTGCACCTCCATTCATTCAAAAGCTCAATTACCAAACGTAAGCTAATACTTCTCCGCCGATTTGTTTTGCACGAGCTTCTTTATCTGTAATAACACCTGTAGATGTTGATACTAATGCGATACCAAGACCGTTAAGAACACGTGGTACCTCAGTTGATTTTGCGTAAACTCGAAGTCCGGGCTTGCTTATGCGCTTAAGACCAGTAATAACACGTTCGTTATTAGCACCGTATTTTAAGAAGATACGGATAATACCTTGTTTGTTGTCTTCGATAAATTCGACATCACGTACGAAACCTTCACGCTTTAAAATTTCAGCAATTTCTTTTTTTATATTAGAAGCAGGCACTTCTAACTTTTCGTGACGCACCATATTCGCATTACGAATGCGAGTAAGCAAATCAGCAATTGGATCTGTCATGACCATTATTTTTACCTCCTTCCCAGACTTGGGTTTTACCAGCTAGCTTTTTTAACACCAGGAATTTGTCCTTTGTACGCTAATTCGCGGAAACAAATACGACAAAGCTTAAATTTACGATATACAGAGTGTGGACGGCCACAACGTTCGCAGCGTGTATACTCTTGTACTGCATATTTAGGCGTGCGCTTTTGTTTCGCAATCATTGACTTTTTAGCCACGTTTTCGCCTCCATTATTTAACGATTACTTTTGGAATGGCATTCCAAATTGAGTTAAAAGCTCACGAGATTCTTCATCAGTATTAGCAGTCGTTACGATAACGATATCCATACCACGAACCTTGCTTACTTTATCATAATCAATTTCAGGGAAGATTAATTGTTCTTTAACCCCTAATGTATAGTTACCGCGACCATCGAATGCTTTTTTAGAGATACCACGGAAGTCACGTACACGAGGTAAAGAAACTGAAACTAATTTATCCAAGAATTCGTACATGCGCTCACCACGAAGTGTAACTTTTGCACCGATTGGCATACCTTCACGAAGACGGAAGCCAGCGATCGATTTTTTCGCACGTGTTACGACAGGTTTTTGACCTGTGATTGTTGCAAGCTCGTCAACTGCGATATCGAGTGCCTTAGCATTAGCAACTGCGTCACCAACGCCCATGTTCACAACGATTTTCTCAAGTTTAGGAACTTCCATCACTGATTTATAGTTGAACTTGCTCATTAGAGCAGGAGTAACTTCTTTAACAAATTTTTCTTTTAGGCGGTTCACTTATTGTACCTCCCTTCTTAATTTTAAACTATTTATCTAAAAATTCACCGGATTTTGCTACGCGTACTTTCTTGCCATCTACCGTAGTGGAACCTACACGAGTCGGGTTACCAGACTTAGGATCGATAGGCATTACGTTCGATACATGAATTGGAGCCTCAAAGCTGATGATTCCGCCTTGTGGATTCACTTGTGAAGGTTTTGAGTGTTTCTTCGCAATGTTCACACCTTCTACTAGTACACGGCTTTCTTTAGGATAAGCAGCAAGGATTACTCCTGTTTTGCCTTTATCCTTTCCAGAGATGACTCTTACTTTGTCACCTTTTTTCACATGCATCATTAAGCACCTCCTTAAAGGCATTTGAATTTAAATTATAATACTTCTGGAGCTAGAGAAACAATTTTCATAAAGTTGTTGTCACGAAGTTCGCGGGCAACTGGTCCGAAGATACGTGTTCCACGTGGGCTCTTATCATCTTTGATAATTACACATGCGTTTTCATCGAAACGAATGTAAGAACCGTCAGGACGGCGAGCACCGCTCTTTGTACGAACAATAACTGCTTTAACAACTTCACCTTTTTTAACAACGCCACCTGGTGTTGCTTGTTTTACTGTACAGACGATAACATCACCAATACCAGCAAATTTACGGCCTGAACCACCAAGAACTTTAATCGTTAATACCTCACGAGCACCAGAGTTGTCAGCAACTTTCAAACGTGATTCTTGTTGAATCATGTGTGTAACCTCCCTTCGGAATGAAGCTTAATCCGAACAATTAAATAATAACTGCTTTTTCTACAACTTCAACTAAACGGAAACGCTTAGTAGCTGATAGCGGACGAGTTTCCATAATACGTACTACATCGCCGATTTTTGCTTCGTTTTGCTCATCATGAGCTTTATACTTTTTAGAATACTTAACGCGTTTACCATATAAAGAATGCTTTTTTTGTGTTTCAACAAGTACTGTTACTGTTTTGTCCATCTTGTCAGAAACAACGCGTCCTGTGTAAACTTTACGTTGGTTACGTTCACTCATTGTGTGAACCTCCCTTCATTAATCACTTGTTAACGCTGATTTCTCTTTCACGAACAACTGTTTTCATACGTGCGATCGCTTTACGTACTTCACGAATGCGAGCAGTGTTTTCAAGTTGTCCTGTCGCCAATTGAAAGCGAAGGTTGAAAAGTTCTTCTTTTAAAGATTTTACTTTTTGTTCAATTTCAGCAGTGGTTAGGTCACGAAGTTCATTAGCTTTCATTTGATTCACCACCAATTTCTTCTCGTTTTACAAACTTACATTTTACTGGAAGTTTGTGCATAGCAAGTCGAAGTGCTTCACGAGCAATTTCTTCAGAAACGCCAGCAATTTCGAACATGATTTTTCCAGGCTTAACAACAGCTACCCAGCCTTCAGGTGCCCCTTTACCGGAACCCATCCGTACTTCTAGAGGTTTAGCAGTGTAAGGCTTGTGTGGGAAAATTTTAATCCAAACTTTACCACCACGTTTCATGTAACGTGTCATAGCAATACGAGCTGCTTCGATTTGACGATTCGTGATCCAAGAAGCTTCTAAAGCTTGTAGGCCGAATTCACCGAATGCTACTTCTGTACCGCCTTTTGCGTTACCACGCATGTTACCACGGTGTTGACGGCGATATTTTACGCGTTTTGGCAATAACATATTATTTGCCTCCTTCCGCAGGTTTCTTCTTAGTAGGAAGGACTTCTCCCTTATAGATCCATACTTTTACGCCTAGCTTACCATAAGTTGTATCGGCTTCAGCTGTAGCATAGTCGATATCAGCGCGAAGTGTATGAAGCGGAACAGTTCCTTCGCTGTAATGTTCAGCACGAGCGATATCCGCGCCGCCAAGACGACCAGATACTTGTGTTTTAATACCTTTTGAACCAGCGCGCATTGCACGTTGAATTGCTTGCTTTTGAGCACGACGGAAAGATACACGGTTTTCTAATTGACGAGCAATATTTTCAGCAACTAGTTTCGCATCAACGTCAGCTCTCTTGATTTCAAGAATGTTGATGTGTACACGTTTGCCAGTTAATTGATTTAATGCTTTACGAAGTGCTTCAACTTCAGTACCGCCTTTACCAATAACCATACCAGGCTTAGCTGTATGCACTGTTACGTTTACACGGTTTGCAGCACGTTCGATTTCTACTTTAGAAACAGAAGCATCTTTTAAACGCTTCGTGATGTACTCACGAATTTTAAGGTCTTCGTGTAAAAGAGTAGCGAAGTCTTTGCCTGCGTACCATTTAGATTCCCAATCACGAATGATTCCAATACGCAAACCGACAGGATTTACTTTTTGACCCACAGCTTATCCCTCCTTCTTTTCTGATAATACGATAGTGATGTGGCTTGTGCGCTTAAGGATCTGGCTAGCACGGCCCATTGCGCGTGGACGGAAACGTTTCAACGTTGGTCCTTCGTCAACAAATGCTTGTTCAATAACTAGATTGTTAACGTCCATTTCATAGTTATGTTCAGCATTTGCCATAGCTGATTTTAATACTTTTTCCACGATTGGAGAAGCAGCCTTAGGTGTGAGATTTAAAATCGCCACAGCTTCACCAATTTGCTTTCCTCGAATTAAATCTACGACTAAACGTGCTTTACGAGGAGCAATACGAACTGTTCTTGCAACAGCTTTAGCTTGCATTTGGATGCCCTCCTCTCTTAACGTCTTGTTTTCTTGTCATCATTACCATGGCCCTTGTAAGCACGAGTTGGAGCAAACTCTCCAAGCTTGTGTCCTACCATGTCTTCAGTAACATATACAGGCACGTGTTTGCGACCATCATATACTGCGATAGTGTGGCCAATAAATTGTGGGAAGATTGTAGAACGGCGTGACCAAGTTTTAATAACATGTTTGCTTTCGGTCTCGTTCAACTTTTCTACCTTAACCATTAAATGATCATCAACAAATGGTCCTTTTTTTAAGCTGCGACCCATGAAGGAACCTCCCTTCGTGACTGTTCTACGGTTCTTTCTTTGAACCGTAGGAATATCACGTTATTTTTTACGACGACGTACGATGAATTTATCTGATTTATTTTTCTTTTTACGAGTTTTGTATCCAAGAGTTGGTTTACCCCATGGAGACATTGGTGATTTACGTCCGATTGGTGAACGTCCTTCACCACCACCGTGTGGGTGATCGTTAGGGTTCATTACAGATCCACGGACTGTTGGGCGCTTGCCTAACCAACGATTACGACCTGCTTTACCAATGTTAATAAGTTCGTGTTGTTCGTTACCTACTTGACCGATAGATGCACGGCACTCAGAAAGGATCATACGAACTTCACCGGAATTTAAACGTACTAGTACGTATTTACCTTCTTTACCAAGTACTTGAGCGCTTGTTCCAGCAGAACGAACTAACTGGCCGCCTTTTCCTGGTTTTAATTCGATGTTGTGTATTACAGTACCAACAGGAATGTTTACTAATGGAAGAGCATTACCTACTTTAATATCAGCCTCAGAGCCTGACATTACTTCCATGCCAACTACTAGGTTTTTAGGAGCTAAGATATAACGCTTTTCTCCATCCACGTAATTGATTAATGCGATATTTGCAGAACGGTTTGGATCATACTCAATTGTAGCAACGCGTCCTGGAATGCCATCTTTGTTACGTTTAAAGTCAATTAAACGGTATTGACGCTTGTGGCCGCCACCTTGATGACGAACAGTTAACTTACCTTGGTTATTACGGCCGCCTTTTCTCTTTAACGGAGCTAAAAGAGACTTTTCAGGGGTACTAGTTGTGATTTCAGCGAAATCAGAAGTAGTCATTCCGCGACGACCATTGGAGGTAGGTTTGTACTTTTTAATCGCCATTTTATTTCCCTCCTCTTCTTGATAGATGCTTATGCTTCAAAGAATTCGATTTCTTTGCTATCAGTTGTTAGTTTTACAATTGCTTTACGACGTTTGTTTGTGTAACCACCGAATTTTCCCATACGCTTAAATTTACCTTTGTAGTTCATGATGTTAACTTTCTCAACATCAACACTAAAGATTTCTTCAATAGCATCTTTAACTTGAGTTTTGTTAGCTCTAACATCTACTTCGAAAGTATATTTTTTCTCAGCCATTAGGTCAGTAGTACGTTCAGTGATAACGGGGCGCTTAATGATATCGCGTGCATCCATTATGCAAGCACCTCCTCTACTTTTTCAACCGCTGCTTTAGTCATGATTAATTTCTCATGATTAACAACATCTAATACGTTAATTCCGCTAGCTGTTACTACTGTGATACCAGGAATGTTACGAGCAGAAAGTGCTACATTTTCATCAAGGTCAGCTGTAACGATCAATGCTTTTTTGTCAACGGAAAGACCGCTTAAAACAGTTTTAAAATCTTTTGTTTTCGGCGAATCGAGAGCTAAGATATCTAACACTAACATGTTCTCTTCTAATACTTTAGAAGAAAGTGCAGATTTGATTGCTAAACGACGAACCTTTTTAGGTAATTTGTAAGCGTAGCTGCGTGGTGTTGGACCGAATACAGTACCACCTCCGCGCCATTGTGGAGAACGGATTGACCCTTGACGAGCGCGTCCAGTTCCTTTTTGACGCCATGGTTTACGACCACCGCCGCGTACTTCAGAACGAATTTTAGTTTTATGAGTTCCTTGACGTAATGAAGCTCTTTGCATAACAATTGCTTCAAATAATACGTGCTGGTTAGGCTCAATACCAAATACAGAATCATTAAGTTCGATATCACCAACTTGTGATCCGGTTTGGTTTAATAATGCTACTTTAGGCATTCCTTTGTTCCTCCTTTCTTAAAAAGTGACTATGCTTTGATTGCACCTTTAATTTTTAATAGAGCTTTTTTCGCGCCTGGTACATTACCTTTGATTAAAAGTAAGTTACGCTCTGCATCAACCTTAACAATTTCAAGGTTTTGTACAGTGATTTGTTCTCCACCCATACGACCTGGTAATAATTTACCTTTGAATACGCGGTTTGGAGCAACTGGTCCCATTGAACCAGGACGACGGTGATAACGTGAACCGTGAGCCATTGGGCCGCGTGATTGTCCGTGGCGTTTAATTACACCTTGGAAACCTTTACCCTTTGAGATTCCTGTTACATCTACGATATCTCCAGCAGTGAAAATATCAACTTTGACTTCTTGACCAACTTCATAGCTTGCTAAGTCATCTCCGCGGAATTCGCGAACGAAGCGCTTAGGAGCAGTGTTTGCTTTAGCAACATGGCCTTTTTCCGGTTTGTTAGATAACTTTTCACGTTTATCTTCAAAACCAACTTGAACCGCAACATAACCGTCGCTTTCAACTGATTTCTTTTGAAGTACAACGTTTGGAGCTACTTCAACTACAGTTACAGGAATTAAGTTGCCGTTAGCAGCAAATACTTGAGTCATACCAATCTTTCTTCCTAAGATTCCTTTGGTCATTTAAGTCACACCTCCTAGATTATTTGTCATTTATTTTGATTAAAGTTTAATTTCGATATCAACACCTGATGGTAAATCTAAACGCATTAACGCATCAACTGTTTGTGGAGTTGGGTTAACGATGTCGATTAGACGCTTATGTGTCCGTTGTTCGAATTGCTCACGTGAATCTTTGTACTTATGAACCGCACGAAGAATCGTGTAAATAGTTTTTTCGGTTGGTAACGGAATTGGACCAGATACAGCCGCACCAGAACGTTTTGCTGTTTCAACGATTTTTTCTGCAGATTGATCAAGGATTCTGTGATCATACGCTTTTAAACGGATACGAATTTTTTGTTTTGCCATTATTTTCCCTCCTTTATTCGCCTATTTTTAAAATAGACCTTCTCAGTGGAAATTTCCCTCACACACTCGCCATGGCAAAGCGGCCGGGTGTGTCAGCAACCTTCCACATCATCGCAGTCAAAGACCAACATTGTCTATTATACATAAAACATATAAGAAACGCAACACCTAATATGTTTTTTTCTTTATGTTTCTGTTTCGAACACTTTTCCTATTATAGCGGCTGATATTCACTTTTTCAACTATTATTATCAATCTCCAGAAATATCCTAATTAGAAAAGCGGAAGCGACCGTTTAGCGACGTATGAAAGTTCATATATCTATATAGAAGAAACACGACTTCAAGTTATTTTAATGACAGCAAAAAAGCAGATGGATCGTCATCCATCTGCTTTTAATATTGTGATCATTGTCCAGCTTCGTAACCAAAGTTACTACTGCTATTCAATTACTCAGTGATTGTAGTGATTGAACCTGAACCTACTGTACGTCCACCTTCACGAATAGAGAACTTAGTTCCTTCTTCGATAGCGATTGGAGCGATAAGTTCAACGATCATTTCAATGTGGTCGCCAGGCATAACCATTTCAGTACCTTCTGGAAGCATACAGATACCTGTAATATCAGAAGTACGGAAATAGAATTGTGGACGGTAGTTTGAGAAGAATGGAGTGTGACGTCCACCTTCTTCTTTTGATAAAACGTAAACTTGTGCTTTGAACTTTGTGTGTGGAGTGATTGACTTTGGTTTAGCCAATACTTGACCACGTTCGATTTCTTCACGTGCTACACCACGAAGAAGGGCACCGATGTTGTCACCAGCTTCAGCGAAATCAAGAAGCTTACGGAACATTTCTACACCTGTTACAGTTGTAGATTTCGGTTCTTCAGTGAAACCTACGATTTCAACTACGTCACCAACTTTAACTACACCACGCTCAACACGTCCTGTAGCAACTGTTCCACGACCAGTGATTGAGAATACATCCTCAACCGGCATCATGAAAGGTTTGTCAGTGTCACGAGTTGGTGTTGGAATCCACTCATCAACAGCTGTCATAAGTTCATAGATTTTTTCTTCCCAAGCAGCTTCGCCTTCTAGTGCTTTAAGAGCAGAACCTTTGATAACTGGAGTGTCATCGCCAGGGAAATCGTATTCAGTTAATAGATCACGAATTTCCATTTCTACTAATTCAAGAAGTTCTTCATCGTCAACCATGTCACACTTGTTCATGAATACAACAAGGTATGGTACACCTACTTGACGAGAAAGAAGGATGTGCTCACGAGTTTGTGGCATTGGGCCGTCAGTTGCAGATACAACTAGGATACCGCCGTCCATTTGAGCTGCACCAGTGATCATGTTTTTAACATAGTCAGCATGTCCTGGGCAGTCTACGTGTGCATAGTGACGAAGATCTGTTTCATACTCAACGTGTGCTGTTGAGATTGTGATACCACGTTCTTTTTCTTCTGGTGCACCATCGATTTGATCGTATGCACGTGCTTCTGCTTTACCTGTTTTAGCAAGAACAGAAGTGATTGCAGCTGTTAAAGTTGTTTTACCATGGTCAACGTGTCCGATTGTACCAATGTTAACGTGTGGCTTTGAACGGTCGAATTTAGCTTTACCCATTAGGAAATCCTCCTCTAAATTATAAAAATTTAAGTTTAGTTTTTTATGTAAGCCGTGAATGAGGATGTCCCACTCTCACGGCTTCCACTGCCTACAATAGTAGTTATACTTTATCAAAAGATGAAAATCAATTATTCACCTTTATTTTTTTTGATGATTTCTTCAGAAACTGACTTTGGTACTTCTTCATAGTGATCGAAGTGCATGGAGAATACTCCACGTCCTTGTGTACTAGAACGAAGTGCTGTTGCATAACCAAACATCTCTGAAAGTGGAACCATTGAACGAACAACTTGTGCATTACCACGTGCTTCCATACCTTCAACACGGCCACGGCGAGCAGTGATTTGTCCCATAATATCACCTAGATATTCTTCAGGGATTACAACTTCAACGCGCATCATCGGTTCAAGGATAACAGGCTTACACTTAGAAGCAGCATTCTTAAGTGCCATTGATGCAGCAATTTTAAACGCCATTTCTGAGGAGTCAACATCATGGTATGAACCATCGAATAATCTTGCTTTAATATCAACTAAAGGATAACCAGCAAGAACACCGCGTCCTATGGCATCTTCAAGTCCAGCTTGAACAGCAGGGATGTATTCACGAGGAACAACACCACCAACAATACCATTAACAAACTCGAATCCTTTACCTTCATCGTTTGGTGAGAATTCAATCCAAACGTGTCCGTATTGTCCGCGTCCACCAGATTGACGTGCAAACTTACCTTCAACTTGTGCAGAAGCACGGAAGGTTTCACGGTAAGCAACCTGTGGAGCACCTACGTTAGCTTCAACCTTAAACTCACGACGCATACGGTCAACAAGGATATCAAGGTGAAGTTCACCCATACCTGCAATGATTATTTGTCCAGTTTCCTGGTCAGTATGCGCACGGAAGGTAGGATCTTCTTCTTGAAGTTTTTGAAGTGCAGTTGTCATTTTGTCTTGGTCAGCTTTTGATTTTGGTTCTACTGAAAGTTGAATTACTGGTTCAGGGAATACCATTGACTCAAGGATAACAAGATTTTTCTCATCACATAGAGTATCACCAGTAGTTGTATCTTTCAGACCTACAGCTGCAGCAATGTCACCAGCATAAACCTTAGAGATTTCTTGGCGGCTATTTGCATGCATTTGTAGGATACGTCCTACACGTTCACGCTTACCTTTAGTAGAGTTCTGGACATATGATCCAGCATCTAATTGACCAGAGTAAACACGGAAGAACGTTAATTTACCAACATAAGGGTCAGTCATAACTTTGAATGCTAGAGCAGAGAATGGCTCTTCATCGCTAGAATGACGTTCAACGATCTCTTCATCATCATCCACTGCATGACCTTTAATAGCAGGTACATCTAATGGTGATGGAAGGTAATCGATAACAGCATCTAACATAAGCTGTACACCTTTGTTTTTGAATGCAGAACCACAGATAACTGGATAAAATTCAACATTACAAGTACCTTTACGAATCGCTGCTTTAAGCTCTTCTTTAGTGATTTCTTCTCCACCAAGGTATTTTTCCGTTAATTCTTCATCTAGCTCAGCAACTGCTTCTATTAGCTTTTCACGGTATTCTTCAGCTTGAGCTTTATATTCTTCCGGAATCTCACGTACTTCAATATCAGTACCTAAGTCATTGCCGTAAAATACTGCATTCATTTCCACAAGGTCAATGATTGCTGTAAACTGATCTTCAGCACCGATTGGCAACTGAATAGGATGTGCATTTGCTTGAAGACGGTCATGGATTGTTCCTACTGAATATAAGAAGTCCGCTCCAATTTTGTCCATCTTGTTTACAAATACAACACGTGGTACACCATAAGTTGTTGCTTGGCGCCAAACTGTTTCTGTTTGAGGCTCAACACCAGATTGTGCATCAAGTACTGCTACTGCACCATCAAGTACACGAAGAGAACGTTCAACTTCAACAGTGAAGTCTACGTGTCCTGGTGTATCAATGATGTTTACACGATGGCCATGCCATTGTGCAGTTGTTGCCGCGGAAGTGATTGTGATTCCGCGTTCTTGTTCTTGCTCCATCCAGTCCATCTGAGATGCACCTTCATGTGTTTCACCAATCTTATGGATACGACCAGTGTAATAAAGAACACGCTCAGTGGTAGTCGTTTTACCAGCATCGATGTGAGCCATGATACCAATATTACGAGTATTTGCTAAGGAGAACTCTCTTGCCATTGGGTCTTTCTCCTTCCTAGTTTGAAAGTTTTTATATTGAAGGTTAGATTACCAACGATAGTGAGCAAACGCTTTGTTTGCTTCTGCCATTTTGTGTGTATCTTCACGCTTTTTAACAGATGCACCAGTATTGTTAGCTGCATCCATGATTTCATTAGCTAAACGCTCTTCCATTGTTTTCTCTCCACGGTTACGTGAATAGTTCACTAACCAACGAAGACCTAGAGTTGCACGGCGATCCGGACGCACCTCAATTGGAACTTGGTAGTTAGCACCACCTACACGACGAGCTTTAACTTCAAGTACAGGCATAATGTTTTTAAGCGCTGCTTCAAATACTTCCATCGGCTCTTTGCCAGAGCGTTCACGAATTGTATCGAATGCAGAGTAAAGAATTTCTTGCGACTTACCTCTTTTACCGTCAACCATCATTTTGTTGATTAAACGAGTAACTAATTTAGAGTTATAAATTGGATCTGGTAACACGTCTCTTTTTGCTACAGGACCTTTACGTGGCATTATATTTCCTCCTTTCAAAGAAGCTTCTATTTAGGTTGTTTTATTTCTTAGCTGCTTTTGGTCTCTTAGTACCGTATTTAGAACGTCCTTGCATACGGTTATTAACACCCGCTGTATCAAGTGCTCCACGTACGATGTGATAACGTACTCCTGGTAAATCTTTTACACGTCCTCCACGAATAAGAACAACGCTATGCTCTTGAAGATTGTGTCCAATACCAGGAATGTATGCAGTCACCTCAATACCGTTCGTCAAACGTACACGAGCATATTTACGTAACGCTGAGTTCGGTTTCTTTGGTGTCATTGTACCAACACGAGTACATACACCGCGTTTTTGTGGTGAAGATACATTCGTTTGTGATTTTTTGAAGCTGTTATACCCTTTGTTTAGCGCAGGTGATTTTGACTTTTCCTCTTTAGATTGACGAGGCTTGCGCACTAATTGATTAATAGTTGGCATTTGTGTTTCCTCCCTTCATTATTTGTAAACCCACACATCCAGGTGGTTCATTTTTTTGCAAAAACAAAGTTCTTGCAGACTTTCTATCTACAAAAACAGCTTTTAGCGGATAATTGCAACAGTTGAAGCACCAACTTCAATCCCGCATGCTTTTCCGAGTTTTAACATCGAATCCACATATAGGATAGGAACATTTATATCAAGAGCTTCATTAACAACTTTCACTGTCACTTTCGGGTCAGCGTCTTTTGCTACGATCAACTCTCGGACATTACCTTCTTTAAGTGCTTTGACTGTTTGTTTTGTTCCTATAACGAACTTTTGTGCCTGGAATACTTTTTCATAAGACATCGTTCATATCCTCCAAAGTATCAGGTGAATAGGAGCACCTTTGATATAGTACCATTTTAATAAATAGATGTCAACACCACAGTAATTATTTTCTTAAAATAAGGAATCTGCTAGTTAGCAGATCCCTTACTATTATTAATCAATTGTAACTGTTTCTTCAGAAGTGGTATCACGGAGCACAGGCTCAGCTTTACGATAACGCGGCATACCTGTTCCAGCCGGTATCAGCTTTCCGATAATAACATTTTCCTTTAGACCTAGTAATTCATCACGTTTACCTTTGATCGCTGCATCGGTAAGAACTCTTGTTGTTTCTTGGAACGATGCGGCAGATAGGAATGAATCAGTTTCAAGCGACGCTTTGGTAATACCAAGTAATACCGGGCGACCTGTAGCTGGTAATTTACCGGCTAATAGTGCCTTTTCGTTCGCATCAGTAAACTGATGGATATCTAGAAGCGTTCCTGGAAGAACATCTGTTTCACCGGCATCCCCGACACGAACCTTACGGAGCATTTGACGGACCATTACTTCCACGTGCTTATCACCAATTTCTACCCCTTGCATACGGTAAACTTTCTGAACTTCTTTCAATAGGTATTCTTGAACTGAAGTTACGTCCTTCACTCGAATTAATTCTTTCGGGTCAATCGAACCTTCAGTTAGCTCTTCACCACGATCGACATGGTCATTAACTGCTACTTTCAAGCGTGCTGTATATGGAGCATTGTATGTTCTTGATTCCACTTCACCTTGAACAACAATTTCATGCTGGCGGTCACGGCCTTCATTAATTCCAACAACTACACCTTCAATTTCAGTGATAACTGCTTGACCTTTAGGGTTACGTGCTTCAAAAATCTCTTGGATACGCGGTAAACCTTGTGTAATATCGTCTCCCGCAACACCGCCTGTGTGGAAGGTACGCATTGTTAACTGTGTACCTGGCTCACCGATGGATTGCGCTGCAATAATACCAACAGATTCACCCACTTCAACCTCTTGACCTGTTGCCAAGTTGCGGCCATAACATTTCTTACATACACCATGACGTGTATTACATGTAAATGCAGACCGGATTTTTACTGTTTCAATACCTGCACCGACAATAATTTCTGCTAAATCCTCAGTAATCAAGCCGTTTTCAGGAACAAGGACTTCTTTGGTTTCCGGATGTCTGATCGCAGTTCTTGCATGACGGCCAATTAAGCGTTCATCCAGTCCTTCGATTATTTCTGTTCCATCTTTTAAGGCACTGATTAAGAAACCGCGATCTGTACCACAATCATCTTCACGGACAATAACATCCTGTGCAACGTCAACAAGACGACGTGTTAAGTAACCTGAGTCAGCCGTTTTCAAGGCTGTATCAGCAAGACCTTTACGGGCACCATGTGTCGAGATAAAGTATTCTAATACAGTTAATCCTTCACGGAAACTTGATTTAATCGGTAACTCAATAATTCGACCAGCCGGGTTGGCCATCAGACCACGCATACCAGCTAACTGCGTAAAGTTAGAGGCGTTACCACGAGCACCGGAATCACTCATCATGAAGATTGGATTCGATTTATTCAGGGATTTCATTAGTTTCCCTTGAATGGTGTCTTTTGCAGCACTCCAGACCGCAATAACACGGTCGTAACGCTCATCCTCGGTAATTAGACCACGTCTGAATTGCTTCATAACGTTATCTACTTTACTTTGTGCTTCATGAAGAATTTCCTGCTTTTCAGGAAGTACGACAATGTCAGCTACACCAACCGTAAGTCCCGCTTTCGTTGAATGCTTAAAGCCCAAGTCCTTCATGCGGTCAAGCATTTTTGACGTTTCAGTAATCTTGAAACGCTTGAATACTTCCGCAATGATATTCCCAAGAATTTTCTTTTTGAACGGATCAATTAATGGCATTGACTGAATCTTTGCCTTAATGTCCTCTCCTTTTTCAACAAAATAAATGGCAGGTGTTTCAACTTCTAAATTATGTCTTGTCGGTTCATTAATATACGGGAATGATTTCGGCAGAATTTCATTAAAAATAAGCTTACCCACCGTAGTGATTAATAACTTATGATTTTGTTCTTCTGTGAATGTTTCATTTCCTAATGATCCTGCATGGACACCCACACGAGTATGGAAGTGCACATAGCCGTTTTGATAGGCAAGGATTGCTTCATTGGTATCTTTAAAAATCATTCCCTCGCCGACAGCGCCTTCTCTTTCCAAAGTTAAGTAATAGTTACCTAGTACCATATCTTGGGAAGGAGTAACAACCGGCTTACCATCTTTAGGGTTTAGGATATTTTGTGCTGCAAGCATTAAAAGCCTTGCTTCTGCTTGTGCTTCTGATGAAAGCGGTACGTGAACAGCCATTTGGTCACCATCAAAGTCCGCATTGTATGCAGTACATACAAGAGGATGAAGACGAATCGCACGTCCTTCAACTAGTGTCGGTTCAAAAGCCTGAATCCCTAATCTATGCAATGTAGGGGCACGGTTTAATAATACCGGATGTTCTCTGATAACATCTTCAAGTACATCCCACACATCTGGAGATACTCTTTCTATCTTACGTTTTGCTGATTTAATATTATGGGCTAACCCTTTTTCAACGAGTTCTTTCATAACAAATGGCTTAAATAGTTCTAACGCCATTTCTTTTGGAAGTCCACATTGATACATCTTTAAGTTCGGTCCTACAACGATAACGGAACGACCTGAATAGTCAACACGCTTTCCAAGTAGGTTTTGACGGAAACGGCCTTGCTTTCCTTTTAACATATGGGAAAGTGACTTCAATGGACGGTTACCCGGTCCTGTAACTGGACGACCACGACGACCGTTATCAATCAAGGCATCAACTGCTTCTTGAAGCATCCGTTTTTCATTCTGAACAATAATACTTGGTGCACCTAAATCTAACAAACGCTTTAAGCGGTTATTACGATTAATTACCCGACGGTAAAGATCGTTTAAGTCGGATGTTGCAAATCTCCCTCCATCCAATTGAACCATTGGACGAAGTTCAGGAGGTATAACAGGAAGAACGTCAAGAATCATCCATGATGGCTCATTTCCTGACCCACGGAATGCTTCTAATACTTCAAGGCGTTTAATCGCACGAGTACGACGCTGACCTTGTGCACTTTTTAATTCCTCTTTTAATGCGTCTACCTCTTTATTTAAATCGATATCAAAAAGAAGCTTCTTAATCGCTTCTGCTCCCATGGAAGCTTGGAATTTGTTTCCGTACTTTTCACGGTATGCGCGATATTCTTTTTCAGATAATAGCTGTTTTTTATCTAGAGCTGTGTCTCCGGATTCCGTCACTACATATGAAGCAAAGTAGATGATTTCCTCTAAAGCTCTTGGAGACATATCTAAAACAAGTCCCATTCGGCTCGGAATACCTTTAAAGTACCAAATATGTGAAACTGGTGCAGCAAGCTCGATATGCCCCATTCGTTCACGACGAACTTTAGCACGTGTTACTTCTACTCCACAACGGTCACAAACGACACCTTTATAACGTACACGCTTGTACTTTCCGCAATGACATTCCCAATCCTTCGTAGGACCAAAAATTCGTTCACAGAACAAGCCATCCTTTTCAGGCTTTAATGTACGATAGTTAATCGTTTCTGGTTTCTTGACTTCTCCGAAAGACCATGAACGGATTTTATCGGGTGAAGCAAGACCAATCTTCATATACTCAAAATTATTAACATCCAGCAAGGGGCCTACCTCCCTTTTGATATCCAGGTTATACCCTTATCACACAATAAAGCGGGAGCGCAATGTGCGCTCCAACTCAAAATATATATTTACTCTTTTGAACCGACTTTTTCTGATTCAAGCGCCTGCTCAGGAACAATATTTAACGTGTCAACTTGTTGTAAGTCATCGTCATCTTCCGTATCGCGCATTTCAATTTCTTCTTCATCGCCAGACAGGATTTTAACATCCATTCCTAGACTCTGAAGCTCTTTAATTAATACTTTGAATGATTCTGGAACACCTGGTTCCGGAACATTTTCGCCTTTAACGATGGCTTCATAAGTTTTCACACGACCAACCACGTCATCGGATTTAACCGTAAGGATTTCTTGAAGTGTGTATGCTGCTCCGTATGCTTCAAGCGCCCAAACTTCCATCTCACCGAAACGCTGTCCACCAAATTGAGCTTTACCGCCCAGAGGCTGTTGCGTAACAAGTGAGTAAGGACCAGTTGAACGGGCATGGAGTTTATCATCAACCATGTGAGCAAGTTTAATCATGTACATGACACCTACAGAGACACGGTTATCAAATGGTTCTCCGGATCGACCATCATAAAGAACGGTTTTAGCATCGCGGGCCATGCCTGCTTCTTCAATCGTTCCCCAAACATCTTCTTCACGTGCTCCGTCAAATACCGGCGAGGCTACATGAATTCCAAGGTAACGGGCTGCCATTCCAAGGTGAAGCTCAAGCACCTGTCCAATGTTCATCCGTGATGGTACGCCCAATGGATTTAACATGATATCGACTGGTGTGCCATCCGGTAAAAACGGCATATCTTCTTCAGGTAAGATCCGTGAAATTACCCCTTTATTTCCGTGACGTCCCGCCATTTTATCCCCTTCAGAAATCTTACGTTTCTGAACGATATAAGCGCGGACAAGCTGATTTACTCCCGGTGGAAGTTCATCGCCATCTTCACGATTAAAGACTTTAACATCAAGAACGATACCGCCGCCGCCATGTGGAACTCTAAGTGACGTATCACGAACTTCACGTGCTTTTTCTCCAAAGATTGCGTGTAAAAGACGTTCTTCTGCAGTTAATTCGGTAACCCCTTTTGGCGTTACTTTACCAACTAACAAGTCTCCATCTTTAACTTCTGCACCCGTACGAATAATTCCACGCTCATCCAGGTTGCGAAGAGCATCTTCTCCAACGTTTGGTATATCACGTGTGATTTCTTCTGGTCCAAGCTTTGTATCACGAGATTCTGACTCGTATTCTTCAATATGAATCGACGTATATACATCGTCTTTCACTAAACGCTGACTCATAATAATCGCATCTTCATAGTTATAGCCATCCCATGTCATGAAGGCAACAAGAACGTTCCGTCCAAGAGCTAATTCCCCTAATTCCATTGATGGACCATCAGCAAGAATTTCACCTTTTGTTACGTGGTTACCTACAGCGACAATTGGTCGTTGGTTATAACAAGTTCCTTGATTGGAACGAATGAATTTAAGCATGCGGTATTTATCAAGATTTCCTCTAACTTCTTGACCGTCCACCACATTTATGCGGCGTACCCACACTTCACGTGCTTCCACGTGTTCAACAATACCTTCGTGCTTACAGATAACCGCAGCACCTGAGTCTTTACCAGATACATATTCCATACCTGTTCCAACTCGTGGAGCTTCTGGCTGCATAAGCGGGACTGCTTGACGCTGCATGTTCGCTCCCATTAGAGCACGGTTAGAGTCATCGTTTTCAAGGAATGGAATACATGCTGTTGCCGCAGATACAACCTGCTTTGGCGATACATCCATATAATCAATTCGCTCACGTTTGACGACCGTGTTTTCACCACGGAAACGAGCAACAACATCTTCATCTACGAAGGAACCATCGTCACTTAGTCGAGAATTCGCTTGCGCTGTAACATAGTTATCTTCTTCATCCGCGGTTAAGTAATCAATTCGGCTTGTTACCTTTCCGGTATCAGGGTCGACACGACGGTAAGGTGTTTCAATGAATCCAAACCGATTTACTTTTGCATATGATGATAACGAGTTAATCAAACCAATGTTCGGACCCTCTGGTGTTTCAATCGGACACATACGACCGTAATGGGAGTAGTGAACGTCACGAACTTCAAAGCCGGCACGTTCACGCGTTAAACCACCAGGTCCTAAAGCAGAGAGACGTCGCTTGTGAGTTAATTCAGCAAGCGGATTCGTTTGATCCATGAATTGCGATAATTGTGAACTTCCGAAGAATTCCTTAATTGAAGCAATTACTGGACGAATATTAATCAATTGTTGCGGTGTGATCGTTGCTGTATCTTGGATAGACATTCTTTCGCGAACCACACGTTCCATACGGGATAATCCGATTCGGAACTGATTTTGAAGGAGTTCTCCTACAGAGCGAAGACGTCTGTTTCCTAGATGGTCAATATCATCTGTATCGCCTACTCCATGCAATAAATTGAAGAAGTAGCTAATTGATGAAATGATATCAGCAGGTGTAATATTTTTAATTGGTTCGGCCACATAGGCGTTACCTAAGACATTAATGACTTTTTCATTCTCATCGCCAGGTGCATAAATCTTAATGTCCTGAAGAGTAATTTCCTCAGCCACTACGCCGCCATAAGGATTGAAGCCTTTGAAATTAATATTCTTTTCTAGGGCTGGCAAAACTCTATCCAGATTTCTTCTGTCTAGAACGGTACCTTTTTCAGCAATAATTTCACCAGTTTCAGGATCCGCAAGGGATTCTGCTAAACGCTGGTTAAATAGGCGATTTTTAATATGAAGCTTTTTATTAATTTTATAACGACCAACATTAGCGAGGTCATAGCGCTTTGGATCAAAGAAACGCGAAATTAATAGACTCTTTGCGTTTTCAACAGTAGGCGGTTCACCTGGACGTAGACGCTCATAAATTTCTAGAAGCGCTTTGTCAACACCTTCTGTATTGTCCTTTTCCAATGTATTACGGATATACTCGTTATCACCGATCAATTCGATGATTTCTTGATCGGAGCCGAAGCCAAGTGCACGCAAAAGAACCGTAACGGGCAGTTTCCGAGTACGATCTATTCTCACATATACGACATCTTTGGCGTCTGTTTCATACTCCAGCCAAGCGCCGCGGTTCGGAATGACAGTAGCCGAGTAGCCACGTTTCCCATTTTTATCGAGTTTTCCACTAAAGTAAACGCTCGGAGAACGTACTAATTGTGAAACAATAACACGTTCTGCCCCGTTAATGACAAACGTACCTGTCTCAGTCATAAGTGGAAAATCACCCATAAATACATCTTGATCTTTTACTTCGCCTGTTTCTTTGTTTACAAGACGTACTTTTACACGTAATGGAGCAGAATATGTAACGTCCCGTTCTTTTGATTCTTCCACAGAATACTTTGGATCGCCAAGGCTGTAATCAATAAAATCTAGTGATAGGTTACCAGTAAAATCTTCTATTGGTGAAATATCCTGGAACATTTCACGCAAACCTTCATCAAGAAACCATTGATAGGAAGAGGTTTGGATTTCAATAAGATTTGGTAATTCTAAAACTTCACTGATTCGTGCGTAACTCCTCCGCTTCCGGTGTCGTCCATACTGAACTAGTTGACCTGTCAACTGATTCACCCCTCAAATCAAGCGTTATTATTAAAATTTATAAGCGTTTACGGAGCAGGAATTTACTTCCCTTCCGGTAAACAAAAAGAAAAAGGGTTTTTACTAAAAAACCACATTTTCACATTTAGACTATTATTTTGTCATCATTTCCTTAATATCCCTATTATATACGCTAAAAAATAACGTTTTTAAGGAATAATTCGGAAATTATTATGATGGCATTTTATAATGCTATCATAGTGACATTTTCAAGTCAACTTTTTTGTGCCCTTATGACAAAATAACCTTTGGATTTGTCAATAGTTTCAACGTGGTTAAATAAATTATTTAATTTTTCAATCGCGGATGGTGCTCCTTGTTTCTTTTGAATGACAACCCAGAGCTCACCCTGAGACGTAAGATGCTCGAAGCTTTGTTCAAAAATATCATGAACAGTTTTTTTTCCCGCCCTAATCGGTGGGTTTGTTAATATAGCCGCAAACGTATTTTCTTTTACATTTAGCAGACGATCACTTTCATAAATCTTAACGTTCTCAATCCGATTAAGTTCTGCATTTTCCTTTGCTAAGGAAATCGCTCGCTCATTAACATCAACCATATGTATCATACGATCTTGATAATACTTTGCAAGAGAAAGACCGATTGGTCCATAGCCACAGCCAACATCCAGGAGCAACCCCTCTGCATTCGGCAGTTCAAAAGACTCAATTAATAACCGTGAGCCGAAATCTACTTCTCTTTTTGAAAACACACCGTTATCTGTTTTAAAACGAAACTGATTATTTTTTAGGGTGTAGTCCCAAAATTTTGGGTCACTATCAACCTTCTGTGTTCGAGAATAGTAGTGTTCAGACATTTGACTCACCTCCGAGGAATATTAATAATTGAAGTGTAACGAGGAAAAGAAACTCAGTTAAGTCAAAAAAAGCCCGCTTATACAGCGAGCTCATTTTTTTGAATATTACTTAACTTCAACGTTTGCTCCAACTTCAGCAAGTTTAGCTTTAACTTCTTCAGCTTCTTCTTTAGAAACGCCTTCTTTAACAGCTTTTGGAGTGTTGTCAACAAGGTCTTTTGCTTCTTTAAGACCAAGACCAGTGATTTCACGAACAGCTTTGATAACCTTGATTTTTTGATCTCCAGGGCTAGCAAGGATTACGTCAAATTCAGTTTGTTCTTCAGCAGCAGCAACAGCTACGCCGCCCATTGCTACAGGAGCTGCAGCAGTTACGCCGAATTCTTCTTCGATTGCTTTTACTAGATCGTTAAGTTCTAAAACAGTCATAGTCTTAACTGCTTCAATGATTTGTTCTTTAGTCATGATTAATTTCCTCCTTAGTTTTCGTTCAAATTTATTTGATGTGCGTATTCAGGCTATATTACGCGCCTTGTTCTTCTTTTTGTTCTGCAACTGCTTTTGTAACAAGAGCAAGGTTGCGGATTGGTGCTTGTAGTACGGATAGTAACATAGATAGTAAACCTTCGCGTGATGGTAGGTCAGCAAGAGCTTTAATTTCTTCAGCTGTCGCAACGCTTCCTTCAATTACACCTGCTTTAAGTTCAAGTGCTTCATGCTTTTTCGCGAAGTCATTCAAGATTTTAGCTGGTGCTACTACATCTTCAGTACTGAACGCAATTGCGTTAGGACCTGTTAAAGCAGCGTTTAAGCCAGCAAGTTCAGCAGCTTCAGCCGCGCGGCGAACCATTGAGTTTTTGTAAACTTTGAATTCAACGCCAGCTTCACGAAGTTGTTTACGAAGTTCAGTTACTTCTGCAACTGAAAGACCACGATAATCAACAACAACTGTTGAAACGCTCTTCTTTAACTTATCAGTAATTTCATCAACGACTTGTTTCTTTAATTCGATTACAATGCTCATCTTTACACCTCCTGTAGATTATCTACATTCATACCAGGCAAATTAAAGCCTCCATATCAATCGGTGACATGGAGGCAGCATACAACAGCTGAACAAGTTCAGCCAATTCTATCGCATTACCTCGGCAGGGAATTAAGCATCGAAACGCACCTGCTGTCTTCAGTACAAATGTTATTATTTTAAACAACAGAATAGATTATATAAAATCTATTCTAGATTGTCAATTGGGAAAATTTACTTAACTACTACTGATGAAGGGTCAACTTTAACGCCAGGTCCCATTGTAGAAGCAACAGTTACGTTCTTCATGTAAGTACCTTTTGCAGCAGATGGCTTCACTTTTTGCATAGTTTCAAAGATAGTGTTGAAGTTTTCAACAAGCTTTTCGTTTTCGAAAGATGCTTTACCGATAGGAACATGAATGTTACCAGACTTGTCTACGCGATATTCAACTTTACCAGCTTTAATTTCATTAATCGCACGAGTTACATCAAATGTAACTGTACCAGTTTTAGGGTTTGGCATTAAACCTTTAGGTCCTAATACACGACCAAGCTTACCAACTTCACCCATCATGTCAGGAGTAGCTACGATTACGTCAAATTCAAACCAACCTTGTTGGATTTTGTTGATGTACTCTGCATCACCTACATAATCAGCTCCAGCTGCTTCTGCTTCTTTAACTTTTTCACCCTTAGCAAAAACTAGAACGCGTTGCGTTTTACCAGTTCCGTTTGGAAGCACGACTGCACCACGGATTTGTTGGTCAGCTTTCTTAGGGTCTACACCTAAACGAAATGCTACTTCTACAGTTGCATCGAATTTAGTGAAGTTTGTTTTTTTAGCAAGATCAATTGCTTCAGCAATCGGATATGCTTTTAGGCGATCTACAAGCTTTGAAGCTTCTAAATACTTCTTACCTTTTTTAGCCATTTTAATTTCCTCCTAGATTGTGGTTTTAGCGGAATAACCTCCCACGAATAAAGGTTGCGAGTGAGAAATATCAGCGTCGCAACCCCCTTCATTACACCAAACAGTTCAACATGAATTAGTCTTCGATGACAATACCCATGCTACGTGCAGTACCTTCGACCATGCGCATTGCCGCTTCAACGCTAGCTGCGTTTAGGTCAGGCATTTTTTGTTCCGCAATCTCGCGTACTGTATCACGCTTTACTGTTGCTACTTTATTACGGTTAGGTTCACCAGAACCCGACTGAATTCCAGCTGCTACTTTCAATAAAACTGCAGCAGGAGGGGTTTTCGTAATAAATGTAAATGAACGGTCTTCAAAAACCGTGATTTCAACAGGAATGATCAAACCAGCTTGATCAGCTGTACGAGCGTTAAATTCTTTACAGAATCCCATGATATTAACACCGGCTTGACCTAGTGCAGGACCAACTGGTGGCGCAGGGTTTGCTTTCCCAGCAGGGATTTGCAATTTAACGACTTTAATTACTTTTTTAGCCACGAGACACACCTCCTTAAAGTCCGTGATGTGGTAATAGGAATCCTTTCAGAATCCTCCCACTCAGGCATCTGTCTTTATCTATTGATCATAAAGAACTTAACATAAGTCTTGTCTCACATAGAGACATACTGACCTATGAAATATTACCACTTTTTAAAAATGATTTCAAGTTTTTTTACAATATAAGATTATTTTTCTTTGATTGACGCCATAAAAAGGACTCTTAAACTTCCTTAATCCAGCTTCTCAATTTGGGTGAAATCCAGTTCTACCGGGGTGTCACGACCGAACATATTGACAAGAACCTTCAGTTTCGAGCGATCCTTATCCATTTCTTCAACCGTACCAGTAAAGTTGGCAAATGGCCCCTCTTTCACGCGAACCGTTTCGCCTAACTCATAATTAGCATCGATACGTTTTTCCGTCATACCCATTCTCTTCAAGATCACAACCACTTCTTCAGGAAGCAATGGAGTAGGTTTTGAGCCACCACCTGATGAGCCAACAAACCCAGTTACTCCAGGAGTGTTCCGAACAACATACCAGGAATCATCTGTCATCACAATTTCAACCAATACATAGCCAGGGAACACTTTTCGCTTAACTACTTTTGACTTACCGTTTTTAATTTCCGTTTCTTCTTCTTCAGGGACAACCACACGAAAAATCTTATCGGTCATACCCATCGATTCTACTCGTTTTTCTAAATTTGCTTTTACCTTATTTTCATAACCCGAGTAAGTATGCAAAACATACCAATTTTTTTCCATTTAAGAGGACTAGAACGTCCGTCCCTCCCTACATTTATTCAAAGTCTATTTTTTAAGCAAATAAAAAACCCGTGAAACGGGCCTCTAGATAAAAATTCCTTTATTAATCACCATTATACCATGAAAGTTGATTTATTATTCAAGAATTAAGCGAATCAATTTTGAAATTCCTAAATCTAGAACTGCAAAGAATGCTGCAAAAAAAACAACGGTTGATAATACAGTAAGTGTTGAGCGAGTTAGTTCCCCACGTTTTGGCCAGCTAACTTTTCTCATCTCGCGGATAATATCACTGAAGAACTTCTTTATGCGTTGCATGTTAAGTAACCCCCAAAATCTAAAAATAACAGCAAAAATCTATAGATTATTTTGTTTCTCTATGAATGGTATGGGTGGTACAGGTTTTACAGAATTTTTTCAATTCTAATCTCTCAGTTTGTGTCTGCTTGCTGATTGTTGAATAATTTCGCGAGCCGCAAACAGAACAGGAAAGGATTACTTTTCTACTCATATTCGACACCTTTACCCATTTTTCTACTATATCTTTAAAACTGTATCATGAGTCCTAATTATTGTCAACGACCCTTAGGAATGGTTCAATTATATGACATATTTAGATAGCGCTTACTCTTAAAGTGAAAATTCACGGAGTTCTAAATACCGTTCCAGCTTTCTTTTTACACGCTGAAGGGCATTATCAATCGACTTCACATGACGATTAAGCTCTTCTGAAATTTCTTGGTAGGATTGCCCATCTAAATAGAGGGCTAATACCTTTCTTTCCAAGTCGCTTAATAATTCAGTCATTTTCACTTCGATATGGTCAAACTCTTCTTGATTAATAATCAGTTCCTCGGGGTCAAGAACCTTTGTCCCCGACAAAACATCCATCAATGTTCGGTCTGATTCTTCATCATAAATAGGCTTGTCCAATGAAACGTAAGAATTTAACGGGATATGCTTTTGGCGTGTGGCAGTTTTAATAGCTGTAATGATTTGACGAGTAATACATAACTCAGCAAATGCCTTAAAGGAAGTAAGCTTGTCTTCCTTAAAGTCACGAATGGCTTTATACAGTCCGATCATACCTTCTTGGACAATATCTTCTTTGTCCGCACCAATTAGAAAATAAGACCTTGCTTTTGCACGTACAAAGTTTCGATATTTGTGGATTAAATAATCCAATGCTTCACTATCACCATGGTGCACTAAATCAACAATTCCTTCGTCATCCATTAGAAGAAATTGCTGGTTAATCTTTGTTCCGAAGTCCGTACTCAAAGTCGATCCCCTCCACCGAACAAGCATAGATAGTAATAGTATACATGACAACTATTTATTAGTCCACGTTCACTTTTGTCCTCTGCGCCACTTTTCGAAAATTTCTGCCATTTCATCACTTATCTTTATTTTGGAAGCGGGCCTTTTTCCTTGAATGGTTTTGACTTTCTTTTCGATCCCTTTTTCAATGGAAGACATTTCAATCAGCAATTCACGGGCCGACTTCCTTAATGCACCTTGTCCAAAAATGGCCCATTGCTCTGTAAAATCGGAAGTCGCCACATGTACTTGCGTTTTTCGGTTACTCAGACTGATTGCCAACTTTTCAATCCGCTCATCTGCCGTCTCATTTTCTTTTGTAAAAATAACTTCTATCTTATGATTTTTATACTTTTTTTCTGTGCCTTGAACATAATAGGCGTCAAATACAACAATCACACGAAAACCAGAATAGGCTTGGTATTCCGCCATTCTCTCTACTAAGCGGTCACGTGCGGCAGGTAAATCGTGTTCCTTTAACGCTCTTAGTTCTGGCCAGGCCCCGATAATGTTATATCCGTCGACAAGCAGGATATCCATTACTATCGCTCAAGTGTGTGTCGTTTTCGGTATACCTCATACATGAGCAAGGCAGCAGCAACGGACGCATTTAGGGAGGTTACTTTACCCACCATTGGCAAATGAATGAGAAAATCGCATTTATCACGAATCAGTCTTCCCATCCCTTTTCCTTCACTGCCAATGACTAAGCCTAGTGGCAGGGTTCCGTCTAATCGGCGGTAATCATCTTTCCCTTTTGCATCAGTTCCTGCAATCCAAATACCCCGTTCTTTCAATTCATCGATGGTTCTTGCCATATTCGTAACACGAACAACAGGGATATATTCAATCGCACCTGTCGAGGCTTTAGCGACTGTTGCGGTTAGCCCAACAGCGCGCCGCTTCGGAATAATGATACCATGAGCCCCCACGGAATCTGCCGTTCTCATGATTGACCCCAGGTTATGAGGGTCCTCAATTTCATCCAATAACAAAAAGAAAGGCGGTTCGTTTTTCTTTTCTGCTGCGGCAAACAAGTCATCCATTTCCGCATATTGATAAGCAGCCACATAAGCAAGAACCCCTTGATGATTTTCATCGGCGATTTGATCAATTTTTTTCTTTGGTACAAATTGAACAATCACATTTGCTTCTTTGGCTAATTGAGTAATTTGCTGCATTTGTCCTCGCTGCGATCCCTCGGCAATTAGGATTTTATTAATATCCCTTTCTGATTTAAGCGCTTCGATGACCGGGTTTTTGCCAACAATATATTCTTGTTCCATCTAGCGTTCCTCCTTTCTTTCATCCACATATAAAAATGATCTTTGAATAAGTTCTTCTAAACGCACTATTTTACCGGTTAAATATAGATAGCCCATCAATGCTTCAAAAGCTGTGCTGTAATGATAGGTTTGGACATCCGTGTTTTTAGGTACAGTCCCTGATTTCGCATTTCTACCGCGCATAACCACCGCTAGTTCCTCTTCATCGAGCAGTTGATCATCGATCATGTGAAAAAGAATTCGGCTTTGTGCTTTCGCCGACACATAAGTGGTCCCTGTGCGGTGCAATTGATTGGGTCTTACCTTTCCGCTATAGAGGAGGTGACGCCTTACATACGTTTCATAAATGGCGTCACCCATGTAGGCAAGGGCGAGACTATTTAATTGTTTAACATCGATTGTATTTTGATATTCAAGCATGAATTAG
The DNA here is from genome assembly GCF_001591445.1 of Neobacillus drentensis NBRC 102427. Taxonomy (GTDB): domain Bacteria; phylum Bacillota; class Bacilli; order Bacillales; family Cytobacillaceae; genus Neobacillus; species Neobacillus drentensis. Next base: position 14,258 of record NZ_BCUX01000031.1, on the reverse strand, counting down.
CCTCTCTTCCACCTTGTACCCTGCGGTGTATCTTCTAATATAATATTCATGTCCTTTAACTGATCTCTAATTTGGTCTGACAATTGGAAGTTGCGGTCTTTCCGAGCCTGGATTCGCTTTTCAATCAGCGCATCGATCTCATCGTCAAGCATTTCTTCTTTTTCAAATGTCAGCCCTAAGACATGGAATAACTCTTCAAATTTTGTTGTGAATGCATCAATCACTTCAACCGCAGTATTTTTTTCTAAAAGATAATAATTAGCTAGTTTCGAGAGGTCGAATAAAACGGAAATAGCTTTTGCTGTGTTAAAATCATCATCCATTGCCTCAATGTATTCTTGATGCAATTTTGCAATTTTTTCAAGCCATTCCTGATTTGTATCCGTTAAGTCCGTGCTAGCTTCCTTGCGATGCTTCAAGTTTTGATAGGAAGTCGTTAAACGGTCAAATGCTGCTCTCGTGCTCTCCAGTAATTCCTCGCTATAATTAATTGGATTACGGTAATGAACAGATAGCATGAAAAACCGTAACACTTGCGGATTATGCTTTTTAATAATGTCATGAACAAGGACAAAATTCCCTAATGATTTAGACATTTTTTCATTGTCAATATTGATATAGCCATTGTGCATCCAGTAACGAGAAAATAATTTTCCTGACAAGGCTTCTGACTGAGCAATTTCATTTTCATGATGCGGGAAAGTTAAATCCTGTCCACCGGCGTGAATATCAATGGTTTCGCCCAGATACTTTTTCGCCATCGCTGAGCACTCAATATGCCAGCCGGGACGACCAAGTCCCCATGGGCTCTCCCAGTAGATTTCCCCTTCCTTAGCCGCTTTCCATAATGCAAAGTCTAAGTCGTCTTGTTTCCTGTCCCCGACTTCAATTCTTGCACCGACCTGCAGGTCATCAATCGATTGATGCGACAGCTTACCATAATCATCAAATTTTCTTGTCCGGAAATAAACATCACCGGCAGATTCATAAGCGTAGCCCTTTTCGACCAATTTACTGATGAAGTCAATGATAATATCCATGTTTTCCATTACCCGTGGATGAACATCCGCCTTCTGGCAGCCTAATGCCGTCACATCTTCAAAGTAGGCATTAATAAATCTGTCAGCAATCGCCGGCACACTTTCGCCTAACTGATTGGCTGCTCGAATCAATTTGTCATCAACATCGGTAAAATTGGAAACATATTGAACCTCATAGCCGCGATATTCCATATAGCGCCGAACCGTATCAAAGACAATCGCCGGTCGCGCATTACCGATATGAATATAATTATAGACCGTCGGACCGCAAACATACATTTTTACTTTTCCTTCTTCGAGCGGTACGAACGTTTCCTTTTTGCGTGTTAGTGTATTATAAAGTTGAATGGCCATTGATTTTTATCCTTTCTCCTTTTAATTCTTCGAGTTCATGCATTAACTTATCCAGATCATTTTGCATTTCTTTAAAGCGGTCGGCAACAGGGTCTGGCATGTCACAGTGGTCCAAGTCCCTGGTAATTCTTCTTCCATCCTGGATGACGACTCTCCCTGGAATCCCAACTACCGTTGAGTTAGGGGGAACTTCTCTTAATACAACCGAGCCGCCGCCAATTTTGGAGTTTTCACCCACCGTTATTGAACCAAGCACCTTGGCACCTGTGGCAATTAGAACATTATCCTTAATCGTCGGATGCCGCTTTCCTTTTTCTTTACCCGTCCCACCAAGCGTTACCCCTTGATATATAGTTACATTATCCCCAATTTCACACGTTTCCCCTATAACGACACCCATGCCATGGTCAATAAAAAATCTTCTGCCTATTTTTGCCCCGGGATGTATTTCAATTCCCGTAAAAAATCGGCTTACTTGTGAAATAACCCTGGCAAGGAAAAATAATTTCCGATTAAAGAGTGCATGCGCGAGTCGATGTGACCAAATGGCATGTAAGCCTGAATACGTCAAGATCACTTCTAAATGACTTCTTGCTGCAGGATCTTGTTCAAAAACAACCTCAACGTCCTCCCTCAACTTCTTGAACATTACCATTCTCCCCCTTATTTATAAAGCGTAAGCACCCGTTTAGCGGCGTATGGACTGGAGCACTTTGACTGAGATAAAGGAAACACGGAGAGCGTAGCGATCCGATGTTGACTTATCGTAGGGAAAAGGGCGAAGTACACTAGCCGCTGGGTGCTGAAGCTAGACTGTTATCTAAGTTCAAAGTTATAACCCTTCTAAGAAATAAAAAAGCGCCTCTGTCTTAACGACAGAGACGCTTTTGCGCGGTTCCACTCTGATTAGACCGTAAAGCTCGTTCGAAAACGGAAAGCTTACAACGGGTCTCACTCTACCTGTTAACGGATAGGTTCCGCCCATTTCTACTTGGAGTTGACTCCTTTCGAAACAGGGCTCAGAGGTGCATTTCAAAAAACGAGAGGCTTAAACCACTTTCAGCCGGTGATGGTTTTCTCTTTAAAGCGTCTTTTTTTTACTTATCCTCTTCTACACTTTTAGAAGTATGAAATTTCTTTCTTTTACTATATTACATTTCCTCTACAATGTTAACTAATTATTTTATTAATTCTCATTTGAACTTTATCTTTTCCTAGTAGTTCAATGGCTTGTGGAAGGTCAGGTCCGTGTGTTTGGCCTGTTACTGCCGCACGAATTGGCATAAATAGGTTTTTGCCCTTTTGGCCCGTCGACTTTTGTACAGCCTTCATAGCTGCCTTAATACCATCCGCACGGAAAATTTCAAGCTGATCTAGTTCGTGAGAAAACGCCTTTAATACTTCTGGAACGGTTTCTCCCGCTAATATCTCTTTCGTATCTTCTTCATAGACGGCATCTTCTTGGAAAAACATATCTGATAATTCCACGATTTCAGCACCATAGCTCATTTTTTCCTGTAAAAGAGCAACAAGTCCTTGCAGCCATTGGTATTGTTCATCAGTCATACTCTCACTGATTCGGCCAACTTTCATTAAGTGGGGCTTGACCAGTTCAACGACACGGTTAAGCTCAATTTTTTTCATATATTGGTTGTTCATCCATAACAGCTTTTGCTTATCAAATAGTGCCGGAGATTTCGATAAACGATTCGCATCGAAGATCTCAATAAACTCATTCTTTGAATAAATTTCTTCTTCACCCGCTGGCGACCAGCCGAGCAGTGTAATAAAGTTAAATAATGCTTCTGGGATATACCCCAGTTCTTCATATTGTTCAATAAATTGTATGATAGACTCATCACGCTTACTTAACTTTTTGCGGCTTTCATTGACAATCAAGGTCATATGTCCAAATATTGGCGGCTCCCAGCCTAAGGCTTCATAGACCATTAATTGCTTAGGTGTATTAGAAATATGATCATCGCCACGAAGCACATGCGAGATTTTCATTAAATAATCGTCAATTGTTACCGCAAAGTTATAGGTCGGAGTACCATCTTTTTTAATGATGACCCAATCGCCCATCCCTTCCGACTCAAACGAAACAGTACCCTTTACCATATCATCAAATGTGTAGGTCTTTCCTTCAGGTACGAGGATGCGGATGCTTGGCTGACGGCCTTCGCTTTCGAACCGGCTTTTTTGTTCATCTGTTAAATGACGGCATTTACCGGAATAATGAGGTGTCTCTCCTCTTTCAGTCTGAGCTTCCCGCTCTGCTTCAATCTCTGCTTCTGTACAATAACATTTATAGGCATGACCATTAGCTAATAATTGATTATAGTACGTTTCATAAATATCATTTCGTTCCGATTGACGGTACGGTCCGTATTCGCCGCCGACATCGACACTCTCATCCCAATCCATGCCAAGCCATTTTAAATATTTTAACTGGCTTTCTTCGCCGCCTTCAATATTCCGCTTCTTATCGGTATCCTCAATACGGATGATAAATTTCCCGCCTTGATTGCGGGCAAATAAATAATTAAATAACGCTGTACGGGCGTTGCCAATATGTAAATGCCCCGTTGGACTTGGAGCATATCTTACACGAACTTCGTTTGACATCTGAATGCCTCCATTTTTACCTTTTGATTTCTGGTCTATTGTATCACTGTATATTTGACTGTAAAAGGTTAATTGTTAACCTTTTTTAACAAAACAACCACCTGGGAAGCAATACCTTCTCCTCTGCCGGTAAAGCCCAGCTTCTCTGTTGTGGTCGCCTTTACATTGATTTGATCAGGTGCTGCCTCAAGTAATTCCGCAATCCTTACGCGCATTTGCTCAATATAAGGTGCCATTTTCGGTTTTTGGGCAATAATCGTACAATCAGCATTAACAAGTTCGTAGCCTTTGTTTTTTACTAATTGCCAAACATGCTCCATCAGCTTAGCCGAGTCAGCATCTTTAAAATTTGGATCGGTATCCGGAAAGTGTTTTCCAATATCGCCTTCTCCAATCGCACCAAGGCATGCATCGGAAACAGTATGTAATAAAACATCGGCATCCGAATGACCGAGCAAGCCCTTTTCATAAGGTATGGTGATTCCACCTATAATTAACGGGCGCCCTTCTGTTAATTGATGGACATCAAAGCCCTGACCAATTCGAAACATCATTAAAAACCCCTCTTTTTTAAAATAGCTTCAGCAAAGAATAAATCTTCTGGTGTTGTTAATTTTATATTATCGTAATCGCCTTCTACCATGGCAACCGGATAATTAAGCCGCTCAACCAGACTAGCATCATCTGTTCCTAGGAAGTAATCCTTTTCTGCCTGTTCGTACGCTTCCTTAAGAAGTAAAATGCGAAAAGCTTGTGGGGTTTGAACAGCCCACAAGCTTGAACGTTCGACAGTTTCAACGACTACACCGTCATCTACCTTTTTGATGGTGTCTTTTGCCGGTACTCCCAAAATGGCTGCACCTGTTTCTTCGGCTATGTCTGCTAAACGGTGGATGTGTTCTTTTAAGATAAAAGGACGTGCCGCATCATGGACAAGAATAATTCCGTTGGTTTTCACTAATTTAAGTGCATTATAAATACTATCCTGACGTTCTTTGCCGCCCGGTACGAAGGTAATTACCTTCGTTACATTGTATCTGGCTAATAACACTTTAAATTCCGGTTCATCCTGGGGGTGAATGGCAAGAATCATTCCACTGCATGCCTCATCTTGTTCAAATACCTGAAGTGTATGAATGAGGACAGGAATCCCGTTTAGCTCCAGCAAAAGCTTGTTTTTCCCTGCACCCATCCTTTTTCCCTGGCCGGCTGCCGGGAGAATGACTTGGTAAGTCATAGAATTTACCCCACTCTATCTAGTATCTATAGTGCCTTTTCTAATAATTTGGGTTTAGCAAAAATCATGCGTCCCGCGGATGTCTGAAGAACACTCGTGACAAGAACCTCGATTCTTTTACCGATATATTCTCTTCCTTCCTCGACAACAATCATCGTACCGTCATCTAAATAGGCAACGCCCTGATGATATTCTTTTCCATCTTTAATGACTTGAACCGTTAATTCCTCACCTGGTAAGACAACAGGTTTGACCGCATTGGCTAAATCATTGATGTTTAACACCGAAACATTTTGTAATTCACAAACTTTATTCAGGTTAAAGTCATTCGTAACTAAGATGCCGTTTGTAATTTTTGCTAATTTAACGAGCTTTGAGTCCACCTCACTAATTTCCTCAAAATCTCCCTCATAAATTTCCACCTTAATGGCGAGTTCCTTTTGAATTCGATTTAAGATATCCAAACCTCTGCGGCCGCGGTTTCGTTTCAACACATCGGAAGAGTCGGCAATATGCTGTAATTCTTCAAGAACGAATTGAGGAATGACAATGGTACCTTCTAAAAATCCTGTCTGACAAATATCGGCTACACGACCATCAATGATGACACTTGTATCTAATATTTTCAAAGGATGATTAACTTCCTTATCATTTTCTTCATCAGTGCCCTTTTTCTTATTACTGCGGTTCCCAAAAAGGCCTAAGAGCTCATCCCTTTTCTTGAATCCAACCTGAAAACCCATATAACCAAACAAGATGGTAAGCAAGATTGGAGCAACGGCATTTAATATTGGGACCTGAACGGCATTAAGGGCAAAGCCGATTAAAAAGGCTACCAACAGACCGAATATTAAGCCCACACTACCAAAAAGAACATCTGTCACAGGAACCTTTACTAAAGAATCCTCAGCCCACTTAATAAAATTAAAGACATAATCTACTGCCCAAAAGGTAATAAGATAAAAAATAATAGCACCTAAAACAGCAGTGATATACGAGTTGCTAATCAGGGGAATGTCATTGATATGAAGTAAATTGAACAATTCCGGTAATAATAAAATACCAAGCGTACCACCCATAATGAGGAAGCAAGCCTGCACAATACGTTTTAACATTCCTTCACCTCCTCTACTCATTATAAACATTTTCATGGAAATGAAACCTTAATTTCCAGATTATTTTTCAGTTACAAAATCGTATAAAAAATTATCTTGTTAGTTAGAATAAATAGGTTTAGGATATCTTCCCTAGGGTAACATTGGAAAAATTTCGTGTCAAACGATTGGATTTTTTTTACTTTCGTTAACCCGAAGTTTATTACCACTAAAGGTGACGGTCTGTGTATAACCGTTCTTTAATCAATTTAAAGCCTTCTTTGATCTTTTTAGCCCGAACTTCCCCGATTCCTTCTACTTCATCTAATTCTTCAACTGATGCGGAAATAATTTTGGAAAGCTCACCAAAACTGCTGATTAGATTTTCGATAATGATGGAAGGAAGTCTTGGTATTTTATGAAGAATTCGGTAGCCGCGCGGACTTTTATTCTCATCCAGATGCACATAGCCTAGATATCCCATTAATTTCAAAAGAACCATATCTTCAATCGTACCGCTCGTAGCGATGGACTGCATTTTTCCGAGCATGTCTCTTGCCTTGATGTCTCTGTCAAAGGCATAATCTTTGATAATGAGCATCGTCTCGTCTTCTAAATTAGTTAGTATTTCATTCAATTGCAGCCGAATGAGGCGGCCTTCTGTTCCTAACTCATGTAAATAGGCTAGCAGTTCGTTCTTGATCTTTAAGACCATTTCAAACCGATGGAGGACAAGTAAAAAATCGTTATAGGTAACCGACTCCTCAAACTCGAGAATACTCAAATTAGTAATACTTTGTTCCAATACTGTCTTATACTTTTCAAGGGTCTGTATCGCTTGATTCGCTTTTGTTAAAATAACGGCAATGTCTTTTAATGCATAGCGAAAATTCCCTTGGTATAGGGTAATGACGTTTCTCCGTTGCGAAATGGCAATTGTTAAAGCTTTGGTCTGTTTTGCTGTTCTTTCTGCTGTGCGATGCCTCATCCCAGTTTCTGTCGAAGGAATATCGGAGTCAGGAGCCAACTGGGCATTGGCGAAGAGAATTTTATTTCCTAATTCGTTGAGGATAATGGCACCGTCCATTTTTGCTAATTCATATAAAAAGCTAGGCGAAAATGGACAATTAATTTCAAAGCCGCCGTCAACGATGTTTTTCACTTTTTCGTTAAATCCAATGACAATAAGGCCTCCCGTGTTCGCACGGAGAACATTGTCGATTCCTTCACGGATGGGTGTACCAGGTGCAAGGAACTGTAATATTTCACTTACGGTATGTTCACCTAGCTTTTTATTCTCCATCTGCTACCCTCCCAACGCTGCTTTTAATGCTTCACTTACGTTCGAAACCCCAATGAGTTCAATCCCCTTTGGCCCCTTCCAGCCGCCAAGATTATTTGCCGGCAAGATGACCCGTTCAAATCCCAGCTTGGCCGCTTCCTGGACGCGCTGCTCAATCCTTGATACCCTTCTTACTTCGCCGGTTAACCCTACTTCACCAATAATACAATCGGTTGGCCTTGTTGGTTTATCTTTATAACTGGAAGCAATACTCACAGTTATGGCTAAATCAATCGCCGGTTCATCTAATTTTACGCCACCTGCAACTTTCAAGTAGGCATCCTGATTCTGAAGGAGCATTCCGACTCGTTTTTCCAATACGGCCATCAATAGAGGCACGCGGTTATGATCGATTCCAGTTGCCATTCTTCTTGGATTCCCAAAACTAGTCGGGGATATCAACGCTTGAATTTCAACAAGGACCGGCCTTGTCCCTTCCATTGATGCCACCACCGTAGAGCCTGAGGCACCACGTGAACGCTCTTCCAAGAATATCTCTGAAGGATTGGCCACTTCTTCAAGACCTAATTCTTTCATTTCAAAAATTCCCATTTCATTGGTTGAACCGAAACGGTTTTTGACTGCCCTTAGAATTCGGTAGGTATGGTGTCTTTCCCCTTCAAAATAGAGAACGGTATCCACCATATGCTCAAGCAACCGAGGACCTGCAATCGATCCTTCTTTGGTTACATGCCCGACAATAAATATGGCAATCCCTTTGGTCTTCCCGATTCTCATTAATTCCGATGTACATTCACGAACTTGTGAGACACTTCCCGGTGCACTGGTTACATCTGGATGAAATACCGTCTGAATTGAATCAATGATCACAAAACTTGGATTCGAATTTTCGATGGTTCGGTTGATTTCCTCAAGATTCGTTTCAGAGTAAACGAGGAGATTTTCAGAGGATATACCTAATCGTTCCGCACGAAGCTTAGTTTGCCGCAATGATTCCTCTCCGGATATGTATAAAACCTGATTGCCTTTATTGGCGAGTTGGGAAGATACTTGTAAGAGGAGTGTTGACTTACCGATTCCGGGGTCTCCGCCAATCAGCACTAAGGAACCCTTGACCACGCCCCCGCCAAGCACCCGGTTTAATTCATTTAAGTCCGTTAAAATCCTTGGTTCATTTTCCATCTCTATGGAGTTAATCGGCATAGGTTTAGCTAATAGTCCTGACCCGCTTTGGGAATGAGCAAAGGCACCTCTCCTAGTCGCACCTGTTACTTCTACTTCCTCAACCATCTTATTCCATTCACCACAGCCGGGACATTTACCCATCCATTTAGCTGACTCATACCCGCACTCTTGACACATAAACTTTGTTTTCCGTTTTGCCATTCTTCTTCGATCCTCTCGTGAAACTAAGAAAAGCGCAAGCGCCGGATAGCGTAATTTACGCTTGGCGCAGGAGCCAGATTTTGTTAACTATTTAAAGGGTACCACACCGATGTGATTTTTCCATATTAAAAAACCGAAAAAAAGAGGTACACGATTTTTCTTTATTTACGTGTACCTCTGCATGGGTATAGCAGCCTAATTGAATACCATTCTATTTGACCAAACTTGTATTCTCAGCAGTTTTAACAGTGAATTCACCATTGTCTACATCGATTACTGCATGCTGACCTGTTAATAATGTTCCTTTTAATAGTTCCTCAGAAAGCCGGTCTTCAATATGCTTTTGAATCGCACGGCGTAATGGTCGTGCACCATACTCTGGGTCATAGCCTTCTACAGAAATTTTCGCCTTTGCCGCAGCCGTTAATTCTAAGGAAATATGCTGCTCCTTTAAGCGTTTGATTAATTGCTCTGATAACAAGGTGACAATTTCTTCAAGATGCTTTCTCTCTAACGCATGGAAAACAATAATTTCATCAATACGGTTCAGGAATTCAGGACGGAAGGCTTTCTTTAATTCTCCCATTACTTTACCCTTCATATCTTTATAATCCTGTTCGCCATCTTGAATATTAAAGCCGACATACTTGTTCCGTTTGAGCGCTTCAGCACCAACATTGGATGTCATAATCAAGACCGTATTACGGAAATCTACGGTTCTTCCTTTTGAATCTGTCAAACGACCATCTTCAAGAACTTGAAGCAGAATATTAAATACATCCGGATGTGCCTTTTCAATTTCATCTAGCAATACAACAGAGTATGGCTTTCTGCGAACCTTTTCTGTTAATTGGCCGCCTTCTTCATAGCCGACATATCCTGGCGGTGAACCAACCAGACGAGATGTAGAATGCTTCTCCATATACTCGGACATATCAATTCGAATCATCGCATCCTCATCACCAAACATAGCCTCAGCAAGAGCACGAGCTAATTCCGTTTTACCTACACCAGTTGGTCCTAAGAAAACGAAGGAACCAATTGGACGTTTTGGATCCTTTAATCCTGCTCTTGCACGGCGGACAGCCTTAGAAACCGCCTTAACAGCCTCCTCTTGACCAATGACACGAGAATGGAGAACTTCTTCTAGGTTAAGGAGCTTCGTCATCTCTGTTTGAGCGAGCTTAGAAACAGGTACTCCGGTCCAGCTTGATACAACGCTGGCAATATCTTCAACGGTAACTTCATTATTTTCTTTTCCCTGCTTTTCTTTCCAGTTCTTCTTTGTCTCCTCAAGTTGTTCACGCAAACGCTGTTCCGTATCCCTTAAGGAAGCGGCCTTTTCAAATTCTTGACTCTGCACGGCAGAATCTTTTTCTTTTCGAACTTCCTCAAGCTTCACTTCTAATTCTTTTAAATTAGGTGGAGTGGTAAAGGAACGAAGGCGAACCTTGGACCCTGCTTCATCTATTAGATCGATCGCTTTATCCGGCAAGAAACGATCAGAAATATAGCGGTCTGATAATTTTACAGCTGCTTGAATAGCTTCATCTGTAATCGAGACACGGTGATGGGCCTCATAGCGATCACGCAAACCCTCTAAAATCTGAATCGATTCTTCAGCCGTTGGTTCATCAACACGAATCGGCTGGAAACGTCTTTCTAGTGCAGCATCTTTTTCAATATATTTGCGATATTCATCGAGAGTAGTTGCACCGATACATTGAAGCTCACCACGAGCAAGCGATGGCTTTAAGATATTGGAAGCATCTATAGCCCCTTCTGCACCGCCGGCACCAATTAATGTGTGGAGCTCATCAATGAAAAGAATAATATTCCCAGCTTGGCGAATTTCATCCATAACTTTTTTTAGACGATCTTCAAATTCACCGCGATATTTTGTTCCTGCTACGACTGTACCCATATCAAGGGTCATTACCCGTTTATCACGAAGAATTTCTGGAACCTCATTATTGACAATTTGCTGAGCGAGTCCTTCAGCAATTGCTGTTTTACCAACTCCCGGCTCTCCAATTAAGACCGGGTTATTCTTTGTCCGACGGCTTAACACTTCAATTACGCGTTGAATTTCCTTTCCACGTCCTATCACAGGATCAAGGCTTCCTTCACGGGCAATCGAAGTTAAATCACGGGCAAGGCTATCGAGTGTCGGCGTGTTGGCACTAGCTGATGCTCCGCCTTGATGCCCGCCAGACTCATTACTTCCCAATAGTTGAAGCACCTGCTGTCTTGCCTTATTCAAACTAACACCCAGATTATTTAGTACTCGGGCTGCAACCCCTTCTCCTTCACGGATTAAACCAAGGAGAATATGCTCGGTGCCAACATAGGAATGTCCTAATTTTCGTGCCTCATCCATTGATAATTCAATGACCTTTTTAGCTCTAGGAGTGTAGTGAATAGTTTGAGAAGCTTCCTGTCCTTTGCCAATTAAATTTTCTACTTCTTTTTGGATTTTTTCTGATCCTAAACCCAGTCCATAAAGGGCCTTTGCTGCTATCCCTTCGCCTTCTCGAGTTAAACCTAATAAAATGTGCTCTGTTCCAATATTGTTATGCCCAAGACGAATGGCTTCCTCTTGTGCTAAAGCTAGAACCTTCTGCGCTCTTTCAGTAAAACGGCCGAACATCATATTCTCTTCCTCCCCACCTATTTTTCTTGCTCCATTTTTATTCGATCCCTAATTAAAGCTGCCCGTCTGATGTCTCTCTCATATGGCCTTAATGAACCCCCAGCGTATTGCTGTAAGAAACCCGGCTGGGTCAATATCATTAATTCATTTAAGATTGTCTTAGGCATTTTATCAATATAACCCATATCTATTCCAAGCCGAACATCGGATAAACACCTTGCTGCTTCTTTTGATTCAATAATTCGGCTATTAGATAACACTCCTAATGATCGGAAAACCCTATCTTCTAATTGTATGTTTGAAGTTTTGCGTAATGCTTCACGTGCCGACCTTTCTTGTGAAATTAGCTGGCTGACAACCCCCTTCAGATCACGACTAATATCCTCTTCTGATTTCCCAAGCGTGATTTGATTAGAAATTTGAAATATATTACCTAAAGCTTCGCTACCTTCCCCATAAATTCCTCTAACAACAAGACCTAATTGATTAATTGCAGGAATAATTTTATTAATTTGCTGTGTTAACATTAACCCGGGCAAGTGCATCATCACAGAAGCGCGGAGACCGGTTCCCACGTTAGTCGGGCAACTTGTTAAATATCCATGTTTTTCATCAAATGCATATTGAACATTACTTTCAAGCCAATCATCGATTTCATTTGCAGCATCCAACGCTTCCGATAATTGCAACCCTGGGTATAAGCACTGAATCCGGATATGATCCTCTTCATTTATCATAATACTAACTTCTTCGTTTTCGGTTAATAGAACTGCCCCGTATCGTGAATCTTCCGCCAGATGCGGGCTTATTAAATGTTTTTCAACTAGTACCCTTTTCTGAAGCGGCTGTAATTCCTCAATTTTTAATAATTCCATTTGGCCAAACTTTTGTATAGGCGATTGATTTAATATGACTTCCATATTATCAATAATCATTTTGGCTTCTTCATGGGTAAAAAGTGTTGGAAACTTATATTCATCAAAGTTGCGAGCCAAGCGTATCCGGGAGCTGAGGACAATATCTGAATCTGGTCCTGCTGCGCTCATCCACGAACTGACAGCTTGATTTAGAAACCGTTCGAGCGACACGTTATTCCCCTCCCTCGTGGCTGGCTGCTAAATTTTTCTCCAGCTTTCGTATTTCATCGCGAATCTCTGCAGCCTTTTCAAATTCTTCATTGTTGATTGAATCTTTAAGATTACTTTTCAATTCTTCAATTTGTTTACGTAGATGAATTCCTCCACCTATCCTTTTTGGTATTTTCCCATTATGTGTCCAGTTCCCACTATGGAGTCGCCTTAATACTGGTTTAAGTTGTTCCTTAAATGCTTCGTAACAATGGGAACATCCAAAGCGCCCCACTTTTAAAAACTGTGGAAAGGTCATTGCGCAAGAGTCGCATTGAAGAATTTCCTCCTGATGAAAGGGACTCTGGCTAGGCTTTTGAAAGTTGGGATCAATATTTAATAATCCTGCTAATAAATTATTAAAAGTAAAACCGGATTCCCCATTAAAAATAAACATTTCTCCCTTTTCCTGAGCACATTTTTCACAAAGATGCACTTCTGTCTTTTCCCCATTGATTATTTTTGTAAAATGAAGTGCTGCAGGTCTTTGATTACATTCTTGGCAAATCATACTTTCACCTCTTTACACAGAAAAAATTTATTTATATTTTAAAGATGTTAACATCGCTTTTAGCATTCTTGCTCTTAATTCATCTCGGTATGGAAGATCAATATACAAAACGGAACGATCGATGACACTTAGCATAATTTTCGCTTCCCGCTGTGAAATAATTTCTTCTTGTATGAGCCTTAATATGACATCCTCTGCACTTGTTTGACTAACCCTGCCTTGAATAAGTGCGAGCAATTGATCTATTAAGTGGGCCAAGTCATGGGATTTAACTTTCATAATCCGTATATATCCGCCGCCTCCCCGTTTACTTTCGACTATATATCCTCTTTCAATCGTAAAACGGGTATTAATCACATAATTTATTTGAGAGGGTACACATTGGAATTTATCAGCAACTTCACTCCGTTTAATTTCAACAAGATCCTTTTCACTTAATTCCAATACTTGTTTAAGATATTTCTCAATAATATCAGAGATGTTTCTCATCTTCCCACCCCCATTCTCTGACTTTGACTATCTTTGACTAAATTATACTGAATTTTTTATGTAGATGCAACGATTCACTATTATAGATTTTTCCCAAATCTCGTCATTGTGAAACCTAGGAATAATTAAAAGTATGGTGGCGTCTAATTTAATTTGGGCATAAAAAAAGACAACTATTTTAATAACGGGTTCCGTTTCCTATCACAAAACCTGAAAATGCAATCAAAAATGTAGCACGATTTGTTCTGCCTTTTGTACTTGTTTTGCAATTAAAAATAAAATGGCTCAGTTAACTATACTGAGCCATTTTTTTAATTTCTATTTTTGGTGGCATGAATGCCACTCGATAAAAAGATGCTGTTTCCCTCATCTGGGTCCGGGAGGGAGGGTCCGCTCATCTCGGTTGGGGGGCAGGTTAGGCACTGGGTTTGATAAA
>NZ_BCUX01000030.1 GCF_001591445.1 Neobacillus drentensis NBRC 102427 | reverse complement strand
TCTATTTATCACTCGTAAGCGACAAAAACTATTATACTACCATTCCTTCGTTCAAGTCAACAACTATTTTACTAACAGCAGTTGACCTTTTGAAAAGGAACTTTCCTAGAATACCATCTATGTTACTAGAATTCAATAAGAAAATTTTCCCACTTTCACATTATAGGATATAAGGGCAGTGATTCGTTCACCACCACCCCGATTGACCCTAATTCACCAGGTTTTTCCATTCCTCATATTTGGCTGGGCTCAGCCTAGACACATGATCCAAAAACTCTTTCAAAAATCCAAGCTTACTTAATCCGCTTAACAATTTGGTAGGCACAGACCTGTCCGTATTAAATGCCCTCTTGAGGTCGATTACTTTTATTTCCCTTTGTTCATTGAAAAAAATGTGGCGAACTTCAATATCTAGCCTCTTAAAACCTACAGCTTTCATTTCATCCAGCATCGATAAAACTTTTCCCACGATTTCTTCAGAAAGTTTTTTCTCTTTTCTTAGGAGATGCTTAAGATTAGAACCCTTCACAAACTCCATCACGATATAGTTTTCACCATATTCATATAATTTAGGAATAATAGGTGACGATTGCCCTAATTGCAATGCATTTAATTCCTTTTTTTGTGTATCTTCATTAACAAAAATTTTGACGCACTTCTCAGGTGTCAATTGAAAGATGGAACCATCAGCACCCCTCCCAATCATTGTGTAACTACTCAAGTCTCGAATGGTTACTGTGCCTTTATTCTTGGCAACAATATTTTTAAAATCTTTCATTTTTAATCTCCTTTTATTTTGATATTTCTTCAACTACGCCCATTATTTTATGAACTTTTAAAATACTTTAAAGTTTCGTTTAATCCAGCTTGTAATTCATAGACTGGATTCCAACCCAAGAAATTTACAGCTTTGGTATTATCTAATCGACTATATCGAATATCTCCCTTCCGAACTGGCATGGAGATGGAAGGAATATTTATAGATGCAAGTGATGTAGTCATCTGATAAAGTTCATTGATGCTTGTCTTGGAATTACAGCCAATATTGAAGATTTCATTTGTACCATTTTCAATGGCCAGTACATTGGCCAAAGCAACATCTTTCACATATACAAAATCCCTTGTCTGTTCTCCATCTCCAAAAATAAATGGAGATTCACCGTTAAGGACTTTCTTGAAAAATATCGAAATTACTCCTCCTTCTCCTTTTGATGATTGGCGGGGACCATAAACATTGGCATATCTTAGAATGGTAAATGGAACGTTATGGAGTATGTTAAATATATGAATGTACATTTCTGAAGTATATTTAGAAATACCATAAAAGGATTGGGGCAGAATAGGGAATGTTTCCTTTATACTACAATCGTCTTTTTCTCCGTATACGGCACACGATGAGGAAAATATGAATTTTTTCACGTTATATTTATGACAGCAAGTTAATAAGCGAATTGTGCCAAGAATATTTTGGGTAGCGTCTTCTACTGGATTTTGAATCGAGTAGGCAACATCCACTTGTGCCGCCAAATGGATAACAACATCCGGTTTTTCCTTTGCAAACACCGCTTCTATTTGTGGTGAAGAGATATCCATATCAATGAAGCGAACGGAAGGAGGAACAAAATCCTTATTACCAGATCGTAAATTATCCACTACAATCGGTTCATAGCCAGATTGAATTAATAAATCAACAACATGTGAACCAATGAATCCAGCTCCCCCAGTAACGAGTACTTTCATCCGGAGTCACGACTATCTTTTTTTAAAATTAGAGGAGATTGCGCGATCTTTTCCATGCATAAAACTCCTTTATAGTATTTTTACTTTGCTTCCTGCACTAATATAACCCAAGTTCTTTTCCCCATACTTCAATTTTCTCAAGGTATCTCTTGAGAAGAGTGCTCTTTCCTCCATCCAACACCTTTTGCAAATGACTAGAAAGCTTTTTTTCCAGGGTTCTCTGTAAATACGCCTTTTTTAGTAATCTCAGGGGATCCTCATTGAAGGTTATTCCATATTTAAGCATTTCTTGGCAATAAACCTGCACACATTTAGTTCGAATCTCTTCTTCCCTCTGTTGCCAATCCGAGCGAAAATCAATTAATAATTCGACTAGAACGACCAAATCATACCAGCAGGGATAATGCTTCGCAGACTCCCAATCAATCAAAGAGACTTTCCAATTCTCCTCCTCATCATTTGCATTTTCACAGCAAATATTGTGGACATGGAGGTCGCCATGGATGAGGCATTGTCCAGATTCAGTAATTTCAGGAAATAAAACGGGACCTTTAGTTAATATTTTTTTGATAATTTTATACCTTGGTGCCACCAATTCTCTTAAGTTTGGATCTTTCATTGCCAGATCCAGGTTCTCCTTTGCTTTTTTGATTCCTTTCGTTCGTTCCTTTACCTTCTCCTCAGAGTCAAAATAAGGAAGAGTGGAGTCGAAAAGATCTGCATGCTGCAAAAATCTATTTTCAAAGGTTATCGCATGAAATTTTGCCACAGTGGGGATAATTCTTTCCAAATGATTGGGAGCTAATTTTATTTGTCCTCGTAACGGCTGCAAACATTCGGTAAACATCCATATTTCATTACCATTTACTTTCGGTTCAAGCCAATACAATTTCGGCATAAACTCGTGATAAATGTTATAGGCGTTTTTATACATATTGATTTCCAGGCTATGATTTTCTTTCAGTGGCAGTTTGTATATTTTAAGCACGACGGGATAGTGGTCCTTCCCATCTGTTAGAACCAACTTCCAAATACTTGTCTTTTCACGTGTGTTTTTAAGGCATTCTATTCTTTCTTCCACTAATTCGACGTTTTTACCAAGGACTTGTTTTAGCTTTTTTTCCCAATCATATTGCTTCCAACATCGTATAACTTCTTCTAAACTATTCAAATAGAAAGTTCCCTCCTTCATTTTTCATTACTTACTGTCTCCCCCATAAATTTCGCAAATGGGAAACAAAACTTCGAACAAAAGGAAGTGGGTCATTCCAAGCAAAAAGAGCCTCAACTTTTTTTCCAGATAGGCTCTTTATCCACTCAAAGAATCTCATTTCCCCGGCCTTTTGTTTTTGGCGAAAGGAAAGAAAATCACGGACGAAGTAAACCCATTTGACCCCTTCTTTCTGCTCTGTCACGGGTGTTGGATTTTGCCCGGTAAGGGATAAATAATACAAGTAGGCCAAATTGACCCCGCAAGCCATCGATAACGCTTGAGTTAAACCAATTCTTGCATTGATTTCGATAAATTTCAGTTTCCCATCTCTGGGGTCCCGTTTAAATTCGGCAATAGCCAAACCTTTGAATTGAATATCTTTTAGAAAGGTAGTAGCGAGTTGAATGACTTCTTCGTCCCTAATACTAAGGGCAAGAGCAGTGGATCCAAAATGAGGGGGAAATTGATGTAATTTTTGGTTCATCCACAAGCCAATTAAATTCATCTTGTCGTCAAAAAATGTTTTGACCGAATAAATACAATCCTCATCACCAGGGATAACTTCCTGGATCATTAGTTCACCGAATGGTCGATAAAAAAGGTACTCTTCTCTTAATTGGGAAGGCTCTTCTACCACAATGGCTTTCTTATAAAGACGATGATCGATATTTGAGCGAAAATGGGATGAATAAACTGGTTTTAAAATGCAAGGGAAGGTAATTTGATGGATGATTTGCTCAAACTGTTCTTCGTTAGTTATAGCGTATGTTTTGGGGCATGGCACATTTGATTTCAGGGCCAATTCATACGTTAATCTTTTATCTAATACGGCTTCGACCAATGAGTGTTTAGGTAACAGAAACCGATAGTAGTGTGAAAGGACAAATCTGTTTTTTGAAATAAACTGAACAAAGTCATCAGACCCCGCATAAAGTACGGCCTTTTGGCCAAACTTTTGTGCCAGTCTGGTGAGAAATAGGATTAATGCAGGCTCTTCACTGACTGGATTTGGGCAAATTCCACAGGTGGCAAACCGAGTTTTACCGATTTCATATTTTCCTCTCGTATCATATGCATATACCTTTATTCCTTTTTTCGCTAAACTCCTCACAATCCCTATCCCGGTTGCACTTAGATCAAGAACGACGACAGGAACATCATGTCGCATGATTTTTTCCCCCTTTCATAATAATGTTTGATAGATTTCTTCAATCTTTTGGACCATGTTACTAACGGTTAAATGTTGTAGCGCAAATGCCTGTGCATTGCCCGCTAATTCTGTCCTAAGCGAAGTGTTCCGCAAAAGGAGCAAGAGCTTTTCTGCAAGTTGCTTTGGATTAGCTGGTTCAACTATAAATCCTGAATAGTTATCTTTAATAATTTCCGGAATGCCGCCACAATTCGTCGTAAGTATGGCCTGATTGGTAAACATTGCCTCAATTATTGAGATTGGCAGCGTATCACTTGTGGTTGGCAGAACAAAAATGTCTGATTCCCTTAACAATTTCGGTACGTCTTCTCTGCTTCCTAAAAAAGATACGTTTTTTAATTTCAACTCACTAACCTGCTTCTCGAGCGTCTTTCTCATCTCACCATCGCCTACAATCCGAACTTCAACATTTTTCAGCTTGTCTTTAATAAGAGCAAGCGCTTTAAATAAATACTCATGTCCTTTGCGGGGGCGTAGGCGTGAGACACAGGTAATTACCGTGTTGCGTTGGCTTTTTTTACTTTTCTTCTGATTATTCCCTCCACCAAAATCAATCCCTGTATAAACAGTGGTTATTTTATTTTCCTCCGCGCCTAAATTGATTAGAATTGGGCGAAAGACATCACAAAGGACGATTACTTGATTGGCATTTTTAACGGCTTGTTTATCAATAGCGGAAAAATAATTTTCCTCAACCGATCCTTTTTCCATCAAGTTAAACTTTAATCTGTTACTGGTCATAAATCCATGAGGTGTGAAAAGAAGAGGTTTTTGATAGGGTTGGTTTAGTAATCCTATTACATTGGCAGTATATCGATCTTGTGCGTGGATAATATCGTATTGAGCAAGATCAATATTCTTTAACATCGTATAATAACTGTATAGTTTGCTGATATTGTGTAGAATTTTCTCATTACAAACACCATACCTATTGATAAAAAAATGGGTGAATTCCTTAGAATATTTATCGCGTAATGCCTTCATTTCATTTGACGGAAAATGGTTTGGTGCTATTACATGGACACTATGTCCTAAATTTTCCAAGCCAGTTTTAAGTGAAGTGATATAGTTCTGAAGACCCCCGATTACTGGATATTCCCAAAACGTTGTGATTAATATCTTCATTTTTTTGTTTTGTATTTCTGCTGATTCGATTGGCCACCATTCTATCTCATATTCTTCTTCATAAGCCTCATTGACATCGTAAAATTGATCCATGGCAGAGATTAGGTATGGAAAAAGGGTCGGCTGAAAAGGTTGGTCATTATGATGTTGATATTGTTGCTCTTCTGTCACTTCCAGACCCTCCTTATGATTTCAAAAGCTTCCGCGTATTCAACCCCAACCGTCATTCCTCTGACCCGCGCTAAATATTTCACCCCATCATAAGAACGAGGATGTGGAAATGGTCTCATTTCTACATCATAATGCTGAAGTGATTTAAGCTTGTCATCGATGGAATTTGTAATATCTACAAAATAATTGGGTTTAAACTCCTTATCATTCGTATGCTGACTCCATTCACTCGAAGAAACCGTTTCAAAACAAAGAATCTCTACCGGCTTTTTTCCGGGTAACGGACGAGCAGCTGTTAACACTGCCTGAAACAAAATTTGGTGATCCCTGTTGGTGTCACCATAATGATGGGTGAAAATCATTGCCGGCTTATACTTGTCCAAAAGGTCTTCGATCGATTTATTGATTTCAACAAGCGGAATCGTTTCCATTAATAGATTGGGGAATTCCAAAAAAAGGACCTCCTCCACTCCTAAATGTTTGTTTGCTTGCAGCATTAATTGCTGAATATGATGCTCCTCTTCCTTTCGTCCCTTTGCAGCAATAACAGTAATTACCTTATAGCCATGATTAATTAACTTTTTGATTGTTCCGCCGCTCCCAAGAATTTCATCATCAGGATGAGCGGCAATCACTAACACATTCTCACTCATTAAAGCACCTCAACTCCATTTAATAATAGTATTCTTGTAATTATATGAATATAAATTAAAGTGGATATGGACAATCTGCTTAAAATGGAAAAATGGGTGAATTCAAGGGGGTATTTATTGGATTCAGATTGAACACACGGATAAATCCTTTTAAAAAAATGGCTATGTTAATGATTATTGTTGATTTTGGCACCCTGTTGATTGGAGTGGAAGGCGCGAAGACTCCTGCGGGAGGACGGGGCAGGGGAGACCCCGCAGGAGCGCAGCGACGAGGAGGCTCCCTGGACCGCCCGCGGAAAGCGAAGCGCCTGGAACGGAAATCAACAGGCAAGTTTTACAGAGCCAAAAAAATAAAAAACATATGCAGCTGACATATGTTTTCTAAAATTGGAATCTTCCCTCTTGGAAAAGAACTTTGTTGTTTAAAATCTCGTTAACTTTTTCATAATTGCTGTTTTTCGTTCCTTATCTAAAATTCTAGTTAAATCAAGTGCATAATCATGACCTTTATTTTTCGATTTTAAGATTTCCCTAATTGCATTTTTCACACTTTCTTCAGTATCCAGAACCATAATGACCTTTCTCAGCATGCCTTCCCACCTCTAATCCTTTGCTTGAATTCATATATCAATTATATTAATAATGTTGATGCATCGAATCTTTCTTTTAGAAGCAAATTTTGCATAGATACAAGTAAAAAAATCACAGTGGTAAAAATTTTTATCCTAGTTTGAACTTTTTGTGGAATTTAATCATAATACCCCCAAAAAGTTTTGATTTATTTTAAGATAATCATAGAATCTAAAATAACGAGGGATATAATTTTGAAATCACTGCAGCTGCTACAAGATACTTTTTTAATTGATGCCTACCACGAAGCCATCCGACTGGAACTTGGCACTGACTTTATTCATTTATTACTAACTGAGATCAGTCATAGAAATTTAATTCATGTAACAATTAACTAAGTCTTTAGATCATCCGAATTCGGATGGTTTTTTTAATTATCAACTAAAGGGATTTAACATAATAAAAAAAGGGTGTCAGGCACTGATGGTTGTGCTTGCACCCTTTTTAACTGCAACTATTGCTTACTGCTTGAGTAGAGCGTGATTCCTTCTGCAATGTTCGTGAGTAAATTGGTAAGATAACCCGTATCTGACAGGTTTTTATCCTCGGTTGGATTGCTCATAAATCCCATTTCAATTAACGTGCTAGGCACTTGGGACCAATTAAAGCCTGATAGGTCGCCCCGATATGAAATACCATTTACCTTAACCGCCGAATTTTTTTGAGTCTCATTTAGAATTAGCTGTGAAGCTTGTAAACTATCTTGAAAAATAGCTTTGGTAAATTTGTCATCCTCCGAAGGAGTTAAGATAGAAAGTCCATTTACATTCCTGTTTGTTGATCCGTCCGCATGGATACGTACAAATAAATCAGCTTGATTTTGATTGGCGATTTCCGCTCTTTCTTTGTTACTCATATTTACGTCATGAGTCGTTCGGGTATAGATGACTTTTACCCCTCTTTTTTCAAGTAATTCACCTAAAATAAGCGAAGCCTCTAACGTTAATTTGTACTCCGGCTTCCCTGTGGCAACACCGGATGTTCCGCCGGTTACTTTAATTTTGGTCACCGCCGCACCCGGTCCGACAGGTTCCTGTTCCAAATTAGCGCGCTGTTGGTGACCGGGATCAATCACCACTAAAAAGTCTGATTGAACATTTTCTTTTTCATCATCAACCTGAGGATTCACCCTTTTTGGGTCTTCTTTACTTATTTCTACCTTAACCGATTCTTCGTTATTGACTGTTGACTTGTTATCTTGGTCTGCTGATGCCGTTTCAGTTTTTTCAGCCTCTATGTCTGTTGAAGCTGTTTTTGTAGTTTTTTGGACCACCTTTACATTCTTCCTTATACTCTCGTTTTCTTCCTTTTCTGTCTGAAAAAAGAAAAAGTACACAGGTATAATTGCCAAAAGGATAATGCATGTGATTCCAATCTTAGCTTTCTTAGACATTACTTCAGATACTCCTCTCGGCTTTTGATCAAATTTACATTGAACCTTTCAATACTATCTAATGTATCGTCATAATATGGGTCCGGATTGTACCATGTTTTCCGATCGAAATAGATTTGTAAGGAATTTGTTTTAAAAATACGGCCATGCCTTGCAAAGATCTCATTTCTGGCCAAACTGAGTTCTTCAAGTGTTAAATACTCAATCTCACTTCCTGATAACTTTCTGATATCACTGTCAGGTAAAATATATTCACTTGTAACCGGTAAATCATTGTTTACCGTTGAGAAAAATACCGGACTGTTTATAACTAATGCTAAATTATCCTTGTCTGTTCCTGATAATACCGGTATAGAATAGCCACATGAACCGGAATATGCAGCTAAATCAGAATCAGATAAGGAAAATGGGTGTTCAGGTGAGCAGGTATTACCTACCTCAATCTTCCAATCAGCATTCAATTCCTGCGCTAAATCTTCTGATAAGAAATAGACTTCACGTGCCCATGATTGTAGTGGCCTATAATTCCCTTCATCATAGAGTTCAAAAATTTGATTTAAATCTTTTGATGAAATGTTTCTTGCTTTTAATGATAACATTCCATTTCGATTGCTTATTTCCCAATTACCAATCGCAATGTTTGTACCGCCAGAAGTTATTTTTAATTGATTCAATTTCCTTGTATAGTCTCTTAGAGTAGAATCTTCCCCATTTATAGCAACACTTTCATCATCCTTTGGAGTAGACACTGATGAGTCGGAGTCGTTTTCTTTTACAGTGGAAGTAACAGGAGTGGTTGAAACCTCCTTTTTGGGTTCTTTTAACATATTTACAACAAAAAAGGCTGAAACCCCGATCAATATCAGACCAACAATTGTAAAGATTGCAATATATGTATTTTTATTATTCTTTTGGAATGTATTTTCCTTGATGGTCGCTCGCTCCATCTGCGGGAAATGTCCGGATTCTAAGGAATCAGGACTCCTAACCTTTGTTCCACACTCTTTGCAAAACTGCTGTCCACTTTTAAGTTCCATTCCACAATTCGAACAAAAAGATGCCACTTCAAAAACCCTCCTTTTTAACAATTTATTGAAAATAATTCCTTAAAATAACAGATAGTTTAGAATTTCGACATATCTTTGTGAAATCCTACTTTTACTTATTCTTAAAATAAAAAAAACCATCCAACAAACAGGATGGCACCATTCTCACTTGTGATATTAATCCAGAATGGTTAATTTCCTATTGATATACCTTTTTCTTTCCTCAATATATGTCGATATAACCGCACTTTCTTGATCAAATATATCTATATTTTGTTTTTTATATGGGTCTTGAATAACAAACGGACGAATTAATTTTGTCAGTCTGTCAACCTTCGGAATCATATTGTCTACTGTAAAATGCTGATCCATTATTTCTTCAAGAAGCAATCGGTATTGCTTACGAAAGGTATCTACATATAAAATGCGTGCGGTTAATGTATTAAATCCATCAATTGGAACATAATCAGGCTCCATCTTTTTCCCATTGACATCTCGGCCCCATGTCGCATCATAATCCCAGGGTATAATCTCAAAAAGGCGTGTTTCTCCATTCCGATAAAGGGCATAGTTATGAACGAAGCCATCATAATTGGATGTAAAAATAACACCAGCCATCCAGCGGAGATATTTATCGATATTAACAAATTTGTGAATTTCTTTTTCGAATTCACTTTTTGAGAACGTATTAATGTTAAAAATAAATTCCTGTAAGTAAAAATCTTCTTCCCGTCCGCCAACTATCCTTTCATATCCTAATTGGAGGGACTTTTTGGTTTCCTTGTCTAGATCACTCATCAGTGAAAAATTTGCATCCCCATCAACAGCATAAAAAATGCTTCCGTTCGGTAAGCCCCTTCTTGTTAGGAAATTCTCATCGACACTTTCAATTTCCAAATAGACACCTTCTGCCTTACCATTTTGATTTAAAAATATATGACGCGACTGAGGCGATAATACGCCAAGCTCGGCAAAGAAATCAAATGACAGTTTGTTTCTGATTAATGAAGGATCCTTATATTCTGCGTTCAAGTGAATTTGTTTGGAACCTTTAAACCTTTTAGGTTTGAAGAAGGAAACCTGATAAGACTTTTTCGCTAAATCACGGATGTGGGATCCTCGATAGGCAATATCAATATCGAGTCGTTTTCCTTCAATTGTTAACTGGGCCGGAATGGGATCATCGATCCAAATGTCCCTTCTCAGCTCCCGCAAGTCGATTGGTCTTATAAAGAGTTTGTAGAGCGGTAGTATTGCAGCCTCGTCCATTTTTTTATTCCCCCTTCCTTTATTCGTATGAAAAACAAAGGTTGGAGGTCCCACTCGGACAGCTTTTTTTTCGAGCGTAGGCTTTTTCCTCATTCAAATGTACCTGTACACACGTAATTTAGTAGAAGAAGAGTGAGTTACTTGGACAAATAGGTCAATTAGTGGTCTTGCTCCCTTTTCAAGCTTAAAGGAGGTGCTAAGTTACTATGAGCGATTTTTCAGCGGAAGATATTCAACAGGCAGCCGATGAAGTAAGACAAGGTGATTTCTGGGGCTTTATGTTCCGTGATCCTGGTCATGATCGTCGCACTACACGAAGAAAAACATCCCGAAGAAGAACTTCAAGACAGCAGATGACTTCACGTATGAACACTTCTAGACGGAATACATCTAGAAATCGGAATACTTCTGGAAACCGAAATACTTCTAGAAACCGAAATACTTCTAGAAACCGGAATACTTCTAGAAACCGGAATACTTCTAGAAACCGGAATACCTCTAGAAATCGGAACACTTCTAGAAACCGAAATACTTCTAGAAACCGGAATACTTCTAGAAACCGGAACACTTCTAGAAACCGGAATACTTCTAGAAACCGGAATACTTCTAGAAGAAGAACTTCAAGACGCTGCAGATGGACTGGATGGCGTAGAGGTTCTAGTCCCAATACTATAGTCAACCGTTGTTGGAAAGACGGCAATATGTGGAATTTAAGAGTCCGCAGACGCTAATAAGGCTTAAAAAGCAAATGGGAAAGGAAACAGAGTTTCCTTTCCCATCCTTATTTTTGGAATAATATCTACTTTTTTTCAGGAATTACACAGTTGCCATCTGCACAACTAACATCTTCTTCCGTAGATAGATCTTGAAGTACTGGTGTCGGAGACTCTTCCTCCCAGACTTTTTGCAGCGCCCCCATAAATGTTTCTGTCGGTTGGGCACCAGAAATCGCATATTTTTGATTAATGACAAAATAAGGTACACCGCGAACACCATACTGCTGAGCAAGGGATTCATCATTGCGAACATCACTCGCATAGGCATTTTTATCATTTAGGACATTTAACACTTCTTGACGATTTAATCCTGCTGCCTCAGCAATGTCAGCCAATGTTTCAAACTCACCAAGATGTTTCGAATCTGTAAAGTAGGCTTGTAGCAACTTTTCAGAAACAATTGATTCCTTCCCTTGTGACTTAGCAAATTTAGCCAGGCGATGGGCATCAAACGTATTTGTAGGTTTCATCTCTTCAAAATTGAAAGTTAACCCTACCGTGGCTGCCTGCTGCCCCACTCCTTGATTTGCTTCCTTCGCTTTTTCAATACTCATCCCATATTTTCCGGCTAATACTTCATGGATGTTCAGTCCAACATTTTTTGGAGAATTTGGGTCAAGCTCAAAACTTTTAAATTCTACCTCTACCTGATCACTATGTGGAAATTGGTCTAACGCCAATTCTAATCGGCGTTTTCCAATATAACAAAACGGACATACATAATCTGACCAAACTTCAATTTTCATGTAGACACCTCGTTTTCTTCGATTAATTTATATAATATCACACGATAAGTGAAAACTATTCAAAGTTGCTCAGGCGAAATTGGTTGGTTTTATCTGTAAGGAAAGGAACGACACACACTAATTGATTTGGGCATTGGCTCAGTATCATACTTTAAAAGAAAGGATATTCCTGTTAAGTGCAGAATAATTAATAATTATAAAAAAATTAGCACGAGGTGATGATTGTTGAAAGAATGGTCGAAGGAAATTAAAATTAATGCTCCGATTGATCAGGTATGGGGATTGTTAAATGGCTCAGTAGAGGACATGCAAAAAATTATGCCACAAGTCGTGGATCATCAACCGGTCAAAGTGACGACTGAAGGAGTAGGAAGCATCTATCGTCAGAAATACAAAGAAGGAAAACGAATCGAGGAGTACGATGTTGAGACAATAGAATATGTAAATACTCCTGCTAAACGGAAATTAAAAGTGGGCTTTACACTTGCCAAGATGTTTGAAATCACTGCTTTGTATGAATTAACAGCACTCGATGATCAGAAAACTCTGTTTAAATATACCTGCACGAATCAACCGCTAAAATCCTTCCTCAAATTATTCTTATTTTTTGCTAGTGATAAAATCGTCGTTCAATTTTGTGAGAGAGTCAAAAAAGTAGCTGAAGAGGAATTTGAGAATACCAAGGTTTCGGTGAAATAGTCTTGGTAAAATCGTAGTTCTAAAGAAAATCCCACAAGCTTAAAGCCTGTGGAATTTTCGTGTTTAAATTTCAGCCGGATTTATAAAACTTTAAAGGCTTCGGTTTATGGAGTGCGACGAAATTTAACTATTAGCACACTAGGTAGCCATTATTTTATTTGGGTCAAGAAAGTAAAGTAATTCTTTGCTTACGGTTTCTCTGGTTAACTCCTCCCAGGCATCCTTATAAAAGGAAAGTTGGCTGCGATAAAATGCTTGGAGTTTTTCATAGTCTTTGTCCTGTTTAGCTCGGTCAGTTTTATAATCAACAATCGTCCAGGTGCCATTCTTTTTATAGATGAGATCAATCGTTCCTTTGACATAAAAGGGATGTAGATTATCAGGATGTTTAGATATAGAAGAATATAGAGAATCACCCTTTTCAACTTTAAGGGTAAAAGGGACTTCTGTCAGCATTTCCTCTGCTGTCATTAACTCATCCCAAAGGGGTGAAGTTTGCAGGTTTTCCAGATAAGACCATACTTCTTTTTCTCTATCTTCTAAAATATTATATTTGTGTAAAGCTGCCTTTATATAATTAGAAAGGTCTTGGCCTTGAACAGCTTTTTCAAAGACATCATGAATCAGCGTTCCCCAATCCTTCCCACCGCCCGCTTCTCGTTCAATCGTGATCACCTCAGAATAATCCTTGTCTTTTGTTGGAGACCATTGTTCAAAGGTTTTTAACTTACTTTGATCAAGCCATGAGTTTTTACTAACCGTTCTAGCTTGAAATTCTGAAAGAGTAAGCTCCTCTGTTATTGAATGAACGACATAGGGTTCTACTTCTGGAAGTTCTAATTCCTCGATATCATCCATTTCGAAAAGGATGTTCCAAGGGTTTTTCTTATTTCCAGTGTGCGAACTGATTATAAGGGCCTGTTCAGCTCGAGTGGCTGCAACATAAATGATCCGCAGCTCTTCTTCCGTGAGGTACTCCAGTTCCTTAGCCTTATGTGTTTCCCATTCAGGAGGTAAAGCAATTTCTTTATCTGAATAGCCGTTCTTTACGGTAAACGTAAAGTAGCCCTTTGAAATATGGTCCTCCCGTTTAATATGCTGTGATAAAAAGGATTCAGGACTGACTAACTTAGTTGGATGGGCTAAAAAGACAATCGGTGCTTCTAGGCCTTTTGCTTTATGAATATTCATAATCCGAACCGCATCTGCCTCATCTTCCAAGTTTGCAACAACTGTTTTTTCAAAAATCAACTCGGTCAGCACTTCCAACACTTGTTTATAGGTGGTCTTCCCAGCTGCCTCTTGTTTTCGAAGGGCTTCAAGCATTTGCAGTAGACTTTTATACGTTCGTTTGTTGCGGCCATTTTTCAAAAGTAATAGATAGAAACCGACTTCTTCAATGATTCGTTCAATTGCTGCGGTTGGTGATAGAGTGCGAATAAGCTTTTGGCAACCCTGTAATTTTTCCAATGCGAACCTAAATTTATCACTCACCTCAGGAGAAATTTCAGTAGGGATATTGGCGTAAATGGAAAATCTGCCACCGGCTTGTCTCCATTGATATAGTTCTTGATCACTTATTCCGAAGAAAATCCCCCGTAACACGGCAATGAAGCCCACTTCATCGGTAGTATCCAAGAATGACTTTAAGAGGATCCATAAATCTTGGAACTCCATAGTTTCACCTAGAATTACTTCCCCACTAATACTAACAGGAATACCCATATCCTCGATCGTTTTCGCATAGACAGCGACGCCATCAGTATACCTCGTCAGCACCATGAAATCCTTTGCTTGGTGCCCCTGCCCGATTAAGGTTTGAATAGTCAGTGCAATGTTTTCCGCATCGATTAAGATGACTTCTTCCTTCTTTTTATAATCAGCAGGTACAGTTAAACGCTTGATACCCGTAAAACCAGCGCCAGTGCCCTCATGATAGGCGATTAACGGTCGATAGGCGGCTTGATAATCAGATTCCACTTCTGGTAAGTGCTTCTGAAACACCTTATTTAATTCTTTGGTCACGGTGTCAAGTGACCGGAAATTGGTCGTCAATTGAAGCACTTCTCCGCCATGTTCCTCGATTAACTGCTTAACGCGATTATATGTATCAATATCAGCGCGGCGAAAACGGTAAATGGCTTGTTTGGGATCGCCAACCACAAAGAGGGAACCGGCTTTCGGTTTGCATTTTGTCCATGTCTTTTCATTAATATCTTCACTCGTTAGATAAAACATGATTTCAGCCTGAATCGGGTCAGTGTCCTGATACTCATCGACGAGTAGATAGCGGTATTTTGCTTGGAAATAGGCGCGAACTTCTGGATTACCTTTTAGCAACGTTGATGTATAAATCATTAAATCTTGAAAGTTTAGCAGGGATCGCTCTCTTTTTAAATGTTGATAACCCTGGACTGCTTCTTCTAGAAAACGAATAATTTTCGGATGACAATACTCTTTCCATGCTTGAATAAGTGGCTTGATTGAAACTTCAAAGGTTGCCTTGACTTTTTCTTCATAAAATTTTGCATCTTCTTTAGATGGCCAGCGATTATAAGTTGGTTTTAAATTCTTATCAAATAATTCTAAAATGCTAATGATATCCTTTTCCTTTTCGGGATTAATGAATCTTTCTTTTTGAACTGCAGTTAATATCGCTTTCTGCAAGCTGTCATATCCCTTAAGAGGCTCTTCTTCAGGTACGGATCTTTTTGCTTCTTTTATGATGAGCATGAAAGATTGATAATCCGCCTGCAGCTCTGGTTTCGGTCGCGTTTCCGTCACCCATTCCACATCTGAATATTCTTTTAACCCCTTTAACCAAGGGAATAGGTTTTCAACCGTTATCCCTAATTCTTCAATGATTTCAAAGCGATGCGCTTCTTCGTCCATTAAGGTTTGTAAATAAAGCTGCCAAGCTTCTTCTAAAATGTCGATGTCATCGGCTTCCTCAAGCTCTGTAAACGTTAAATCTAAATTTGCTTCTATTGGGCGCTCACGCAGTAGTTTGGCACAAAAGGCATGGACCGTTCCTAAAAAGCAGCTTTCAATATTTTGAAGTGCCAAGCCTAAACGAAAGTTGATATCAAGATCCTGTTCATTTTTCCATGCTTCCTCTAATTTTGCTTGAAAGCGGACCTTTAACTCATCAGCCGCTTTTCTGGTAAACGTAATCGCCACAATTTCCTGAATTTCGGCAGTACCTGTATAAATGAGGTTGACCATCCGATCGACTAGACTCGTCGTTTTACCTGAACCGGCGCCAGCTTCAACTAAAAAGTTCGTCTTGAGCTGTGATTTAATTTTATCCCTAGCCGCTTGATCGAGAATTTCCTTAGTCATAGGCTCTAACCCCCTTTAGCTTCTGATTCGACTGCTTCATTTCCAGTGTTTCTTTATCATAAAAATGGCGGCGGCAAACCAGCTTAAACTCACAAAATTTGCAATCATTCACATCATCGGTCATTTCAAAATGACCATGTTTTACAGCATCAATTAGTTTTTCCAAAATATCTAAGCCATTGGTTCGGAGCTCCTTGTCCTGCTTCCTCGTAAACCTTTGCGCCAATCCTTTTTGGGTTGGAAAGTAATACGAACTCTCCTCGACCACACCCTCGCCGAGATTCAAATGCTGCTCGATCGCCATGGCATAAATCATGTGCTGGAGCTGTCGTCCGCCTTTGAAGGCCGCATTCTTAGCATAACCGTACGTGCTCCCTGTTTTATAGTCAATGATATGGTATTTGCCGTACTTAGATTGATCAACACGGTCAATAATCCCAGAAATTTTTATTTTCCCTGAAGGAAGAGTAATTATTGCCGGATCCTTTTCACCAATCCCAAAGGAATATTCGAAATGAAGTGGTTGGTAATTTTCGCTATATTCCTCTTCTTCTTTTAGAAATATCTCACAGCAAGCTAAGATATCCGTCCGTTCACGTTGATAGACTCTTTCATTTGGAGGCGGCAATACTTCTTTTTGCTTATCAATTAAACCTTGTGCTATTTCTAAAATAAGTTCTAAATGATTGGCATAGGAAGGCTTGGCATGATCTTGTATTAATTTTTTGTAAAAGTTTTCAAAAATACTGTGAAGCAAGCTTCCTCGGGTCGCTGCATCGAGCCATTTGTTTGCATCAAACGATACATCCTCTACGGTCCTAACTTTTAGAATCTCTTTTAAAAAATATGAATACGGACACTTAGCCAGGGTTTCAAGTTTACCTGCACTCAAGCGTTTATCCTGATTGATGCGAGGATCATACGCTTCGGCATCAATCTGAATCTGCCCATCATATTCCGTGTAATTTCTAGTATTTCGTGCGGTTTCCGCCGTGATTCCCAGTTTAATATTGTTAAAATGGTTTAAAACCCCTTCATTGAGCTGCTGCGCACGATCATTGGTTAATTTCTCATTCCAATAGTCTTTATCTTCAAAAATATCATTCGCAATGATTGATGATGGCAGTGATTTTAACGCTTCAAAATCTGCATCTTTATTGCCGGTGATTAAACGATAGCATTGCAAAACAACAAATGCTGGGTTAACTACCCGATTATTACTCATATCAAAATCACAGTAACTGACCGTGACATGACCGGTTGAATTCGCTAGAGCTTGTAACATTGTATACAAGTTTTCTTGACCCTTTTCACGTAGTAATGGCAAACCGTTCCCTAACTGAATTCGCTCTGTATCGAGCAAGAGCGGATCTTCGCTTGCATTACCCGGAAACTTCTTGTTATCCAAGCCTGCAAAAAATAAGTGCGACCGGCTATTATAAATACCTCGCTTATAGGAAGAAACATGAAGATGACCTGACTTTGGACCCGATTGATTAATTTGAATAGTTAACAGAAGATCTTTTACCTTTTCAAACAAATCGTAGCTTGATAACGATTCATCTGCAAAGGGGAGAATCCTCTCAATTTCCTCCAATAAGGCAGACTTGGCCATTTCATCAAGTGATGAACTTGTTTTACAATTATTTTTGAGAAGATAGGTGATTCCAGTTAATGTTTTTTTATAATTCATGGTTAGATTTAACGGGGGCAACTTTTTAAACAGGTCAGTATACCACTGCTTCAACCACGAAATTTCTTTTAACCTAACTTCAAAAATAGATTTATCTTCTGCTTGTAAAAGTTTCTCGCCTAAACGTTCAATTTCAATGGTGAGATGAGTTAGGTACCGTTCTTGTGACCAGCAAATCTGTAAATCCCGAAGCACTCGCGAAATTTTAGCTTTAGAAGGTGCACCTTCGCCAAATTCAATTAATCCTTCGTTCAGCAAATCAAGAAAGGTTTCTACACTATAGTTAGACTGAATCCAACTTATTAATCCGGAAACCAAACGTCCCGGGCGGCTAAATGAAACGGGCAGTCCTTCACCAAAAGTAAAGGGCAGATCTAACTTTTGGGACAGGTGATAAAACACGGTTATGTAGGCATCGGTGTTTGTATAGTAAACAACACTCTCATCTAGTGAAGCTTTGGTCGCTTTAATTTTTTCTAAGATTTGTTTAACTTCAATTTCTTCTGTCTTCGCAGTAAAAAGCTCCAAGTTGGGCTCCCCGTTTGCTTCACCCTGTTGGTAGAGATAACTGAGCGGAGCCGGCTGTCCCCAAGAAACCGAACTGATGCTTGACCGTTCAGGAGGATCGATTCCCAATACCGGTGCAAGCGGCAGTTTATAAACGGACTCAGGGATGATTCTTCTTAGGAATTGATCTTCCAGTTGTGATAGGTTTAGACCGGATTGTAAAATAAAAACTCCCTTATCATCAATTTGGGTGGCTTCCAGTGCCTTATTTATTAATCCTGCCTTGTCGGTAAATTGATGAATACATAAGGTATTTTCATATTCAGCAAGAATCTCGTAAATATCCTCCGCTTTGTCTGGGCTAATAAACGCATTCTTTTTCAAAGTAGCCTTTGTATATCCGGCTAATCGTAAGGTTTGAATGGTTGTATATATCGCATGACTAAAAGCAGGAGTGATTTCCATTCCCGCAAAGTAACGAAGCTTCTCTTGGTTTTTCAACTCTTTAAGAAGATTGTAAATAAAATGAACACCCACTGTCTGATCTAAGATATTTTGCGGTTGCTCTGAATTCAGGTCAACAACTGTTCGGGCAAGGTCATTCACAGTTTTATACTTGAGATTAATTGCTTGATATCCTGCCTTAACAAAAGTTTCATTGATTTGTTCCCCAATGGAATGAGAATCAACAATCACAATTTTTTCTCTTAAGGGAAAATTAGTGCAGATTTGATTTAGTTCATATATTAAGGATTTCATGGGATCCCTCCAATCTTAAGTAGAATCATAAAATAGGGTTACTTATTCACTCTGTTCTAGTTTCCTATTTGTTATTCCTTCCATATTATTAGAAAAAACATATTTTTTTCAAAGTTGGTAATAATAACCTCGATTAACTTTGAAAGGATGGGATGTTTGATGTCGTTAGAATGGTTTGACAGAGTATGTGGAGAACTGCAAGAACACCTGGAGTCAATTTGTGAAGAATATGATCAGGTCGGTCAAATGACAGTTGAAAGAGCCGCCAAACATCCAAGGATCGAGTTTTATGTCGATACCGCAGATGTTGATACCGAAGAACTGGAGCGTGATTATTTTTGCTCACTGTTCTTTGATCCGCAAAACGAAGAATTTTACATCGATACCTTCGATGTTGACAGCGGACATACTGCGAAAGTCATCCTTTCAGATATTGAAGACATTATCGAGGAAGTGCACGCTAGCCTTCATGATTACATGAACGGTGACGATCACTATACAGATGATGGGGTCTATCTTCAGACTACTGAGGTCTCTGAGGAAGATGATGATGAGGTCGAAACTGTTTATGTAGAAGATGATGAGGAAGAAGAGTATTACGAGGCAGCACAAGTTAATAGTGACGACATCTTTGAGGAAATTGATGTGGATTGGTCCACTCCAGAGGTAACAGCCTTCAAACATGAAGATGAGGTCGAAGTAACCTATCAATTTGGATTGGTTCAAGCAACTGGAGACGGTGTCCTTAAGCGCGTTAACCGGATTTGGACCACGGACGATGAATTAATCAAGGATGAGTCCCATTTCATTTTTAGTAAAGAAGAAGCAACCACCATTATCGCTTTGATAGCCTCTCATATGGACCAATTAAGCGAGTTTGAATTTTAAGCAAAATTAGCCAAATACAACGAGCATGCCTTAGAGGTATGCTTGTTTTTTTAAAAAAATAAAAGTTCTCCAAAGCCGGAGAACTTTACTGGTTATTCAATAATTATCCCTTTTTGGTAATCTTGCATAAAGGTTTCAACCGTTTCCTCTGCTCCTCCGCTAGATTCAAAAACTTGGACAAGTACTTCATTTCGATTGTCAACAGATAGAATATTGACGTAACTATATCGATTGACGTCCAGTTGTATTCTTAAATCTTCCGCTATGCTGTTCGCTTGAAATTGCTCATTGATAAGAAATCGATAATTCCGCATAAGTTTATCCCCGCCTTTTATTAGGAGTCCATCCTATACAGTTTTCCCGACTTCTTGTAAATTTATTGATAACATTTTTTCAATAAATTAGTCTACTGTGTAATCAATTTGAATAAGATCCCAAGCTGTAATCATACCAAGTGGGGACTCATCCGCTCTTCCGTGTTCAGTAATAATTACACCTTCTATTTTCTGTTTCTTCCTATGTGCTTTTTCAAAGATATTCTCCACCTCAAAAATATTAATATCTTTAGCGACGATTTCAATCGGATGTTCCTTCTCGTAGGTCATGATATCTGACACATGGCTATCGGAAAGATTGACAGAACTGTTTTCCATATTCTGTGCCATCCATTTCACAATCGAACTGGATGTGAGTAAGCCGACACACTTCTTGTTTTTATAGATTGGAAACTTCGAATAACCGTGTTCTTTAATGGCTGCTGTTACTTTTAAAATGCTATCTCGGTAATCAAAGTACACCACATTTTTCGTAGCAATTGACAGGGCATAATTAGGACGACTGAACACATTGGCAATTTTTTCAATATGAGAAACAACTTTCGCATTGGGCTCAGCAATATAAAAGCCAATTTCCATTTTCTCATGCACAATCGCATTTCGCAGCCTGGCATATTGCTCCAGGTCCTTTTTATACGTTTCAATGATTTGATATTTTTTCGCCCCAACCTTTACGAGAACGACGAATCTGTCATCATTAATTTGAACGATATCCCTTAAGGCATCGTGCACTTGGTTAAAAGCTACCTCAAATCGTTCAGATAGTATCTGTCCTTGTTTCCTATTCATATTCATATTCATATTCATATGTCTCTCCCATGGTATAACTCTTTTATCATTATATTTATAGTAAAATCAATACTTTAAATTTTCAAGAAATTAATTTCTTCAATTGTGTTTGAGCAGTACAATTTCATCTATGTGGGGTGTACCTATTGATTGGCTAAAATAGTAATCAGCTGGTCCTCTATCATTTTTCCTTTTGAATCATCCACTAAGTTATTTAGAAAGATTGAAAAAATTAAGGTTTGTTCACCTTTTGATTTTACATAGCCTGATATTGAACTAACCGTAGAAATAGTCCCCGTTTTTGCGTAAACTTTTCCTCGAATCGAAGGATCCTTCATCCGATTTCTTAAAGTTCCACCGACCATCTTTTCACTTTCACCAGAAACAGGTAATGAGTGATAATAGCTCGAAAACCACTTTTCCTTTTGGACGGCAAATAACAGCTGTGTCAGCTGGTTGGCCGGTATCAGGTCGACATGGGAGACGCCTGAACCATCCCTAAGCACCAATGTTTTGGGGTTAACACCGAATTTTGTAAGCTCCGCATTTAAAACGCTCAGTCCCTTTTCCCAGCTACCTTCACCTTTCACGACTCGACCTATTTCTTTAACTAATATTTCAGCATGGACGTTATTGCTTAGTTTCATAAACGGAACCAGCAGCTCAGATAACGGCATCGATTGATGGGTCAATAAAATTCTGGCGGTGTCAGGCACCAATCCTGTTTTTAGTTTTCCGGTCACCTGTATCCCGTGTTCTGTTAAGGATTGTTTCAAAAGGGACAAGGCATATCGTGTGGGGTCCCAGACTCCAATCCATTCTTTTTCCGTTTTTGCCTTTGTTGGGATGGATCCTTCGATTGTTATGATGTTCCTCGCGTGTTCCCGCTCAATAGTGATATCCTTTTTGCCATCTTCCGGAACAGTTATAGCATGGTTAACTATTTTTAGATAATTGGTTTTCGGAGTCATTCTCACGGTGGGTTTGTCGCCTTTTCTTGTTCCAGGCTGCACGAGGACTTTGATCGATCCTGCATCATAGGCTCTGGTTGGTGAGGCGGTGAGTGCTGATATCTGTGCACCGTAATGCGTTGTTTCGTCACTCCAAGGGAGGTCGAGTGAATAACGGACATTATCATACCAAGAATCATCACCGACAAGGTTTCCCTTAATTTTATTAATGCCGCGTTTTTGAATTGCTACTGCCATTTTATCAAAATCAGATTTCAGTAAAGTTGGGTCACCCTTCCCTACTAAATACAGATTCCCATGGAGGGTTTTCTTTTTCAGTAGTCCATCCGTATGGATCTCCGTCGTGAAGGTGTGGTCTTCTCCGAGGACAGTAAGTGCGGCAGCTGCAGTTAATAGTTTCATATTGGATGCAGGTCTTAAGCGGACATCACCCTGGTGAGAATAGATGATTTTTCCGTCAGAGGCGTTACGGATGCTTATGCCGGCAATTGCTCCTTTTAACGCAGGTTCGTTATTTATTAGCTGATTTATTTGCTGAGCCATATTTTCCATAGCAGTTGCTTTTATAGAAGGAACAGATGCTGTGAGCACCGTAACGAAGATCAGAATGTAATAGTTAAGTCTTTTAATCAAGCTTTGGTTCCAGCCTTTCCTTTTTCCTTAGAGTTTGTCCAAAATTAAAAATAATAATATTCACTTCGGTGTAAAAAACACGGGAGCCGAATCAACATTCTTAAGCCAAATCTGCCCTTGACCATTTAAATCATCCTTCATCCAGACATCACCTTTATATTCCGTTGCCTTTTTACGAAACCATGAAAGATAAGATCCAACTACTTGAGGAATTTCATCCATTTCATTTTTCTTTGGAAAAGATACTTGTTTTTGTTCCTCTGTTCTTATGTTGATAGCATAAAGTGCAGTGAACATCGTTGGAACAGGTCCTTCTTTCCACTCCTTATTCTCTTTTGCACGAGCCACAATCACCTCGTCTGGTGAGAACCATTCCAAATCTAGATCAACAAACCCTTCTGGTGTAAATTCCTTTTGTTGCTGAGATGTGGGCATGTCGGCAATGGTCATTTTCTTGTTTTCAACAAAAAATCTTCCTTCTCCTGAAATATAGGCTAGTTGATTTGCAGTTGGTGCCCATTTCATCCAGTTTTTGAACCCTAGCATTTTACCGACGACTTGAAAGCGTTCACCCTTTGATGAAATGACACATAACAAATTGCTATCCATAGACCAGGAAGCTGTAGGAGTGGCTAAAAAACTAACCCACTTTCCATCATTACTCCATTTAAAATAGTCAGCATCAATCGCAAACAAATCAGGCTCTTTTGTTTGAATGGTGTAAAAATGCTTCATTTTATCAGCAACAAGATTCGCATCCACCGGAATTCTATATAGTGGAATTGGCCCCCAACCGGTAGGACGCAAGCTGGATTGTGAGGCAGCTATCAATTCTTTCCCGTTTGGAAACCATTCAAAACCGCTAACCCCTAATGAAACATTTTCAAAACCTTGCGGACGACCATTTTTTACTTTTGTTACATTTAAAACGCCGTGTGAATTATAGGCTAATTGATTTTTTATCGGGGACCATTTAAAGTAATTGGATTCAACCCTTACATAAGGCTGGTAGTTTTCCTTTTCCTTGGTATCATATATGAATAAATCTGTTTTTTCTCCCTTCTCATCACCATCAATATAAGCAATAAAGCGTCCGTCATATGACCATTCTTGACCATATACATAACGATTCTTTGTAAGTTGTATTTCTTTCTCTCCTTTTTTCATCCATAGCTGATGGTCACGAATAAATGCAGCTTTGAGTGGCACTTTTGCACTGACTATTGTTGAAAAATGGAAACTAATTAAGATTAAGATTAATAAAATTCGAAATCCCATAATCAATCCCTCCTACTTATAGGATGTACTGAAATTGGTATATTGTGGCATCAAAAATTCACATTACTGAAAAGAACTCTCCATGATAAAATCCGGACTGTTTTTTAGGTATTCTATTTTTTCCGCTTGATACATATTATCCTTGAATTGATAGGTAATCAAAATTCCGCCTTCTGTTGGTGGAGAAAGATGGCCACTCACATAAGCCACTAGTTTTCCTTTATATACAGAAAAATCAATACTCTCATGTTTCAAGTATTCATAAAAAGTATCCTTAGTTTTATTCTTACCGATCGTTATCTCAATTTGGTTATTAGATACTTTTTTCGTTTTTACATTCTTATTGATGATAGCCACTGGATTATCAATTAACTTTTCCTCATATACTTCTCCAACGTTTGTATTCGTTTTCTGTAGAACATGAGCTTCTGTAATCATGATTCCTGTACCATGTCCAGTTGTTAATATGATGACTAACTCTTCTTTTCCATCCTGGTTAATATCTTCAGAAAATAACCTCGGACCAAACGAAGGAGAATCTGAATTCCTCCAGTAAGGGAACCATCTAGTTTCTCCATTAATCTCCAATCTAAATTTTTCTAAATCCCCTTCTCTTTTTGTAGCATAAAGAGTCGCTTTTGCTTTCTTTAATGTAGCAACAACTTCCGATTGAGGTTCTCTTTTATTTGAAATATGAACCGTATTGTTTTTCTCATCATATTCGACATCCAGTTTAAGTTCGCTACTTATCGCATCAATAGACACGAAGGGAAGTCCGTCTATGATCCTTACAATAGGGGGTATGAAATAAACGGGTTGTCCATTCACAAACACCTTTAAAGGAGTCGCAGCAGATGCGACAGTAACAATGGTCATTAATAACACAAAAGCTAGGGTGAAGAACCACTTTATTTTCATTTAATCAACAGCCCTTTGAGTATATTTATTATCTTTATTTTCCCCAGGCTGCCCCTTTACTAGCAAAAAATTCTTTTGGAACTAACGTGAATTTAATGTAGGAAAATGAAAAAAAGCTGCCGAAGCAGCGAAATAGTTAGTGAGTTAACTTCAATAAATTCTAAATTATATTACCATCCCACTTTTTAGATTTTCAATTTGTGCTTCGGAGTAACCAAGTTCTCCTAAGACTTCGTCTGTGTGTTCTCCAAGCAAAGGTGGGTGGCGTCGAACGTTCGATGGAGTTTCCGAAAATTTAACTGGAAATCCCGGCACTTTCAAATTCTTCACATTCGGATGTTCAATGTCAATCATCATTTCCCTTGCTTGAACCTGAGGGTGATTGAGAACTTGATCAATAGTGTGAATTGGACCACATGGGACCCCAGCATGATCCATCTTTTCAAAAATGTCTTTGCTTTCCATCGTAATCAGTCTCTCAGACATACTATTCACAAGTTCTTGACGATGGGCTACTCGCTTTGCATTTGATTCAAAACGAGCATCTTCCATTAAATCTATCCAATTAAAGGCCTGGCAACACTTTGTCCATAATCGATCATTAGCTACAGCCAAAATGATATCCATGTCTTTTGCCCTAAACGATTGGTATGGAACAATCGAAGGATGAGCTGATCCCATTCTTCCAGCAGGCTTACCCGTTGCAAGATATCCAGTTGCCAGATGATTCAACAAGACAACTTGTCCATCAAGCAAACTTACATCAACAAATTGTCCTTTTCCTGTTTTTTGTGCAGAGAATAATGCACCTAAAATTCCATAAGCTGCAAACATCCCCGTTGTTAAATCTACAATGGACATACCTGCTTTTGCCGGTCCTGAATTGGCATCACCTGTGATACTCATTAACCCTCCAAACCCTTGTAAAAGAAGGTCGTAGCCGGCTCTATTCCTTTCGGGACCCGTTCTGCCAAATCCTGATATAGAGCAATACACCAAACGGGGATTTATTTTTTTTATTGTCTCATAACCATAACCCAGCTTGTCTAATGTACCTGTTCGAAAATTTTCTACTAAAACATCAGCGTCCTTCGCTAATTTATAAATAATTTCTTTACCCTCTACACTTTTTAAATCGACCGTAATGCTCCGTTTATTTCGGTTTGAACTAAGATAATAGCAACTCTCATCATTCCACGTAGGAGGAGTGAAGCGCCTGGATTCATCTCCTTGTCCAGGCTGCTCAACCTTTATCACATCGGCTCCCATATCTCCAAGCAACATGGTAGAAAACGGGCCTGCTAATGTTCTTGATAAATCGAGTATTTTAATTCCTTCTAATGCATGCATCGATGTCTACTCCTTACCCAGTCTATTATTTTTATATGTTCCTATGGGAAAGTTTTTCTTTGTTCTAGGCTTATTTCGCTCCTAGTCCACCATCCACTCTATACTGAATTCCAGTAATAAAAGTGCTATCATTTAGATGCTAGGAATAATACCAATTTAGCGATATCACTTAAACCAACTAATAAAATCTTAATGTATAAATATAGCATTGATGTTATAATGCAACTTTTTCAACCAGCTGTTCTTTTAACGCTCTTCTTAAAATTTTCCCCGTTCCACTTTTTGGCAGTTCCTCGATGATTTCAATGACCGAAGGAAGTTTATATTTTGCCAGATGTTCCTTACAGTAGGCTTGCAGTTGTTCCACTGTTATAAAAGGGTTTTTGGTGGCAACATAAGCTACCACTGCCTCACCGCGATTTGGATCCGGTACACCAAAGACCGCTGCCTCCACTATGTCGGGATGATGATAGAAGACTTCTTCGACTTCCCTCGGGTAAACGTTATACCCTCCTACTATAATCATATCCTTTTTCCGATCGACAATATAAAAATATCCATCTTCATCCATTCTTGCCAGATCACCTGTATAAAGCCAGCCATCTTTAATTGCCCTTTTTGTCTCTTCAGGCATTTTATAGTAGCCTTTCATGACATTCGGGCCGCGGACAATCAGCTCTCCTACTTCTCCAACGGGAACTTCCTCGCCAAACTCATTCACAACTCTGTTTTCCACATGAGTGATGGATGTCCCAATGGATCCCGGCTTACGTTCACGGTCAAGAGGGTTAAAAGTAGTTGTTGGCGATGCCTCGGATAATCCGTATCCTTCTAAAATCACCACATTAAATTTTTCCTCAAAATTTCTTAACATAGAAACAGGAAGGGAGGCTCCGCCTGAGAAGCAGAACCTCAGTGATTCAAGATCCTCCGGGTTTCCTTCAGGGAATTGATAGAGAAAGTTAAACATCGTTGGTACTCCAAAAAATACCGTTGGTTTATATTTTTTACCTAACCGGAAAATTTCCCTCGGGCTGAACTTGGGTACAATCAGGATAGTTGCCCCGGATAAAATAGGTGCATTCAAGCAATCAGTTAAACTAAAAACATGAAACATTGGCAGAACATTTATAATTCGATCATCGCTGGTCATTTTTAAATCATGGCTTACGTCCATGGCATTACAATATAAATTCTTATGAGTCAACATAGCACCTTTGGGTTTTCCAGTTGTTCCGGATGTATAAAGAATAATGGCAACATCATCCGCATGAATTTCCGGTTCTTGAAAGTCCAAATTCCCGGTAGCCAGTAGACTAGTAAATGATTTCAATTTAGATTTCAAATTAGAGTAATTAGAAAGGCTATCTGAATCCTCTGTCTTTTGATCCGTCTCAACATACACATAGTGCTCTACATTTGGCAAAGATGTTTGCTTTTGCTCCAGTAATGGGATAAGCGATTTCAAGGCAACAACAGCCTTAACATCACCATTATCAAGCATATACCCTATTTCATCGGCTGTATAAATAGGATTAATCGGAATGACAGTCGCACCCAATCGGAACGCCCCATATAGACTAATCACAAACTGAGGAGAGTTATCTAACAATAATGCAATATGGTCTCCTTTCTTGACCCCTAATTTTTCCAGACCTGAGGCAAATTGTGTGATTGCTTGATTCAATTCAGCATATGTACTTGATTGGTCCTTAAAGTAATAAGCAATCTTGCTGCCTGAGTATTTTGCCGTTTCATGAAGTTTTGTTGAAAAATTCACCTAGTTTCTCCCCTTTGTCAAATTTTTATTTTAAAGACTATTCTAAATGTATTTTCTTATTTACTCATTGCTAGCTCGAACATGCTCCTCAACGATAATTTGTGTTTGTTTATCTTTTGGTTTAAGGAGGGTTAAAGCCGTAATAGAGATGACGCAACAAACGACGATATACATAGTGATGGCATAGGGACTTTTAAATTTCTCTAGTAATGTTAAGGATATTGTAGGTGCCAATCCACCAGCAATGATAGCAGCAAATTGATAGGCAAGGGATGATCCACTAAATCTTAAATGTACAGGAAAGATTTCAGCAAGTAGAGTTGCTTGTGGACCATAGATAACAGCCGGGCCGATACTTAAAAGGACAATAGCGATTGCAATAAGTACTAGCTCTTTTGTATTTATTAAATAAAAATACGGCAAAGCTCCTAAAAGTGTCATGATCATTCCAGAGAACATAATTTTCTTTCGTCCAAATTTATCAGACAAATGAGCTGCATAAGGTACAATAAATAAGAATGTGATCGCAACGAGCAATACAGCATTCGTGATCAATTGTTTATCCATATGAAGGTGAGTTGTAGCGTAATAAACAGTAAATGTTGTACATATATAAAAAGGAATATTATCTGCAAGACGTGTAAAAGCAGCTAAAAGAATCTCTTTTGGATATCCTTTAATAGTTTCCAAGACTGGCTGCTTTGCTGTGGCCTTCTCTTCTTTCAACTTCTCGAATTCTGGAGACTCTTCAATCCCTAATCGGATATATAAACCAATAAATACTAGAGCAAAACTCAGAAGAAATGGAATTCTCCAACCCCAAGCTTCAAAGGAATCTCCTGTTAAGGACATACAAAGAGAAACAACTAAAGTAGCGAATATCATACCAATTGGAACACCCAATTGCGTCATACTTCCCGTTAAACCTTTTGATTTTTTCGAACTCCACTCAACTGAAAGAGTGACCGAACCACCCCATTCTCCACCGACACCAATCCCTTGAATAAATCTTAATAGGACAAGTAAAATCGGTGCGACCGTACCAATGCTATGATAAGTGGGTAATAATCCCATAAGGGTAGTACTAATTCCCATTAACAATAAGGAAGTAACCAAAGCAGCCTTTCGCCCAACTTTGTCACCGTAACTGCTAAAGATTATGGCTCCAATAGGACGAGCCAAGAAGCCTACAAATAGTGTTATAAAAGATTGTAAGACTCCCATGTAAGAACTAGATTCTGGGAAGAACAATTGTGGAAAAACGAGTGCAGCCATTGTTCCATAAAGGAAAAAGTCATACCACTCGATAGATGTTCCTACAACACTAGCTAGAGCAACCTTCTTCATCTGTTTTTTTCTAACGCTTTCATCCATTTTCATCTGAAACCTCCTAATTTCGCTGTTGATTCATAATA
Organism: Neobacillus drentensis NBRC 102427; assembly: GCF_001591445.1. GTDB lineage: Bacteria > Bacillota > Bacilli > Bacillales > Cytobacillaceae > Neobacillus > Neobacillus drentensis. The sequence goes on along the minus strand of NZ_BCUX01000030.1, from coordinate 35,021 downwards.
ATGTTAAATTTCTGAAAATTATCCTTACTAATTTTCTACAGAAATGATAGTTGCATTATTGATACCATTTCGTTTTTTACCGATTTTCACTACGAATTGCTACAGAAACTAATTTTGTTTCAAGATAGTCATCCAAGCCATACCGACCACCTTCTCTTCCTAATCCGCTTTGTTTAACCCCTCCGAATGGCGCTTGCACAGCAAATGGTGCCGGGTCATTCACACCTACCATTCCATATTCAAGTTTTTCTGCAACTCGGTGTGCTCTTGACAAATCATTCGTATAAAAATAAGAAGCCAGCCCATATTCTATGTTATTGGCCTTTTCGACAACCTCATCCTCATTGCTAAAGCGAATTAATGGCGCTACAGGACCAAATGTTTCTTCATAGGTAATTTTCATCGCTTCGTTAACATCTGCAAGGACCGTCGGTAAATAAAAATAGCCATTTTCATATTCATTCTCAGTTGGCACTTTACCACCGCAAAGAATTCTAGCTCCTTTCCCTGCTGCATCGGTAACATGATCATGTGCTTTATCAACACCCTCCTGATTCACTAAAGGACCTAACTGGGTATTTTCATCTAATCCATCACCAATTCTCATGGATGAAACTTTATCCGCAAAGCGGCGTGCAAATGTGTCATAAATGGAATCATGTACGTAAATACGATTCGTACAAACGCATTGTTGACCAGTTGATGAAAACTTACTGCTAATAGCGCCTTCAATGGCAAGGTCGATATCTGCATCTTCAAATACGATAAACGGAGCATGTCCACCAAGCTCCATGGATACACGTTTTACTGTGTCAGCAGATTGTCGAATGAGCTTCTTTCCGACTTCTGTTGATCCTGTAAATGAAATTTTTCGGACCGTGTCACTGGCCATTAGTTCTCCAACAATTTCAGAAGAATTTCCAATGACAAGGTTCACAACACCTTCCGGAAGACCGGCTTCATCAAACACTTTGAAAAGCTCTAGAGATGATAAAGGTGCCTCACGTGATGGCCGAAATACAACCGTACAACCAACAGCTAATGAAGGACCTAATTTTCTTGCAGCCATTGATAACGGAAAATTCCATGGCGTAATTGCCCCAACAACTCCAATTGGCTGCTTTAGAACAGAAATTCTTTTATTTGGTGCAGATGGAGGAACCAGATCACCATAAACACGGCGTGCTTCTTCCGCATACCATTGAAAGAAAGCAATTGTATTCCCTACTTCATAACGGGCATTATGAATTGTTTTCCCCATTTCTTTCGTAATGGTTTGGGCAAGGTGCTCCTTTTTTTCTACTAAAATATCAACTATTTTATGTAGGTAAGAAGCACGCTGTTCTCCAGTTAGTCCAGACCATGCCGGAAAGGCAATTTTGGCCGCTTCAATAGCACGTTGTGTCTCTTCTTTTCCAACTAAAAATACTTTATCAACCACTTTACCATTTGCAGGATTTTTGACTTCTAATACTTGCTCAGTTTCTATCCATTTCCCATTAATATACATTATTCTGCTGATTCCCCTTCTTGATAGAATGGTAAAACCTTATTATAGATTTCAATCACATCTTCTTTGAAAACTTTTCGCGGATTATTTGGAATGGTCCCTTTATCTTCCATTGCATCATGCGCTAAACGATCGACCATTTCCTTTGTAAATTCAATTCCTAAATAACTAAAATCTTTTGGTATATTCAATGATTGAGTAAAATCATTTAGTAAGTCCACTAGTCGTTCCGCTGCCAATTTATCATTTTCAAACGTTAAAGAAGGATCAAAGATTCTAGCAATATCTGCATATTTTTTATAGTTTGAGATTAGATTGTGTTTAAAAACATAAGGTAATAGAATCGCATTCGCCAGACCATGCGGAACATGGTAAATAGCCGACATCGGATGGGAACAAGAGTGTACAAGCCCAACACCACCAAGACCAAAAGCCATCCCAGCGATTGTACTTGCTAAATGCACTTGTGATCTTGCTTCAAGGTTATTAGGATGTGCATAACTTGGCGGCAAATGATCTTTGAGCATTTTAATTGCTTGAAGGGCTAAGCCATCAGTAATTGGGGTTGATTTTACAGAAGTAAAAGCTTCAAGCGCATGAACCAATGCATCAATGCCTGTAGCTGCAACTACATGGCGTGGAAGTGAAATGGTTAACAATGGATCAACAAATGCTATCTTAGGAGCCAATACGGGTGAAGCAACAACATATTTCCTCCCTGCCTCATGATCAGTGACTACGGAAACAGTCGTTACTTCAGAGCCAGTACCAACTGTTGTAGAAATAGCAAACAACGTTGGAATTTCGTTAACTACCGGTTTTTCACCACGGCGATAATCAAGGATATGGCCGGGATGACTAGCCATTACTCCAACGGCTTTTGAGAAATCCATTGCACTTCCTCCACCAACCGCGAGAATCATGTCACATGATTCGGCCTTATATACCTCCGCCCCCTTCATTACTGTTACAGCATGAGGATCGGGCTCGATTTCTGAAAATACGATTGCATTAATCCCGTTTTCATTTAAAAGAGATTGTATCCTATTTGGAATTCCAGCTTTAACAAGCCCTGGATCAGTAGCTATAAAAACTTTTGATTTATTGAATTCTTTAATTTTTACTGTTAAGTTTTCCTCGACACTATTTACTCCAAAAATCACATTTGTAGGTAAAGCAGAATTAAAAGTTTGCTGACTTAAATACATAATATTCTCCTATTCTACTCATTTATTGTTTGATAGTTAAGCAGAGGCCCGGAAATCAGCGGGATTCATTTTTATTCTCATGAATATTTAGAGCCGGGAAGGACTGTACTGTCCCCGGCTCCGTTAGTAGTACTAATTTATTCCACGTTACACGTTAGCCATGGCGTGGTCGAAAACAAAGTTCTTATAACCCGCCTCTTCCAACGCCTTTCTGTAATTCCCCAAACCTCCCAAGTAGAAATAGACCGCATTCTTCTTACCAGGGATGTTCGCACCGAAAATCCACGATTCAGCTTTTGGAAACAAGGTCATATCAGCGATTGAACGGCAGGTTTCAACCCAATCATTCTCGGCTTCCACTGTTGGTTCGATCGTGCTGAAGCCTTTATCGACCATGTACTTCACGGTATCTGTTATCCATTCGACCTGAGTTTCGATACTTGGCGGCAGGTTTGTGAAAGGACCGTTTGGACCGAGAATCATGAACAGATTTGGGAAATCGGTATTTGTCATGCCGAGATACCCCGTCGGTCCATCCGCCCACTTTTCGCTCACCGTGACACCACCGCGTCCGCGCATGTCGATCTTGGTATAGTTTCCATCCACTGCATCGAATCCAGTGGCATAGATCAACACATCCAATTCGTATTCGCCATCCGTTGTACGCACTCCATTTGGTGTAAGTTCTACAATCGGGTTCTCCTTGACATCGACGAGTGAGACATTGTCTCGGTTGAATGTATTGTAGTAGCCGTTGTCACACAGCGGACGTTTGGCATATAAACCGGTTGGCATCAACTTACGTGCCGTTTCAGGATCCTTAACGATCTCTTTGATTTTCTTGCGGATGAAATTGGCCGCAGCCTCATTAGCCTCGGGATTGATGGCAATATCGCTGAAGGTATTGAACATAAAGCGGAATCCGCCCCCAGTATTCCATGCCTCCTCAAATACACGCTCTTGTTCCTCTTTCGAAACCTCAACCGCTGATATCGTGCTTTCCTCAAAACCGAAGGCCACAGCTGAGGATTTCGCCTGTTTCCATATTTCTTCGTAATTTGCCTTTATTTCCGCTTTTTCAGCATCGGATTGTACCCTTAATCCAATCGGTACACTGTATTGCGGAGTCCGTTGGAAAACCGTTAGATGCTCGACCTCAGGGGCAGTGGCAATAATCACCTGAACCCCGGTTGAACCAGTACCAATTACGCCTACTCGTTTACCCTTCAGGTCAACGCCTGAGCTTGGCCATCTAGCAGTGTGATATTGTTCACCTTTGAAGGTCTCCATACCCTTAAATTTAGGCACATTCGTTGCTGAAAGAAGCCCAAGCCCGGTAACTAGAAACTTCGCTGTGACAGTTTCGCCCTTATCAGTGGTGACCTCCCAAAAGTTAGTCTCTTCATTGAAATGGGTTGCTGTAACCTTGGTGTTGAACTGATAGCTGAGTCGTAGATCGAAGCGGTCAGCAACGGTGTTCATATAGCCAAGGATTTCCGGCTGCGTTAGGTAATTGTGCTTCCAATCCCCCTCCTCAAGAAGTTCCTTGTCAAAAGAGAGGCGGTAGAGAAAGCTCTCGGTATCCGAAAGTGCTCCCGGATAGCGGTTCCAGTACCAAGTGCCGCCGACATCTGCTCCATTATCATAGGCACGTACATTTAGGCCAAGTTCATTGCGGAGTTTATGAACAGCGTAAAGGCCGCCGAACCCGGCCCCAACAACAACCGCATCGAAATCTAACCCTTTTGTCTTATCATTATTGTGTTGATTCATTATATTTTCCCCCTAGTCCCTATTTTTACAGTGCCCGATACCAAGCTGCAATCCTGCTGACTTCCTCATCCGCTTCAGGAGCGCGACCAGCCAGGCATGGGAAAACATGCTGCATTCCATCTACAACTGACAGTGTGGCTTGTACACCGGCCTCAGTGGCGCGAGTATGTAAACGGCGCGCATCGTCCAGTAGCATTTCGACTCCACCCGCGTTGATGTAAAGCGGTGGAAAGCCATTGAAATCGGCGTGCAGCGGGTTGGCTAATGGATCACGAGTCTTCGAAATGTCATCACCCATAAACATACTAATCATTCCTTCGAGCAATGGGACGGTGATCAGCGCGTCGGTAGCGGCATTACTTTCAAGCGTGCTGCCGGTTAGTTCCATATCAAGCCATGGCGAGAAAGCAATAACGGCACCTGGAAGTTCAAGACCCAATTCACGGAATTTCAGCACCGATGCAACAGCAAGGTTTCCTCCTGCAGAATCGCCGATTGTACCGATATCCTTTGCCTTAATGCCTGATGCGAGTAAAGCTTTGTAAACAGAAGCAGCATCCTCCAATTGTGCTGGGAAAGGATTCTCCGGGCTGCGGCGGTAATCCAATACTACAGATGACACTCCTAGTGCCTTGGCCATATGGCCAGCCAGCTTCCGGTGGCTTGAAGAAGATCCTACGGCAAACCCGCCGCCGTGAGTATAGATTAATACTTTCGATTTGTCGCACCCAATAGGGTATGCCCAGATGACATCGACACCACCTACCTTATCCGTCTTATAAGTCACATCCTCAGGCTCAAACGTAGGTTTTTCCCATTCGTCAAAAAGGCTTCGGAAATCCGCTACCGTCATGTTCGGATTTGCCTCCATACGGTCGCTCCATTCCTGGTACAATGCCCGTAGATAATCTGCTTCCTTTGAGATAGCTTTTGTTTTCTGTTCCATTGATTTCATAATTGTTTTCCTCCTTAGTTTTTGGGCTTATTTTCACCTTTTCATTGAATACGGTTTCATTTATTAAGCCTTCTTAGTTGAATCACATAATTAATATGCAATTACCGTGCCAAACTAAATTTTAAGGTATTTTCTGTATTTTCTTAATTTTGTTTTTTTTAAGTGTAGTAAATTTGAAACAACGAATTTTAGAAATATGGGAAATGAACCCTACCTATTCAACAATTCCTAATTTTGCGATAACTATTCTCACTTTTGATACATTACAGGAAGAAGCTGATAATTCAGGTTAATGGTGTATAAGGCAATTGCATACAATAACAAAAAGGAGGCTTCGATAGCCTCCTTTTGTTATTGTACTTATTCTGTTAGTTTAAATTTTTGATATCATAACCCAATTTTTTTAATTTTCGATAAAGGGTGCTGCGGCTCATGTTTAATTCTTTCGCTGCATCTGTGACGTTCATTTTTGAACGTTTTAACGCTTGTTTAATCCACTCTAATTCAGCCTGATTGACGGGATTTATTTTCACCGTATTAATAGGTAAGGTCTTTGGGTTATGGAAATGTTTTGGTAGACTTTCAGGGGTAATGATACCGTTGACTGAAAAATTGACTGCATATTCCATCACATTCTCCAACTCACGAATATTTCCGGGCCAAGAATAACTTCTTAATATTTCCATAGCTTCTTCAGTTATATGGTATGGACCGTGATTTTTTTTTATGGTCAGCTTTTGCACAAAATTTTCAGATAGTAATGGAACATCTTCTGAACGATATCGTAATGCCGGTAATTCAATGTGAAAGACATTAAGCCGGTAATAAAGATCCTTCCGAAATTTCCCTGCTACTATTTCTTCAGGAAGATTTTTATTGGTCGCTGCAATGACGCGAACATCTATAGGGATACGTGTTTTATCCCCGATTCGGATAATTTCCTGCTCCTGTATTACCCGAAGCAGTTGTACTTGTGAATCCAGAGGCATATCACCTAATTCATCCAGGAAAAGTGTTCCCTTATTCGCTAATTCAAACTTCCCTATGCTTCCTTTCGGATTTGCACCTGTAAAGGCACCAGCCACATATCCAAAAAGCTCACTAGGAAGCAAATCCTTTGGTATAGCAGCACAATTCAAAGCAATAAAAGGATAATCAGATCTGTTGCTTGCCTGATGTATGGCGCTGGCAACTAACTCTTTCCCCGTGCCGCTGTCTCCGGTAATCAAAACATTAGAATCACTTGAGGCCGCAACTCGAGCTAATTGAATGGTGCTCTTAAATGCTTCTGATTTGCCAAATAAGCTTTGTAAAGAGTACTTTGCATAGTGATTATGGTTAGCAGTTGAATGACTTATTCTATTCTTTTTCTCTAAAATAGCAATTAAACCTATGAATCTATCGTACCAAAGAATTTTTTTGTATCTTGCCTGATATTGACCGCCATGAAGAGTTACTTCATCCTCCCATTCCTTTTTCGTGGTCAATTCTTTGTTTTCTACTGTAAGTGACATTAACGATGTGATCTCATCGACCTGAGAATCACTGTTTATCCTTAGAATTTCACCTTGTGAGTTACATAAGATAACAATCTGGTTTTTCCATTTCCTAATCGCTTCAATGTAAATGTTTTGCATCATTTCACGTGCTTGGTAGTAATTGTGAAATAGGATCCTTTCAATTTGATTCACAATTCCAACGGTTTTCATCATGCTAAGAGTATGGTAACTATCACTAGTTGTAGAGAGGTTTATGATCCCTAACAATTCACTAGTAAGCGGATCCAAAATAGGGGCTGATGAGCACACCCATTCATGACAACTATGAGAAAAATGTTCGGAAGAAAAAATCTGAACAGGCTGTTTCAAAATAATTGAGGTACCAATTGCATTGGTTCCTGCCCAACGTTCTGACCACTGAGCCCCATTATTTGCATTCACTGAGTTTCCTATATGACGAGCTACAGGATGATCTCCATAATGATCTAAAATTATGCCATCACTGTCACAAAACATGAGTACATGTTTATAATTAGAAAGTTCTTGACCCGCCTGTTTAAGTACTGGCTGCGCTAGATAAAAAACTTCACTTTTTCCCCTTATTTCTTTGAGCTCTTCATCAGAGATATTTTTTACTGACCCTTGAATCATCGGATTCAGATCCTTATATTGCTTACTCCGATTCCAAGACTGTAAAATTACATCTCTTATTTCAGTTAATTCCGTAGGCTGCTTCCCGATTTGAAGTGGATTGAAGAAGAAGTTTTTCCATTTTTCATGATATTTTTTTTTGAGTAGATCAATATCATTTTTTTTTACCAATTCTGAAAAAGGATCAAGGGACATATAGTACTCACCTCTCAATTATTCTGAATATTAATAATTTAAATAGTAATAGCAGGGAAAGTCAACTATTACACTTCGTAGTAAAATATGGGGATATTCTGCATTATTCACATTTTGTTCACACTTAGTATACATCTACTATTTATATGAGTACAATGAATTTTAGGAATAAAACATATGTATATAATTCATAGATTGGAGATTACATTCATGGACATACGTCACCTCACTTACTTTATTGAAGTTGCCAAATACAAAAGTTTTACTAAAGCTTCGAGATCCCTCCATTTGTCACAGTCTACACTAAGCAAAGTAGTCAAAAGTTTGGAAGGTGAATTAAATGTAGAACTGATTGACCGTTCCGCAAAGAAAATTGAATTAACGGATGCCGGCGAAATCGTTTTAGCGGAGGGGGAAATGATAATGGAATCGGTAAATGATTTATCCATTCACCTATATGATTTAATGAACTTAAAAAAAGGAAAAATAAAAATTGGCATACCGCCAATAATTGGTTTTTTATTTTTCCCAAAAATCATTAAAGGATTCAATAATCTTTACCCCGATATCAAAATAAAACTCTTTGAAGATGATTCAAAAAAAGTGAAACAGGAAATCAAAGACGGAATATTAGATCTTGGTGTGGTTATGTTACCGGTGGATGAAAAGGAGTTTGATGTTGTTCCTTTTTTTTATGAAGAACTGTCGCTGTTTGTACATCATTCCCATCCATTAGCGCAGAGGGAAAAAGTTGAACTGAAAGAGTTACAAAATGAAATCTTCATTTTATTTAAGAAAGAATTTGCTATTCATGAACTCATTATTCAACAGTGCGAACGAGCTGGTTTTCGTCCGGAAATTGCTTATGAAAGTTCTGAGTGGGATTTTATTAGTGGAATGATTGGCGAAAACTTAGGGATATCGATTTTCCCAAGACCCATTGCCAAAAAAGTTGATCAAGATTTAATTAAGGCGATTCCCATCGTCAATCCAAGCTTCCCTTGGAATCTAGGATTAATTTCAAAAAAAAAGAAATACGCCTCACCTGCAGTTTGTGAATTTATCCAGTATATTTCAGCTGAATTACCTCCTAATCATGAAAATGAAAAACAGTAGTGCATTCTATCCGTCAGTAACCTTTTTATAAAAATCTATTCAATAATCTATCGAAAAAAGCTCTCGTTTGAATAAAGGTTATTCAAAACGAGAGCTTCAATGTGAAAGTAAATCGCGATTAATTAGACGACATCTCTTTTAAACGTATTTCATTATTATTTAATACTAAATGGTCTTTCCGACCATGTAAGAATAGATATAAAATAATTAGGACAAACATTAAAGTACCTAACCCTACATACAAATTGCTGTAGCCAAGGACCGGTACTAAATATCCTAAGAAATAAGGACCGAATCCAAGTCCTATGTCTAAACCAATAAAGTAGGTGGAAGTAGCTAATCCCATTTTTTCTGGCGTCGTTACTTTAATCGCAAGAGCTTGAAATGCAGAAGAAAGATTACCAAAACCAATACCAATGATAGCGCCTGAAAGTAATAGAAGGAAAGAACTATGCGAGATACTTAAAAGAAGTAAACCTATTCCAAAGAGAATTGCACATGGATATACAATATAGTTAGCACCTTTTGTATCCATCATACGACCTGTAAATGGACGTGTGAAAAGAACTGCTATAGCGTATGCTAAGAAGAAAAAACTTGATGCACTAAGTAAATCCCGTTCTTCTGCAAAGAAGTTAAGGAAAGCAATTAGGCTTGCATAGCCTAATGCAAATAATAATGTCAAAATAGAGATAGGAAGTGCTTTTCCATCAATAAATTGAGAAATATGAAAGCCTTTTTCTTCTTGAACCGTATGTGCTTGGATTGTCGATATTTTTGTAAATAAGGCACTGACTAGCGCTAAAATGGCAAAAACCATACACAACATGAAAATAACAGAATAATGAGTGTGTTGGCTCAAAAACAAACCAAAGAACGGTCCGATGGCTGTTCCAAGTGTTGAACTCATACTGTAATAACCAATTCCTTCACCTTTACGAGAAATTGGTAAAATTTGCGCTACGACTGTACTTATAGCTGTAGAAGCAATCCCAACTGCAAAGCCATTTACCAGACGGCTAATGATCAATACGGTAATCCCCGCTTGAATAAAATAGAATGACATGGTTATCGGGAATAGAATTAGACCAATCATTAATATTTTTTTCGTACCAACTTTGTTAATAATTCGACCTGTAACGATTCGACCTATTAATGTTCCGACAATATAAATTCCTGCTACAAGACCAGCTTGTGAAACTGAAGCATGAAATTCTTTTACAGCGTATGAAGCCATTGTAACCATTAATAAATAAAAAATAATCATTATTATGAAGTTAATGATGGACATAATAATAAAATCTTTTGTCCAAAGTTTTTCACTCGTATTACTCACTTAATATCCTCCTGCTCTCTTAGTTAATTCCTGCTGTATTTTTTAAATCTATGTGCAATTATTCACATTCTCAGTAAAATAAATCCACCTGGGTTAGCAGGTGGCGTTTAAGGCGTGTTAGCTGTTTTATTGTTGTGGCTGCATTTCTTTATTCGTAACTTCTACATTTCTTTGAGCAAAAACTTTTTTAACAATTTTTAGAGCATTCAAGACCTTAGGGAAGCCTGTATAGGGAATCAAGTGCACTACAGTTCCAACAATTTCCTTTGGAGTTAATCCAATTGTAATTCCTACGTTAATATGCAATTCCAATTGCGGCTCAGTACCTAAAGCTACAAGAGAAGCGATTGTGGCAATCGTTTTTTGTTGTGGAGTTGTGCCCTCTCTTGAATAAATATCTCCGAAGGCAAATTCAACAATATAACTTTCTAAATCAGGTGCAATATCTTTAAATGCGGCTATAATATCACTGTGTGTTCCAATTTCCTGGTTATCTGTTACAGTAATCTCATTCATAATATCTAATCCTCTTTGGTAACGATCTGTTTCCATGTTATTTTCCTCCTAAAACGTTATTCGCATGTGACAAAACTCACTATACCGTAGTTTTCGTTATTCGTAAAATACATATAACTCATACGATGCATTCCATTTTTTCATAGTTTAATTAGTAAAAATTTTGTATTTGGATACTATAAAGGAAGTTGTTCATGAATATTATCTCCAATCCATGAATTATATACATATGTTACATTACTTTAATTCATTTTACTCATGTCAATAGGAGATGTATACTAAGTGTGAACAAAATGTGAATAAAAATTTAATTTATTATGATATAGGAGGAATTTATCATGAGTAAAAAGATTGGATTTGTAGGATTAGGAACAATGGGCTTCCCGATGGCGGTTAATTTAAAGAAAGCTGGTTTTGAAGTAATCGGTTATGATGCTTTTAAAGGTGTTTACGAGAAGGCAGAAGCTGCAGGATTCACAATGGTCGAAACTTTAAAAGAAGTAGCGGAACAAGCGGACGATGCGATTATTTCCATGGTTCGTGACTATGCCCAAAATGTCGACATTATTTTTGGTGAAGGTGCTCTATTATCTGCCCAACCAAAAGGTAAAACAATTATTGTTATGAGTACACTTGACCCTGATACAATGAATGAATTGGGCAAAAAGGTCGAAGAAGAAAGTGATTTGAGATTAATTAGCGCTGCCGTAAGCGGTGGTGCTTCAGGTGCTCTAGCTGGAACATTATCGATTATGACATCAGGCTCCGAGACAATCGTGAAATCTTTCCAACCATACTTTGATGCGATTGGATCCAACACATTCTACTATGGCGAGGAACCAGGAAACAGCCAAGTAGCAAAATTAGCTAATAATATGATTCTAGGTATTAACATGAATGGTTTAGCTGAAGGACTTAAATTAGCAAAACATTATAACTTACCTCAAGAAGAAGTATTAAACCTATTAAAAGTGAGTACCGGTGATAGCTGGGTAGTTAGAAATTGGAGCGATGTTTCTGAATGGACAGCAGACACTGCCTTGGCTGTTTTACTTAAAGACTTAAAAGCTGCGTATAACGAAGGGCTTAAACACAATGTAACTTTACCATTCAATGCCTTATCATCTACACAATTATTTGACTCTATGGGGAAAGAGAAACCAACAGCCAAATAATTGAATAAAGTTACTACTTAATTGAATTAAATAAAGTTGCTGTAACCAAGTACTAAGTCACCCTATCGACTTTAAAGAAAAGTTAATGACAAGTAGCCCCAAATACAAGATGAAAATTGTGTTTTCGGAGCTACTTTTTGTTTTCTTTCCTTTATGTAATTGTTTGCAATTTTTCTCTTACATTCCTTTGAAGTGAGCCTGCCTTTTATCGAGAAATGCTTGTGTCCCCTCTTTTTTATCTTGAGACCCAAACAATACGGCCTGTGCCAGTTTTTCAATCATAAGCGCCGTGTCCATATCTTTATCAAATCCATGATTAATAACAAGTTTGGCCATTCTGACAGCAAACGGACCCTTTGCTAGAATTTTTTCCGCTTTCGCTTTTACCGTCTGCCACAATTCTTCCATCGGAACGGCCCTGGAAACTAGACCGATATCCTCTGCTTGTTTTGCGGTTAACATATCGCCAGTCAAAATCATATCTAACGCTCTTCCTTTTCCTATGATCCGGGCTAAACGCTGGGTTCCTCCCGCACCCGGAATGATGGATAAATTAAGTTCCGGGAGCCCGAATTTTGCATGATCAGCAGCGATACGAATATCACAGGCCATTGCCAGTTCACAGCCCCCACCCAATGCGAATCCATTAATGGCTGCAATCGTTACTTTGTTACAATTTTCGATTCTGCGGTAAACACCGGACATCCCAGGAATGAGAGCATCTAATGGCTGCTTTTCTCTTAGTTGCCTGATGTCCGCTCCAGCTGCAAATGATTTTTCCCCCGCTCCCGTAATAACGATTACCCCAACTCCTTCATCATTTTCCAGAGTTTCCAATGCATAGCTTATTTCCGTCAAGGTTTGAGCATCCAATGCATTTCTGACTTCCGGTCGGTTGAGCTTAATAATCCCAATTTGTTCTTCTAGTTCTACTAAAATATTTTGATATGCCATTTTGATTCACTCCTTGATTTAAAAGGGCCTTTAGTACAATAAATAACAAGATCACATTTCCTGTTGTATTGATAGAAATTGCAGCCCATTCTTATATGTGCACTCCTTGCAAGCTACTATCCTGCCAATGAACTTTCAACAATCTCCGCTATATCCCTTGTTCTAACTTGATCTTCTGCTTCTTTTGCTTTCGTCCCATCGGTTAACATGGTTAAGCAGTACGGACAGTTACTTCCGATCATTGTTGGACTAAGATCGAGCGCTTGTTCAACACGTTCTACGTTAATCCGTTTTCCTTGCGTTTCCTCTATCCACATCCTGCCGCCGCCGGCTCCACAGCACATGGCATTCTCTTTATTCCGTTCCATCTCTAAGATTTTTACGCCGGGAACAGATTTAAGAATTTGGCGTGGAATATCATAGATGTTGTTATAGCGGCCCAGATAACAGGAATCATGATAAGCAATCGCTTCGTTAACTTCCTTCACCGGTTTAATCCGGCCTTCCTGGATCCACTTCCAAATCAGCTCAGTATGGTGATAAACCTCCGCTTCCAAACCAAACTCGGGATATTCATGTTTAAATGTGTTATAAGCGTGGGGATCGATGGTTACGATTTTCCTCACACCATAGGCCTGAAAGTTAGCGATATTATCGTGACATAATTGCTGAAATAAGAATTCATTCCCCATTCTGCGTGCCGTATCTCCGGAATTTCGCTCTTCGTTACCAAGAATGGCAAAGCTGATACCGGCCGTGTTCATAATTTTGGCAAATGACTGCACAATCTTTTGACTTCGTTTATCAAAAGATCCCATCGATCCAACCCAAAACAGATATTCAAATTCTTTTACCTCATTTACCGTTGGAACATTGATATCATCACGTTCCTCGCGCCACTTGATACGCTCCTTCCTGTTAATTCCCCATGGGTTACTTTGTCGCTCAATATTTTGAAAATATCGTGTAGCCTCGTTAGGCATACTGCCTTCAGTCATAACCAAATAACGCCTCAAATCAATGATTTTATCCACATGTTCGTTGGCAACCGGACATTGGTCTTCACAATTCCGGCATGTCGTACAAGCCCACAATTCTTCCTCGGTAATCACATCTCCGATCAAATTAGGCATTTCAACCGTTGACGCAGTTTCCTGAGCAGCTAATCCAGCTGTTAATGAAGGGGCTAATGCAGAAGTGCCGGAAACAAAACTAGGCATCCAGGGACTACGAGAAGTAATCGAGGCTCCTGTTTCTGTCAAATGATCCCTCATCTTAACGATCAGATGCATGGGAGATAATGTCTTCCCGGTTACTGAAGCCGGGCACATATTTGTGCAACGCCCGCATTCTGCGCATGCATACAAATCGATCAGCTGCTGCCGGGTAAAATTCTCAATTTTCCCGACCCCGAATTCCTCTACACCGTCGTCTTCAAAATCAATCTTTCTCAATTTTCCAACAGGACCAACCTTCTTGAAAAAGATGTTAAACATCGCGAACAACTCATGCGCTTGCTTCGACTGCGGTACAAACACCATGAAAGATAACACGGTTAACAGGTGCAGCCACCAAAATAGATAGAACAAAGCGGTACCTGCCGCCTTTCCGATACCTGAGAACGCTGCAGTAATCACTCCGGAGAATGGAGCATGGGAGAAATCGGGGTTTTGCCCCAGCATAACCTTTTCAAATCCCAACGTAAGCAGGATCGCTATAGTCAGCGTAATTAGAGCTATAATAACAAACGCTGCTTTGGCATCTCTCTTCAATTGCAACCGCTTCAGCTTCTCAATATATCGGCGATAAAAAGCATATACCATAGCACACAACATGAGGAATACAGTCCACTCCTGCAAGAGACTGAAATATTTATATGCGCCGCCGAAAGGAAATTCATAACCTCTGATAAATCCCTTTATAATGATTTCAACGAGTCCTACCTGGATGATAAAAAATCCATAAAACAATACTAAGTGCATAAGACCGCTTTTCTTGTCCTTAAACAATTTTCGCTGGCCAAACACATTCACTAACACCGCATTGATTCGTTCTTTAAGGTTGGGCTCAAAATCGACTTTTTTACCAAGCTTCACAAACAAATACCGGCTGTAAACGAGTTGGACAAACAAATAAACCGCATATCCTGTCACGGCTAGGAAAGCAAGAAAATTCAGTAGTAATAACATCCTGTTCCCTCCATTGTTAATTCTTAGTTAGTTTCGAATACGCTCCAGATTAAATAATAATAATAGAAAAAAGATTTGAACTTTAAAATTGATGGGTAATTATTCCATTTCACATATCATATTGGAAGGAGATACTAGGTCCCGAGGATAAGTCCCCTCTTATTTATTAAGAGGGGACTTAGATCACCAGCATATTTCAACATACATATCTGTAACTTGATATTTAACTGAGAACCAATACTTTTTTAAATTCTTCCGTTAAAAGAGGAACAACTTCGAACAAATCGCCTACAATTCCGTAGTCCGCTACTTGGAAAATTGGAGCCTCCGGATCCTTGTTGATGGCCACAATCACTTTCGAATTGGACATTCCGGCCAAATGCTGAATGGCACCGGAAATCCCGCAAGCTATATATAAATCGGGAGTGACAACTTTTCCTGTTTGTCCAATTTGTAAAGCATAATCACAAAAATCAGCATCACATGCTCCACGTGAAGCACCGACCGCACCGCCCAAAACTTCAGCTAATTCCTGAAGAGGTTGGAATCCATCTTTGCTTTTCACGCCGCGGCCGCCGGATATGATCACTTTTGCTTCACTCAGATCAACTCCACCTGTCGTTTTGCGAACGATTTCTTTAACAATTGTCCTTAAATCCTTAATAACAGGTTGGAATGAAACAACCTCAGCTTGGACAGGGTTTTCTTTTAGCTCGAAGTTATTCGGCCTTAGCGTTGCAAAGACCTTACCCTGGTTAAATACCTTCTTTTGGAAAGCTTTCCCTGCATAAATGGGACGAGTAAAGACGATGTCGCCATTCTCCAAATCTGCTCCTATGCAGTCCGAAGCGAGTCCAGCACCAAATCTTGCAGCCACTCTTGGGGCCACGTCTTTTCCAATTGCTGTATGGCCCATCAGAATGACTTCGGCCTGCACGTCCTCGATGACCTGACATAGTGCTTGGGTGTATCCATCGGTCGTATAAGTTACCAGGACTTCGTCTTCCAGAACATATACTTTATTGGATCCGTATTGACTTACTTCCTGTACAAATTCAGTTGCTCCGGTACCAAATAACGCGGCAATGACTTCACCTCCACCCGCCAGCTGCTTGGCTACTGTCAAGGCTTCAAAAGAGACATTGCGAAGCTTTCCATCTTTGCTTTCTACAAAAACAAGTACTTTTTTACTCATGTGATTTCCCCTTCTCACCAAAATAATCAGACTACTTTAGCTTCACTGCGAAGCAAATTAACAAGGTCATGAACCTGTTGACCAATTTCGCCTTCTAAAACTTTTCCTGCTTGTTTCTTTGGTGGCAAATATTGATCTTGAACAGTTGTTCGCGTAGCTAAGTCATCTTCAGATAACTCCAGATCCTCTAATGTGAAACGTTCAAGAGGCTTCTTCTTTGCTTTCATAATCCCTGGAAGAGATGGATAACGCGGCTCGTTTAATCCTTGTTGAGCTGTTGCCAGGAAGGGAAGATTCACTTCAATCACTTCTACGTCTCCCTCAATATCACGTTCAACGATTGCCTTACTGCCTTCAAGAGAGAGTTTGGTAATCGTGGCGACTTGAGGTATACCTAATTCTTCAGCCACCCGAATGGAAACTTGGCCGGATCCAGAATCTACCGCCATATTTCCACCGAGGACTAAATCGTACTCCTGCCCTTTAATTGCTGCTTTGATGATCTTGGCGATGGCATACTCGTCTGCCTGTTCCTCTAATTCAACGATAACCCCTTTGTCTGCTCCCATAGCAAGTGCTGTTCTCAAAACGCTCTCAGACCTGTTCGGCCCAACCGTTAATACAGTTATTCCTGCCCCTGAATCTTCCTTGATTTTGACGGCTTCTTCAACTGCATACTCATCGTATGGATTAAGGATAAACTCAACATTTTCCTCACTAATTTGTCCATTTTGGATCACAATTTTCTCTTCCGTATCAAAGGTCTGTTTCACTAAAACTAAAATATTCATAATCTGAAATCCTCCTATTCTACCAATTTAGAGATATTCCCGTTTTAACTGTGATGCAATAATATTTTTTTGGATTTCGGATGTTCCTTCATAAATCTTGGTTATTCTTGCATCCCGGTAAAAACGTTCCACAGGGTATTCAGCAATATAACCAATTCCTCCGTGAATCTGTACTGCTTTATCTGCGACACGATTATAAACCTCGGAACCCAGCAGTTTTACCATGGCCGCTTCCTTAATGACCTTCATCTCTTGGTCTACCATCCATGCCACTCGGTAGGTCATGCTTCTTAAGGCTTCTATATCAACAGCCATGTCAGCCAAATAATGTTGAATAATTTGTTGTTCAAAAATCGGTTTACCAAACTGAATTCTAGTATTTGCATGTTGAATAGACATCTCTAAAAGCTTATCGCAAGAACCTAGGTTTCTTGCTGCAAGTCCCGCCCGGCCATTGGCAAGAATTTTCAAAGCGTTGACATACCCTTGTCCCTCTCGACCAAGCACATTTTCTACAGGGACTTCACAATCTTCAAAGAAAATTTCTGCGGAATGGGATCCGTGAAGACCCATTTTCTTTTCGTTTTTTCCGACGGTGAACCCAGGAAAGTCTTTCTCGACGATAAAGGAGGTAATTCCTTTTGCTCCCTTCGATGGATCTGTTACTGCCATCACCGTAAAGACATCCGCGATAGGAGCGTTTGTTATGTAATGTTTGCTCCCATTTAAGATATATTTATCTCCTTTTCTTACCGCGGTTGTTTTCAGGTTCGTTGCATGTGAGCCTGCACTAGGTTCTGTCAAAGCAAAGGCACCGATCATTTCCCCTCTTGCCATTGCGGGCAGATATTTTCGCTTTTGTTCTTCATTTCCCATCTCTACGATCCCAACAGAACCGATCCCTGTGTGGGCACCGATGACGGTGGTATATCCATTATGTGTTCTACCTAATTCCTCGTAAATCGCACACTTGCCAACCATTCCTATTCCCGTTCCGCCGTATTCTTCCGGGATGCTTAATCCAAATAAGCCTATTTCCTTAGACATTTTCATAATTTTTTCAGGAATTTCATCCTTTTCTTCAATTTCCATTGCAAGCGGATCCACTTCGCTATCAACAAAATCCCGAATGCTTTGTTTTAAAAACTTAATATCCTCTGATAATTGAAAATTCATATTCTCCACATTCCTTCCCATTTCTTATTTATTAGTGTAATCAAAAAATCCCCGGCCTGATTTCCTTCCTAATCGCCCTGCTTTAACATATTTCACAAGCAAAGGGGATGGTCGATACTTTTCTCCTAATTGATGATACAGATATTCCATATTTCGTAGGCGGCTGTCCAATCCAACAAGATCTGCCAATTCAAGTGGACCCATCGGATGATTTAAACCATACTTAAGGGCTTTATCAATGTCTTCGGCTGACGCCACTCCTTCCATTAGCATGTTCATGGCTTCATTTCCAATTAGACAATTCATTCGGCTTGTTACAAAACCAGGAAACTCATTGACTTCAACTGCTACTTTCCCCAGCTTTTCCGCTACTTGTTTAACCACTTCTACTGTCGAATCAGATGTATCCAATCCTCGAATAACCTCGATTAATTTCATGCGATGAACCGGGTTAAAGAAGTGCATGGCGATACATTGATCTGGCCTTCCCGTTGCGGCTGCAATTTCGGTCGGACTCATTGTTGAAGTATTTGTAGCCAGGATAGCGTGGGCTGGTGCCAGCTCATCTAATTGCTTAAAGATATTGATTTTCAACTCCATAATTTCTAAGGCCGCTTCGATGACCAAGTCGGTTTGACTTACGGCTTCTGCAAGCTCCGTTGTAAAAGAAAGATTTTTCTTTGCGTCTGTCCCCTGTTCTAATTGGACGTATCCTTTTTCCACGTTTTTATTTAACAAAGTTTCGATATATTCTCTTGCGTTTTCAATCGCTTCGTTAGATATGTCTTGTAAAGTTACTTCAAACCCAGCTAATGCAGCGGTATAGGCGATACCTCTTCCCATAGTGCCACCGCCAATCACTGTGATATGATTAATCATTCTAAGCCCTCCAAGTATTTGCTTATGTTTATTATTCCGCATTCGGAATATAAATTCCGTATACGGGACATTATTCTCAAAAAAAATTCACTAAATTTGCATATTTTCTACGATCGTTGTAATACCTTGACCCCCGCCAATACAGAGTGTGACTAATCCATACTTTTCTTCTCTTCGTTCCATTTCGTGCAAAAGTTTTGTCATTAGAATGGCACCTGTAGCTCCAAGAGGATGACCTAATGCAATGGCCCCGCCATTTACATTTACTCTTTCTAAATCCAAATTAAGTTCCTTTATTACAGCAAGAGCTTGAGCAGCAAAGGCTTCATTCAATTCAATTAAACCGATATCATTTAAAGCGAGACCTGCCATAGATAGCGCTTTCTTCGTAGCCTGAACCGGGCCAATCCCCATAATTTCCGGAGACACCCCTGAAACAGCTTGAGCAATAATTTTTGCTTTTGGTTTAAAACCATACTTGTATGCGGCGTCCTCCGACATCATTAAAACGGCAGAAGCCCCATCGTTTCGTCCACTGCTATTTCCCGCAGTTACTGTACCGTTTTCTTTAAACACCGGTTTCAAATTCCCCATCTTTTCCAAACTGGTTAAACGCGGGTGCTCATCGATCTCAAAAGTCTTTACTTCATTTCGTTGCTTGACTTCATAAGGAACAATTTCCTTTCGAAACCGCTCATTCTGTATTGCTTTTTGGGCAAGTTCCTGACTGCGAAAGGCAAATTCATCCTGTTCCTTTCTCGATATTTTATACTGCTCGGCTAAATTTTCCGCTGTATATCCCATGTTGAGATTCCCATAGATCTCAATTGGCTGTGAACGAGGTTGACTTTCCGTATTAGGATCGACAATCTCTCCATTTCCTGAACCGAATCCATAGCGAGCCTTTCTTATATAATAGGGTGCTGTACTCATTGATTCGGCGCCGCCGGCTATGATTACATCTGATAACCCACTCATAATTTGCATGGCTGCATTATTAATGGCCTGAAGTGCTGAACCGCATTGTCTGTGAACGGTATAACCTGGGACCTCAACTGGAAGTCCTGCACGCAAAAGAGCCAATCGGGCCAGATTAGGAGTATCCGCACTTTGTTTGGTCTGTCCCAAAATCACCTCTTCCACTTCATTTTTATTAATTCCTGTTCGTGATACAATTTCTCCGATAACTTTTGCAGCAAGGAAGTCTACTTCTACATCCTTCAAGCTGCCTCCAATTCGTCCCACCGCAGTACGTACTGCATCAATAATGACAACATTTCTCAATTTTCATCCTCCTCTTACATTTGGCCATTTAGGAATGAGGTTTTACTATTAATTTAGTTTCACACCAGGAACACTATTCCTTACTTGGAACAATAATACTATTAATCTACTTCATAAGTCAATGTAATTTTTAGAAAATTATCAATATTGACAAACAGTATGGTGACAATTATAATTTAACCCAACTTACACCTGTATAGTGTACAGGAATTTTGAATAGGAGCTTGCTCATGCAAAAACAAAATGAAAAGGAAAAATCAGAGGTTCCTGCTCTAGAGGCCTCTATTAAAATTCTAGAATATTTAAGTCGTTATACAAGTAAGGAACGGTCCCTCTCACAAATCTCTAAGAATTTATCAATAAATAAAAGTACTTGTCATAGAATTCTAAAATTATTAAATCATTATCGCTATGTCTCATATGATGATAATTCTAAACAGTATAACCTTGGGCCATATCTTATCATCTTAGGCTCTAGAGCTTCAGAGTTTACCGATTACCTCAAGCTTGCTAAACCATACCTCAAGTGGGTATGCGAAGAAACAAGACTAACAAGTGTTTTACTTGAACCATTATCCAATGATCGATTAATGTATGTTGCCAAGGAGGAACTTGATCTGCCTGATAACCCTGTTCAAGTGACAGTAAAATTAGGACAGCATTTCCCGCTAACCAGTGCTTCTTTTGGTAAGTGTTACTTAGCATTTCTTGAGGAAGAAAGGACGAAAGAAATTATTCAAAAGGTTAATTTTAAACAATTTACTGATAAATCCATTACAGATTTTGAAACATTTCAGGAAAGTTTAAACGAGGTTAAACAAAAGGGATATGCAGTAAGTTATGAAGAGCATACACCAGATGTTTTCGGTGTTGCAGCACCTATTTTTAACCCTTATGGCAACATAACAATGGTTATTGCCTGTATCGGCTTTGCTTCAAAGATTAGTGAAGATCATATTTCTTTCTGTGGAGATAAACTCAAAGAAGCAGCAAGAAGGATTATGGAAGTAATTGGAGGAAGGGAACCCATATATAAAAAAATTTAAAACCTTAATACACTGTACACAATCTGGATCCCTGTCGGTTTTCTCACTTTCAATCGTTTTTCTTATAAAGGAAAGGAAACTATGAACAAGTAGTCATTCTTTCCTTTTGTGTTTTTTATTTCTGAGTTGCAAAAGCAAAACCCCCCTGCCAACCACCGTGTAATTTAAACGATTCTCTTCACCACGTTGATATTTTTACTAAGATAGGCCCAATTCTGTGGTGCCGGCAAACTAATTTGCCAAAAAGTCGTCCCAGCTAATTGATAAATATCAATTAACCGATACTTTTCTATAAAACTCCTAATATCTTCAAACCATACCACATGCTCCTCACTACCATGCCAGTACCGATACCACGGTGATTTAGCATAGTCGTCGAACTCAATCGGACCGCCAAGCGAAATGGCTTGATTTTGCGCTGCTGTTACTGAGAGAGCATGCGTTTTATTCGTGCCCACAACCTTGTCATATCCATATAATGCGATGGCAATTTGTAGTTTCCTAGGATTAATTTGAGTAAGCGAGTATTGAATGACGTGCTCCAACCACCAGATCGGGGCAATTGGATCGGGCGGTCCGCCAGGGTATCCATAATCCATGGTCATCACCGCGACTAAATCAGCGACATGACTAATACCTGCATAATCATAGGCACCAATAATCCGATTGGTCGGAATATCAGCCGTTTTGGCATGGACATTTACATGTAATAGCAACCCACCTAAGCCATTTTTTAAAGCGGTTAGAAACAAAATAAAATCATTCCGGCGGGCCGGTGGAATAAATTCAAAGTCGATACTGACGCCTCCAAACCCCCGCTGCGTCGCTAAATTCACAATACTTGCCACCAAATTCGCGCGATAAAGAGGATTTTCCAGAACCCTTCCTGCCAACTCCGCACTAAAATCAGTTCCTGCCAAATTTCGAATCATCAGTAATGGGACGATGTTCAATTGATTGCTTCTCGCAACAATAGCTTTATCTTCGACCTGATTATAGGCATAACCTTCCTCAGTAAACGAATAAGCGACAACCGCTAAATACGTTAGCTGTGATGCGAGAGAATTCAAAGTTGTTAGATTTGCGACTTCGGATGATGGCACTAAAAACCCCAGTGTCGCCATGTCTAATTTTATCGGGGATGGGATATTAATAGTTTGGCCGATCACCAACTGCGTCGGATGAACACCTGGATTGGCAGCAAGTATCGCCGCAGGATTCATGTTGAATTGCTGGGCCAACTTCCAGATATGATCACCAGCCTTAATACGATACGAACGGAGTGGCGGCAAGTTATCCGGAAGATACAAAGCAAGCCCCGGGGCAATGGTATTCGCTGATGGTAACCCGTTAAGCTCAACAATCGTTTGGATGGAAACCCCATACCTCGTGGATATCTTCCACAAATTTTCACCAGCAGTTACTACATGAACAGCCATTTTCTCACACTCCTTCTTTACTATCATATGGGCGAATGATAATAAGTTATTCCACATAGAAAAACGAACTTGCCGCCAGGACAAGTTCGTCGACTTTTCTACCTATAGTCGTGGATCAACTGGGTCCGATTCTAGTGCAAGGACACCTAACACACACTCATGGTAGCGCTCCAAGGATTCTCTTCTAACAAAGCGATTCACCGCTTCCACACCTAAAGCAAATTCCTTTAAGGCATTACGCTGTTTCTTCCCAGCATTCCGCTGCTTAAGTCGGGACAAATTTTCCGGTTGTAAATAATCAATGCCATAGATAATATGCAAATACTTTCGACCTCTTACTTTTATAGCCGGCTGGAGGAGTTTACCTTTATGTCGTGCCACATAAGACTCCGGTTTGACTACAAAGCCCTCATGCCCATCCTCGGTCATTTCTTCCCACCACTTGATAGCCGACTTCATGGAGTCCTCATCATTAACCATTCGATATTCCGTTTCCAAAAACAAATCCGAAAGGTCGCTAAATTCTTTATTTTTTTCCATATGCCATGTATGTGGTTGACCGAAAAAGGTTTCATTACTGTGGGCTAATGTGTGAAAAGGTGCAATTTGAATTCCGGCTAAACCTTCCGTTTCCCAGCAATACTTTTGATACACTTCATTAAACACTAGGGCATTGTGAATCTTTTCATCCGTTTCCTCGAGCCAACTTCCAACATCCTTACCGTTTGCAGCAGCTTTCTTCAGTTGCTCTCGTAATTTTCTGCGGTCAAAGAGGGCCATTTCTCCCACATGTGCGTATTGATTCATAATTAATTCTTTTGCTTTCAGATTCCATGGGAGGATCTCGGCATCCATCAAGACAAAATCCGTGCCGTATTTTTCAAAATAACTACTAAGATCTGAATTTAACACTTGTAAAATTTGTTCTTCCAGTTCTTTTTTGAAAAATGCCCTGCCAGTCCGTGTGTAAATCGAACCTAATGTTTCTCTCCCGATATACTCTTTAGCGACTTGTTTATTTTTAAAAAGAAACAAAATGCCGCGGCTGCCCATATGCTTTTTCTCAACAATCATGGTATCCACACCATTCGCTTGGTAGTAATCAAATGCATCGGATGGGTGCTCTAAATATCCAGGCAAGCTTGATGGTTTCGGAGTTGGACTCATCGTTGGCGGAAGATAGACAATTTCCTCCAAGGGCAGGGTATAATGAGAAAGATCATCCAAAGCTGATTTCGTGCTATCCGCATAAAATGCGATTTCCCCATATTGTTCTGTTAATACAGAATATCCATCTAAGAATTTTCCGATATTCGGTGGTGCGAGCCTCTTACTTTCCAATTCCTTCAATGGATTGTCGGGCACATTTGCATAATCCACTTTTGCTTTGACAGAAACCAATTTCCTTTCCGGGAAACAATATGCGGTTAGATTACCGCCAAAAACAACACCTTGGTCAATATTGAGGGTGTTATTAACCAATAATGGCTGCGTTCTAGGATCATGCCCCCAAAGAATATGTTCACTAGACTGATGTGCAATGGACCAATCTTTTCGGACGGGTTTACCGGTTTCGTCGAGACCATCCGTATCTCCGTACCGACAGAAATCGGAAATGCGCGGCGATTGTTTGCCGATATAATGGTCCTTGATTCCTGCATGGACGGCAACAGCGACGTTGACACCATTTTTCCGGATGACGTAATGTGATTTTGCCTCTAACAGCAGTTCTTTTATTTGTTCCTTTAAACGCTCGGTCTCATCTTTACCAAATTTACTTTCATATTCATCAAATTCGGCCTTTACATTTTCATCACCATGAGCAAGCTTTACATTCTTGCCGTCAAGCCAGCGGGCGATTTTCCACCCATGATTACTGTCAATCATATAGGCTAGTCCTGCTGTCACATGCTTTTGAAAAAATTGCAACGTCTCGATCGAACGGGGTCCACGACTCATCACATCCCCAAGGGAAAGGATTTTCCGCCCCTCTGAGTGGATAAAATACCCCTCTTCATTTTCACGATAGCCAAGCTCTGACAAGAGTTCGCTAAACTCTTCAAAGCAACCGTGAATATCGCCAATAATATCTATGCCATTGCCCACATCAATTAGTAATGGATTATCAAGTCGGTTCACATTTAATACTTGCAGTTCTTCTTCACCGAATATGTAACAGCGTCGAAAACCTTCCTTTTTGATGGAGCGCAGCGTCTTCTTGAAATGTTGGTATTGCTGCTTGATACGGTTTTTACCCCTTGGGAAATCCCTCGCTAAATCGCGTCTGAGCAATTCAGTTTCTGCCAGATTCAGCACGATTGCAATTGCTGGAACATGATACCTCTTTGCCATTTGCAGGTATTTTTCACGCTCATAATCACGTAAATGTGTAGCATCGATAAACGTTAATTTATTGAGACCACAACGTTTCGCAATGATATAATCCATCGCTTCAAACGCTTCTTTTGAAATTTGTTGGTATTCATAAAAAAGAGCATCTGCTTCATTTTTAGGGCGCCGATTCCAATCAATAAATTCAATATCACTAACTAAAACACGAAACTGATCGGAACTTACCACTTCCGATGAAAAAATCTGTTGTTCTTGAATCAGTTGATTTAGTAAAGTCGTTTTACCCGAATTGGACGGACCTACAAGTAAGACAATACCCGCATGAGGCAAATTTATTTCCGTCATCATATCTCCTCCCTTTTGAAAATGACCATTTGAGTAGGTTGTCCGAATTGCTGGTTTTCTTCACCGATGCCTTGATAACTTACTTGGTATGGATAAAGTTTTGACCAAGCTTCCACTTTTTGTCGAAGCTCGGCCCTTGTCCATTCAAAGCGGTGATCATGGTGCCTCATTGCCACATCCATTTCATAGACAACATTGTATTCCTGATTAGGGGTTGTCACAATCAACACTTCGGGCCGATAGTCTTTAAAAATGGTTTCGAATACACCCGCTAACCTGTATTCATCAATATGTTCAATCACTTCACATAAAACCATAACATCCTTGTAAATTAGCCGTTCATCATAATAAAATAACGATCCTGCTAACGATTGGGGCTCGACAAATCCACGTTTTTCTTTAGCTTGTTCGAATCGTTCCAATGCCTTTAATCGTTCCTTATTGGAAGGCTCGACAGAAAGAATCTCTTGTACTCCCTCAATAAATCCCAACTGAACAGATAACTTCCCTTCACCGGCACCAAAGTCGACAATAGTTCCTTTCTTTGGCAGGGCCTTGATATATTTAATAATGGCTTCATAGCGAAGATCATTTAAACGGAGCTTCGGAGGTTCATGCTTCTCCTCAGTTTTCGTCTCTTTTTCATAAAATCTTGACTGCGAAATCATCTTTTGGAACCGTAAAGAACGTTTTAAAATGAACGCCTTTTGTGGATGCTTCTCGAGCCAGCCTTCTCCGTAGCGGTCCAGCTTTTCCAATTCTCTTTCATCAATAAAATAATGCTTATAGTTATCAATAACGGGAATTAAAATCGAAATATGCTTAAGTGCATTCTGGAGCGTTTGTTTTCCTATTAGGGTGATAAATCGGGCAGAACTCTTTTCGCGAAGGAAACTTTCCCCGTATTCAATCTTAATGGTGTAACCCATTGGAGCAAATAACGCTTCAAGTTCCCGATTACTCAAATCAGTGGCAATCGGCCCAAAGGTTAGTTCCATTTCAAAGGGATGCTCGACCCATGAGGCATATTCCTCTGCCGGCTTCCCGTTAAGTGCAGTTCCCAGGGCTTTACGAATCGAGGAAACAAAGATACTGCTTGCCGCGAATTCACGGTCATTTATGTAATGAGTAATATCATAAAAATCAGATGAGTTTTTTACCAAGTCAACGGGGTCCGTTTTTACATAAATTAAAAACTGAACTTCTTCGCTTGTAAACGTCGGATAGACGAGGCGCACAGTCAGTCCTTTTTCCCCTCGTTCATATAAATTGGTTGGATTTTTGGCGATAAGGTAAGAAACAACTTCAGCACCTGGGCCTTTTACTGTTATTGATAGTTGCATTCTCTTTTCACTTCACTTTCAACGGACAGATTATAGAGTATTATTTTAACTTATTCATACTCAATTGATTTTATTAGAAAAATAATCCAAAGCCCCCGAGTTCCATAAATAAGAACTCGGGTCACTCTTAATATTCATCATACCGATATCTTCTGGTCTTCGCTGCATAACAGGCTTCACACGTCGGAAACGAATGATCCCATGGCAGTTTTTTCCCGCACGTTTTGCACTTTTTAACAAATTTATTTATATCCGTTTTTAACCGGTCCTGCACTTTATCGCTAACCTCTTCACGGAGACGTTCCCAATAGATGGCTGTCGTTCGCTCTCCCAGTCGATATAAAAATAACAGATGAAGCCCGATTGCTTTGTAGCTGAGTTCTAATTCTTCCAAACTCCGTTCCTTAACAATTGGTTCGGGTAGCTCTCTCCCATGGATAATCGCATACATTTTTTCTTCCCATTGCTTTGTCAATATAGGCTCATTTTTCGAAAAAGGCAGATGTAAAAATCCATAAAGGTCCATTAATGATAGTCTTGCTTCGATTTCGGTGCCCGCAATCATTTGATAAAGAGACTTTTCCTCAGCTAAGGAAGCCTTTTTTGTCCCTGTTGGACTTTCAAATTTTCCCCATAACTCAAAAAAAGTACCTAGATCGTGATAATAGCGTTGAAATCGTTCAAAAACAGAATTCGTTGGCGCAATTGCAAACGTATGAACTGGCTCATCTTCCTGTAACAATAAGTTCCTCATTTTTCTGATATCACGAGTAAAGGCCACTTTGCCAATATTATAAATTCCCTTTCGACCAGCCCGGCCAGCAATTTGCTTTACTTCTTGGGAGGTCAAAAGACGCCGTCTTGTCCCATCGAACTTATCATTTTCCAAAAAAACAATCCGGCGAATCGGTAGGTTAAGGCCCATTCCTATCGCATCCGTAGCAACGATCACTTTTGTTTTTCCCGAATTAAATTGTTGAATCTGTTTTTTTCTTGTTTCTGGCGGCATAGCTCCGTAGATCATACTTACGGTATGACCATCATTTTGCAATCGTGAGGCGGTTTCAAGAACACGCCTGCGTGAAAAACATATCAGTGCATCACCTTTTTTAATATGTTTAATATGAAACTCCTTCGTTTCTACCTCAAGTGGGGTATCCCGGCTGTATTCATGAATTTCTATATCTGAGCTGCCTAATAGCTGCAGGAGCATCGTTTTTGAATTTCTGCTTCCGATAATATGTACTTCTTCTGCATTGGCTTTCGTGATCGCCTTATACCAGGAAAATCCACGATCTTTGTCGGTAATCATTTGTGCTTCATCGATGACGACTACTTCATAAAACTCCTTTTCGTGAAACATTTCAACAGTGCAGGATATATGATTTGCCCCTGAAATGACTTTTTCCTCTTCACCGGTTTTTAAAGAACAGGGCATCCCCTCGGCATTTAACTTATCAAAAACCTCCAGTGCTAACAGTCGAAGCGGTGCTAAATATATGCCGCTATATGCATCTTTCATCCTTTCAAGTGCATGATGGGTTTTCCCCGTATTCGTTTCTCCAATATGGAGAACATAACGAACCTGACGTTTTAATGAAGGGTCGTATTCCGTTGCAAAGATGTCCTTCATCATCTGCTCTTCTTCTGCTTTTTTCCGCTCGAGTTCTTTTTGCACTTCTTTTTCTTTCTGCTCACGCGCTTGTAAGTCTTTATCGAAAATTTCCTTGTGAACCTTTGCTTCAAATGGAATTTCTGCCAAATTAATTAAATCAGACAGGTATTCTGCTTGGATATCCTCGATAAAATAACCCTCGATATCGTAAAGAAGCTGAGCAATGCTGCCTTTTACGAAGGAAGCCGATAGTTTTTCATGAAAAGTATCATAAAAGTCTTCTTTAAGGTTTGCTGGAAGCTGCTCCAATATTTTTTCTGGAATAAGCTCAGACAAATAGTCAGCAATCAAGCTTTCATAAACAAAGAAATAGGTTTGATATTCATAAAAACTCCTGCCCCAATTCATGGTTTTATGGATATCCCCTGTCAGTTCTTCAAAAAAAGTGGCCACAGTTGTATAGGCTGAGGGATTGAATTGGCCTTCATCAACTAATTTTTCTTCCAATGCAAAGGTATCAACCGATTGAAACTTTACATTATTTTGAAGATCAGCCACTAACTGTTTTGCTACAAAGTAACGAACAAATAAATAGAATAACTCATATTGTTCTTCCAGAATCCCGACGGCGCTGTCTTCAATTTCACTTCGAATCGAATGCCTCTGTTCTTCCAGTTGTTTTAGTTCTTCTTGCTTTATAAAATTGACCTTCGCATCTTGATAGTGGCTCTTCCACTCATTTTCTTTCCCTGCAAATGTTTCATTAATCCAGCCCATTGCATCAAAAGGCTGATACATGCGCATTTCATCTCTAAATAACTTGTTAATCAACTTGCGGTCAATCCCCTGAACCTCAAAGCCTTTTTCACTTAAAAATTGCTTTTTTTCATTTCGAGGTACATCATTAGTCGACTTATTCAGCCAAACATTGATCCAGATTTGCTCAACATAATGGCTGCGGTCAATTAGGTATTGCTCAAAGGTTGGCGGTGTGTCCTTCGTTTCGAAATAATGGTTAATATCTTCATATATTTTCATTTTTGTATGTTCAATCGCTTGAGGGTATATGGCATTTAATTTGTTCAATGATTTCCCTCCATTTCTAGAAATTGGTTTTTATGAGTCTATTCTAACACAAAAGCAAAAACCGAACAAGTATTCGGTTTTAGAGTTGATGTTGATTGCAATATTGATCAACTAGGTCTTCTATCTGATCTAGTTCAGGAAACTTTCCTGCAAACTGGAATTTGATTTCTTCAATGAAGCTATCATGATGGTAGACATGAATAGCCCCATTTTGTTGAATGACACTAAATTCTGGTACAAATCGATAACCGCTGCGTTCAATAGCCCCCATGAATAAGTCTCCTTTAAATAATTTTTTTTAGTATTTGCATTAACTGTACGACTATCCCATTCCAAGCATAACAAAAGGGATGGTGCCAGTTGCACACATCCCTCTTTCATATTTTATGCGGTAGTAAAAACTTCTTGTTTATTTTGTTCGTGACGAATCGTTGCTTGGGCCGCGGCCAAACGGGCAAGCGGTACGCGGTACGGTGAACAGCTGACATAATCCAAGCCCGTTTTGTAACAGAAATCAATCGAGCTCTTTTCGCCGCCATGCTCTCCACAAATACCTGTTTTTAGTGAAGGCTTTGTTGCACGGCCAAGCTTTACACCTGTTTCAACAAGCTTCCCTACCCCTTCTTGGTCTAGGACAGCAAATGGATTTTCCGGAAGCACTTTATTTTCGATGTAGGCTTGCAGGAATTTTCCCTCTGCATCATCACGGCTATATCCAAAGGTGGTTTGTGTTAAATCATTGGTACCAAACGAGAAGAAATCAGCTTCCTCGGCAATTTTATCCGCAGTTAATGCAGCACGTGGAACCTCAATCATCGTCCCAATTGTGTACTTGAAGTTCTTTCCAGTTTCTTCTTGGACGAGTAATGCCGCATCAATCACCAATTTACGCATATCCTTTAACTCATTCACATGGCCAACTAAAGGAATCATAATTTCCGGCTGCACTTCGATGCCTTTTTCAGCTAACTTTGCAGCTGCATAGAAAATGGCTTTCGCTTGCATTTCATAAATTTCCGGATAAATCATCCCAAGACGGCAGCCACGATGGCCAAGCATTGGGTTAAATTCATCTAATTGACGAACCTTTTTCAGCAATTGTTCTTTTTTCTTCAATTCTGGTGATTGTGGATCTAAGATTTGAAGCTTAGTTACCTCCACTAACAATTCCTCTTTATCCGGTAAAAATTCATGTAATGGCGGGTCTAGTAAACGGATCGTGACAGGTAGTCCTTGCATTTCTTCGAAAATGCCTTCGAAATCCCCTTGTTGCATTGGTAAAAGCTCATTCAATGCTTCCATTCTTTCATTATAATTCTCTGCAAGAATCATTTTTTGCACGGTTGGAATCCGTTTTAAATCCATAAACATATGTTCAGTCCGGCATAATCCAATTCCACCTGCACCAAATTCAAATGCCTTTTTGGCATCTTCTGGGTTATCAGCATTGGCTCGAACCCCTAATTTACGCTCTTGGTCTGCCCAGGCAAGCAACAGCTGGAACTCATCCGAAAGTTCAGGGTCAATCATTGGGATTTCACCGAGCATGATTTCACCGGTAGAGCCATCAATTGTAATGATATCACCATAATTAACAAGAGTATCTCCAATCGTAAATTGTTTTGCTTTTAGATCTATCTTTAATGCTTCACATCCACAAATACAGGCTTTCCCCATACCTCGCGCAACAACGGCAGCGTGGCTCGTCATGCCGCCACGGCTTGTTAAAATCGCTTGGGATGCAACAATACCGTGAATATCGTCTGGAGTCGTTTCCGGACGAACAAGGATTACTTTTTTACCATCATTGTTTAATTGCTCCGCTTCATCGGCATCAAAGACGACTTGACCTGTCGCTGCGCCCGGTGATGCCGGCAAACCTTTTGCTAAAACTCTTTTTGCAAATTTGTCATCAATCCGGCGGTGAAGGAGTTGATCTAATTGTTCTGGGTCAACTCGTAGTAGTGCGGTCTTTTTATCAATAATTCCTTCTTCGACCATTTCAACCGCGATGCGAATCGCAGCCTGCGCTGTCCTTTTTCCATTCCGGGTTTGGAGGATGAATAGCTTGCCACCCTCTACCGTGAATTCGATATCCTGCATTTCTTCATAATGCTGTTCCAGACGCTTGCATGTATCAGTAAATTGCTTATAAACTCCAGGCATTTCGTCCTTTAATGTGGCGATTGGCTGTGGTGTACGAATTCCTGCTACCACATCTTCTCCTTGGGCATTGATTAAGTATTCTCCGTAAAGGACATGCTCACCTGTTGATGGATTTCTTGTGAAGGCTACACCCGTGCCTGAATCATTTCCCATGTTGCCAAACACCATACTTTGGATATTTACAGCCGTTCCTAAATGGTCAGCAATTTTATTAAGGCGGCGGTAGACAATCGCACGCTGATTATTCCAAGAGTTAAAGACTGCATGGATGGCAAGAAATAACTGCTCTTTAGGATCTTGCGGGAATTCCTTGCGTTTATGCTTTTTAACGATTCCTTTATAGCCTGTTATGACTTCTTTCCAATCTTCCGCTCTCATTTCAGGATCTGTGGAATAGCCTTTTTCCTCGCGTATTTCTTCTAATAATTGTTCGAAGTAGTAGGTATCAATATCTAGGACAACATTACTAAACATTTGGATGAATCGACGGTATGAATCATAAGCAAACCGTGGATTATTCGTTAATTGGGCCACCCCAATCACAGTTTCATCATTCATTCCAAGATTCAAGATGGTATCCATCATACCCGGCATGGAGAAGACAGAACCGGAACGAACCGAAACTAGTAAAGGATTTGTGGGGTCACCTAGCTTTTTGCCCATTTTCTCTTCAAGACGTGCAAGAGCTTCTAAGGTCTGGACTTCAACTATCGTAGGGATGGTTTTGCTAGCTTCATAGAATGCATTGCATGCTTGAGTTGAAATTGTAAAACCGTAAGGAACCGGAAGACCAATACGCGTCATTTCCGCCAGGTTTGCCCCTTTTCCCCCTAGTAAACCTTTCATATTGCCATTTCCTTCATGAAATAAATATACGAATTTTTCCATTATTGTTAGCTCCTCTCCTTTTTTAACACGTCTAAAATTAATCCGGCCGTTTCCTCAACTGCCTTATTCGATACATCAATAATAGGACAGCCTAAGCGCTTCATCACTTTTTCGGCATGGTCAAGTTCCTCAAGAATTCGCCCAAAGCTTGCATAGCTAGCCTGTGAGGCTAAACCTAAAGCCTTCAGACGTTCCTTACGAATTTCATTTAATTTATCGGGTGAGATGATTAACCCGATACAATTTTTACGTGGTATTTCGAATAGTTCATCTGGCGGCGGTACCTCTGGAACCAAAGGAACATTGGCTACTTTAAACCGTTTATGTGCTAAGTACATGGATAATGGAGTCTTCGATGTACGTGAGACACCGACTAAGACAATATCTGCTTTTACGATTCCTCTCGGGTCACGACCATCATCATATTTTACGGCAAATTCAATCGCTTCAATTTTTCGGAAGTATTCTTCATCCATTTTCCTCATCAATCCAGGTCGATGGTGAGCTTGTTTATTAAAGCTTGTTTCAAACGCACTCATTAAAGGACTTAGTAAATCGACTGCTAAAATGTTTTCTTCTTTCGCACGCCGATCTAAGTAGTCTTTTAATGAAGGAATAACAATCGTATAGGCTATAATCGAACGGCCTTTTTTCGCCAATAAAATAACATCTTCAATATCTTCAAAGTCATCCACATAGGAATTCCGGCGTATTTCTACCTGCCCGCCATTAAATTGTGTTGCCACTGCTTTTACTACAAACTCAGCAGTTTCTCCTACTGAGTCAGATACAACATAAACAACTTCCTTCTGTACCAAAATGGCAGCCACGCTCCTTAGGGTGATTTGTTTTCCATAATTTCTAAATATGCTCGCGTTATTGTTGTTTTGGTGATTCGTCCTACCAGCAAATATGTACTTTTTTGCTCCGCGACTTCTTTTACAACTGGTAAGGAGTCAATATGATTATGAATCATCTTTTTGGCTGCTTCGAGCAAGGTCTCATCCGGATTTATCGTAATAATATTTGGCATCCTCGTCATAATGACACTAACAGGTAATTCACTTAGATTTTGATTTCCTAGTGATGCTCTGAGCAAATCCTTTCGAGAAACAACCCCGGCAAGATGTCCATTTGTATCAACCGCATAAAGTGTGCCCACATCCTCTAAAAACAGCTGAACGATCGCATCATAGACGGAGGCTGATTTCCCAACAACGATCGGATGGGCTTTATAATCCGCTACTTTTTGGTGGATAAACCTTTTAGCCTGTTGTTTTGT
The DNA here is from genome assembly GCF_001591445.1 of Neobacillus drentensis NBRC 102427. GTDB lineage: Bacteria > Bacillota > Bacilli > Bacillales > Cytobacillaceae > Neobacillus > Neobacillus drentensis. The sequence goes on along the minus strand of NZ_BCUX01000030.1, from coordinate 1,057 downwards.
TTCATAGCTTTCATTAAAAAAATAACCCACGCGCGGTCTTGCATCTAAGTTACCTGACATTGTTAAAATGGCAAGGTCCGGTCTAAGTGCAGCTCTAGTTAATGATAGTTTCTCAGCGATGTCTTTCCCTGTAATAGGACCGTTTTTTTTAACAATTTGGAGGATTTCATCCTGACGCTTAGATAATTTAATAATTACCACCCCCTTGTTTATATTAAATATGTTACATTCTTTAGGTTTATTATAAATGTGCTATACTCATTTGTATATAGTATATTACATTAGAACAAAAACTGAAACAATAAGTTTTATTTTTTTTGATAAAATATTAAACTACAATTTTTAATAAAATACATACAAAAAAACCTCGCCGCTATCGACGAGATTCTTGTGTTATTTTTGATAATGAGGACCATAAAATCGTTTACGTGAAGAAATCGTTATTATCATGATGGTTGTTCCTCATCTTAGCGAAATACTTTCTCATATAATAAAAAAGAGCAACCCGGCTTGGTTGCTCAACTATTATTATTCAGGAAAATACTTATTTTTCCGAATGTTTATCATCAATTTTTGTCTCAATTCGTTCTAATGCTTTAAGATCACTTATAATTTCCTGCTTATTATCCATTACTAATTCCTTAAAACTTAGTTTACGTTTTCTCATCCGTTCCCTCCACCTTTCTTTGTTTCTATTATATCTAAGGTAGAAACGTAAAAATCATCAAATATATTACAATTATTCGAACTTTTATAAATTATTTTCCATAACTTAAAATACTAAAAAAAAAGACCAATGCGCTGGTTTCTCAAAGCATTGACCCTTTAGGTTTATACTCTTGTAATGATACCGATGGTCGGGGTCGAACCGACACTCCTCACGGAACACGATTTTGAGTCGTGCGCGTCTGCCAATTCCGCCACATCGGCAAATAATAAAAATTTTCATAGATTAAACTATGAAAATTGAACCGTGATTTAACAGGGGCAGTAGGAATCGAACCCACACTGAAGGTTTTGGAGACCTTAGTTCTACCTTTAAACTATGCCCCTATAG
>NZ_BCUX01000029.1 GCF_001591445.1 Neobacillus drentensis NBRC 102427 | reverse complement strand
TCTCACAAGGAAACCCGATAGACATAAGCTACCGGGGTTCAATTTTTTTAATCAGAAATTTTCCCGTATCTCCCACCACCACCGGCTGCTAGATTTATTTTACCCTCTCTTGCTTTCAGAATCAGGTCAGCGATTCTTTCGGGGACGACTTCTTTCAAACCAGCATATGGTACATCGTGCAAAATTGCCATTTCACTGCCAAAGTGATCCACCAATTTCTCAAGTAGGCGAGGCCCTAAACCAGGGATAAACTCAAGTGGGACTTGGTGGATATAGGGCGGGCGGTCTTTAGGACCTTGTTCGTCCGTTTTCAATTCAAGGATTCGATCAGCTACACCTTTAATAATCTTATTGCTTCCACATTTCGTACATATTTGATCGTCTTCAGCGGCAGGATGATGACACTGGGCACAAACTGTTTTATGGTATTTACCAAGCAATGGATCAAGACCATAATTTGCGATAATTTTTCGTCCATCCTCATTCTTTAAGGCTTTCTGCAATTCTAGAAATGTTGGTTCCCTCATCGCAATGACCTGATATTCACGCGCAATTTTCGCAAGAGAATGGGCATCAGAATTTGTTACAAACGTATAATCATGTAATTCCTTTATTTGATCCGCCATAGTCGTATCGGAGCTTAAACCAAGTTCAATCGCGTCAATCAATTCCGGGTCTAATACCTCCGTTAGTGATTGATTGACTCCTTTTCCATATAAACTTTTAAAGGGCGTGAATACATGGGCAGGAATGAAGATCCCGCCTAACTCTTTGACCTTCTTTTGCAAAATAAGCCCCGTCACATATATCCTTTGTGAGCTCAATTGAATATTTTTCAAGTGACCTGACAGCCAGGAGGAAAATTCCCTCATCACGGAAAGGTTTGGAAAAAACATAAGTAGATGGATTGGACCATTGCATTGCTCATCATAAATTTCTAACTCTGAACCGGGAATAACCGTTAAATCACCAAACACTAAGCCCCCATCAGGATGTTCCACTACATCCCCATTTTGAACTAGACTCTCCATTTCAAGGATGACTTCAGGCGAATGGCTATCGATGATCCCAACCATATTAAGCCCCTTTTCATGTCGTGCATGTTCAATGATATTCGTAAAGGTTAGTGACTTGGCACCAGTGATTTTTACAGGCTTCCCTGTCCATGTCCGTCCAATATGTATATGTAAATCTACATAGTAGCGATTCATTTATTTTTCAACGCCTCTTGTAATTGTAAATACTGAACTGCAAATATCGTCTTAGCATCATATATTTTTTGTTCTTTTACATATTGGACAGCTTCTTCAAGGGTCAATTCCTCAAGAATGACAAACTCATCCTCATCAAGTGCGGCTGCATTTTCTTTTTTTGTAAGTCCTGTCGCAACATAGACATGAACAATTTCATCAGCAAATCCTGGTGATGTGTAGAAGGAAGTGAGCCATTCAAGGCTCTTGCACTCATAGCCTGTCTCTTCTTCTAGTTCACGGCGGGCACAAAGTGCAGGTTCTTCGCCTTTTTCCAGCTTTCCTGCGGGAATTTCTACAATGGTCCGTTCTAGTGCCTTCCGATATTGCTCGACCATTACGACTTTTTTATCATCAGTAATGGCTAAAATAGCAACAGCCCCGGGATGTTTTACAATCTCCCGTTTCGATTGTTTTCCGTTCGGAAGCTCAACTTCCTGTAAATGAAGACTAATGACTTTTCCTGAGAAAATTTCTTCACTATGAAGCGTTTTTTCTTCGAGATTGCTCATATGGGTCACTCCTGTTCTATTCCTTTAATTTGCTCATACATTTTACCATACTTTATTTGGAGGGGTATGGATGAAGGTGTACGTTCATGAGAAAGGAATCATCCTTGTTGGGAAAGGCTGGGAGGTACTACAGAAACTAAAAGAATACAACAAAGATCATCTCACCGTTTCCGAATGGGTTAAAAAGGTGAACCCAAAATAATGTCTTTCGATTGTAGTCTGTCCTTTTCTTTATTAAAATTATAAAAAAAGGACGGGTGATATTGTGAAAAAAAGAAAACTTGGAAATTCAGATTTGTATGTAACCGAATTAGGACTTGGCTGTATGTCAATTGGAACTGAGGAGAAAACCGCGAGAAAAATTATTGAGGCCTCACTTGAAGAAGGGATCAATTATTTTGATACAGCTGACTTATATGATTTTGGTAACAATGAAAAAATAGTTGGGACGGCATTGAAGGAAGTCCGTGAACACGTCATCATTGCAACTAAGGTTGGGAACCGCTGGAGTCAAGATAAAAAGGGATGGTCATGGGACCCGTCGAAGTCCTATATAAAGGAAGAAGTCAAACAGAGTCTTAACCGACTGGGTACTGACTATATTGATCTTTATCAGTTGCATGGCGGGACAATTAATGATCCTATTGAGGAAGCGATTGAAGCGTTTGAAGAATTAAAAGCGGAAGGCTATATTCGCTACTATGGCATTTCATCAATTCGCCCCAATGTAATTAGGGAATATATTAAAAAGTCTAGTATCGTTTCAGTAATGATGCAATACAGTATCTTAGACCGCCGCCCTGAAGAAGAAACTTTACCATTTTTAGAGGAACATGGGGTAAGCGTTGTGACCCGTGGACCTCTCGCAAAAGGTCTTTTAAGTGAAAAAATGCTTGAAAAGGTATCTGAAAAAGGTTTTCAAGATTACAGCTTCAAAGAGCTAAATGAAGTCTTGCCATTACTGAAGGAAAAATTAGCACCCTCACGTCCCTTTACTGAAATAGCTCTTCAGTATAATCTGGCAAATCCTGCCGTTGCCTCTGTTGTTGCCGGGGCCAGTAGTCCGGAGCAAATCAGGAGTAATGCGAAAGCAGTTAGCAGTCAGCCGCTGTCGGATAAAGAAGTTTCAATTATTAAAGAGTTAACGAAGGCAAGTATCTATAAAGAACATCGTTAATGGAGAGCGTTCATTCGCTCTCCTTTTTATATTGTTTTTATTTAAATTCCTTCCAGTTCATGCCGCTCTCATTTAATAGTTCTGCAAATGATTTGTTTTTTTCTTTTAATCTTCTTTCCTCTCGTTTCCGTTGTTCTTCCTCTTGAATTCTTTTTTCTTCTGCTGCCTTTAGCTGCTCCTGCTGCTCTTTTAGCTGCTTGAATAAATTTGGATTAATCATATCACCAAGCGTTACCGCTGAATCATCTTTTTTGGGTTTCGATTGATTTTTTTGTCTGTTTTGCTTTTTCATTCAAAACGCCTCCGTTATCATAATTCATTTATATTATACCATGTCACTCAACTTCACCCATATAAAAAAAGCAGGCTATACTTTATTAGTCAGCCTGCTCTTTCTCGTTATCTTTAATAAGCATCAAGCTCCACGTTTTCTCCCACAGATAATGTGGCTTCAGTTGAACTGACAACGTCTTCAACCGTATATCCTTTAGCAACTTCCACAAGCCTTAGCCCTGAATCCGTTACATCCATGACAGCACGCTCGGTGATAATTCGATTTACGACCCCTTTACCTGTTAAGGGAAGCGTACATTGTTTCAATATTTTTGATTCACCCTTTTTATTGACATGCTCCATAATGACAATAATTTTCTGTGCGCCATGGACAAGGTCCATGGCACCACCCATACCCTTAATCATTTTACCAGGAATCATCCAGTTGGCTAAGTCACCAGTTTCGGATACTTCCATGCCACCAAGGATTGCCAAATTGACATGTCCGCCGCGAATCATCGCAAACGATTCAGCGCTATCAAAATAGGCTGCACCACTAATTGCCGTTACGGTCTCTTTACCGGCATTGATTAAATCGGGGTCCACCTCATCCGCACCTGGATACGGTCCGATGCCTAGTAGACCGTTTTCCGATTGCAAAACTACCTGCTTATTTGGTGACATAAAATTAGCAACCAGGGTTGGCATACCAATGCCTAGATTTACATAAAATCCGTTTTCTATTTCCCTTTCAGCCCTTATTGCAATCCTCTCTCTCACATTCGCCATTGCGCTTTCTCCCTTCTCTATACACTATTTTCTCACTGTCAATCTCTCAATTCGTTTTTCCTGTGTTCCTTCGATGATTGTTTGTACATAGATACTGGGGGTATGAATAAAGTTAGCATCTAATTCGCCAATTTCACAAAGTGTTTCCACTTCAGCAATCGTTATTTTCCCAGCCGCTGCAATCATCGGATTGAAGTTTCGTGCTGTTTTGTGGTAAACGAGATTTCCCATTTTGTCACCTTTCCAGGCCCTGACAAGACTAAAGTCGGCTGTTAGTGCCTCTTCCAGAAGGTATTCTCTCCCGTTAAAAACCTTCGTTTCTTTCCCTTCTGCAATCGGTGTTCCTACTCCAGCTGGTGTATAAAATGCTGGGATCCCAGCCCCACCTGCCCTGATTTTTTCAGCCAATGTGCCTTGAGGTGTCAACTCCACTTCGAGTTCTCCAGTTAAAACCTGTCTCTCAAACTCTTTATTTTCACCAACATAGGATCCAATCATCTTTTTAATTTGTTTATTATTTAATAGAAGTCCTAAACCCCACTCATCAATCCCGCAGTTATTTGAAATAACCGTTAAATCCTTCACCCCTTTTTCTGCCAAGGCAAGAATCAGATTTTCCGGTATGCCGCATAACCCAAATCCACCAACCATTAACGTTGCCCCATCATGAATACCGGCAACTGCCTCCTGGAAGGAAGTACAAATATTTTTCATCCTAATTTCCCCCCCTTATGCCCTTATTCTCTTTACTATTTCTCGTAAAATTATAGAAAATCCTCTTATTTTGTCAAAACTTATATTATTCTTGCTCTCTAGAAATTAGCATTACTACAATGAAAGTATGATGATTGGAGGGGGAAAATGAATCTAAATTTACCTTCTATGAATAATCAGTCTTCGACTAATGCATCTTATTAATTGAGACTAGCTTGAAGGGAGACAGAATATTATGAGCCAAAAACGGGATAAAGGTTCCAGTCAAAAGGGAAAAAACTATGCAGAAACAGCAGGTGGGGGACAGCGTGTGATAGCCGCTGAAGAAATCGAAAAAGCAACTCACCCTACCAAAAGACAAAACGCAGAACAGTAAATAATCTCAAAACTCGGAAACCGCTCATTGGTGTCAGCGGTTTTCTTTGTGTTACAATTAAAACTGTTAATTTATGGGCGCTTGGTACTTATCTTACATATGTTATATTAAATTCTACGGGAGGTGCCAATGGTGAGGAAGGCATTTCGAACTTTGTTTGTTTTGTTGTTTTTCTGGTTATCTCTTGGTTTGTATTTTACAAACCGTCTCATGTATATGAAAAAGAAGGATGAGGAATTAATTTTAAGGCGTGAAAAAGATGCCGGCCGGTATAATCCTGATGAATTTGATTCTCTCCCAAAACGGGAGGTTGATATTTCTTCACCTTTTGGATACACGATTAAAGCCCAGCTCGTAGAACCGCACCAGACCAACCGCTATATCATTATTTCTCATGGAGTAACCGAAACGAAAATTAATTCGATTAAATATGCGAATATGTTTTTAGAGCGAGGGTTTAATACGTTAATTTATGACCATCGTCGTCACGGGGAATCTGGCGGTAAAACAACTAGTTTTGGTCATTATGAAAAATTTGATTTAAAGACTGTCGTCGATTGGCTCAAACAAGAAAAAGGGTCTCAGCTTGAACTTGGGATTCATGGCGAATCGATGGGTGCCGCTACGATGCTGTTATATGCTGGACTCCTTGAGGATGGGGCAGATTTTTATATTGCCGATTGCCCGTTTTCGGATTTTAAGGAACAGCTTGCGTATTTGATTAAAAAAGACTTCAAGCTCATCCCTGGTCTTTTGCTGCCGCTTGGTGATGCTCTTTTACGCCTTCGGGACAAATATTCGATCCGAAATGTTTCTCCGATTTCGGTCATTGAAAATATCAAACATCCGATTTTGTTTATTCACAGCCAAAAGGATGATTTTATTCTCCCTACCATGACAAAGGATTTATTTGAGCATAAAAAGGGTCCTAAAATGCTCTTTTTAGCAGCGAACGGCCGCCATGCCCAGTCCTTTAATGAAAACCGTGCCGATTACGAACGGGTGATTGATGAATTTTTACAAAAATATGTTGATCATCCATTGCCAAGCTAAAAACAGACTGTCCTCAATGGATCAGTCTGTTTTTTCTTTCATAATTAAACTCATATGGCCATTTAAGATTTGCTGCGGGCTCTTTAGTTGAAAGCAATTGGATGCTTGCGAAAAATCAATTTTCATTTGCTCATCGAAAAAGACCATTTTTGATTTTTCTGCATAAACCGTCCGGTCATTTGTTTCAATAGCAATGTCATCAGTTTCTAATTCCGGGATAAACCACAAAGCTATTACACCATTTACGGCGCAGCCACAGTCGTCTGTATCGTATTTTAGTTTCAAGTAGCCATCTCGATTATTAATTCTTTCATTTATTTTTCCAGCTGCTGCTGCAGTTATATTGATTTCCACGTTATTGCCCCCCTCTGTTTAACATATGGTGATTGTACCACATGTTACTCGGGGGTTGATTCTTCTTTGCTCATAGATTTAAATCTCCGTCATTCGGATGTCAGCAATGGCATCCATTGGAATCCGGTGCACCTCTTCAAAGCGATCGATGACATGAAGCCTTTGTGTTAGTTCATCCCAGTAATGGATTTTACCAATCACGATTTCATAGTTCCGATTCCGGTAATGGGTAATTGTCACATACTGATCATATTCAATCGCTTCGGACAAAATCCCATTCATAAGTTCCAGCTGCTGCTCATCCATTTCTCGTTTCTGTTCGTACCGATCTTCCTTCACCCAATCCCTAAGCAATTTCACATGCTCCGGAAGCATCATCGATGTCCATTTGATTCTTCCGCGGTCGCGAATCATACGGCTCTTCCCTCCTATCTTTTATGTCCTCCAACTAACGTGGCCCGGTGCTTAGCTGTTCCAGCAGCTGTATATGAAACCGCGCGCAACAAGGAACTTGAACCAAAGCGTCTGCGAACCGTATCCACTACATAGCCAAGCTCGCGCCTCTTATAGGCACCCATGTCGAAAAGATCAAGCTGCAATTCTAGATCATCAACAATATTACTGATGGCAATTGAAATCTGCCGTACCGTCTTCCCAGTGTAATGCTCATGAAATAATTCCAGACACACACGGTAAAGCTCCATCGTCACATTGGTCGGCTGCCCGATACTTCTCGAACGATGAAAACCGCCGCCAAATTCGTCTTGGCTGTAGCCGACTCCGAGACTAATCGTTCTCCCTGCCTTTCGATGAGTTCGTGCTCTTCTGGCTACTTCCTCACACATTTCTAAAATGACCGTCTTAATTTCCGCTTCCTCTTTATAGTCCCTTAACAGAATTTGACTTTTCCCGAAGCTAATCTGTCCTTGGATAAGCGGTGCACCCAAATCCGACAAATCAACTCCCCAAGCATGATGGTAAAGCTGGTTCCCCATGATGCCGAATTTCTTTTCGAGCTTTTCTAAATCATAGCGGGCAAGCTGACCGACAGTGAAAATGCCCATCCCATTTAATGTTTTTTCGACTCGCCTGCCAATCCCCCACATTTCCCTGAGTGGTGACACATTCCAAAGCTTTGTCTGAACATCTTCATACGTCCACTCGGCCACTCCGCTTTTCTTGGCATCAAGATCAAGACATAGTTTGGCAAGTAACATGTTAGGGCCAATTCCAACGGCACATGGCAGTTGAAACTCCCGCTCAATATCATCCCTTATTTTTTTGGCAATTGTGTGAGCATCCCCCCACAAATGAAGGGCACCATCCACTTTTATAAAACTTTCATCAACGCTATAGACATGAATCGCTTCTTTGGGGACATAGCGGTTAAAGACACGCGAAATTTCAGTAGCAATCCGTAAATACGTTGCCATTTTGGGCTCAACAATTTCAATCCTGGGGTCGTTTGGAATTTCAAACATCCGGGAACCCGTTTTGATACCAAATTCTTTTTTCATACGGGGCGAAGAAGCGAGGACAATACTCCCCTGCCGCTCTTTTTGACCGACAACCGCTAAATAACACTCCATAGGGTCAAGACCCCGCATGACAGCCGAACAGCTGGCATAAAAGCTCTTCATGTCGACACATAAAATTTTATTTTGCGGCAATGCGCTGTAATCCACCATGGCTTTCCCTCACAATCAGAGTATCGAACATTCGTTCCTTTTCATTATACTCATTATCATAAGCGAATATGCGTTCGTATTCAATGGAAATTTTTTGACACTATTCTTTTATGGAAGTGAGGTGAAAAATAGTATAATGGTTTGTGAGGTGCATGTTGATGGATAAAAAGCTAGTGGTTAAAATGATCAAAAATTGTTTTAAACAATATTATGAGACGGGGACAATGCCTATTGGAGAAAACGATTTGGAAAAGCTAAGCAACCAGATCCTTCAAACGAAAGCAGAGGAGCCAACCGCAGATTTATATGAGATTGTGAATGATACGGTATATGAATATTTAGCGGAGTAATACAAAAAACCGCGCTAGTGAAAAAATCACAGTGCGGTCGTATGATGGATCAAAATTTAATTCATTATTTGTTGGAGAAACCGATATATTCAAACTCATTATGAGAATTCATAGGCGGAGAATTTCCTGCTAATGTATTTAGGGGAACCTTAGAAGCGAATATAAGAGGAGATATTCCGATTAACTGCTCTAAATAAGACAAAATCCAAAGATTTGGATGATATAAACGGAAAAACTCCCCTTATTTTTAAGGAAATATGGGTATTTCCCAATTTAGCCGGAATTTCTCCGTTTATTTTTCATATACCGTGAAATCAACATTCAGATATAACAGAGCCTAACCTTAAATAAAAAAATAACAATCTATTTCCGATTAAGCACCCGTTTTCCTATCCGCTCAAATAGCCGAGGAAAGAGGACGTACACAACGCTCCCCATATTCATCCAGCCTGGCAAATTAATCTCCCTTGTTTTCGTCAGCATACTATCAACGACTTTTTGGGCGACATATTCAGGCTGAAGCATAAATCTTTGCACATTTTTAACATAGGTGCCTTTTTCATCGGCTATGTTAAAAAAGTTAGTGGCAATTGGCCCAGGGTTCACCGAAGTCACTTGTACATTGTAGTCAGAAAGCTCCATTCGCAGTGAGTTCGTGTAACCAAGAACAGCATGCTTCGAGGCTGAATAGACACTCGATTTAGGAGTGGCAATTTTCCCAGCCTGTGAGGCAATATTAATAATATGACCAAAGCGCCTGTCCCGCATTTTCGGCAGCACCATGCTTGTGCAGGCCATAAGCCCGACAACATTGACATCAAACATTCCCTTGATTTCATCCATTGTTGCCAAATGAGCTTCCTTGAAAATTCCAAAGCCGGCATTATTGACAAGAATATCAATCTCTCCGATGGTATCGAAGATCCGTTGAAAAACCGCCTGTACCTGAGCTGTATCCGACACATCCAGCTGATAAACAGCCACTTTAATCTGATGCTTTTGCTGGAGCTCCGTTTGCAATTGTTCAAGCTTGCCAATACTTCGTGCAAGCAGAACAAGATTGGCACCGCTTGCTGCACAAAGCTTAGCGATTTCCGCTCCGATTCCCCCTGAAGCACCCGTGATCACAATACTTTTACCTTTTAATTGTTCTCTAACCATTTCTACACCTCATCTGAGTTGATCCGCCGCTGCTTATAGTTTAGCTTGATAAAGCACGGGTTTAGTATCCTTACTACTAATCTCCCCGATAGATGATAAATAGTCAAGTTGTGCCACTGTTTCCGAAATGGTTAGCATCAGTTCGCGCTGATATACCGACGGGAACAGTCGTTTACAAATATCAAATACGGTCAGCTCTTCTTCTTTTAACCAGCTATGGACCGTCATTGCCCGCTCGTGTTGGCGTTTCAGCCGCTTTTCAATCAGCTCTGCTAACTTGTAGACCTCCTCACCATGACCTGTGTAGACACATTGAATCGGATACGAAAGCAGCTTCCTCATGGAGTCATTATGCTGCAGCAGCGGCTTCGGTCTTTCTGCTTCACCTGGGGCAGGCGGCTCAAGCAAGGGATTCGGTGAAATATGAGCTAAAATTAAATCTCCACCGATCAAAATGCCATCCTTTTCCCGGTAAAGTGCAATATGGCTTTGGGCATGACCAGGTGTTTCAATTACCTGCCACTCCTTTAGCCCTGGAGGTCTCATTCCCTCAACAAGATGTCCAGTCAATGAGCGGTTACATGAATATTTCAATGTTTTTCTTAACTTAGACAGTAACGGAAAATATTCCTCAGGCAGACCAAACTTTAGAAAGTGAACACGGAAGAATTCTTCTTGTTCTTGAAAAAAGGCTTCTGTTTGATGAATCCATCGTTCATTCAAATGATGACCATATACTTCTAAGGAATCCGGAAAAAAGTCCAGCATCCCCACATGATCAGGGTGGTGATGTGTTAGGACCACCTGCTCGATATCGGCAGGGCTTAATCCTAATTTCCCCATTTGTTCCTTAAGCGACTCCCAGGACTGTTCCGTTTTTACGCCCGCGTCAACGAGTGTTAAACGCTCACCTTTAACCAAATAGACATTGACATCCCCGACCGCAAAAGGAGTCGGCACCGTAATTTTGGCAATTCCATCTTTCCATTCTGTCATTTCTAAATCCCCTTACATTATTCTCAAATAAAGAATTCGATTGTATAGATATGAACATTATGTGACATTTATTGTATAAATTAAAGTGTAACCATTTTTAAGTCAATTGTCATTATTTCTGCATAACTTTTTAGAAAAAATAAAAAATTCAATAAACTTAACTCTTGACAGATAGGATGTTTATCTTGCATAATCACTAGTAAAATTTGATTCGTTAAAGCGATGAATAAGACCAGTAAATGAGAAATGGCGCTAGAGAGTGAAGTTCGATGGCTGAAAGACTTCACCGCCCTCTTAATCATTGAACCTACCTTAGGAGCACTTAGGAAAACCTAACGCACGTCCGGCGTTATAGGATTCGAGTAATCCCTTATTGAAATTTAAGCAAGGGTAAATGAAGGTGGTACCACGGAAGCTAGACCTTTCGTCCTTTACGGATGAGAGGTCTTTTTGTTTTTGTTTGAAAAATAAGAGGAGGAATATTCATGAAAAAAATCGCAATTATAGGTGCAGGATCGATGGCTGAAGCATTCATTTCAGGAATTCTCGAAAATGGTTTTATAGATAAAAAAAATATCTGGATTACCAACAATTCCAATCAAGAAAGATTAGCTAACTTAGAAACAAGGTATGGAATTCAAACGACTTATAATCTGAATGAACTATTTAATCAAGCTGACATTGTCATGTTAGCTATGAAACCAAAGGACGTCGCAACTGCCATGCAATCAATTCGTGAACACTTAACGGAACAAATGCTCGTCGTCTCTGTCTTAGCCGGGGTCTCCATGAATACAATTGAAACATTGGCAAAAATTCCACTTCCGATTGTACGGTCGATGCCGAACACTTCGGCAGCTGTTGCAAAATCGGCCACAGCCGTTGCCGTAAATCAGCGCGTGACCGAGCAGCAATTGGAAACGATCAAAAACCTATTTAGAACAGTTGGCTTGGCCTCATTCGTGGAAGAGGAACAGTTAGATGCCGTTACTGGGCTCTCCGGGAGTGGACCTGCCTATATTTATTATCTAATCGAAGCCATGGAGAAAAGTGCCGTTGAAGTGGGCCTGGACAAGGAAATGGCCAGTGAATTAATTGTTCAAACACTACTTGGCGCAGCAGAGATGGTGAAAAACTCAAGCAAATCATCTACACAGCTGCGCAAAGAAGTAACAAGCCCGGGAGGAACAACCGAAGCTGGCATTAGAGTTCTAGAAGAACACGGAGTCCAGCAGGCATTTATCTCATGCATTAAAGCAGCAACTGCCCAATCCAAAAAAATGGGAGCTGAATTAAGTTCCAAGCTTCGAACTGCAGAGCAGCCTTCCTAAATTTGATTTTTGCCCTGATTACATTACACTAGTAAAAAAGGCAATAGGGAAGTGTAGGGCATGCTAACCATCTTATTTTCTTTAGGAATTCTAGTCTGGATTGTTTTTCTTTTCGATGGGCTGATTGGGTTACGAAAAATAGATCCACTGGAAAAGGAAAAGGACTTGGAACTTGGACCACTATTATCGGTAGTCGTTGCCGCCCGTAATGAGGAGAAACAAATAGCAGCAAGTATCCTCAGCCAGTTGGAGCAAACGTACAAAAATGTGGAATGGATTCTTGTTAATGATCGGTCAACTGACACAACTGGAACCATCATGGAAGAATTAACAAAAAGGGACTCGCGAATAAGGGTCATCCATATTGAACAATTGCCCGAGGGCTGGCTTGGAAAGAATAACGCCTTATATAGGGGCACGCTTCAGGCATCAGGTAAATGGCTGTTGTTTACCGATGCTGACATAAAATACGAGCAACAGGCCTTCGCAAAAGCACTTCATTATTTTGAAAGAAACGAGCTGGACCACCTAACCGCGGCGCCAAACCTAAGCGCGAAAGTTTTTTGGTTAAAGACATTTGTTGCTTTTTTCCTGTTTGGTTTTTCTTACTTTAAACGCCCTTGGTTAGCAAATAATCCAAAATCAAAAATTGGCACGGGGATTGGTGCGTTTAATCTGGTTTTGAAAGAGGCGTATGAAACGTTTGGAACACATGAGAAAATAAAAATGCGTCCGGACGATGATTTGCAACTTGGGATGAAAATGAAAAAAGCCGGCTACCGCCAAAGAATTGTGACTGCACTGCATTTAATCGAAGTGGAATGGTATGGAAGTTTAAAAGAAGCTTTCATCGGTCTAGAGAAGAACACATTTGCCGGATTACATTACCGAATCAGCATGATAATCTTTGCAATACTAGGGGTATTTATCACCAACGTACTGCCCTTTGTAATGATTTTTTCAGGAAACAAAATGGTTGCACTATTAAGCATCGGGAATATCGTGCTTTGCGGAATACTTTATGTGGTGGTCATAAAAAAATTAACCTTATTCTCCCCTTTGATGTTTTTAGTCTTTCCAATTACTGCCTTGCTGTTTATTTATTCGATCATACGGGCAAGTTTTCTTACCTTTAAGCGTGGGGGAATTGTCTGGAGGGGGACCACCTATCGTTTAAGTGAACTAAGGGAAAAAGAGTAGTAGCTTGATTTTTTGGGGCTGGGTTTTTCCCGTTTATTTCAAACGCACTTACCTATTTTTGAGGTAAGTGCGTTTTTAAATTACTTTAGTGGCAGATTTATTTCTTTAAAATCCTCGGCAATATCTGTATTCGGAAATACTTCCTTTGCCTCAGCCACTAATTCTTGCCAAGCATTTCGATCATAACGGGAGCTAATGTGAGTTATGCACAATTGCTTACAGCCAGCCTTGGTTGCAACTTCCGCCGCCTGATGCGTGGTCGAATGAAAATAGTCGTGGGCAAGTCTTTCTTCACCCGCTGAAAAAGTCGCTTCATGAACCAAAAGATCTGCATTTTCAGCCAATGAAATCGCATTTTCGCAGTACCGTGTGTCCCCTAATATTGTGACAATTCTCCCCTTCTGTTCAGGACCAAGAAACTGATTCGGATCAATAGTCCTGCCATCTTCAAGGGTAACGATTTCACCATTTTTAATTTTTCTAAAAATAGGTCCCGGCTGTACACCCGCTTCCTTTAGCTTATCTGCAAGTAAGGTTCCGGGACGATCCTTTTCGACGATTCGATACCCGTACGAGGGGATTCCATGATCAAGCCTGAGGGATTCCACCGTAAACTGCTCATCTTCAAAAATCATTCCTTCGTCAATCTCAATGACATCAAGCGGGTATTTCAAATAGGTCTGGCTTAATGAAAGGCTGACATGAATATAGTCTTTAATCCCTTTAGGTCCATAAACCGTTACCTCAGATTCCCCGCCTTGAAAAGAGCGGCTTGATAATAAACCAGGCAGGCCATAGATATGGTCACCATGAAGATGGGTAATAAAGATCTTTTCAATCCGGCGTGGTTTAATCGATGTATGCAGAATTTGATGCTGGGTAGCCTCCCCGGCATCAAATAACCAAACCGCCCCCCGCTCTTCTAACAATTTCAGTGCGATTGACGTTACATTGCGAAGTTTTGCCGGCATTCCAGCCCCTGTTCCCAGGAAAAATATGTCCACTAATAATAGCTCCTCTCAATCCGTTCCTTTTATCCAATATTGTTAATATAGCACAAAAAGAAATCAATTTCTCCCTAGAGGATCTTTAAGAAATAAGTGAATAACACAGACTATTAAGTGAAAAATAATCGTGACTTGGAGTTTTATTTTTGCGAAGGCTAACGGAATACTATAAAATCAATGAATGCGATATTTATTGAATAAACAAATTACATAACTAGAAAAGAGGGCTTTACTTTGACGCAAACTGGAAACGTGACTTCATTAATTATGATTTTTGGTGCGACTGGTGATTTAGCAAAACGGAAGTTGTTTCCTTCCTTATACCGGTTATTTGAGAAAGGTAAATTAAATAAATTTGCAGTTGTTGGCGTGGCAAGAAGATCCCTTTCTACCGAAGAGTTTCAACATTCTGTTAGAGACTCCGTCTTATCTGCATTAGGAAAAAAAGACAGGATTGATGAATTCACCTCCCATTTTTACTATCAATCACATGATGTCTCTGATTCCAATTCATATGCCATGTTAAAAAATTTGGCAGATGAAATTGATGAACATTATCAATTAGAAGGCAATCGCATTTTTTATCTCGCCATGGCCCCTGAATTTTTTGGAACCATCGCTCTGCATTTAAAATCAGATAAACTGACAGAAGTAAAAGGCTATAAACGACTTGTGATTGAGAAGCCATTTGGACATGACTTAGCATCTGCAATCGAGCTAAATAAGCAAATCAGGAGTGCATTTCTAGAAAAAGAAGTGTATCGTATCGATCATTATTTGGGCAAAGAAATGGTTCGAAATATCGAGGTAATCCGTTTCGCCAATGCTATTTTTGAACCGCTTTGGAATAACCGCTATATCTCAAACATTCAAATTACCTCCAGTGAGGTCCTCGGGGTGGAAGAACGCGGCCGTTATTATGAAACAAGCGGAGCTCTTAGAGATATGCTGCAAAACCATATGATGCAAATGGTGGCATTGCTTGCGATGGAACCGCCTATTAACCTTACTACCGATGAAATCCGATCTGAAAAGGTTCGTGTATTTCGAGCTCTTCGCACGGTTGAGGGGGAACAAGTAAATGAATATTTTGTTCGCGGACAGTACGGTGAGGGCACAGTTGAGGATGTTCAGGTTCCTGCCTATCGTGAGGAAACAATGGTGGACAAAGAATCGAATACTGAAACCTTTGTTGCTGGTAAAATCATGATTGATAATTTCCGTTGGGCTGGTGTGCCATTTTACATTCGAACTGGAAAAAGAATGTCGACAAAATCAACAAAAATTGTCATTCAATTTAAAGATATTCCGATGAATTTATATTACCAAACAGAAAAAATGTTAAATCCGAACCTCCTGGTCATTCATATTCAACCCGAAGAGGGAATTACCCTGCACTTAAACGCCAAGAAAGCGGGTGGACATTTGGATGCACAAGAGGTTAAATTAAGCTTTGCCAATACAGGCATCCATGCGATGAATACACCTGAAGGTTATGAGAAACTCCTTTTAGATTGCATGCGCGGCGATGCTACGAATTTCACCCATTGGGATGAAGTCGCCTATTCCTGGAGCTTTGTAGATAAAATTTCGGCGGTTTGGGAAAGCACAAAGGCTGACTACTTCCCTAATTATCAATCCGGGACGATGGGACCTAAAGAGGTGGATGAGCTGTTAGAAAAAGACGGTTACTTCTGGTGGCCTGTAACTGATTTAGAGGTTGATATATGTAAGTAAATATCAAAAAGGACCACTTTGTGATGACAGCAAAGTGGTCCTTTTTAGTCCGGATCCTTATTTTTATTTGGAAAGGTCCGGAGAAAGTCTTTATTAAAGCTCGTTCCGGTTCCGATATTTTGAGAACCATCCATTTTGTGCGACCCCGCATTTTCAATAATACTTTTCCCGAACTTTTCACGAAGACTAGAAATTGTATTAAGTAACGGTTCTTTTTTCGCATCCTTTTCATAGGAAAATAAATCTAATTGTTTATAAGCTCGGGTCTGATCGACTAAATCAGTACCTGTGATGCCCAACAATCGTATCGGATCTCCGTTCCATGATTTTAGAAAAAGCTGCTTTGCAAACGATGAAAGATCTTCTTTATGACTGATTGGGTTAGAAAGTTTTTTACTTCTAGTAATTGTCTTTCGATCTTTATAACGTATGGTTATTCCGAGTGTAGACGCAAGGACTTTCTTTCGCTTCAGCCTTACAGAAACCGTTTCTGCCAATGATTCTAACACACGGAATAGTTCCAGTTGATTACCAACGTCCTTAGGCAAGGTGGTTGAATTGCCGATACTTTTAAATTCTTCAATCGATTCCGGGTCAACAGGGCGATAATCAATCCCATTGGCTCTTTCTTTTAATCGAATTCCATTGATACCAAGAAGTGTTTTAAGTTGAATCTCATTGCCTTTTGCTAAATCACCAATGGTGTGAATCCCAATGGTCTCTAACTTTTCAGTAGTCTTTTTTCCAACACCATGCATATCGTTCGTGTTTAAGGGCCAAAGGATTTTCGGTATATCACGCTTTCGAAGCACGGTAATCCCCATTGGCTTTTTCATATCTGATGCCGTTTTTGCTAAAAACTTATTTGGAGCGATCCCAATACTGCAAGGTATATCTAGCTGTTCATGAATCCTTTTTTGAATACTTTCGGCGATTTCTATCGGACTGCCGAATTCAAAGCTTTCCGTTATATCTAAGTAACCTTCGTCAATCGAAACAGGCTCAACGAGGTCAGTATAGTGCCGAAGAATTTCAAACATCGCAAGGGAAACGGTACGATAACGTTCAAAATTTGGCTTCATGACGACTAACTGCGGACAAAGTTTTCTCGCTTCCCACAGTGGCATCGTGGTTTTCACACCGAATTTTCGCGCCTCATAGCTGCAAGTAACTATGATTCCTCTTCGCTCCTCGACATTTCCAGCAATCGCAAGTGGTTTCCCTTTAAGATTGGAATCATAGGCCATTTCAACCGATGCGTAAAAGCTGTTCATATCAACATGTAAAATGACTTTTCCGTTTTTGGGATACATTTCCTTCATGCTGGCACTCCTTCAATACATTTTCTCCGCTAATTATATCAAAAAGGAGAACCATCAGTTAGGTTCTCCTTACAAAGTATTATTGATTTGCCACTTCTTCGATAATGGCAAGTGTCATTTCGGCTAGCTTATACAATTCTTCCACTGGCATCCGTTCGTTAGTGGTATGAATTTCTTCATAACCGACAGCCAGGTTAACTGTTGGAATGTTAAAGCCGGCAAATACGTTGGCATCACTGCCGCCGCCGCTATGCTGCAGTTCACAGCTGCGGCCAATTTTTGCTGCAGCCTTGCGAGCGACTTCCACAACATGATCGCCTTCAGCAAATTTAAAGCCGGGATACATGACTTCCACATTCACTTCGGCTCTGCCGCCCATTTCTGCTGCAACCGTTTCAAATGCTTCCTTCATTTTGCTGACCTGAGCCTGCATTTTTTCAGGGATAAGTGAACGTGCTTCCGCTAAAATATCGACACGGTCACAAACGATATTGGTTGCCTGACCACCTTCAAAGCGGCCAATATTTGCCGTTGTCTCGTGGTCAATTCTTCCTAACGGCATCCTTGCAATCGATTTTGCTGCAATCGTAATCGCAGAGACCCCTTTTTCAGGTGCTACACCAGCATGAGCTGTTTTACCGTATATAACAGTTTTTACCTTTGCTTGTGTAGGAGCAGCTACAACTACGTTACCAACTAAGCCATCACTATCTAACGCATAGCCAAATTTTGCTTTCATCAATGAAGAATCAAGCGCTTTTGCACCGACAAGACCAGACTCTTCCCCAACAGTGATGACGAATTGAATCAAACCATGCGGAAGATTCTGTTCTTTTAATTGACGAATGGTTTCTAGCATAACAGAAATACCTGTTTTATCATCTGCCCCTAAAATCGTCGTGCCATCAGTAACCACATAGCCATCTTTAATCGATGGCTTTACACCCTTAGCTGGTGTAACTGTATCCATATGGCAGGTAAAATAAATAGGGTCCACACCCTCTTTAGTTGCTGCTAATGTGCAAACTAAATTGCCTGCCCCATGTCCTGTCACAGAGGTCGTATCATCTTCAAAAACTTCGAGACCAAGCTCAGTAAATTTTTGTTTTAATACCTTCGCAATTTCTGTTTCAAATTTCGTTTCTGAGTCAATTTGCACAAGTTCCAAAAATTCATTCAAAAGACGCTCCTGATTAACCATTCTATTGACCCCTCCAATTATGTACTCACTATATCAGTATACCTTTTAATAAAGGTATCATCAAATGAAAGGGAGTTGACTATTGGGTTTTGGTTTACAGCGGGATATTTCCATGCTTTTTATATGGTCTTGACTCTTTTTTGTTTCTAAGCATTTCTAATCCTTGAACAATCTTCATTCTTGTTTCTCGTGGGTCAATGACATCATCGACCATGCCTCTGCTTGCCGCCACATATGGATTGGCAAATTTTTCACGATATTCATCGATTTTTTGCTGCCTTGTGAGTTCAGGATTTTCACTATTATTAATATCCTTAGCAAAAATTATATTGGCTGCCCCTTGAGGACCCATAACAGCTATTTCCGCATTGGGCCAGGCAAATACCAAGTCAGCACCAATAGACTTACTGTTTAACGCCACATAGGCACCACCATAAGCTTTTCTTAAAATAACTGTCAACTTCGGCACGGTCGCCTCGGAATACGCAAATAATATTTTGGCACCATGGCGTATAATTCCCCCATGTTCCTGTTTAACACCCGGGAAGAAGCCGGTAACATCCTCAAACGTTATGATTGGAATATTAAAAGAATCACAGGTTCTGATAAATCGAGCCGCCTTATCAGACGAATCGATATCCAAGCCTCCTGCCATCACCTTAGGCTGATTACAGACAAGGCCGACTGATTCACCTTTGATCCGAGCAAAGCCTACAACTATGTTTCTTGCAAAATCCTTATGAATTTCCATGAAAGAATCCTCGTCAACAACATGCTCAATGACTTTTCGGACATCATAGGGACGAACTGCATCGAACGGAATCACATCCATTAAATCTGGTCGATAATCTTCGTCCTCTTGTACCTCAAATCTAGGAGGTTTCTCTTGATTATTCTGAGGAAGATAACTTAATAGCCTTCGGACGTTTAGTAATACCTCAACTTCTGAATCGGAATGAAAATGAGCATTTCCACTGATTGAACTATGGACATTTGCACCGCCCAGTTCTTCAGCTGATATTTTCTCACCTGTCACGGTTTCGATGACCTTAGGTCCAGTAATAAACATTTGACTCGTTTTTTCAACCATAAACACAAAATCAGTAATAGCAGGTGAATAGACGGCTCCACCTGCACACGGACCTAAAATCACTGAAATTTGCGGAATGACACCCGAATAAATGGCATTTCGGTAAAAAATATGCCCGTATCCATCTAACGAAACGACTCCTTCTTGAATGCGCGCTCCTCCCGAATCATTTAGACCAATAAAAGGTGCTCCATTTTTTGCTGCTAAATCCATCACATTTGCAATCTTCTTGGCATGCATTTCCCCTAATGCACCGCCAAAAACAGTAAAATCTTGCGAAAAAAGATAGATAGGACGGCCGTTTACTTTCCCAAAACCGGTCACAACCCCATCCCCGGGGCCCTTTTGTTCATCTAGACCAAAATCATTGGTCCGGTGCTCAATGAAAGGATTTAATTCAAAAAACGAGCCTTTGTCTACTAATAGATCGATTCTTTCTCTAGCAGTCAATTTGCCCTTTTCATGCTGCTTATCAATTCGCTCATCACCGCCACCCATTTCAACCTCGCGACGTTTATCATACAATTCATTTATTTTTTCATAGATGTCTATCATTTACCCCTTCATCCCCTTCTTCTCGCATAACTCAAATAAAACCCCAGCTGCCGATTTTGGATGCAGGAAGGCAATATCTGCTCCACCGGCACCGCTTCTTGGCTGGTCATCGATCATACGAATTCCCTTTTCTTTCATTTCACTAATTCTTTCCTCAATCGATTCCACACCCAGTGCAACGTGGTGGATGCCCTCGCCTCGTTTTTCGATAAATTTGGCAATTGGACTTTCCTCCGAAATAGGCTCAAGCAATTCAAGTTTTGTACTCCCTGCCTGTAAAAATGCCACTCTTACCTTTTGAGTTTCAACCTCTTCGATACCTATTAATGGCAGATTTAACACATCGGTATAAAAAGGAAGCGTTTTCTCGATAGACTTCACAGCAATTCCAATATGGTCGACCTTTTTAATCATTTTTACCCCTCTGTTCTAAATATTAAAATTAATTCGACAATTTACTTATTCGTGAAAAAGTTCATAAATCCTTCCTAAAATGCTTAGTTGTTCCGTTGTTCATTTTTGTTTTTCCTTGTACAATAGATATAAAGCTCCAAAATGTTAAGGGAGGTACCCATAATGAAAAGTAAGAAAACGAGAAAAATTATAGTTATGTTAATGTTATTCGCTATGCTTGCCTCAACTCTCCTAATAGGAATTGGTTCATTTCTATAGTAAAAAAAATATATGAAAAAGGGACTGTTCCGGTTGAACAGTCCCTTTCGCTATTTTATTGCACCGCTAGCTTTGGCAAGTGCCTCAAATGATTTACTTGAAGAGATAACTAATACCTTTGTTCCTAATGGTATAATCGGATAAAGCGAAGAAACTACCTCATTCTGTGTGCGAATACAACCTTGAGAGACGTATTTTCCGATAGATGCAGGCTGATTCGTCCCATGGATGCCATAGGTTCGACCATCGGTTCCTTTTGCATCAAAGCCTATCCACCTCGCCCCAAGAGGATTCTTCGGATCCCCACCAGCAATATTCCCTTTCCGAAAATAAGGATCCTTTGCTTTTACCGTAATCGTGAAAAGGCCTTCCGGGGTTAATTCTTGTGTTTTACCGGTCCCGACACTTACCACTGTTTGGACTTTGTTTTCATCAATAAACGCCATTTCATTGTTGCTTTTGTTAACAATAACAAATGGTCCACCCGGCATAGGATTTGGCCCTAACGGCCAAAAAGGTGAAAGGAAAAAAGTAATCAGGATTGGCGATAAGATTTTTATCAAAGCAGCCACCTGCCTTTTTTCCCTAGTTTGCTTCAATCTTTTTCTGTTCATTCACTTTTGAAGAAGTTTTTACACCTTTATATGAACTTTTTATAATCAGATAGTCATTCATTTCATTTACTAGTTGCAGTAGAGCTGCCCGCGTTTCAAATTCTTCTCTTGTCTTTGGGAGATCCATTTCCTCAAATTCCTTTTTCATTTCTCTTAATTTTTTAAGATAAATATGAGCTGTATTTCCAGGATGAACATTATCAGAAAGTTCTTCCAGAAACTCAGCCACCATATGCCCCTGCTTTACTGTACGAGTAATTGAGGTCACAATGGGTAAAACACGTTCAATAATTTCAAACTGTTTTTCTCTCATATTAAAGTAATGAAAATAAATATTCTCATCACGTAAAATATGATTTTCAACATCCTGAAGGGCAAGTGTTATCGCTTCTTCAAGTAATCGAGCACTAACTGTAATCTCTTTTCCATCCCAATCACTGGCTCCGGTCCGTAAATAACGAACCATTTCACAGAAAATGATCTTAAAATTATCCTCTATTTCACTTTGGTAGTCCTTAAGTTTTTTATCGACGCTCGGCATATAAAGATTAATGAGTAGTGCCACCCCAATACCTATAGTGATAACGCCAAGTTCATTAAAAAACATAGCCATAGTTATTTTCTCTGCTAAATAGATATGTAAAATAATAACACAGCTTGTTACAATTCCATCCGGCGCCTTTATCATCACAATTGTTGGTATAAAGAAAAACAACATAATTCCGATAACAATTGGGTGATAGGAGATACCTTCAAAAAATAAAGCCGAAAAAGGCATCGCTAATACACAAGCTAAAAATCGATCCCAAGCTGTTCTAAGCGATCTTCGCTTTGTAACCTGAATACATAAAATAGTTAATATTCCTGCTGATGCAAAGTTTTGTAATCCAAGCTGCTGAGCCAGTAAAATCGAAATGGCCGTGCCCACAGCTGTTTTAATTGTCCGGTATCCAATACGAAATTTCATAATTATCTCCCCAAAAATAGAAAAAATAAAAAGATGATCATTAAGACCATCTTCAGCATATCCCTATTAAAGCATTTTTTGCAAGAAATCTTGTGCCCGCTGGCTCTTTGGATTAGTAAAAAATTCTTCCGGCGGAGCATCTTCTACTAGCACTCCACCATCTAAGAATAAGACCCTGTCTGCAACCTCTCTGGCAAACCCCATTTCATGCGTTACAATCGCCATGGTCATTCCAGTATGGGCAAGGGATTTCATAACTTCTAACACCTCTTTTACCATTTCAGGGTCTAGAGCGGAAGTGGGTTCATCAAAAAGCATCACTTCGGGCTGCATCGCTAGGGCACGTGCAATCGCCACCCGCTGCTTTTGCCCTCCAGATAACCTTGTCGGATATTCATCTGATTTTTCCGTCAGACCCACTTGTTCTAATAGTTCGTGGGCGATCTTCTCCGCCTGGTCCTTAGACATTCCTTTTACCTTCATTGGTGCATAGGTGAGGTTTTGTAGGACTGTTTTATGAGGGAATAAATGAAAGTGTTGAAAGACCATTCCTACATTTTGGCGGACCTTCAGGATATTTGTCTTTTTATCGGTCAGCTCATGATTTCCTACCCAAATTCTACCGCTAGTTGCGTTCTCAAGAACATTCATACAGCGTAGAAAAGTGGACTTTCCAGAGCCTGAAGGTCCAATTATGGCGACAACTTCCCCTGCTTTTATGTTAGTCGAGATTCCTTTTAATACTTCAAGCTTTCCATAATTTTTGTGCAAACCCTCTACCTTAATCACTGCGTCTCATTCTCCTCTCAAGCGCTTTTCCTAAGAAAGTTAACGTGATAACCATCAAGTAATAAATTAATCCGGCAATCAAAAGCGGTTCGAAAAAGGAGTAATTTTCTGCCCCTACTTGGTAGGAACGGCGCATAATATCCATAACCCCGATTGTTGTAACAATCGCTGATTCCTTTGTAAGTGTAATAAATTCATTCATTAAGGCAGGTAGAATATTCTTCAGGGCCTGAGGGAGAATGATGTCCCACATCATTTTTCCGTACGGAACACCTAACGCCATTGCTGCTTCCTGCTGTCCTTTATCAACAGCAAGAATTCCTGCCCGGATAATCTCTGATATATAGGCCCCTGAATTAAGAGCGAACGATAAAATTGCAGCTGTATAAGGCTCGATTTGATAACCGATAATCTGCGGTGATCCATAATAAATGAGCATTAACTGTAAAACTAGCGGTGTACCGCGGAAAATCGAGGTATACAAGTCAGCTAACCAGTTTAGAATTTTAATCGAACTAATTTTAAATAAAGATAAGATAATCCCTAATACAAACCCCAATATCCCCGCTAAGATAACAATCTGGAGGGTAACTAAAATACCTTTTAAAATATATGGCATGGAGGGAATGAATTGAGTAAAGTCTAAGTTCATTCATCATCCGTCCTCTCTATAAGAATAAAAATCTTAGAGACGTTCGGAGTGAACGTCTCTAGGTAATGTAGTATTACTTTTCCCCGCCGAACCATTTAACAATCAATTTTTGTAATTCACCGTTTTCTTTCATGTTCTTTAATTCTTTGTTGAACTTTTTGGTTAAATCACTGTTCTTAGGGAATGCGATGGCAGAACCTGCTTCTTCTGGATCGTCACTAAGAGTAAACCCCTTGAATTCCTTTTCTTTTTCAAAATAACCCTTTGCTACCGTGTCTTCAATAATAGCCGCATCAAAACGTCCTGATTTAATTTCTTGAATAAGGTCCGGGATACGGTTACGATTTTCAATTTTAATAGGAATCTGCTTATTAATTTCCTGTGCTTTTCCTTCTTGAATAGAACCTAGCTGAACGCCAACTGTTTTCCCTTTTAAATCCTCAACCGTGTCAATTCCGCTGTCCTTTTTAGAAACAATCATGTGCTGAGCGGTATAATAAATATCACTAAAATCAACATTTTTCTTTCTTTTTTCAGTAGGTGTCATTCCTGCCAATACAAAATCTGCTTGTCCTGATTTAAGCGATTGAACCAACCCGCCAAAATCCATATCCTTTACTTGAACCTTATATCCAAGCTTAGCAGCGATTGCTTTTGCCAAATCAACATCAAATCCGATAATTTCATCACTTTTCTTTGTATCAACATATTCGAATGGCGGGTAGTCGGCAGAGGTTGCCATTGTCAGTACTTTTTTATCTGCTGTTTTTTCTCCATTTGCCCCGTCTTTATTATTCTGGCCGCAAGCAGCCATAATCACTAATGTCAAAATCAAGGTAAAAAATAAAATCGCTTTTTTCATTGTGTTTCCTCCTATGTTATATAAATATTTACTAGATTAAAACTGGATTTTTATTCAGCAAAATGAATAATAACACATGATTCTTATTTTGAGAAGATGTTTTTTTAATATAATAATATTCAAAAAATTCCGTACTATGCTATTGCATAATAATTTATCACTCCAATAAAAAAGCACCTCATCAAAAAGAGGTACTAGAGATTATGGGATTAGCTTAATACTGTTTGCCTAAATTCATTTTTCATTTTTTCCAATACTTCTTTATTGCTAATTAAATCAAATCCAGTTAAGGCAAGAGCCAATGCTCCCCTAGATAGAATCTGGTGAGAGTTATCAGTGATGGTTAAATCGGCAAATTCCCTTGTGTGAGCAATTAATCCAGGCGAATCAAGACCAATGTAGGGATGAATAGCAGGTACAACATGACTGACATTTCCCATATCAATCGAACCATATGAGTCTTTCGCTTTGTTAACTTTCTTAACTCCAGTAGTTAGGAGATTTCCTGTGAACAATTTGGATAATGTTTGATTTGTAACCATATTATCATAGCTCAATTCATAATTTTCAATATGAACCTCTGCGCCTGTCATGGAAGATGCACCTTTCGCAATACTTATGACCTTTTGAACGACCTCATTTAAATAACTGCGATCCTTGGCACGAACATAAAACTGAGCGACTGCTTTATCTGGGACAATATTAGCTGCTACTCCACCTTCTTTAATAATGCCATGGATTCTAACATCTGAAGTCACATGCTGACGCAGGGCATTGATCCCATTAAATAATTGGATGACAGCATCTAGTGCATTGATTCCCATCTCTGGAGAAGCTGCCGCATGACTTGTCCTTCCTCGGAAGTCAAATTGAATCGCATCCATTGCTAAAGATTCACCACTCTCATAGGATTCATCAGCAGGATGTAAAATCATTGCCGCATCGATATCATCAAAAATACCTTGTTCAGCCATCGGCACTTTCGCCCCGTTTGTTTCTTCAGCAGGTGTTCCTAAGACAACAACACGTCCGCCAATTTCATCTACCACTTTACTTAAAGTCACTCCAGCCCCAGCGCTCATCGTCCCGATCAAATTATGACCGCATCCATGCCCAACTTCAGGTAAAGCGTCGTATTCAGATAAATACGCAACGGTTGGCCCATCTTTCTTGCTGTCATAAACAGCTTTAAACGATGTAGACCTGCCAACGATTCCTTTTTCAACAACAAAATTATGTTCTTCAAGGAACTCTATTAAGCGTTTGCTAGATTTGTATTCTTGATCCCCTAATTCGGGATGATGGTAGAAGGTATCACTAATCTCCCATAATCTATTTTGAATGGATTCTAAATAATTTTTTAATACATCCTTCATGATGAAAACTCCCCTATATTTTGATTAAAATTACAAAATTATTAATAAATATACATTAAAAATATCATTCCGACAAGAAAAAAGACCAAATCAATTACGACTTGGCCTTTCGTATACATTTTTTATACTTCTTCACAATATTCATCAAATTCTTTTTGAAGCTTAGCAACCACTGAAGCAGGGTCATAACCTTCAATTTGATGTCTTTCGACCATTGTGATAATCTTTCCGTCTTTCAATAATGCAAAGGAAGGAGAAGATGGAGGAAATCCTGTAAAATAACTTCTGGCTTTCTCCGTTGCCTCTTTATCCTGTCCGGCAAAAACAGTGACAAGGTGATCCGGACGCTTATCATAATGAAGGGCATGCGCTGCTGCTGGACGAGCAATGCCGCCAGCACAACCACATACTGAATTAATCATTACCAACGTGGTCCCTTTTTGCTCTAGTGCTTCCTCAACATCTGTAGGTGTTTTCAACTCTTTATATCCAGCAGACACGATCTCTTGACGTGCCTGATTAACAACATCATTCATAAAAAAATTAAAATCCATGCTCATTAAATTCACTCCTTAAGAATCTAGATAACTATATCATAACAGTTAAAATGTGTTTTTTCCAAATGTAACATCTTATTTCTTATTGAAGAATTTAATAGCACGTTCATATTTCTATCCTAAAAAGATAGTAAATAAAGTATCTACAGCCTTAGCCACTGTTTTTTCACCGGCAATTACTTCTTTTTCTAAGGTTGGAAGCGCATTTTTCACCCCATTGTTATGAAAAAATTGAAATTGCAGCTGATCGGTAATCATCGAATAAAGCCATTCCTTAGCCTGTGTCTGTCTTCTTTCGTTAAGGACACCCGATGCTTTTCCGTTTTCTTCAAAAGATTGAATAACATTCCAAACATCATTTATCCCTTCTTTTGTCAAAGATGAACAGGTATAGGCTTTTGGTGCCCTACCTTTAGTTGCTGGATGTAGAAAGTGAAGAATTCGGTTATACTCTTTTCTAGTTTGTTCTGCTGCCTGTTTGTTTGCTCCATCTGCCTTATGAACAAGGATAGCATCTACAAGTTCGATAATTCCCTTTTTCATCCCCTGCAATTCATCCCCTGCACCCGTAAGGACAAGCAGCATGAAGAAA
This sequence comes from Neobacillus drentensis NBRC 102427, assembly GCF_001591445.1. Taxonomy (GTDB): domain Bacteria; phylum Bacillota; class Bacilli; order Bacillales; family Cytobacillaceae; genus Neobacillus; species Neobacillus drentensis. The sequence goes on along the minus strand of NZ_BCUX01000029.1, from coordinate 37,281 downwards.
TCTACCATATCTCTGATAATCACTTCACTTTGCCCCACACCAACGGTTTCGATTAAGATGACATCAAAACCAGCCGCCTCACAAATTAACATGGCTTCTCTCGTTTTGCGATGAACTCCGCCCAGTTTTCCTGCTGTAGGTGAAGGGCGGATAAAGGCCCTTGGGTTCCTTGACAATTGCTCCATCCTTGTTTTGTCCCCCAAGATACTGCCGCCGCTAAGGCTAGAGCTTGGGTCAATCGCTAATACGGCTACCCGATGTCCTAAACTGCAAAGGTACATTCCAAAGGTCTCAATAAATGTGCTTTTCCCTGCACCTGGAACCCCTGTGATTCCAATTCGGATGGCATTACCGCTCTTAGGCAAGAGTTTCTGCAGAAGCTGCTGAGCTTTTTGAAAATGATGTTCAGCATTACTTTCTACTAGTGTAATCGCCCTTGCTAAAAGACTCCTATCACCCTTTAACACTCCATCATAGAGGTCATCGACAGTTGGTTCGAGTGTTCTTCGTTTTTGAAAGCGGATATTTTTTTGAATGGAAGCGCTCTGGTCATCATGCTCTAGACCTTTTCTGACAACACTGGAGCATTTATCTGGTTGATTCGGGTCGCTCCATTCCGGCTTGTGATCAGTGGCCATTATTGATCCACTTCCTCATAGCCGAGTTTGCTATAAATCTCCTTGACTACCTTCTGAGCCGCTACTGGAATAATCGTACCCGGTCCAAAGATGGCAGATGCACCGTGGTCAAATAAAAATTGGTAATCCTGCGCAGGGATAACGCCGCCAATGACAACTAAAATATCCTCTCGATCCAGTCTTTTTAATTCCTCTACTAATTGCGGAAGAAGCGTTTTATGTCCAGCCGCAAGCGAACTGATGCCTATAACATGAACATCATTTTCAACCGCTTGCAATGCAGTTTCTTCAGGTGTTTGAAATAATGGTCCAATATCCACATCAAACCCAAGGTCAGCGAAAGCCGTCGCAATTACTTTGGCACCGCGGTCATGGCCATCCTGACCCATTTTTGCAATCAGTATCCTTGGTCTTCTTCCTTCATTTTCCAGGAATTCATCGGTCATTTTTTTCACTTCAACAATTTCTTCTTCGTTGCTAAAAGCAGTACTATACACGCCGCTAATCGAACGAATCACGGCTTTATGTCTACTCGCAACCTGTTCAATTGCATCGGAAATTTCTCCAAGTGTCGCTCTCGCTCTTGCTGCTTGGACAGCCAATTCTAATAAGTTCTGCTCACCGGTTTCCGCAGCTTTCGTTAATGCCGTAAGCGTTTCATTAACTTTCTGATCATCTCGGTCTGCTTTTAATCCATTTAATTTTTCAATTTGTTTTAACCGTACAGCTGTATTATCAATATCTAAGATATCAATTGCTTCTTCCTTTTCTAATCGATACCGATTTACTCCGATAATCGTTTCCTTGCCGGAATCAATTTGTGCTTGCCTTCTCGCAGATGCTTCTTCAATTCTCATCTTTGGCAGTCCGGTTTCAATTGCCTTGGCCATCCCACCGAGACTTTCAATTTCTTCGATGTGTATCCATGCTCTTTTAACCAATTCATCCGTTAACTTTTCAACGTAGTATGAGCCTGCCCACGGATCAATGACATTGGTAATCCCCGTTTCCTCTTGTAAAAACAGTTGCGTGTTCCGGGCAATCCGTGCCGAAAAATCTGTTGGCAATGCAATGGCTTCATCCAAGGCGTTTGTATGCAGGGATTGGGTATGTCCCATCACAGCAGCATGTGCCTCTATCAAAGTACGGGTGACATTATTAAACGGATCTTGCTCTGTCAAACTCCAGCCGGATGTTTGCGAATGAGTCCGTAACGCTAATGATTTTTCATTGGTTGGATGAAAAGATTTCATCATTTTTGCCCAAATTAAGCGAGCGGCACGCATTTTTGCTACTTCCATGAAGTAATTCATCCCAATCGCCCAGAAAAAAGACAATCTTGGCGCAAATGAGTCGATTTCAATTCCAGCCTTAAGTCCCGTCCGTACGTATTCCAAGCCATCCGCAAGCGTGTAAGCCAGTTCTAAATCTGCTGGTGCTCCCGCCTCTTGCATGTGATAACCGGAAATACTAATACTATTAAACTTTGGCATGTATTTGGACGTATACTCAAAAATATCCGCGATTATTTTCATCGACATATCTGGAGGATAAATATAAGTATTTCGGACCATATATTCTTTTAAAATATCATTTTGAATCGTACCGGCGAGTTTCTCTTGACTTACCCCTTGTTCCTCAGCTGTCACGATGAAAAAAGCAAGAATCGGCAGAACCGCCCCGTTCATGGTCATCGAAACGGACATTTGATCCAATGGTATCCCCTCAAACAACGTCTTCATATCAAGGATCGAATCAATGGCAACCCCTGCTTTACCAACATCACCAACCACTCGCGGATGATCGGAGTCATAGCCACGGTGGGTGGCTAAATCAAAGGCAACCGATAATCCCTTTTGCCCCATCGCTAGATTCCTTCGATAAAAGGCATTGCTTTCCTCTGCCGTCGAAAAGCCTGCATATTGTCTAACGGTCCACGGCCGCTTCACATACATTGTTGGATAAGGACCTCTCGTATAAGGAGGCAGTCCCGGAAGATTACCGATATGCTCAAGGTCTTCACGATCTTCTTTTGTATAAAGCGGTTTTAACTTGATTTGTTCATTAGTCTCAAACAATAAATCTGCAATGGTGGTATTTATATCTTGCTGTACTTTTTGCTGCCACTCTTCTTTGGTCATAAATCTTTGTTCATCAAATAAACCGATATTTTGAAAATCAGGCGTTTGTTTCTTCAACCTTACTCACCTCCAACTCGTTAAGGATTGCTGTAAGTGTTTCGTAGCAATTGCTTTTTATATGGATAAATTCTTTAATACCTGCCTTTATCCATTGCTCCTGTTTTTCTTTTTCTGGAAGGCCTGCTAAGTAAAAATTCAGCTCAGGGAATTCAGTTTTTAGCGCCGTTAGGATTTCAAAACCGTTGATTTCGTACTGGTCATCCGTTCCGCAAAAGCAATAGTACTTTGTAGGATGTTCTAAAACGAATTGTCTGGCATGATTTAGGGACAAAATAGGTTGACTATCTGCTGCTTTCAAACCACCTGCTGTAAGAAAACCCTTCATAAAATCCAGTCTTGCTTTATGCTGCGTTAAACTACCCAGACAAATCATCCCTACAGTCGGCTTTGAGCCAAATTTCCCTTCTAGATAAGAAGCCTTACTTCTCAACGCTTCAAATGGTTCTGACAATCTCAGGTCCGGAATGGCCTCCACTTTTACAAACGAATATTCCTTTTGAGTAAAATATGAATTCTTCACTTTTGTTTTTTGATATGTAACTATTTCATCCAGATTCGCGTAGACATTCGTTCCAACAATGCTTTTCTTTCTTGTTTGAACATCGTGATTCTTTTTTTGATAAACTTTAGCAATCTCTTGCTGGAGCCAACTAGATTTTAAAACTTCTAGAATGCCGCCTTTGGCTTCAATTGTTTGAAAAAATCCCCATGCTTTTTCGGCCAAGTTATTGGTTAGTTCTTCCACATACCAAGAACCCCCTGCAGGGTCAATGACTTTTTTGAGATGTGCTTCTTCCTTCAAAAGAAGTTGAATATTTCTAGCAATTCTTTCCGAAACTGAAGTGGACCCGGTGAGCTCATCGAATGGACTCACATGTAAGTATTGAATACCCCCAATCACAGCCGCAAAAGCTTCATTTCCGGCACGCAGAAGGTTTACATGCGGGTCATTGATTGTTTTGGTGAATGACGATGTTTCAGCAGCAATATGCATCTTGCTCTTATCATCAGCAACTCCATATACATTGCTAATTCGATTCCAAAGGATTCGTGCCGCACGAAGTTTTGCGATCTCCATGAAAAAGTTTCCGCCAATCGAGAATCGAAAAATCATTTTTTCAAAGATTTCATCGAGTTCCAGTCCCGCATCCTGAAGGTTCACAAGGTAAAATAATCCTTCGGCCATGGCGATACCAAGTTCTTGAACGGCGCTTGCCCCGCCACGATGATAAGGAGCAGTATCAATTAGAATGGTACGCAAGTTAGGAAAACTCTCATTTGAACGGGCAATATTCTTAACCCAATCATTCATAAATTCCTCAGAAATACACCCTTCTTCAGCAAAAATGGCAACCGGATCAGCTCCAATATATCCACTGACTTTTTCAGAGGCTCCTTCTTGCTCAACTATTCTTTCTAATTCAGCTAGAAAAGAAATTTGCCGGCCTTTTGCGTTAATAGAAAATGGGTATTTGTGATAGGATTCAGCTAACACTTTCGCTAGATTTGTTTCCGAAATTGCCAAATTGTTTGAGACATTAAAAGAGATTGCTGTTTGGCCTTTATCAAACGATTGATTTAGTTTTTGCTGCAACTCCTCCACCGTTTCATAGGAAAGCTGTTGGGCGACTACCCAGTTATTCGTCAAGTAACCTAACGGATAGATTCCTCTTCTAAAATCTGAACCTCCTGGATAATCAGGTACTGGACTCTCATCCTGCTCTGTATAAAGCGGTTTCAAAATAATGTTTTCATATGTGGTAGTTTGTAAGGATTCAACCGTTTTTCCTTTTAATGATTGCTCGGCTTTTGCTTTCCATTCAAGTGTGGTACCTGAAGGAAAAGCCTGATTTTTGATTTTTTCCAAACTGTTCATCCCCCTTCCTTGTGCTAATTACAACAAAATTCGAATAATTCTACTAAATACTATTTTATGGTACAAATACAATTCTAGCAATCAAAAACAAACAACCGCTGCCAAGTTTGGAAGCGGTTGTGATTTGTTAATAAATCGAGGTAGTTGACTTTGAAGTGTTTTCTAAGATTTCCTTCACACGTTGCAGGAATCGGCCGCAAACAAGCCCGTCTAATACTCTGTGATCTAGTGACATACATAAATTCACTATGTCGCGCACAGCAATCATTCCATTATTCATGACAACTGGACGCTTAACAATGGACTCCACTTGCAATATAGCTGCCTGAGGGTAATTAATGATACCCATTGATTGTACTGATCCAAAAGAACCTGTGTTGTTTACCGTAAAGGTTCCGCCTTGCATATCATCTGATTTTAGCTTACCTGTTCTTACTTTTCCGGCAAGTTCAGAGATTTCACGAGCAATCCCCTTAATTGTTTTTTCATCTGCCTGTTTAATCACAGGAACATAAAGTGCATCATCTGTTGCCACTGCAATCGAAATATTGATATCCTTCTTTTGGATGATTTTATCTCCTGCCCACATCGAATTGATTTGTGGATATTCTTTTAATGCTTGTGCAACGGCTTTAACAAAGAAAGCGAAGAAAGTTAAATTGAAGCCTTCCTTTTTCTTAAAATCGTCTTTTAGAGAGTTACGATATTCCACCAAATTAGTGGCATCGACTTCAATCATTGTCCAGGCGTGCGGTGCTTCGTGTTTACTCCGCAGCATATTCGCAGCAATCGCTTTGCGGATGCCTGTCACAGGGATTTCAATATCACCAACTGCAACTGGGATATTGACTGCAGGTGCAGGGGTTGTCTGCGTTGAAACCGGTTGAACCGGTTCTTGTTTTGAGGCCTGCACGACAGCTGGTTCTTTATCAGCCTCTACAATTTGTCCTGCAACCGGAATAGTTCCTGATTCAATTAATTTCAAGAGATCTTTTCTGGTAATCCGTCCACCAGCCCCGGTGCCTGACACCTTAGTTAAATCAATGCCATGTTCTTGAGAAATTTTTAGGACAGCAGGTGAGTACCGAGCCTTGTTTCCTTGGTCTGCTGGTTCTGCACTTTCTGAACCATTTGTTGAAGGGGCATCACTTGTTATTGCTGCAGGTGCATCTTGGACCGTTCCACCTTCCATTTCAATCGTGCAAACTATTTCACCAACTGCTAAGGTTTCACCTTCCTCTGCAATCAGCTCCTTAATTACACCCGTAAAGGAGGATGGGACTTCCGCATTCACCTTATCTGTCATTACCTCTGCAAGTGGGTCGTATTTATTTACTTTATCGCCAACCGATACGAGCCATTTACTAATGGTACCTTCGGTGACACTTTCCCCTAACTGAGGCATTTTGATTTGTTCAATTACCACTTTTTCACCCTCCTTTTCCTAGTACTCAGCGAGCTCGCGCATGGCTTTTTCAACTTTATCCGGATTGACCATAAAGAATTTTTCCATTGTTGGAGAATATGGCATTGCTGGTACATCTGGCCCGGCTAAGCGCATAATTGGTGCATCTAACTCAAATAAGCAATTTTCAGCAATTATCGCAGCGACTTCGCTAATAATGCTGCCTTCTTTTGTATCCTCTGTAACAAGTAGGACTTTTCCAGTTTTTGAAGCAGCTTCAATAATTGCTTCTTTATCAAGGGGATAGACCGTTCGCAAATCAAGAATATGCGCAGAAATTCCATCCTTCGCTAATTTTTCAGCAGCTTGAAGGGCAAAATGAATACATAGACCATAAGTAATAACGGTAATATCATCGCCTACTCGCTTTACATCCGCCTTTCCGATTGGAACAGTGTAATCCTCCGTCGGAACCTCACCTTTAATTAATCGGTAGGCACGTTTATGTTCGAAAAATAATACTGGATCATTGTCACGAACGGCTGCTTTTAACAGTCCTTTCGCATCATATGGTGTGGATGGCATTACAATTTTCAATCCGGGCTGATTAGCGAATATAGCTTCAACAGATTGTGAATGGTAGAGTGCACCATGGACACCGCCGCCGTAAGGAGCGCGAATAACCATCGGACAACTCCAGTCGTTATTGGAACGATAGCGGATTTTGGCTGCTTCCGAGATAATTTGATTTATAGCCGGCATTATAAAGTCGGCAAATTGCATTTCAGCAATCGGTCGCATCCCATACATCGCTGCACCGATTCCTACCCCCGCAATCGCTGATTCGGCAAGCGGAGTATCAATCACCCGCTCTTCTCCAAATTGTTCGTACAATCCTTGCGTCGCCTTAAAAACACCGCCCTTAAGGCCCACATCTTCACCAAGAACAAACACCCTTGGATCACGTTCCATTTCTTCTCGCATTGCCATTGTGATTGAATCAATATATGAAATTATCGCCATGTTTCATCCCCCTTACATGTCCGCATAAACATATTTCAGCGCGTCTTCAGGTGCAGAATATGGAGCGTTCTCTGCATAGTCAGTCGCCTCGTTTACGAGCTTCATTACACGGTCATTGATTTCCTTTTCCAACCCGTCATCCATAACTCCCGTTTCCTTTAAGTAGGCACCAAAAGTTATGATCGGATCCTGTGTCTTTGCTTTTGCAACCTCATCCGGAGCACGGTAGGAACGGTCGTCATCGTCCGAAGAGTGTGGTGTCAGACGGTAGGAAATGGTTTCAATCAAGGATGGTCCTTCCCCACGACGGCCACGTTCCGCGGCTTCTTTCACTACTTTATAAACTTCTAATGGGTCGTTCCCATTAACAGTGAAGCCTGGCATACCATATCCGATTGCCCGGTCAGAAACCTTTTCACACGCTAATTGTTTTTCAATAGGCACTGAAATGGCATACTTGTTATTTTCACACATGAAGATTACCGGAAGTTTATGGACACCTGCAAAGTTTGCACCTTCATGGAAATCACCTTGGTTAGAGGATCCCTCTCCAAATGTAACAAAAGTAACAAGGTCTTTTCTTTCCATCTTCCCAGCAAGTGCAATTCCGACAGCATGGGGAACTTGAGTTGTAACTGGTGAAGAACCAGTTACAATCCGATTTTTCTTTTGACCAAAATGCCCGGGCATTTGACGACTTCCTGAATTGGGGTCTTCTGCTTTTGCAAAGCCTGAAAGCATCAGTTCCCTTGGAGTCATCCCAAAAGTCAACACGACACCCATATCACGATAATACGGAAGAACATAATCCTTCTCACGATCAAGCGCAAATGCTGCTCCTACTTGTGCCGCTTCTTGACCCTGACAAGAAATAACGAATGGTATTTTACCGGCACGGTTTAATAACCACATCCGTTCATCAATTCGGCGGGCTAAAAGCATTGTTTCATACATTTCCAATACTTTTCCGTCGCTTAATCCTAAAGCATCATGACGCTTTTCTGTCATTTATTTCTTACCTCCCAATTCAATTGTTCGTATCAAAAAATTATTTAAGAATGGATTGCTTTCCCATCAACAGCAAGTGCAGCCTCACCAATTGCCTCTGACAATGTCGGGTGCGGATGAATCGTATGCGCAATTTCCCATGGTGTCGCATCTAATACCATCGCAAGCCCTGCCTCTGTAATCATATCTGTTACATGAGGACCAATCATATGTACCCCTAGAATATCATTGGTCTGTTCATCAGCAACAATTTTTACAAATCCATCAGACTCTCCAAAAACAAGTGCCTTACCAATTGCACGGAAAGAGAATTTACCAATTTTCACTTGATGTCCTTTTTCAATAGCTTGATCTTCTGTAATCCCGACGCTTGAAACTTCGGGGTTACTGTAGATGCATCTAGAAACCAAATGATAGTCAAACGGAGTAGGATCTTTCCCGGCGATATGTTCAACCGCTACAATACCTTCATGTGAAGCAACATGGGCAAGTTGCAATCCACCAATCACATCACCAATTGCATAAATATGTGATTCTTTGGTTTGGAAAAATTCATTTGTTTCAATAAACCCCTTCACCACTTGTATTTCTGTATTCTCAAGCCCAATTCCTTCTATATTTGCTTGACGTCCAACCGAAATAAGAAGTTTTTCTGCTTTAAACTCCTTCAAAGCACCCTTCACTTCTGCAGAAATCGCAACTCCATTATCCTTCATAATTGTTTCCGGAAGCACTTTGGCGCTGGTCACAAGCTTAATTCCCTTTTTCTTCATCAAGCGCTGCATTTCTTTCGAGATTTCTTTATCTTCCGTTGGAATTATACGATCAGCATATTCAATAACCGTTACTGCCACTCCAAAATCAGAAAGCATAGATGCCCATTCAATCCCAATAACGCCCCCGCCAACAATAATAATGGAACTAGGGAGTGACTCTAGTTGCAACGCTTCATCAGAGGACATTACATATTCGCCATCAATTTCAAGCCCTGAAAGTGTCCTCGGTCTAGAACCTGTCGCAACAATTACATTTTTCGGAAGAAGCATTTCGTTTTCTTCCCCATTATTCATTTCAACAGAGATTGTACCCGGCATAGGAGAAAAGATTGATGGTCCCAGGATTCTGCCTAATCCTTCGTAGACATCGATTTTCCCTTGCTTCATTAAATGCTGAACACCTTTGTGAAGTTGATCAATTATCCTATTTTTCCGATCCTGTACTAGACGAAAATCAACCGATACATCACTAGTGATAACTCCAAAATCTTTACTATGTTTGGTTGTTGCATAGACCTCTGCACTTCTTAGGAGTGCTTTACTTGGAATACATCCTTTATGCAAACATGTACCGCCAAGTTTTCCTTTTTCGACAATTGCAGTTTTTAATCCCATCTGGGAGGCTCTTATAGCCGCTACATAACCACCAGTTCCCCCGCCAAGAATGACTAAATCATATTCTTGTGCCACTTTTTTTCCTCCCTATATACCTTAAATTTTCGCTATTTTAAAATTCCCGGGATAAACCTTTGCCTCTTCTTCCCCACGTAAAACTCGAAGGGCTCCTTCAGCTAACGCTTGTAGTTCGTTTTCTCCCGGCTGAACGATAACATCTGCAATCCAATTTATTCTATCGGTGATTGATTTCACAAATCCTTTCCCGTAGGCAAGGCCGCCAGTCAGAATAATTGCATCTACTTTTCCTGATAATACTGCACTAGCAGCCCCGATTTCCTTTGCTACTTGATAGGCCATTGCCTCAAACACAAGCTTTGCCACATCATCACCAGATGCTATTCTTTGTTCTACCTTTACCGCATCATTGGTTCCAAGGTAACCAACAAGGCCACCTTGGCCAACAAGCATCTTCATTATTTCTTCACGATAATATTCACCAGAATAACAAAGTGCTACTAAATCCCCGACCGGCACGGTTCCAGCCCGTTCAGGACTAAAAGGCCCATCTCCATGAAGGCCGTTATTAACATCAATGACTTTACCATGCTGATGGGCACCAACAGTAATCCCACCACCCATATGGGTCACAATTAAATTTAAGTCGGTGTATTTTTTTCCTAATTCCTTTGCTACCCTTCTTGCGACTGCTTTTTGATTCAGGGCGTGAAAAATACTTTTCCTTTCAATTAAGGAAAAACCGGAAATTCTTGCAAGTGGTTCAAGCTCATCCACAACAACTGGATCAACGATAAAAGAGGGAATATTTAATCCGGATGCGATTTCGAAGGCAATGATTCCGCCTAAATTAGAAGCGTGCTGTCCAGCAAAACCCGACCGCAAATCCTTTTGCATCACATCATTAACCGGATAGGTCCCCCCTTCAATTGGTCGGAGCAACCCCCCACGTCCACATACAGCCGATAGTGTGGATATATTTATCCCTTCATGCTCCAGTATTTCCAAAATTATGGTTCTTCTAAAATCATATTGATCAATAATATTTGAAAAAGTATTAATTATTTCTGCCTCATGGCGGATTGTTTTTTCAAAGATCGAAATATCATTATCGAAGACTCCAATCTTAGTGGATGTCGAACCGGGGTTGATGACGAGAATTCGATATTCATTATCTTGCAACGCATTGACCTCCATTTAGGAAATTCGCTTTATGAAAGCAAAGACGCTGAATTCCCATTCAGCGCTCTGTAAGGCCTATTTTTGTAAAAAGTTCTATCTAGAAATTCTATGACTTAAGATATGGTGGCCATTTTGGAGGAATTGGCTACGTGAATTACGGATTCTTGCAATTCTTTCTTCTGCCATCCGGTCCGCTGCTACGTAAGTCGGAATGCCATCACGTTTTGAAATTTCGATTATTTTTTCAATCGTCCCATATAGCTGTTCCACTTTTTTCATTGCCCGTTCTTGATTGTAACCATAGAGTTCATCCGCAACATTGATTACCCCGCCCGCATTAATAACATAATCTGGAGCATAAACAATTCCCATTTCGTGGATGATATCACCGTGACGAGTATCTTTTAATTGATTGTTAGCCGAACCGGCAATAACTTTTGCCTTTAGTTGCGGAATCGTTTCATCATTGATTGTTGCACCTAATGCACAAGGTGCATAGATATCACATTCCACACCATAAATTTCATCAGGATCTACCGCAAGTGCACCAAATGCTTCTACTGCACGGTTTACAGCCTCTTTATTAATGTCCGTTACAATGAGTTGAGCTCCTTCTTCATGTAAATATTCGCATAGCGTATAGGCTACATTTCCAACACCCTGAATAGCCACAACTTTTCCTTCAAGCGAATCAGTTCCAAACGCTTCTTTCGCAGCCGCCTTCATTCCGCGGTATACTCCGAAAGCAGTTACAGGGGAAGGATTGCCTGAAGAACCAAAGGCTGGAGAAATCCCGGTTACGAAATCTGTCTCTTCATGAATTAAATCCATATCTGCAACGGTTGTTCCTACATCTTCTGCTGTAATATATCTGCCGTTTAGTCCTTGGATATAACGGCCAAAGGCACGAAACATTGCTTCATTCTTATCTTTTCTCGGATCACCGATGATTACGGTTTTACCGCCGCCAAGATTTAATCCTGCCGCCGCATTCTTATAAGTCATTCCTTTTGCTAGGCGTAGTGCATCCTCAATTGCTGCTTCTTCAGAGGCATAAGTCCACATACGAGTTCCGCCCAACGCAGGACCTAGTGTTGTATCATGAATCGCAATAATTGCTTTTAATCCAGATTGTTTATCCTGACAAAATACCACTTGCTCATAATCGTATTGTTCTAAGTACTTGAAAATTTCCATGGGTAATTCCTCCTCGGGTTAGTGAATATCTATTTTGTTGTGCAACATAACGCTAGTGCAAGAGAATAAAGCTTACTTTCAGCCGTATCAGCCCTGGATGTTAAAACAATTGGTGCGCTTGCCCCGGCAATTATTGCCCCAACTTTTGCATTTGCGAAATATATTAATGATTTATATAATGCATTGCCTACTTCGATGGTTGGTACTAATAAAATATCTGCATTTCCTGCCACTTCACTATGAATCCCTTTGTGTTCAGCAGCAAGAGTTGATATGGCATTATCTAAGCCTAACGGTCCATCTACAATACAGTCTGAGATTTGTCCTCGCTTATTCATTACAGTTAATGCCGCTGCATCTAAAGTAGCCTGCATAGCTGGATTAACTACTTCCACTGCAGCAATGGGGGCCACTTTAGGCATATCTATGCCGATTGACCTCGCAAGGGTAACCGCATTTCTAATAATTTGTGCTTTTTGTTCTAAATCGGGAGCAATATTCATGGCTGCGTCAGTTATTATCGTAAAACGATTGAAGCCATGGACCTCAAATACAGCAATATGTGATAAAACATTTCCAGTTCTAAGCCCAAAATTCTTATTCAAAACAGCTTTTAAGAAAATATTGGTTGGAATGTTCCCTTTCATCAAGACACTCGCTTCTTTGTTAAAAACTGCCTTCACTGCTAACTCTGCCGCTTCAGCAGTCGAATCAGCGTGGATAACTTTTAAACAATCACCGCTCATGTTTTGATGTTTTTTCGATTCAATAATAGAATTAATCTTCACTTTGTCCCCAAACAGCATAAATTTGGCGAGATTTTGGTCCAATGCAGCTATGACAGCTTCAATGACTTCTAAATCTTCGGCAGCTACAACTGCCACAGTGTTTGAACTTCCTTGGGCTGCTTTGTTAATTAGTGAATCAAGCAACAAGTTGTCATCAACCCTTTCTCCTACTACTGTAACTCCCATAATAAAATATGCAATTTCTGTGCCAAATTCAATATCCATGAAAACGCTTTATTATCCAATTTTTAATGCGCATTTTTTTTCGTAGTATGAAATTTATTGCATGCTATTCTTTTCAATATTGTATTTTTCAAGCTTATAATATAAATTCCTTACGGACAATCCCAGCATTTTTGCTGTTAATGTCTTATTTCCATTTAATCTAATTAGTGTCTGCTTGATAATTTTCCCCTCATATTCATCCATTAAATCCGATAAGGAACGGTCTATCACAAAGGAATCATTACTATGGCTTACAGAAGACTCGTTTGTGGTTTTTTTATTTTTTAATTCTGGTAAGTGTTGTACATCAATAAGGGTCTCATTATACTGCATAAAAATGATTGCTCTGCCAAGAATATTTTCCAATTCCCGTACGTTTCCCGGCCAGTCATAATCCATTATTTGTTTTAGTGCAGCTGATGTAATTCCTTCTACATTCCTTCCATAATCCTGACTGATCTTTTGAATAAGCCTCTCATTTAAAAGAGGAATCTCCTCTTTTCGTTTCCTTAACGGCGGAATGTGTATTGGCATACGATTTAAACGATAATATAAGTCTTCCCGAAAGGAGCCTTTAGCAATACCCTTTTCTAAATTGACATTAGTTGCCGCAATAATCCTAACATTAATGGAAATTGGCTTTGTCCCACCGACTCGGACAATTTCTTTTTCCTGAAGAACCCTAAGCAATTTTGCTTGTGTATTAACTGGAAGTTCACCAATTTCGTCGAGAAAGATACTGCCATTATTAGCTTCTTCGAAAAAACCTCTTTTTCCACCTCTCATTGCACCGGAAAAAGCGCCTTCCTCATATCCAAATAGTTCACTTTCCAACAATGTTTCTGATATAGCTGCGCAATTGACCCGGATAAATTTGTTATATTTACGGTCGCTCGCATTATGTATAGCATGTGCAAACAGTTCCTTCCCTGTTCCTGATTCCCCGCGAAGAAGGACGGTAGCAGGAGTTTTTGCTCCTAGTTTGGCTTGCTCGATTGCAAGCATCATTTCATCCGATTGACCAATAATATCCTCAAAGGTGTATTTCGCTTCGAGCTTGCGGATCAATTCCCTGGCTCGGTTCAATTCTCGATTCAGTGATTTGATTTCGGACATATCATGAATAACACCAACACTGCCTTTTAATTTCCCTTTTACAATAATTGGAGCGACATTTACAATAACTTCACGTTTGTTTGGCCCCACTCTCATCGGTACACCTCGTACAGCTCTCTTTGTTTGCAGCACCTTCATATGCATACTTTCACCTTCAGAGATATCAGCTGTGGCTGGTTGGCCAATAATCTGATCATGCGTAAGCCCGGTAATACGGGAGTATGCCGGATTAATAAGGATACCTCTGCCAGTTTCATCCACAACAGAAATGGCATCATCACTAGAATGGATAATCGCTTGCAGCATCGTTTGAATTTCCTTTAAATCCGTAAGTTCTTCAGCAAGATTAACAACCTCAGTAATATCTTTAAATACAGCAAAAGCACCTATCAAGGTCCCATTTTCCTCGATAATTGGAATACGGGTTGTTATGATTTTTCGGTCATTATCTAGAACCATTTCTTGGTTGGCTTCAATTCTTCTTGTTTCTAGAATTAAAGGCAGTCTTGTGGTTGGAATAACTTCAACGACATATTTCCCAATCGCCTGCTCTCTCTTTACACCCATTATTTCTTGTGCCCTTTTATTGAATAAAATGACTTTTCTATCCTTATCAATTACCACCATTCCATCATTAGACGCATTAAAGATTAATTCCTGCTGGTAAGATTCATTTTTATGCTTTTCGATTAGTTCTTCTTTTTCTTGCATAATCTTAGCAACTAGAAACGCCACACTTCCGGGAATTAGAACGGTCTTTTGATTTTTAGCTTTTCTAATCTCCTGAAAAACAGTGTCACTACCTGTTACTTCAATGATGATATCAATTGGTTCTGTTAAAAAAGGATACCAGTCTTCCCCTGTTTTGATCCCTTCTGCTTGTGCTAATAAAACACCTGGCGCTTCCGGGTTCCGGTCGATAACAGCATCAACCTTTAATACCTCTGATTCATTTAAGATCTTTAAGATTGCCGTACCACCTTTTCCAGCACCAACAATCATGACATTTTGCATTTTTTCTACCCCTTAAAGAAATTTTTTTCATATCATCTTCAGAAAAATATGCAACTTTTTTCATTACTATTTTATACCCTAACACAGTCCTTGACAAATAATATCTAGGTAATTATATTTTCATGAGATATAATCTAATTATGACTGATATTACAGTAAAATTTGATATTGGAAGGATTAAGTATGAAACGAATTATTGCCCTCATCATTGTATTGATTCCTGGTGCTTTGGCTGCTGTTGGTATTAAATTAATGCGTGATATGTTATTCGGGATTTTGCAATCCTCATTCCCTAACTTATTGTTTCAATTTCTTTCTGGATTAATCTTTTTTGTTGGCGGTCTAGGCTTTGTGGCAGGATTTATCTTTCATCGAGACCGGAAAAGAAGCAAGGTACAAAAAAGGTTTAAAAATACAAAATAAAAAGAGGCCTCTAGGGTCTCTTTTCATATTGTTTTCGTAATTTTAACGCTTTTATTGGGTCATCAGTAATAATTGCCGTGCAATTTATCTTAAAAAGGCGATGCATATCAGTCTCTTTATTAATAGTATATGGCCTTACGGCGATCCCGTTATTTAATGTATTTATCATCACATCATCAGGCATGGTCGAGTATCGGGGATGTATCCCCTTTGCTCGAATGGCTTGGGAATAGATCCAGGGCATATAGATGCCTTCTAGAAAAAGCGGTGCCGTTTCAATTTCAGGTGCCAGACGATAGCAATTAACTATACTATAATGATTGAAAGAGGAAAGAATAATCCGATCCATTAAATCAAATTTACGAATAAGATGTATAACTTTTTCTTCCATACCCTCATAGGGAAAAAACGCGTTTTTTAATTCAATATTACATAATAATTTATTGGAGGTAAGCCACTCAAAAACTTCCGTTAAAGTAGGTATTGGCTCCTTTTTGGTACTTTTTTTATTGGCATTCAATTTCCTAAGATCCTTAAATAAAAATTCTTTTACCAACCCGTTCCCGCTTGTTGTTCGGTCAACTTTTTCATCATGAATGACAACTAATTCGCCGTCTTTTGTTAATTGAACATCTAATTCTACCCCGTCTGCACCGGCTTTTTCTGCTTCAAGAAAGGCGACAAGTGTATTTTCTGCAAATGAAGCCGAGTAGCCACGGTGTGCAAAAATTTGAGTCATATTTTCACTTCCCAACTACAAAATTAGAGGAATTCTTTAATGAAACCATTGCAGTTATCACCAGAAACAGCAATAAAGCTTTCCAAAAAGTTAAATGTGCCGTTAGAACAGCTTATGCATATGCCCCAACACATTCTCATCCAAAAACTTATGGAATTGGAAAAAGAGAAGGAGAATTAACAAATTCCTAAAAGTAAAAAACTCCTTTAGCTTATATGGAAAAGAAAAAGCCTTCATTTCTTACGATGAAGGCTTACAATTATTATTATTATTCATTTCAAGATGCCTTATGTTCAAGACGAAGCTTATCAGCAACCATGGCGATAAATTCTGAATTCGTTGGTTTTGCCTTAGTCATGCTGACTGTGTATCCGAAAAGGCTTGAAATGGAATCAATGTTTCCACGACTCCAGGCCACTTCAATCGCATGACGGATTGCTCGTTCAACACGGCTTGCTGTCGTATTATATTTTTTAGCGATATCTGGATACAGCACTTTCGTAATTGACCCTAAAAGTTCGA
Source organism: Neobacillus drentensis NBRC 102427 (assembly GCF_001591445.1). Lineage (GTDB taxonomy): Bacteria > Bacillota > Bacilli > Bacillales > Cytobacillaceae > Neobacillus > Neobacillus drentensis. The sequence goes on along the minus strand of NZ_BCUX01000029.1, from coordinate 20,515 downwards.
TATCATTATAAACCATTGAGATCGCTTCACGTAAATAGAGGTATCCTTTAATATGTGCAGGGACACCAATTTCATGAATGATGCTCGTGATACTTGCATCCAAATTTTTCGGTTTTTGCTCTGATTGAGAACGATAAGAAGTTGATGTTGACTTTCGTGTAAATGTATTGCTATTTCCGCTAACTTGTCGAATATGGCTTCCTAGATTCTCCATATCAAATGGTTTCAAAATAAAGTAGGATGCACCAAGTTCAACAGCTTTCTTCGTCACATCTTCCTGGCCAAAAGCAGTTAGCATAATAACATTAGGAAGTACTCCTTTTTTTAGATCACGGAGGCGCTCAAGCACAGCCAAACCATCGAGATGAGGCATTATGATATCCAAAACCAAAACGTCAGGGTCTGTTGTTGATAACATTTCTAGACATTCTTGTCCATTATGAGCAATCCCTACAACTTCCATATCATCTTGGGACGAAATAAAGTCCTCTAATAATCCAACTAGTTCCCGATTGTCATCAACTACACAAACTTTAATTTTCTTCACTTCGAGTTCCTCCTCAGGTTTAAATCATAAGCTCTATTTCAAAACTTACATTTCTAATCAGTTTTAATCTCCTAATTCTATTCTAAATTAGAAATTCGACAATGCAACAAAAATTCCTCTCATTTTTTTAATATTTCTTAAAATAGTGATAAAATCTTAACTTTTCTTTGTTTTTCTCACCTTTTCGACGTAAACCGCGCTATATCCAAAATATGGGTTGCTTTTGTCGAAAAATGTTTAAAAAAAGCAAAATAGGGAAATCCTATTTTGCTTCCAAATGGTCCTAACTTGCTTTATTTTTCGGCATTTCATATATGTTAATTCCAGCTTCATTTAACATCCATTCAATGTGGACCCCATATCCTGAGGTTGGATCATTAACAAAAACATGTGTAACAGCTCCAATTAGTTTTCCATCTTGGATAATTGGGCTACCGCTCATCCCCTGAACAATACCTCCTGTTTTCTTCAGGAGCTTGGGGTCGGTTACTTTTATTACCATGCCTTTGGTTGCTGGAAACTTTTGCGGAATTGTGCTGACAATTTCAATATCAAATTCTTCTACACGGTCATCATTAACAACCGTTAAAATCTTTGCTGGTCCTTCTTTTACTTGATGTGATAATGCGATTGGAAGCGGTTTATCCATTACACCATTTTTTAATTCTTTTGCCATTTCTCCAAAAATTCCAAATGGGCTGTTCTTTTGGATATTGCCAACAATTTCACGGTCCGAGGAAAAGCGGGCAAGTTTTTCGCCAGGGTCCCCATTACTTCCCTTTTCAATCGAAGTTACGGTAGACCGAACAATTTGTCCGTCTTCAACAACGATTGGCTGTTTTGTATCCATGTCTGAAATTACATGCCCTAGGGCACCATATTTTTTAGATTGTGGATGGACAAAGGTCATTGTCCCAATTCCTGCTGCAGAATCTCTAATATACAAACCAAGCTTATAAATGTTTTCCCCTTTGTCTTTTAAGGGGGTTAATTTTGTTGTAATTTTTCCACTCTCTCGACTAATAACCATATCAAGAGGTTTACCCTCTTGTCCGGCAGCTTGCACAAAGGGTGCTACATCTGTCATTTTTTCAATTTTATTACCGTTAATTTCTGTGATGATATCCCCAATTTTTATTCCTGCAATTTCACCCGGGGACTTTTTTCCCGATATCGTATTGATTAAATGGTGACCTACAACCAAAACGCCCACAGTGTTTAATTTTACACCGATTGACTGACCGCCTGGAATAACCCTAAAATCCTTTAAGACATGCACATCGACCTTTTTTATCGGAATCCCTGCAAATTCTAACAGCATTTCACTTTTGCCATTTTCAGATGCCTTCATTGAAACCGTATGTGTTTCTTGATTGAGTGTGATATTTGAATGGTGAGAACCCAAAGCCGCTGATACCGGTGCAGCCTTTTGAAAACTATAGTCTTGTCCTTCAAAAACTGTAATCGTCTTAGGTATTGCAAGGTATTGCTGTATAGGCTGAAAAAATATTAGGCTAATTAATGAAACAAGGAGAATTCCACCAATAATCTTTCTAATTATTTCTAACTTCAAATTCTTCACTCTCCTCGCTTCTTTTCATTACATTGAAAAATGGCTACATCTTTAATTTTGCCTCCTTGACAATCATTTATAACTTCGTTCTACATAAAAAAGCTACCCAAAATGGATAGCATTACAATTTTTATTAAAAATATAGAAATTTTAGCCTTTTTAAAAGCAAATATCCCACTTTATTGCCTTGTCAAGGCACTTACACTTTTTTTGTTTTCCAGAGCTAAATATAATAATTCTTCCGCATGTTTTTTAGTTAGGTCGGTTATTTCTGTCCCGGATATCATCCGGCCAATTTCATTAATCTTTTCATCCATCTGTAAGGGAGTAACAGAAGTTTTCGTTCTTCCCCCTTTTATGATCTTTGAAATGAATAAGTGCGTATCAGCCATTGCTGCTACCTGAGGTAAATGTGAAATACACAAAACCTGTGATTCGGCAGCTACTTTATATATTTTTTCCGCAATGGACTGAGCAACCCTGCCGCTAACACCAGTATCGACCTCATCAAAAATAATGGATGTAACTCCCTGATGTTTAGAAAAAATACTTTTTAATGCCAGCATAATTCTTGATAACTCCCCTCCAGATGCAACCTTTGATAAGGGTTTCAATGGTTCACCGGGGTTTGTTGAAATATAGAATGCAACATGGTCGACACCGTTTTTTGAAAATTGCAATGAATTCGATTCAAATCTTATTTCAAAAACTGTTTTCGCCATATATAATTCTTTAAGTTCTTTATGTATTAACTTTGTAAGTTTTTCAGCCCATTTCAGACGAATTTCAGTTAACTGCTTCGCTTCGAGAATTAAGTCCTTTTTTACAGAAGTTAATTCTTTTTCTAATTCCCCAATATGTGTTTCTTTATTTTGTAATGTTTCAATTTCTTCTTCGATTTTCACCGCATACTCTACGATTTCATTGATTGTTTTTCCGTATTTCCGTTTTAACTGGTTAATTTCAGTCAAGCGGTCTTCAATTTCATGTAACCGCTGTGGGTCGAACTCTAATACATCTAATTCATTTCTTAAAACACCTGCTGCATCTTCCAATTGGTAGTAGCTATTCGACACAGCTTCGTAGATGCCCTTGTAAGCCGTATCAAGTGCAGCGGCATCTTCAAGGTGCCCCATAACCATACTAATCCAATCAAGACCCTTTTGTTCACCTTGCAGTGCCAATTGGCCCGACTGTAAGGACTCAAATACTCTTTCGAAATTACTTAGTTTTCTTTTTTCCTCAAAAAGGTCTTCATCTTCATTAAGTTTTAAATTTGCCTTTTGAATTTCATCCAATTGAAATTGAATTAAATCTAGGCGATGGGCAGTTTGCTGATCATTTTCACTTAATGCTTTTAACTTTTGTAAGGTTTGCTCATAACGTCGATATACTTGCTGGTATTCACTTAGTGAAGGCAATATATTATCAGCCCCAAATTGATCCAGCAGGGATAGGTGCCTTGAGTCATCCATTAATTCTTGATGCTCATGCTGGCCATGTATATCAACGAGGGTTGCCCCAATTTCCCTAAGCGTAGAGATTGTCACAAGCTTTCCATTAATCCGGCACACGCTTTTTCCTGTTTGGGAAATATCCCTTCTTAAGATAACCATTCCTTCTTCAACATCAATTCCAAATTCTAAAGCTTTCGCAATTACTGGATGCTTATGATCATCGACCTGAAACAATCCTTCTATTTCCGCCTTTTCCTCCCCATGACGAACAAATTCTGCGGACCCTCTGCTGCCAACTAATAAGTGAATCGCATCTATGATGATTGATTTTCCCGCACCAGTTTCCCCGGTTAAAACCGTTAATCCTTTTGAAAACGTTACTGACAAAGCTTCGATAATAGCGAAATTTTTAATTGATAATTCAGCTAACAAGAAACACTCCCCCCATTAAAGCATGTCTAGAAACCGGTTCGTAATGACCTCAGTATCTTCCGGTGTTCGACAAATGATTAACATCGTATCATCACCACAAATCGTTCCTAATATCTCTTCCCAATCAAGATTATCAATCAACGCACCTATTGCCATTGCATTACCAGGCAAGCACTTCATAACAAGCAAATGACCTGCGGAATCAATCCGTACAAACGCATCAATTAATGATCTTTTTAGCTTTTGTAATGGATTAAATCGTTGGTCGGCAGGTAAGCTGTATTTATATCGTCCATCGCTTAATGGGACCTTAACAAGATGCAGTTCTTTAATATCCCTTGACACGGTTGCTTGCGTTACATTATAGCCAGCACTTTTCAGTTCATCCACTAATTCATCCTGTGTTTCGATATCATTACTTGCAATAATTTCTCTTATTTTAATATGGCGTTGGCCTTTATTCATTATTTCACCCCGTAAATTGTTGAAAACCTCTAAGTCATAGGTTTAAACTCTCTCTTCTACCCATATGTTAGCCGATTTTATCAAGCTTGTACATTTTTTCTTGTAGTAAAAGAAGGAATTTTCTTTGAAAAAGAAATAAGGATAAGCATCTGCCTACCCTTCTGAATTTTGTTTTGTTTTAAATTCTAAGTGCGATTCCTTTACAATTTCAATGGGGGTAACAGGTAATTGATTGACTCCTATTTCTCGTTCACCTTCCCATCTTAAGTGGAGCAAGAATTCAATATTCCCATCTCCGCCAGTAATGGGTGAAAAGGACAAGTTTTTTATTGTGTATCCTTGTTGAAAGGCAAAATTAATGATTTTATCAATCACTTGTAAATGTACTTTTTCCTCACGAACGATACCCTTTTTACCAACCTGTTCACGCCCGGCTTCAAATTGCGGTTTCACTAAAGCGACAACGTCACTTCCAGAAACTAAAAGTGTTTTTAAGACAGGCAATATCAGCGTTAAAGAGATAAACGATACATCAATTGTAGCGAAATTTGGCATCTCTCCAATTAAATCAGTTGGTGTGACATATCGAAAATTTGTCCTTTCCATTACTACGACACGTTCATCTTGTCTAAGTTTCCAAGCTAGTTGATTATAGCCTACATCCAAAGCATATGACATTTTAGCCCCGTTCTGCAAAGCACAATCTGTAAATCCTCCAGTGGACGATCCAATGTCGAGAAGCACTTTGTCCGCGACGTTCACATCAAATACCTTTAATGCCTTTTCCAGTTTTAAACCACCGCGGCTTACATAAGGAAGAATCTTCCCTTTTATATTCAATGGAATATCCGTTTTTACTTTTTCTCCGGGTTTATCTAATCGCTCTTCATTTGAATAAACAAGCCCTGCCATGATGGTTCGCTTCGCTTTTTCCCTTGTTTCAATTAAACCTCTTTCGACTAGTAACACATCTAAACGTTCTTTATTTTTCATTGCTTAAGCCCTTTGTTGTTTTTTTCTAGCAAGAATGGATACCCGTTTGATAACTTCTTCTTTCGTTAAACCGATTTCTTCAAGAAGGGAGTTAACATCTCCATGTTCGATGAATTGATCAGGAATTCCAATTCTGTCGATGTGTGCGTGATAAAATCCTTGGGTCTGTGCGTACTCGAGAACTGCACTCCCAAAGCCCCCTTGTAAAACGGCTTCCTCAATGGTAAGAATCGGCATATTTTTTTCAAGAAGATTCGTTAGCATTTTCTCATCCATTGGCTTAATAAAACGAGCATTAACAATCTTAACGGATATCCCCTTTGTTTCAAGCACTTCCGCTGCTTGTAAAGCCATTGGAATGGTTGTTCCAAAAGTTAAGATAGCCGCATCATCACCTTCTTTAAGTACCTCCCAGGTACCGATTGGAATGGCATGTAATTCCTTATCCATTGGAACACCAAGGCCATTTCCACGTGGAAATCTCATGGCAATTGGACCGTCATCATAATTTAGTGCGGTGTAAACCATATGCTGTCCTTCATTTTCATCTTTTGGCATCATTAACACTAAATTTGGAACATGTCTTAGAAAAGCAATATCAAAAACTCCCTGATGTGTTTCACCATCTGCACCAACTAGACCAGCGCGGTCTATTCCAATAAAAACATTTAAGTTTTGACGGCAGATATCATGTACTACCTGATCATATGCACGCTGTAAAAAAGTTGAATATATAGCCAAAAAAGGTTTCATATTTTGTGTAGCTAAACCCGCTGCTACGGTCGCTGCATGCTGCTCTGCTATCCCTACATCGTACATTCGCTCAGGGAATTCACTGGCAAAGCCTTCGAGTTTAGACCCAACAGGCATAGCTGGTGTAATGGCAACAATTCGTTCATCCGTCCTAGCAAGCTTACGAACCGTCTCACTAACAAGGCTGCTCCATGCAGGTGGTGGTGTTTTTGAAGGTTTTAAGAAAGCACCCGTGTCCATTTTATAGGGGCCAGTTCCATGCCAGGTACCTGTTTTATCACTTTCGGCAGGCTTATAGCCCTTTCCCTTTTTAGTAATTACATGAAGAAGTACCGGACCTTCTGTCTTTTTGGCATAGCTGAAATTCTCAAATAACGCTTCAAAGTTATGACCATCAATGGGACCTAGATAAGTAAAACCTAATTCTTCAAAAAACATCCCGGATACAAATAAATATTTAAGGCTGTCTTTCACTCTTTCAGCAGTTGCGGCTAATTTCCCACCAACTGCAGGTACTTTTTTCAATAGGACTTCCAGTTCATCTTTCACCCATTGATATTTTCCCGCTGTCCGCAATTGGCCAAGAATATTATGAACTGCACCTACATTAGGAGCGATTGACATTTCATTGTCATTTAAGATAACAATCATGTCTTTTTTCTCATGTCCAATATGGTTTAAGGCTTCCAAAGCCATACCACCGGTTAAGGCACCATCACCGATTACTGGAATGACAAAAGATTTTTCTTTTTTTAAATCTCTAGCAATTGCCATTCCCATTGCAGCTGAAAGAGAAGTGGAACTATGGCCTGTTTCCCATACATCATGCTTGCTTTCAGACCGTTTCGGGAATCCACATAAACCTTTAAATTGCCGCAATGTATCAAACTCACATGCTCTGCCAGTTAGAATTTTATGAACATAGGACTGATGACCTACATCCCAGATAATCTTATCAGAGGGACTGTTAAAACATTTATGTAAGGCTATGGTTAACTCGACTACACCCAAATTCGGTCCAATATGGCCTCCGGTAACGGATAGCTTTTCAATCAAAAATTTGCGGATCTCTTGACTTAAAGCCTCCAATTCAGTATTCGACATGCCCTTTAAAAAGGCTGGGTCTTTTATTGATAATAGATCCATGTTTGGACCACTCGCTTTCATACTTTTATGCATTCTTCTTTTTGTTGCCGTGTTATAATACACATTCTCAAAATTTATTTTATTAAAAAATAGCCGCTAACACGCGAGTGATAACGGCATTGACAACATTTTCTACAATGAAAACAATTATAACACACTTATTTCAATGCCTCAAACACCGTTTTCTAATGATCTCTTGAAGCAATTAATTCAGTTATTTCCATAAGTAGGCCCGTATTCAAGCCTGTCATACCCAGGTATTCCTTTGCCAGGTTTATTTGTTTTGTTAATGCAGCAATAGCTCCGTCTAACGATAACAACTGTGGATAGGTACTTTTATCATTTGTGGTATCACTGCCAACAGGTTTCCCGATTAATTGTTGATTCCCTACCAAATCAAGAATATCATCCTGGATTTGAAATGCGAGACCTAGATGATGGGCAAAGGAAGAAAGACTTTTTAATTGTTCCCGATTTGCATCTGCTAGCAACGCTCCAGCAAGAACACTAAATCCAAGCAACTTACCCGTTTTATGTATGTGGATATACTCTAGCTCTTCAAGGGTTAAGGATTGCCCCTCTCCTAGCATATCTGCCACTTGGCCGCCAACCATTCCTTCTGTCCCTGCAGCTTTTGCCAGCTCTACCACTAATTTTAGTTTTGTTTCCGCAGAAGCGAATTCAGATGGAATCTTTCCAATTACCTCAAAGCTATAAGTTAATAAACCATCACCAGCTAATATCGCAATGGCATCACCAAAAACTTTATGATTGGTTGGTTTTCCTCTCCGAAGATCATCATTATCCATGCTTGGCAAATCATCATGGATTAGGGAATACGTATGAATCATCTCAATCGCTGAAGCAGCCAGTAGCCCTTTTTTGGGTTCTACTCCAAATGCGTCTAAAGTAGCGAATAGTAAAAGGGGGCGAATTCGTTTGCCGCCTGCTTCAAGTGAATAAACCATGGATTCCTTAATGATAGGAGGGGCATTAAGCTTATTAACCAGAGTTCGAAGCTCCGAATCAAGCAGAAGTTTATATTCTTGTGCAAATGCATCTAGTAACTCGGTTCCCAAGTCTTATTCCTCCTCATCAATCGTGAAACTCTCCGTTCGCCCGTCCTCATGTATTATTTGTGTTAATTGTTCCTCTACACTTTTTAATTTATCATGGCAAAGTTTAGATAATTCCATACCTTCTTTATAGAAGATAATTGCTTCTTCTAAAGGTACATCTCCTTCTTCGAGCTTATCTACGATTTGCTCTAATTTTGTCATAGCATCTTCAAAGGAAATTTTATTTTCATTCGTCACGTTCTTCGCTCTCCTTAATATTCTCAACTTTACAGAAAAGACTTCCATCTGTTAATTGTATCTGGATTTGCTCGTTCATATTAACTTGATTTATGCTTTTAATCAGACGGTTTTCTTCCGAATATGCCAGACTATATCCACGCTCCATAATTTTCAATGGGCTTAATGCCCCTAGAGTCGAAAGAATCCGGTCAAAATCGGTTTGTTTTTTCAAAAGAACTTGTTGCATCGCCCGTTTTATCTCTTTATTGGTTAGGTCTAAACGTTTTTGAGCTTCAAGTAATAGTTCGCTTGGATGATTTCTCTGCAAGCGTTTAGATAGGATTTCGTGTTGTCCTTTTTTTATTTGTGACAATCTAGACGCCCCGCGAACAAGCAGTTCCGTTAATTTATCAACCTGCTCAAGCTTTTGTTCATAAAGTCGATGTGGATAACGAAAGGCATATGATTTCTGAACTCGGATCAATCGTTCTTTTTCAAACTCGAATTTCCCCTTCATCGTGCGAAGAAGACGAGATTGCCGCTGTAATACTCTTTCGAATAACTCATCAATTTGTGGGACGGCCAGTTCTGCAGCAGCTGTCGGAGTTGGCGCTCGTAAATCCGCCACAAAATCGGCAATGGTAAAATCGGTTTCATGACCGACAGCGGATATGATGGGGATCTCTGAAGTATATATTGCACGGGCAACGAGCTCTTCATTAAAAGCCCACAATTCCTCTATTGACCCCCCGCCGCGTCCGACAATAAGCACATCAATTTCATTCATGCGATTCGCTTTAGCAATTGCGCTCGCAATCGAAGGTGCTGCTTTATCCCCTTGTACGAGGGCAGGGAGAACAAGAATATTTGCAATAGGATAACGTCTTTTAATTGTCGTGATGACGTCTCTAATCGCGGCTCCTGTGGGTGAGGTAATCACACCAACAGTTCTGGGATAAAAAGGTATCGTCTTCTTTGTTTCTTTCGCAAATAATCCCTCTAATTCAAGTCTTTGTTTTAGCTGTTCATAAGCTAAAAACAATTCACCTATGCCATCTGGCCGCATTTCCTTAATATATATCTGATATTGACCACTTGGTTCATAGAGGGAAATTTCTCCGCGGACAATTACTTTCATGCCGTTTTCCGGTGTGAACTTCATTGTCCTTGATTGACTCGAAAACATAACTGCCAGAATACGGGCCTTTTCATCTTTTAAGGTAAAATACATATGACCGCTCGAATGCTGCTTATAATTTGAAATTTCACCTCTTACATGAACATCCCGTAAATGTGGATCTGCATCAAATTTTCTTTTTATGTATTTGGTTAAAGCATTCACAGATAAGTATCTTTTTTCTTGCATAGGTAACTCCTTTTTTGACCAACTAAGTCAAATGAAAACTCTTTGATTAGCGAAAAACTGTCCTTATCTATTAAAGTTGATAAAAGATAAGGACAATATCGTAGTTAATTGCGATTAAGGCTTTCTGCTGCCGATTTTAATGTATTGAACATTAGCATCGTAATGGTCATCGGGCCAACTCCTTTAGGAACTGGAGTGATGTATCCGGCTTTTTCGCTTACTTCAGCAAAAGCAACATCACCGCAAAGCTTTCCAGCTTCATTACGATTGATACCAACATCAATGACAACTGCACCGTCTTTAACATGCTCAGCCGTAATAAAATTCGGAATCCCAACAGCTGCTATAAGGATATCCGCTTGATTTGTATGTCCCTTTAAGTCCTTTGTTTTAGAGTGACAATAAGTTACTGTTGCATGTTGATTTAAGAATAATTGACCGACCGGCTTTCCGACAATATTACTTCTTCCAACCACGACCACATGCTTCCCTGCAACTGAAATCCCTGTTTCTTCAAGTAGTACCATAATGCCGTATGGTGTACAAGGTAAAAAGGCATTTTGCCCTGTCATCATCCTGCCGATATTAATCGGGTGAAATCCATCCACATCCTTAAAAGGAGAGATTGATTCAATGACCTTTTTTTCATCAATATGTTTGGGGATTGGTAACTGAACTAAAATGCCATGGATTTGATCGTCCATGTTTAATTCTTCAATTTTTGATAATAATTCCTGTTCGGAAATTTCCTCTGGCAATTCAATTAATACTGAATTCATCCCAAGTTCTTTGCAGGCTTTTTCTTTATTGGTTACATACGTCCGAGAAGCATGGTTATTTCCGACAAGAATAACGGCTAGTCCGGGAGTTACACCGAGCTTTTTGAGCTTGCTGACTTCTTCAGCAATTTCCATTCTTTTTTTTTCAGCAATTTCTTTTCCATTAATAATAGTAGCGGTCATTTTCTCTTCTCCCTTTGTACTTAGCGAGGACCTAATCAATTAATCGTTAAGAACCTTTTGCTTTACCTTTGAAAGAACTCCATTAATAAACTTACTTGATTGGTCGTCACCGAATATTTTTGCAATCTCAATGGCTTCATCCAAAATAACATTTTCTGGAATTTCATTTCGAAAAAACTTCATTTCATATGTAGCTATTCTTAATAAATTTCGATCAACCGTTGCCAGCCGGTCTATGGTCCATTTTTCAAGATTTTCACCTATTAACTTGTCTATTAAGGATTTTTGTTCGACTACTCCTAGGACAAGTCTAGATAGATACTCGTCACCTGCCTCTCCTTGTAACACATGTTCAATTGCTGCAGACGGCTCAGTGTTGCTGATATCGATTTGAAAAAGTGCCTGCAATGCCTTTTCCCTTGCTGTTCTTCTTTTCATTATACCTTTAACTCCTTTAGAGAAATTGATTTATTTTTGTCTATTTTTCATACGGTGAAGCTTCTATAAGTAATTAATATTCATATAGGATGCACATAAACGATAATAGCATAACTAAAAACGATTCGCACTCTAAGGTTAATATTTTTCCAATATGTAAGCACTTTTATTTAAAACTTCTTTTTCGAAAAAGAAAAACCAAAGGATATGCTCCTTTGGTTTCCAACTTTTAGACTTCTGACTCCACAATCTCTGGTTCATTCTTATGGTTTTCAAATTGAATTCCAACCACATGAATGTTTACTTCTTCGGCATCTAAGGCAGTCATATTTAACAAAGCTTGACGAATATTATCCTGTACTTTTCCAGCGACTGATGGAATAGAAATTCCAAACTTCATCATACAATAAACATCTACTTTAATTCCCGACTCAGTTAGTTCAACTTTAACGCCTTTTCCATGGTTCTTTTTTCCTAAGCGCTCAACCACACCTGTTGCAAAATTCCCACGCATCGCAGCTACTCCTTCTACCTCAGACGCAGCAATGCCAGCAATAACCTCAATGACTTCAGGAGCAATTTCAACTTTTCCATGACCGTTACTGCCTTGTTCCATTTCCAAGACACTGAACTCACTCATTCAAAACACCTCCAGATATTAATTAGACTTCATTACATCATGCAATTCCAAGAACTTCGTATTAAATCCACCCTCGACAAACTTTTCATGATTCAACAGTTTTAAATGGAACGGAATCGTTGTATGAATCCCTTCAACAATGAATTCACTTAATGCACGTTTCATTCTTGAAATTGCCTCTTCCCTGGTTGCACCATATGCAATGACTTTCGCAATCATGGAATCGTAATAAGGCGGAATCGTATACCCTGGATATGCTGCTGAATCGATACGTACACCAAATCCACCAGGTGGAAGGTACATGTTGATTTTCCCAGCAGATGGAAGGAAATTCTTTTCTGGATTTTCAGCATTAATCCGACACTCGATTGCCCATCCAGTAAAAGTAACATCTTGTTGTTTTAACTTTAATTTCTCTCCAGAAGCCACTCGGATTTGTTCTTTAATAAGATCTATACCAGTGACCATCTCAGTAACAGGATGTTCCACCTGAATTCTCGTGTTCATTTCCATAAAATAAAACTTTCGATTGCGGTAGTCATATATAAATTCTACTGTTCCCGCACCTGAATAATCAACTGCTTTCGCAGCTTTAACGGCTGCATCTCCCATTTCTTCTCTTATTTCTCCATCTAATGCTGGTGAAGGAGATTCTTCAAGAAGTTTTTGCAACCTGCGCTGGATCGAGCAATCTCTTTCCCCTAAGTGAATCGTGTTTCCAAAGGAATCGGCAAGAACCTGAATTTCAACATGGCGAAAATCTTCAATATATTTTTCAATATATACTCCAGGATTACCAAAAGCAGTCAATGCTTCTTGTTGGGTGATATTTATGCCTTTAATTAATTCCTGCTCATTCTTGGCAACGCGAATCCCTTTGCCTCCACCGCCAGCTGTTGCTTTTATTATCACTGGGTATTGGATTTTTTTCACAAGTTCAAATGCCTCATCAATATCATTAATAATACCGGTTGAACCTGGAACAATTGGGACGCCCGCTTTCCGCATCGTTTCCCTTGCGATATCCTTTGTACCCATTTTTGTAATAGCTTCTGGGCTTGGGCCAACAAATATTATGTTACATTCGCGACAAAGATCTGCGAAATCAGCATTTTCGGCTAAGAAACCATATCCTGGGTGAATGGCATCACAAGCTGTAAGCTTTGCGACACTAATAAGATTTGTAACGTTTAAATAACTGTCTTTTGATGAGGTAGGACCAATGCAATAGGCTTCATCTGCAAGTTGGACGTGCAATGCTTCACGGTCCGCTTCCGAGTAAACGGCAACAGTTTCAATTCCCATTTCCCGGCAGGCTCTAATAATTCTAACTGCAATTTCCCCTCTGTTTGCAATTAACAGTTTTTTGATCATGCTGTTATCGCTCCTAACTTAAGGCTTTACTAAAAATAAAGGCTGTCCGTATTCTACTAATTGTCCACTTTTAACAAGAACTTCAACAATTTCGCCGTTTATTTCCGCTTCAATCTCATTAAATAATTTCATTGCTTCGACAATACAAACAATTGAATCCTTTGTTACAGTTGAACCAATTTTAACATATGCGTCAGCGTCTGGAGTTGGTGAAGCATAGAATGTCCCAACCATCGGAGAAACAATTTTATGAAGATTTGTAGTGTCTGCTTGGTTAGCCGTTTCTGCTTCCTGAAGCTCCTGCTTTAATTCTTGAATGGTAACAGAAGGTGTCGCTGTCGTTAAAACCGGTTGTGGCGTTGATACAGTTTCAACTTCTTGTGGAGCTGAATTTATTTGTGAAACATATGTAGCAGCAACATTTTTTTTCATTTTGATTTTTGAACCTTCGTTTTCATATACAAATTCATCAATACTTGACTGATCCACCAATTTTATCAATTCGCGAATTTCTTGTACTTTTAACATTGAGTTACACCCCTCGTACTACAAAATTATGACTAACTACTATAACTATACGATAATATCTAGTAAAAGTTCAATGATGTAAATAATTACCTTTTTCCCCTTTACACCCTTCATATTAATCATAATAGTTTTCTTAACAAAAGGGAATTTTTATAGTAATAGTCGTTCAACATATTATTTTACCCTATTTCATAACAAACAATCAAAATAAAGAAAGTCGGTTGACGGCTTTGAACCATGTCTGTTGCTTTGCGCTCCAGGCACTTCCGCGCAAATCAACAGAGTGTAATATTCATTTAAGACCCTCAACTCATAAAAAATTAGTAATTTAGATTTGACAAAATAAAAAATTGTCGAGAAAAATAGTCTTTCTCGACAATCTGGGAAAGTGGTTGACTTTCCTTTTTGCATAGATTTATTTTGTTGGTTGGAATTCTACGGCTACATAATTGGTTTCGCCAATTTCCTTTTTCACCTGTAAAATGATTTTATTAGCTTCTGTGGCTGAAGGCTTCTTTTTGGATTTTACAGTAACTCTGACTTTTTCACCATCTGCTCTAACTAAAGCATCTTCATAACCCATGGTTTTGATTAAGGTTTCAAGAATTTCTTCTTTTTGAGCAGTTTGATTCAATTTATCCATTTGATCCTTTACTTTTGACCGTTCGACGGCAGGTAGATCTGTGGAGGCTAACTCAGTTGTTAGTTCCTCTTGCTGTTCGCTTCTAAGATCATTAAGTTTCATTCGTAATTCTTCAAACTGCTCATCACCCGCCACGGTTGATACAATCGTTTTATCTTCTTTAGCTTCCGTTTTTGTTTTCCCTTTATTTTGCTCCTTCGCATCTTGCTTTATGGCCGCCATATCATTGCTCTTCTGCTCGGGTGAAGTAATGTAATAAACAGATAATACAACTACTAAACTTAACATCGTTAATAACCAAACTGTTTGTTTTTTCAATAGCATGGAAAAACACCCCTTTTATTTTTTAGGCATGACAGCAACTCGGTGACTCGGTACATCTAATGCGCGTGTGACTGCTTCAACAATCCACTTTTTCACTTGGATGTTATCTGCGCCTTTCGCAACCACTAAGACACCGCGAATGACAGGTTTTTTCGTTTCTACTACAATAGGAACCTCTTTTTCGCCTTCACGTATAATCACAAGTTGTTCATCTGTTGAGGCTTCCTGTACTTTACGCTGCCCGCCATCGCGATCTGTTTCTTCCGTCGTTTGCGATTTTGAAACCCTATTTTTTTCAAGAATTTTCTTATCAGTAGCATCAATATTGACAACAACAGTCACATCATTTACCCCTAACATTTGTTGGAGGGCTTTCTTAAGTTGATTTTCATATTTTTCTTCATATTTATCTAAAGCCTTATTGCCAGTGCCCTTATTTAACCCAAATGCCGGGACATCTTCGGCTGCTGCCTTTTCGCTCGTCGTAACAGGTGTATCAGCTGCATTCGAGTTTGTTTTAAATACAATATTGCCCACAAGCATTAAAGCGGCTCCGATACATAAAACAATGAGCATATACTGGTATTTCCCTGGTTTCTTATCAGATTTACCTTCTATTTTGAGCACCTTTTTGAGCCATGAAAATGGTCCTTGGTTGTTATCCATTATTCTTTTTAATCCCCCCTTCAATCGAAACTTCAACTGTTTTTTCGGTCACATTCCATTTTTGCGAAAGAAAAGCGGCTATTTTTTCAGCTTCTTCTGTTGAGCTTTTGGATGGAAGAGGTGTTGCTGTGTTAATTTCGACTTGTTTGATTGCTTCGACTGTCTTCACTTCATTTTCTGGTTGTTTCAGAAGAACTGTAACCTTTTGGAGGTTGTCTGGGAATGCTTCGTCGCTTTCTTCATTTGTAGCTAGATCAATTTTTGCTATCTCCAATCCGTATTGTTCCATCAACTCCTCTTTCACGTCCTTTTTCAGTTGGACAGCCATTTCTTCTAAAATATATGCATGTTGTTGAGCTTGTATTTCTTTTTTCTTTAAATCTATTGAATTTTTCATATTTTTTTCTCCAGGGGCTTGATAGGAAGGTATTGAACCCAATGCTGTTTCAAAATCCTTAGAGATCAATTTAAAGATTGGTGTCAGAATAATCGCAATTAAGAGGAGGCCTGTAACCATCTTTGTGTACTTTTGCATACTTGAATTGGGGAGGAGCATATCAATTACCGTGGCTAACAGGATAAATAAAATAATATTCGTTACCCACTCTATTAAAAATCCCATATGAATCCTCCCTATCTCATCATCATTGTCAGATTGCCTGCCGCAACAATAACCGTTATACATAAAAAGAACATCAATGAAACAATCGCTAAAGCTGCAAACACGTAAATGACACTCTTACTGATAATATCCAAGCAGGTAATAATTGGCCCGCCGCCTAATGGCTGCAAGATAGCCGCAGCAAATTTATAGATAAAGGCAATCATTAAGATTTTTATAGCCGGGAAAGCAACAATGATAAGCAAAATCCCAACCCCGGCGATGCCGACTGTATTTTTTAATAGGACCGATGCACCAACCACCGTATCAGTGGCATCTGTAAACATCCGGCCAATAACTGGTATAAAGTTCCCAGTTACAAATTTTGCTGTCCTGATGGTTATACCGTCTGTTACAGCAGCAGATGCCCCTTGAACGGATATAACACCTAGGAACACTGTCAAGAAGAGGCCCATTAACCCAATACACCAGTTCCTTAGCAGCGCTGCTAATTGTGAAACCTTATACTGTTCTGACATCGTGCTAACTATACTCAACAAAGTTGCTAAGAAAAGAAGAGGCAGGATAATATACTGCATAAACATACCGCTTATATTCATTAAAAACAAAATCACTGGATGAAAGAAAGCTGCTGAAATAAGTCCGCCGGAGGCTGCTATTAATGCAAGTAAAAGTGGGACAAGTGCCAGCACAAAGGAGATCATCGATCCAATTGCCTCATTTGTATAACTGATAGCAATATGGAAACTATTCAGGGCAATAATCACTAAAACCATATACACAATTGAATAGGCAACCTTGCTAATCGTGCTTTTCTCAAACGCGTTTTGCATGGATTGAAGAAACATACTAAATATGGTTAGCATTATCAACGACCCTAGTAATTTTCCGTTAGAAACAAACTCTTGGAAAGCAAACTTTACTACTCCCAATCCCCACTGTTTAAACGAAAATTTCTTTTCACCGCTGACAAAGTCATACAAGCTTCCCTTTTGGCTTTCAGGAAGAAATCCACCGTATTTATTAGTAATATCCTCCCAAAATTGTTTGAGTTCTGTCATATCGAGGGTTTTAAGCTGGGCATCCACTAACTCCTGCGGAGAAAGTGGGTTTGACGGGTCTTTGGTCTCGTCAGCAGCTTGTACACCTGAAAATGATAAAAAAAAGAATACAAGAATCATAATGGGAATAAACTGCATTCGCTGCTTCATTTTTACACCTCTTTTTACGGACTTTCATTAGCTCGGAATAAGCTTGATGATCGTTTCAATTAAAACAGTTAATATCGGGATTGCCATTGCAAGGATAATAATTTTTCCTGCTAATTCAATTTTAGAGGAGAGCGCTCCCTGGCCGGCGTCCTTCGTTATCTGGGTGGCAAATTCAGCGATATAAGCAATTCCAATAATTTTTAAAATCGTTTCAATATAGACCATATTAACTTTTGCATTCACTGCCAGTTTTTCTAGCATATGAATGATTTCATAAATTTTATCCACTAAGAAAAGGAAAATAACACAGCCAACAAAAACGATTAAGAGGAAAGCAAAATTTGGCTTCTGTTCTTTAACAATTAATGCTAGAAAGGTGGCGACAAGTGCTATTCCGACTATTTTTATGATTTCAATCTTCGGGCCCCCCCTTCTATTGATATAAAAATACTGATTTAATTTTTTGGAAGAGGTCATCCACAATGGATGCTACTTGGAATAAAATATAGATAAACCCAAACAATGTAACCCACTGTGCGTATTCCTTTTTCCCTACCTGGTCAAGAACTGTATGCAAAAAAGCAACAACGATTCCCACACCAGCAATTTTAAAAATAATATCTACTTCTAAACCCATTGCTTTTCCCCCTAAAATAATAAAATAATCAGTAATAATCCTGATAAGAATCCGAGGCTCTTGACCATTTTTTCATAAGTTACTTGGGCTTGAATCGCATCGACCTCTTCTCGTTCAAGATGTGTCAGCGTCAGCATGATATGTTTTTGTTGGGAGATACGATCATGTCGACCAAGGGTTTCTCCAAATTGCTTCATGACTTCAAATTCGCCCTGCTTTAAAGCCGTGGAATTCCATATTTCTCTTAATGAAGTTTCCCATGCCTCTTTAACGGTTGTCTCAGTGTCCGTTAATTTCTTGGAAAAGGACTCAAAAAAGGTTGAAAGCGGCTTTGAAAGCTGTTCTGCTAACCTCCTTGCAGCCTCATGTAACGGTGTATGACCATACATAATTTCTGCTTCCAGTGATTGCAGGGCAGTCCTTAAAGCACGAAGCTGCTTTGGTCGCTCACTAAAGCGCCTGGAAATCTCAAATCCAATCCATGTTGTTGCGACAATAATGAATACAGCACCTATAAGCTTAATCATTTAAGTCACTCTCACTTTTTGATTCATTTCTATACCATTTGCATCTAAAATATGTGTAACCGTTCCAGGTCCTGATTTCCTGCTTAGGACAACAAACCGTTGAAAGATTTTTTGATCAAGAATCTCACGTAAAGAGGGTCTGTTCCTTACTTCTTCGATGCTCGTCCCATGGGTGGTCATCATTAACTTTATCCCCGCGTGAACCGCTTCCTGGATGGCCTCAGCATCTTCTTTCCGGCCGATTTCATCAACAACCAAAATATCAGGGCTCATCGAGCGAATCATCATCATCATTCCTTCAGCTTTCGGACAGGCATCTAGTACATCCAAACGGTCTCCAAACGTTAATTGTGGGATTCCATTCACACATCCGGCAATCTCACTGCGTTCATCTACAATCCCAACCTTACTTGCCTGTATGCCTTTCACTAACAAACCTGACGAGGCGATTCTTGCAATATCCCGCAGTAATGTTGTTTTTCCTGTTTGCGGCGGACCAATCACCATCGTATGCATCCAATTACCCTGATATATATACGGAATAATTGACTCAGCTATCCCTACTTTTTCCCTTGCTATCCGTATATTAAATGAGGAAATATCCCTAATTGCCTTGACCTTGCCACCTTCAAGGATAACCTTGCCGGCCAGCCCAATCCGATGGCCACCAGAAACCGTTATAAACCCTTGTTTAAGTTCCTCTTCGAGTGTATAGATGGAGAAATGGCTGATTTTATTCATTAGGTGGAACGCATCATCAGGCTGAATAATATACGATAAAAACTTTGGTGCACCCTTCATGGTCATTTCAATCGGTCGATTAATGCGTATACGGATTTCTTCTAATTCTTCTTTTTGATTAGGAGGGATTTTGTTGATTAGGTCGGCAATATTTTTAGGTAAAAAATTTAGGATTGATTCCATGAAAGTATCCTCCTTGTATTTGCCTTTCTCATTATTTAAAATGTATGCCTGCTTGGTCACATTATGACTTTCAAATCTGTCATTTCTTTGCTATTTTTTGGATTATTACTAGAACAAATTAAGATAGGTTTAAACATTTGGGGTTGGAACATTTTGAGATGTCAGTCGTATTTTATAGAAAAGAATAACCGTAAAGGGGGAGAGTGAAGTGCACAATTACCATCCATTAATCCGAAGCGGATTGGCTCCCAAGGATCATTTAATCAAAGTGTCAGGTGAAGGAGAATTGGCCATCTCGCCTGACTCCGCTTCGGTAAACATCGGAGTTATCACAGATGGCAAGCAGTTAATTGCAGCCCAGCGGCAGAATTCGCTAGAAGTGACCAAAGTAATCGACGCTCTTACCGCACTGGGAATTTCTAAAAATAATATACAGACTTTCGATTATCGAATTGAATCCATGTACGATTATGATCAAGGGAAACAAATTTTTCGCGGCTATAAAATAACTCATATCTTGCAGATAAAACTAGAGGATTTATCACTCGTTGGGAAAGTAGTGGATACCGCTGTACAAAACGGTGTGAACTTTGTCTCTAATGTCCAATTTACTGTGAAGAACAAGGATGCCTTTTATAAACAGGCCTTGGTGCTTGCAGTAAATAATGCAACTGACAAAGCAAAAACTATAGCAAGGTCCTTAAACGTTGAGTTAATTCCCATACCAAGTGTAATTGTTGAAGGAGGAAGCACAGTCCAGCCTATCTTTAACCAGCTAGAGACTTTCGTAAAAGCAAGTACCTCAACCCAATTAGAACCGGGACAAATAATAATCAAGGCAGAAGTGATCGCAGAATTTCACTTTAAACCGTTTCAATAAATGATAAGTTAAAGCCCAATGATAATTTTGGCACCTTGTTGATTGGAGCGGAAGGCGCGAAGACTCCTGCGGGAGTACGGGACAGGGGAGACCCCGCAGAAGCGAAGCG
>NZ_BCUX01000028.1 GCF_001591445.1 Neobacillus drentensis NBRC 102427 | reverse complement strand
CAAGAGCTGATAAAAAGCCAATGATGTCGGATATCCGTGAATCGGGCAGCGTGGAACAGGATGCTGATGTCATTTTGTTCCTATATCGTGAAGTGTATTATAACAAGGAATCGCAGAATAAATCTCTTGAAATCATTGTTTCGAAAAACCGAAATGGTCCAGTTGGCTCAGCTTTTGTAAATTACAAT
Source organism: Neobacillus drentensis NBRC 102427 (assembly GCF_001591445.1). Lineage (GTDB taxonomy): Bacteria > Bacillota > Bacilli > Bacillales > Cytobacillaceae > Neobacillus > Neobacillus drentensis. The sequence goes on along the minus strand of NZ_BCUX01000028.1, from coordinate 66,110 downwards.
GAGAATACAGGAAGAATTGAGGAACAGAAGAAAAGTCCTACGCTTGTATAACCGCTATTTAGCCAAAAAAATCTTATATCGAGGGGTGACCACATGATTGTCAAAGATCTTTATATGGATTGTTTCTATTACGAAGAATCCTCCTTGGCCTATTACATTCATCATTTACTTGCTGAGCAGAAAATCACTTTAGATGATGACATATCTAAAATAGACTTAAAACAAGCAGATCATCAGAAAGTAAGGGAATTGGCTCAAAACAATCTATTAGGTTTTCATAAAGTTGGTATCTACTCACTGAAGATGAACCAACAGGATTTTGTTTTTATCTTTGCAGCTAGTCAGCAAGAAGCAATCCAATTTTATTTCAATAATTTCCATCAAAACCCATTGAACTGTCACGAATATTCGCTAGATTTCCAGCTCGATAGAGGAAATGATGCGATTTCGTTTCGGGACATGAGGAAGGAATTTACGAGTATTCCAGCTATAGCGGGGTATTTTAAGAGAGAAGGATGGAAGTGAGGATGGGGAGCCATTTGAGCACTAAGATATACTTCTGAATATGTGTGTAGTCACGCCACCTTTTAATGTATAGTAGAGAAGAACATAAAACGTATAGTAACGGCTTTTTATATAGAGGTGGGGGATATTTATGAGAAGAATGATTTTGACGACAGAGAGTGGTGCGGATTTACCAGAAGAATTAGCTGATAAACATAAAGTCCAAGTTGTTCCGATGCATGTGATTATGGATGGGCAAGATTACTTAGATGGTACATTACCTGTAACGGATATTTATGACTACTACGAGCGGACAAAAAAAATACCCTCGACAACATCGACAAATTCTCATGAGTATCTTGAATTTTTCAAGAAGATTAAAAGCGATTTTCCAGATTGTATCATCATACATATTGGTTATACCTCAAAGGCATCTTCTTCCTTTCAAAATGCGATCATCGCAACGGAAGAATTGGATGATATTTTTCTAATTGATGCTTTGAACGTAACAGGTGGATTAACAGCGATTGTAATGTATGCGGTTACCCTATTAGAGAATGAACCCACCATTGACCCTGCCCAATTAGTAGCGAAGATTGAATCAAAGGTTCCTAAATCAAGGCTGGCTTTCGTTCCCGGAAGTTTAGAATTTTTAAGAGCAGGTGGGCGAGTTAGTAATCTAGCTTATCTCGGCGGGGCTTTGTTAAAAATCAAGCCGCGTATTGAACTAATTGATGGAAATCTTGTTTCAACAAAAAAATATCGTGGGAAAATGGAAGTTGTTTCAGAAAAACTCATCCGAGATTATTTAGGTGAATACAACATGGATAGAGAACAACTGTATCTTATTTACTCGATCGGACTTGATGAAAAGATCAAGCAGAGCATGGATGAAATCGCAAAAGAAACAGGTTTCAAAAATGTAAAATGGATTCAAGCGGGCGCAATGATATCGACACACGCTGGACCTGGCGGCATTGGAATAGCAGGTTTAGAAGTATAGAACAGTCAAAACCAGTACTTAGATGAGAGGAGTTTAGTCACCGATCAACGAGAATCGACTGAATGGAGCAATCGAAAGGATTGAAGAGGTAATCAAGGATTAAACAAGATAAATAGCACACACAAAAAAACGCTTGAGGAGTTCAAAAGAACACCCAAGCGTTTTAACCCATTTTTGCTGTTATTTATTCAATTCAACCGTTTCATTTATATCTGTCGATTTAGAACTTTGCCCTGTCATCCGTTTATAGAGAAAGGCGATTTTCTTCGTCAAATTACCGGTTTCCCAATATTCGGCTGCTTCAGCCTTGACCTTTATCAAGATAAGGTTAGGGTCATCATAAGAAGTTTGCATAATTTCCCCATTTGCAGTGCTCCACAATTCCTTTTTCTTGTCTAAATCCTCAACAATTTCCGCTCTTCCACGGACGGAAACAAAGGATTTACCTGCATAAGCCACATTAACATCTTGATCATGTAAAATTTCTTCATATTTATTAGTCGCTTTCTTAGTGAAAAACCATAGGTCACCATCAAACTCTATTTCTTGTGTTTTCATAGGACGAGAAACAAGTCCTTCTTCAGTTACCGTAGTCAGCATTGCCGTGTCTACGTCTTTAATTAACTCTCTTAATTTTTCCATTTCTTCTTGTTTCCTCATGTTAGACATTTCCATCACCTCATTAATTTATTCAGAGGTATACTCCCCTTTACACAAACTTTTATTCAGCTAGGCGGATCACAAAACGTACTCCAACAAATAGAACCGTTTTTTAAGTCACTGATCGAAAACTTCCCTAGTATAGGAGAATACGTTCATCATATCTTGTATCTTGGAACGATATGGTTCCTTTAGATGTTTTTAGTGGCGCATTCTGTAACAAGAATGCGCTCTTCTTAATGAATCGGGCCAGATTGTCGAGCAGCAACAATAAAGAAATTTGAATCTCTCGAAAAAAGGTTGTAAAAATTTTTTTATCATATATAATTAAAAAACAGAACGTATCGTTTCGTAATTAAAACGTGCTTCACAATTCTTCAGTAAAAGAAAGGGATGGATTTATGAAAAATACAAAATTGGATACCGGTATTGGCTCCATACAATGGTTTATATTTTTACTTGCTAATTCGCTAACGATTCCTATTATCGTTGGTCAAGTCTTTCAACTTTCCCCTGTGGAAATATCTGGGTTGATGCAAAGAACCTTTTTAGTTGTTGGGGTATCTTCATTATTATCTGGGTGGTTAGGGCATCGTTTGCCGATTCCGGATGGTCCAGCCGGCATATGGCTTGGTGTATTTGTTTTAATGGGACAAATGGCTGTCGCACAAGGGCTAGACAAGACTGGCTCCCTACAATTATTGGAAGGTGCCATGCTCCTAACTGGGGTCTTTCTTATTATCGTTGGTTTAACAGGGTGGATGAATAAATTACTTAAGCTATTCACACCACTTGTAAATGGTGTTTACTTGACCATTCTCGGCTTTCAGTTGAGTGGAATGTTCCTAAAGGGCATGATTGGAGTCAGTAATACGTCAACTAAAATTCAACCAGGTATTGTCATTATTTCTTTTGCTATCTTTATTCTAGTGCTTGCTCTTTCAATTTGGGGCAAAGGGTGGTTAAAAAGCTATGCTGTCCTTATAGGTATGGTTGTGGGATCCATCGCTTTTATTCTAGTCAACGGTTCACAACCTATGCCAAAATCTTCTTCCATTATTTCATTACCTGATGTTTTCGCATGGGGGATCCCAAAGCTAGATGCAGGAATGTTTGTTTCATCTATTATGGTTGCATTTGTCCTAATTTCCAGTATTATAGCTAGTGTGGCAGCCATGCTGCAAGTGTTCGGGGAAAAAGCTACAGAACATACAAATGAGCAAGTAGATAGAACAAAGGGTTCTCTAAAAGGTTCCGGTATTATTAGCGGTATTACCACGATGCTGTCATCTATCTTTTCCACCGTTGGAGTTGTTCCATTTTCTGTGGCTGCAGGATTTGTACGTATGACAGGTCAAAGTCGTATGCGTCCATTCTTCATCGCGAGCATAGCTCTAGCACTAATCTCCTTTTTCCCAAAAGTGTATTCGCTACTTGCGATGCTACCAGGCCCTGTTGCCTATGCCGCGATGCTTGCTTCGTTTACTTCGATGGCCGGGATCGGTATCGGTTCTGTTCTTAAAGAACCACTTGATCAAAGACGTCTAACGATTCTAAGCACTGCTCTTTCTCTAGGAACAGGGGTTATGTTTTTACCACAAGCTGTCTTTACGGCACTACCAACGGTATTGCAATATGTATTTAGCAATGGTGTAATGGTCGGAATGCTGGTTGCTCTTATATTTGAACAAATTTGGCGTCCACAGAAAATGGAAACAAACTTGGAAAATAAAGACTTCCAAAAGGCTGGCTGAGTTTTTTATTTTTCTTGGTTTTATATTGTTGAATTTAATAAAATCATGGTAGCAAAATGTCACCGTTGCACCTAGATCCATTTAAGTGAGGAATGAAAATGGCAGAAAAAAAACAATCAGTAGTAGGCAGACCGCGAAGTGAGTCATCTAAAATCGCGATTCTTAACGCAACCATTGATTTACTTGAGAAATCTGGATATTCAACGTTAACGATTGAAGCAATTGCTGCACATGCAGGTGTAGGAAAAGCAACCATCTATCGCTGGTGGGCTAACAAATCATTTCTAGTGTTTGATGCCTTTCTCATGTCGACCGAAACACATATGGACTTTCTAGAAAAGACATCTATTCGCGAAAACTTTCGCCAACAACTGCACACTCTAGCAAACGTTCTAAACGGTACACTCGGACGAACAATGATAGCCCTTGTTGCCGAAAGTGGAGAGGATTCAGAATTATCTAAAGTTTTTTACACGAACTATCTTAATCCACGTCGGGAAGATGCCAAAATGATTCTTGAACGTGCCATTGCACAAGGAGAAATCCAATCTACAATTAATATAGATGTAGCGTTGGATATGTTATACGGTCCCATATACTTTCGTATACTCATATACAAAAAAAAGGTAGATTTAGTGTTTATTGACACACTAGTTGATCAAGTGATGAAAGGAATTGACGCTCCCTGACCAGTATGTCACTTAACAAAAGAGTCCAGAAACGTAACCATTCTATCGAAGGATTATCGAAACGATAATCAAAAAAGACAGAAAAAATGAAAACTGGAGAATTTATTCGCATATTTTTAATGAATAGCCTTTCCAAATAAATCACCAGAGCACAACTAGCTCCTTCCCGCTTGTTGTGCTTTTTTTGCGCGCAAAACTTCCGATTGATCCCTTTGATAACCGTCCCTTAGGCTTTTAAGATAGATGTGGGTATATTGATTTTGTTGAAAAAATTAATCAATAATATGTGAATGCTAGAGGAGAAGTGGATTTTCCGAGGTAACATAAGCCTGGACCTATTCTTTAATGATAACTATTCAAAATTATGGTAATCTTAAAATAATACGAAAAGGAGTGATTAATGATGGGCAAAACGATTCCAGAAATTATCCTTAATGATGGACTTACATTACCGGTGATTGGCTTGGGTACATATAAATTAAAGGGGAATGAAGGTGCCAATACCATCGTAGGTGCTATTGATATCGGATACAGATTAATAGATTCTGCTTATAATTATGAAAACGAAGGCACGGTTGGGAATGCTGTTAGACGCAGTTCTGTTCCAAGAGAAGAATTAAAAATCACTTCGAAACTACCAGGTCGCTATCAGAACTATGACAACGCGGTTACAACCATTCAAGAATCGTTATATCGTGCGAATCTAGATTATTATGATTTATATCTAATTCACTGGCCTAACCCAAAACAGGATTCATACGTGGAAGCTTGGCAGGCATTAATTGACGCTAAAAAATGGGGGCTTATTCGTTCAATTGGTGTGTGTAATTTCTTACCTGAACATATGGAGCGATTAGAAAAGGAAACGGGCGTGAAACCAAGCATAAACCAAATCGAATTACACCCGTTTTTCAATCAAGCCCCACAGAGAAAATGGCATGAAGAGAACAATATTGCGACGGAATCTTGGAGTCCGTTAGCTCGAGCCAATCAAGTGCTACAAAATGATACCATTCAACAGATTGCTGACCATCATAACAAGTCAATTTCCCAAGTTATTTTACGTTGGCATTATCAACTGGGGGCCATTTCCATTCCTAAATCATCATCACCTGCACGGCAGCTTGAAAATATATCTATTTTTGACTTTTCTCTAAATGAAACAGAAATGAGCATGATTTCAGGATTAACTCGCCCTGATGGCAGAATAAACAATCAAGATCCTGCAGCATACGAAGAATTCTAAACCTTCTTAGGAAGTAAAAGAGACAAAGCACACCACTATTAAAAAAGTGATGTGCTTTATTTTTCAGCAGGTGCCTGACCCAGTAAGGAGGGAATTTTTGGATGGAACGTAAAAAATTATGAAGCATTTAGACCATGCTTTGGAAAAGCAGGTCCCTGATGGATGGGATGAGTTGAATAAAAAATTGACTAATTCGGAGACATTTCTATGACCATAAGAGAGAAAAAATCTTCTTCAAGAAGGGTATTACTTACGGCTGCTGCCTGTTTGATTGCTGCATCTTCCCTGACTTTTTCACCAGTAAGAGCGGCAATCCAAAACGTTTACGATAAAATTTTCTCGAGCGAACATATCGATGATAGTGGATTAAAATCCGCCCTTACAAATGGAATGGGCCAAGAAATCAACAAAACGTACTATGATAAAGATCATGATATTACCGTTCATTTTAATAGTATCCTGATGGATGACAAGGAAGCCAAGCTTTTGGTTACCTATGAAAGCAAGAAAACTAATTTGAAAAACTATTACCTTGATCTTTTTGAAGGCTTTACTTCCATGAACTTAGTGGTAGGCAATGAGGAGGTAAAGAAATTGAAAAATATCGGCTGGGGCAGCCGTTATTACGATAAGAAGGCGAACAAAGTGGCAGAAGCGCTCTCGTTCGAATCCATCAGCACGTTCCAAGGGGATGAAGTCCATTTAAAATTGAAAGACTTGACCATTCATGGAAAAAATGGGGCAAGCCGTGTAGAAACCGTTTGGCCACTTGATTTCAAGCTCTCGAAAGAAGCGGTTGGTGGACGCGAAACCTTTGATGTGAGTAAAGAATTTACATTTAAAAATGAAACCTATCAAGTAAGGCGAGTGGAATTTTCGCCACTTGAAACAAGGGTGGTCGTCACTGGCACGGACATTAAACCACATATCGAAAATGGTGTCGCCTACGATGTGTTCAGCAAACTCCAATTGCAACTCTTAAATGCCAGAAAAACTGATAAAGATAAAGGATATACTGTCGATTACAAAAAGTCTGGTGTATTCTTGAATTCAGCCGGCAAAATGGCCGACCCAATCTTCAGCAAGGCGGAAGCAGACGGACCGCGTGACCAATACGTCCTCTACTTCACTCCAGTCAAAGACCGCCAGAACTGCGTCCTTCAAGTGGGCGATTTAAAAATTAACTTAAGATAAAATAGGAAGCTGCCTCAAGTTTTAGGGGCAGTTTTTCATGTGTGGGAATTTGTAAAAATAAAAATAAAAGAAACGATTGATTATATAAAGGAGCGACAGTTTTAAATGACTATAAATTTAAAAAGGTGCACCCTTGAAGATTTACACAAACTTCAAGAAATAAGAGGACCTACTCTTTTTATATGGGGGATGAAGAACAAACGGACTTTATCATGACCAAAACACTCATCTAGCTTTCTTAAGAGGTGGAACCATTATGAATATACCTAACATTTTAAAATCGATGATGAAGCCACAATCTATGATCTTATTGAAAAGTATCGGTCACGTAGAACCTCAATACGTGACCTGAGTTATTAAATTCCTTTGGTTACAGTCACATAGGAACATGATCTATAAATAAGTTTTTTCATTAGATAGGGATAAGGATGATTTTATAAGTGAGTATAACAAAATTGGAAACTATGATTTCTTTTTCCTACTCCTCCGCTTTTTGTTTTTCTTCAGCTTTCATTTGTTTATAATATGAACGCAGAAATTTGACAGTCCTATTCATTTTAAGCGCATGTGATCCTTTGACGAGAACGGTGGACCCCGGTAAAAGAGTGTTTAGAAGTGTTGTATTTAAATCCTCAATATTACTGAAATGGAATACTTTATCCTCAGGAAATCCGGACTCAATTGCCCCATGAGCAATGGACTGGGCATAGTCGCCAAAGGTATAAAGGAGATCAACCTTTTTTTTCGCTATATATATCCCGACTTCCTTATGACCATCTACGGTGTATTTCCCCAATTCCAGCATGTCTGCGAGGACAGCTATATTGTATTGCTTTCCGAGATTCTCCAGCACATCAAGGGCTGCTTTCACCGCTTGAGGGTTGGCGCTAAATGTATCATCAATGATTTGAATATTATCCCAAATAGGATATAAACTTAACCTCCTATTCTTTTTAAGTATCCTTCTTGAATTGTTAAATCCTTGCTGCATTTCTTCAGGAGAAAAACCCAACGGATGGGTTACAGCGATTGCGTATAAAGCATTGTAAATGTTATGAATACCGTAAACAGGTATCGTAAAACCGTACATCTTACCCTTAATTTTAACCTGAAAGGTCATTCCAGTATCAGTGTAATGAATATGGCGGGCCCGATAATTGGCTTTTTTTTCGATCCCGACTGTTCTAATCGTACCTTTAAATGAATCCGTAAGCAGTAACTTTGAATTAGCATCATCAGCGTTTATATATAAGCTCCCGAGAGGGTCCATTCCTTCAATAATTTCTGATTTAGCTTTAGCCAATTCAATGATATTACTTTTAAAATTCCCAACATGCGCAGACCCAATATTTGTAATTACAGAAATATTGGGCTGAATAATACTACAGTGTTTTTTGATCTCTCCTGGATACTGCAATCCGTATTCTAACACAATCGCTTCATGGTCAGGCGTAATAGCATTAGCATAATGCTTCGTAAAGATGGAAAGGTTTAGATTCTGTATGCTTTTAAAAATTTCCATCCGTGTTTTTAAAATACTGGCAATCAGCTCTTTGGTAGTGGTTTTACCTGCGCTTCCTGTAATAGCTATAATTGGCCGGTTCTTATTTGTTTCATCCATTATTATGCCCCCTTTCTTTTTGGATTGGATTCCTAGCTATTAACCAGAAATGCTTGTACCATTTTATGCAGGGGAAATATATTGGTGACGGATTAACAGAACTTAATAGTTCTTTCGAATTGGCGCAGATTAAGGGAAAAGGAATGATTGCTGTTATGAATATGAATGAAGTGCATAACTGGGTGTCCAAGGTAGGACTTGCTCGTCATCCAGAAGGAGGGTACTACAAAAGTACGTTTGAGTCCGATGAACAAATCACTGACAAGGAACTATCCGTGAACTTTGAGGGCCAGCGCAGGCTTTTTAATAGCATTTTCTTTCTATTAACTTCAGAGTATGTTTCCCATTTTCACCTGCTCAAATATGAAATTAGCTTACAAGCAACTTCCAGACTAAGTTCTATCAATGGAAGAATCGAAAATTAGTGATGCATTGGAATGCTATCTTTGAATGTGAACAAAAGGAAGAGTATCAAAAAGTTTGTAATGGATTGTACGGTTGTTAGAGGATCTCAAAAATCGTCCACCGATTGAACAATTGTAAGTGCTTACGATTGTTCGTTTTGTGGACGATTGTTCGTTTAGTTATTGTAAAAATTGACGCCCTTTGACCAGTACGTCACATAATAAAAGAATCCATATTCATTTGTTTGCGCAGTTAGTCCGGCACCATATTTCTATTCAAATAGTTCTTTCGTGATTTGAATAAATAATTGGACGACACGAGAAGCATCCTTTATGGAAGGTAAGCCTAAGGCAATATGTCTGTGAAGGTTTGTTTCTAATGGCCGGATGTTTGATTTCGGAAAAGAAAGATTTTTCAATGAGAGCTCAGGCAGGATAAGCACCCCTAATCCTTCTTTAATCATAGCTAATGATGTATTTAGATTAGATGTATTATATTTCTCATTTACCGTCATTTTTTGTTTCCTCATGTGGTCGATAATAGGTGCCTCATATCCGGCAGTTGAAATAACAAAAGGTTCGTTTTCCAAATCCGAAAGACAAACAGATGGATTCTTTAGCAAGGGATGACGATCAGGCAGCATCACAAGATAGCGATCCTTTACAAGAGGTATCGTATCTAAATGATCGCACGGTAGAACGACAAAGCCAATATCAATTTCCCGAGATGTTAACCATTCCTTGATTTCCTCTTGTGACCCCTCCTTAAAAGTCAGCGACACATTTGGTCGTTTTTGTTGAAAGGTACGAATAATCTTTGGTAAAAAATGAGCAGTTACACTTGGGAAAGTGGCAATCCGAATGGTTCCGGTGATGTATCCTTTTTCCAGAGAGACCTCCTGTTCAATTTTTTCAAGACTATTCAGGATATTCCTTATTTGGTATAGGACTCGTTTCCCTATGTCCGTTACAATTAAATCTTTCCCCCGCTCCCGTACTAATAATGTAACGGCTAGCTCTGATTCTAAAGTAGCAATCGCATGGCTGACAGCTGGCTGCGACATATGCAAGGATTGTGCAGCTTTTGTAAAACTTCCTTCATCAATGACCTTTACAAATATTTCAAATTGATTAATCGTTGGCATAACTAATTACTTATCCCCTTTATAAATAACATTCATTTTATTTATCAATAGCGGTATTGTAACATAAAACCTATGTTCATCTTAAATAAATTGAAAAAAGGGGTTTAAATAATGAAAGAAAAGTTATGGACAAAAGATTATATCGGTATTTTAGTAACAAATTTCTTTCTCATGTTAACATTTTATTTATTAATGGTAACTATTTCCGTATTTGCTGTTAATAAATTTGGTGCAACTGAAAGTCAAGCAGGATTGGCTTCCAGTATATTTGTGATTGGAGCGCTTGTGGGGAGAATCATTGGCGGTAAATATCTTGATCGATTGGGGAGAAAAAAACTTCTCATAACAGGGATTATCATTATGGTGATTTCAGCTATTTTCTATTTTGGAGTAGATAGTTTTGGAATGCTCATCGCGAACCGGTTGTTCCATGGCTTTGCATTTGGACTTGCTGGTACTGTTTTAGGAACAGTTGTAGCGCAAGTAATTCCAAAAGGCAGAGGTGGAGAGGGAATAGGATACTTTGCTTTAAGTATGACATTGGCAACGGCCATTGGACCTTTTATTGGTATATTTATACAACAACGTTTTCAATTTAACATGATATTTGCTTTTTGTTTAATCTGTATTGTGATCAGTTTAGTTTTATCATTTATAATAAAAGTGAAAGAAATTACCTTAACAGAAGAGCAAAAGGCGGAATTAAAAGGGTTTAAAGTATCGAATTTTATTGAGAAAAAATCTGTGCCGATTACACTTGTTGCAACGGTTACTGCTTTCTGCTATTCCGGAATTTTATCATTTCTTTCGTTCTTTGCGATTGAGAATCAGATCACATCAGCTGCCAGTTTCTTCTTTGTCGTTTATGCGGCTGCGGTCCTCGTAACAAGACCCTATTCTGGTCGTATGTTTGATCGGAAGGGACCAAATTTCATCATGTATCCGGCGATTATTTCATTATTCATTGGCCTATTTGTTCTTAGTCAATCACATGTAAGTATTATTTTATTGATTGCTGGTGCACTAGTCGGTTTTGGATATGGAACTTATATGTCTAGCGCTCAGACTGTTGCCATCCAATCTGCACCTGCTCATCGTGTTGGATTAGCAACTTCGACATTTTTCATTCTGACGGATATCGGATTAGGAATGGGGCCTTTTATCCAAGGATTTTTTGTTCCTTCGATAGGATACGATGGATTATACATCGTTCTTGGTATAATCGTCGTCCTTTGTTTACCATTACACTATTTCTTGCATGGAAAAAAGGTTGCATCGTCAAAATTAACTGTTTCGTCCGTAGAAGTAAATTCTTCTACAAAATAATAAAAACTATCTTTTTTGTAAAATGGAGAGGATCTTATGTTCAATCGAATTCTTGTGGCAATTGATGGTTCTAAAATGAGTGAAAAAGCATTAAAGTCGGCATTCAATTTTGCTAAGGAAAGATATTCTAAAATTGGCTTGATCCATGTAGATAAAAATATCAATATTAGTAATGGGATGCCGATTGCAACGATTGATAAGGTCTATTCGGAACAGAGAAATAAAAGCATGGATTTATTAGATCGCGCGGTTTCTTTTGCAGAACAAGAAGGGATCGAAATAGAAACACATTATGTGATGGGAGAACCGGCCATTCAAATTGTCAAAAAGGCAGAGGAAGGCAATTATCAGCTCATCATCATGGGGAGCAGGGGGTTAGGAAATATTAAAGGGTTAATGCTTGGAAGTGTTAGTCAGAAAGTTTCCCAGCTATCGCATTGTCCTGTATTGATCATCAAGTAATAGAAAAAACATCCTGCGCTTGATTTGATAATTATGGCACGATCATCATGATTGTAGAGATTTTAGGGATAATAAAAGGTAACAATGCGTATCAGAAATGAGGGAAATTAAAATTATGATGGACATTGAAAATGATTGGTTGAAGGTTGAAATCAGTAACAAAGGCGCAGAAGTACGTAAAGTAATGCATAAGAAAAATGGATTAGATTATATGTGGACTGGGGACAAGACCTACTGGGGTCGCGTTTCTCCGGTCTTATTTCCGATTGTTGGGCGTTTAAAGGAAGACCGATATCAACTCGACGGCAAGACCTACGAGATGTCGCAACATGGCTTTTTGCGTGACGTTGTATTTGAGGTAGAAGAGCAGACAACATCAGACATTTCGTTTAGTTACGAGTCTAGCGGACGCTTCCTTCATGTTTATCCTTATGATTTTAAAGTGATTATTCGTTATAGCCTCAATGAGGACTCAATCGTTGTTCAATGGGAAGTCGTAAATTCAAACAAAGAAGAGATGTATTTTTCAATTGGTGCCCATCCTGCATTTAGGCTACCGCTAGTAGAAAACGAAACCATTGAGGATTACAGTTTACACTTTATTCCTGCAGCAAATAAGACTTTGATGCAATATGAGCTTAAGAATTCTCTTATTCATGAAAAAGGGATGGCTAATGAACTATCAACGATTCAACTCACTAGCTCTCTATTTGCTCAAGATGCTATTGTTTATAGCAATATTGATCAAATTACACTGGCATCAAATAAGTCTAATCATGGTGTAGAAGTAATCTTCGAAGACTTTCCGTTTGTTGGAATTTGGTCGAAATATATGGACACAAATGGCAAGATGGCTCCGTTTGTTTGCATTGAACCATGGTACGGAATTGCTGATACATATCATACAACAGGAAATTTGAAGGGGAAATTTGGAATCAATATCCTGAAACCAAGAGAATCATTCCAGGCTGAGTACAAAATGAAGTTTAAATGAATTTAAACCATAATTTGGCTCTACATGAACATGAACATCATATACGCCATAATCTTTCATTATGACTTTTAAAAATTACAATACTAGTTGCTGCTGGTGAAACCTGAGTTGTCTTATTTAAAGCCAATAATCCTGGTATATGGCCTTTTCATTGTCATATTGCGCGATTGAATAATCTATCACCTTGTCAATATGTGCATTTATAGTGTAAAAAACGTAATGATTGATAATAGTATAGACGTTATTAACATAGCGATAAATGGACGTAGTGCTTTTGAACACAATTCTTGCAGGTTTACATTTAACCCTAGCCCGACCATAGCCATTGTTAACAGTAAGGTCGTTAAATTGGATGTATCATTCAAGATAGTTGGTGGAACATTAATTAATTTTCCCAGAACATAACTTCCGATTAGGCTCATAATCAAAAATCCAATTAAAAACCAAGGAAACTCAATTTTCATATCGGATTGGATTCTCCCTGTACGTTTCATCCAATACATAAGGATAAAACTTAGGGGAACGAGAAGGAAAACTCGCCCTAATTTTGCTAAAAGTGCAATTGCTAAAGCCTCCTGTCCTGCCGGTGCCGCGGCTAAAGCAACGTGGGCAATTTCATGCAAGCTTATTCCAGTCCATATACCATAATGGTTTTTCGTTAAATGCAAAAATGGTTTTAAAAGAATATAGCCCATTGAAAATAATGTACCAACAAGGGCGATGATTCCTGCTCCTATTGCGGTATCCTCTTCTTTTACCTTCAGTATTGGTGAAACTGCGGCAATAGCTGCTGCACCGCATACTCCCGTACCGATTCCCAGTAGTAGGGACAAAGAAAAATCAGCTTTAATTTTTTGGGCTAGCCATATCGTTAAAAAGATGGAAAAGATAATGGTTCCAATATCACGAACAAGTAATCCCATTCCTTGGTGGAAGACGACATCAATATTTAATTTTAAACCGTATAAGATAATTGCATATCGTAATAGTTTTTTAGCTGAAAATTGGATACCCGAACGGATTTTTTCCGGATAACCAAAAATTTGACGATATATCACAGCAATAATGATTGCACTAGCTAATGGTCCTACGTGATTAATTCCCGGAACTTTCGCTAAACCAAATCCTAGGATAGCAATGATAAAAGTAAAGAAAATACCAGCAAACCATAATGGAGCAGAAGATAGAAATGCGTGTTTGAATTTTATTTGACGAGTTTCTATTTTACTTTCGATTGGTTTAACCATTTCATTTTGCATTTTGCTTCACTCCCTTTATTTTTACAAGATTATCATACGTTTGTTTTTATCATAAGAAAAATAAATTATAATGATAATAATGATAAGTAAACACATATAATTAAAACGCAGTTGCAGTTAAAAAAAAGGAAGTGAAATAATGGATCAGCAGCTACTCGTTTTTGTCACTGTTGCTGATAAGCAAAATTTTTCCAGAGCGGCAGAAGCCTTACACATGACTCAGCCAGCCGTAAGCCAATATATTCAACTACTTGAACGTACTGTTGGGACAAAACTCTTAAATCGGAGCAATAAGTATGTCCGCTTAAATAAAGCTGGGGAAATTGTTTATCATCATGCAAAAGAGATTCTAGGGCTATACACGAAAATGCAAAATTTGGTAGATGATCTAACGAATACAGCAACCGGAGGTCTATCAATTGGGGCAAGTTATACTTTTGGCGAGTATGTTCTACCACACATCATTGCAAGGCTACGAGAACAATACCCCTTAATTAAACCAACCATAACAATTGGCAATACGCATGAGATTGAAGAACTGGTGAATAGCAACCAAATTGATTTAGGAATTGTGGAAGGGGAAATAAAAAGTAAAAAGCTTAATATTGAGGCTATTGCGGAGGATTTCATGTATATCATTGTCTCTGCAAAACATCCTTCAGTAAAGCAGAAGGATTTGACACTAACAGCTTTACAAGAAGAGACATGGATTGTAAGGGAACAGGGGTCAGGTACAAGGGAAGCAACGGAGGGAATGTTTGAGAAATTTCAATTCAATCCCAAGGATATAATGGAGTTCGGGAGTACACAGATTATTAAGGAATCAGTTGAAGCGGGACTGGGTGTATCACTTCTATCACACTGGGTTATTCACAAAGAATTGAAACTTCAAAAGCTGCATACCTTAAAGATCAAGGGATTTCCTATTTTTCGTAAGTTCTTACTTGTTACTCCATCCACAAAATTTCAAACAAAAGCATCAGAAATCTTTATTAATCTTTTAAGAGATCAAGAAGGATACGATATAATTTAATAAAAATACCTTATATATTTTGAAGATACAAACAAAGGTACTGAGGAACTCATCTCTGTACTTTTTATATTTTGAGAGAATATAATCTACACTATAGCATCATTTATGGACGGTAAGCCTAAGGCAATATGTCTGTGAAGGTTTGTTTCTCACTGTTATCTTTAAATCAAGTAATATTTAAAAACGTTAAACACTCACAAATGTTGATATATCAATATTTGTGAGTGTTTTATTTTACGGGGAACAGTTGCTTGTTTAATTCTTCAAAGAATATCATATAGACGATTCTATGGAATTTAAAGTATGATGAAAGAATGAGAAAATTTTTACTAGTTTATTTAATGAAGGAATCTACCATTATGATCCATTGGATAAAGCAAATGAGGAGGATTTATGAAATTTCGAACGAAGCTCTATACGAGCATAGGATCATTACTTTTGTTCATTACGATTATCGTTATGATATTAATGAACATGCTGGAACAATCGACAGTAAAAATGAACGTTATAATTAATGATTTAAATGAGAGAATCGAAATTGCTTCCACGATGAAAGAAGAGACTTCAACCATAACAAAAGAATTAAATATCATGTTGAAAGAACGTGGAAAGGCAATCCATTCAGACTCGTTGAATGCATGGGAAAATTCAAATTCAAATTTACAAATGGCGATGGAATCACTGGAGAAAAAGGACACCCAAGAAAAATCTCAGGAACTCATTAGTAAATTAAAACTCTTACATGAATCATACCGAAATATGGGTGAGCAAGCGGTGACGGAGAGGAAAATCAATCCTAACGCTGAACTTACGGCAACCTTTT
This sequence comes from Neobacillus drentensis NBRC 102427, assembly GCF_001591445.1. Classification (GTDB taxonomy): domain Bacteria; phylum Bacillota; class Bacilli; order Bacillales; family Cytobacillaceae; genus Neobacillus; species Neobacillus drentensis. The sequence continues at coordinate 49,993 of NZ_BCUX01000028.1, read as the reverse complement.
GGACTGAATCTGAAACTTTAAGTCAAAGAATGTTTCAAATGACAGAACTGCTTCATGGCTTACAAGAACAAGCGATGAAGAATGAACTGTTACGTTCAAAGGATACTTATAATTGGGCAGTTGAAAATATTTATATTTACCTTGTAATCGGCTTAATCCTTGGTATAGGTTTTGCCATATGGATTATAAAAAGCACCAGCAACAACCTTAACAAAGTAACAGAAGTGATGAAACAGGCAACGGCCAGTGATTTTGATACATTGCCGCGTATTGAGATTACCACAAAAGGGGAACTAAGTGAAATCGCTGTGGCCTTTAATAAAATGGCTAATGCACTTGAGAAACATAGCAGTATCGAGAAACAATTAAAAGAAGAAGCAGAAGAGCTGAGCTGGCTGAATACAAAAATTGCTGAAATTGCCACCTTGTATCCAATAGTGGAAAATGTGGAAATGCTGGCCAGTATGCTAATCACAAAGCTAGTACCTATGGTAGGAGCGAGCCACGGCGTCTTTTATTTAAAGGAAGTGGAAAAAAGTGACCACTATTTAACAAGAATGTCTTCCTTTGCCTCAAATGATTTCGAGCAGGAACGAAAGCAATTTCGTTTAGGGGAGGGATTAATTGGGCAATGTGCACTTTTAAAGCGTCCCATCCATTTAAACCAAATTCCCGACGATTATCTAAAAATCAGTTCAGGTCTGGGAGAAGCTTCTCCTAAGGCGATTATGATTTTACCAGTATTATTTGAAGACCAAGTTGTGGCGGTGATTGAAATTGCCTCTTTTGAGACGTTAACCCCATTACAAATAAAGCTGCTTGAAGAAGTGAATAACAATTTAGGGATTAAGATCAATAGTATTATCAACCACATGAAGGTAGAAAAGCTATTGCAAGAATCACAAGCCCTGACAGAAGAACTGCAAGCGCAATCAGAGGAACTCCAAATGCAGCAGGAGGAGTTAAGGACGACAAATGAAAAACTAGAGGAACAGTATGAAGCTTCTAAACAGAGGAACTTTGAAATACAGGAGGTCAGTGCAGCGCTTGAAGAAAAAGCACAGCAGCTCGAGATTAGTTCTCGATATAAATCTGAGTTTCTAGCAAATATGTCCCATGAACTAAGAACGCCTTTGAATAGTTTGCTCATTCTGGCACAAATCCTCTCTGAAAATGGAGAAGGGAATCTGACCGCTAAGCAACAGGAATACATGAAAACCATTTACACGTCCGGTAATGATTTATTGAACTTAATTAATGACATATTAGATTTGGCAAAAGTAGAGTCTGGAAAACTAGATGTGATTTCAACAGAAGTCAACCTAAATGAGGTAAGTGATTTTATTTATCATCAATTCTCACCGATCGCCAATCAGAAGAATGTTCATTTTACAATCGAAAAGGAAAGCCAATTGCCAACGACTTTCATAACCGATGAACAACGATTACAGCAAATTTTAAAAAATCTCCTTTCCAATGCGTTTAAATTCACGGAAAGTGGCAGGGTCTCCTTACAAATTCGCCAAGTCATGAAAAACATGGGGGAAGAACATCAGGTCGAACGGATGCTTGCTTTTTCCGTCATTGATACCGGTATTGGCATTGAAAATGAAAAACAAGAGACGATTTTTGATGCTTTCAGGCAAGCAGATGGTACGACTAGCCGGAAATATGGCGGTACGGGATTAGGTCTATCGATTTGTCGGGAAATTGCTCATTTATTGGGCGGGTTTATTGAAGTTTCAAGTGAAATCGGAAAGGGTAGTACATTTACATTATATTTGCCATTCGGTCAAATCAAAAACAAAATAGGACAACGATCTACGGCTCGAACGGAAGCAGCGGTCAGTTTGGAAGCGAACTATTTGGTAGATACGAATGATCAAGTTTTCAAGGAAGAGCCAATGCTCAAACATGGGAAATCGATCCTGAAAAATAAGAAAGTTCTTATCGTTGATGATGATATCCGAAATGTATATGCGTTAACGATTGCGCTTGAAAATCATGATATGGACATCCTAGTGGCAGAAAACGGAAGGGAAGCCTTGGAAGTTTTAAAGGACCATCCGAATACCGACCTGATTTTAATGGATATTATGATGCCGGAGATGGATGGGTTTGAGGCAATCCAACATATTCGTAAGATAAGAATCTTTGAAACTATACCAATCATTGCCCTAACAGCAAAGGCGATGAAACACAGCAAAGAAGAATGCCTGGAGGCAGGAGCATCCGATTATATTAGCAAGCCGATTAACTTAGAACAGCTATTCTCATTGATGCAAGTTTGGCTGTTTACGAAGGAGGGCTAGAAAATCGCACAGGTAAAATCGCATGAATCTTGTAATCTAGTACAGGATGAAGAAATCGAGAGGATTGAAATCGATTTATTACTTGAGGCTATGTTTCGATATTATGGCTATGATTTTAGAAACTATGCCTCTCCTTTCATCCAAAGAAGGATTAACCATCGCATTCAGATTGAGAGACTATCAAGTATATCGGCCCTGCAGGAAAAAATCCTTCGTGACCCTGGTGTGATGGCGAGTGTCCTTTCTGACTTTTCCATCAATGTTACCGAGATGTTCCGGGATCCACCTTTTTTTAAGAGTATTCGGACAAAAGTGATCCCTTTACTAAAAGATAACCCTTCGATTAAGATTTGGCATGTTGGATGTTCTTCAGGTGAGGAAGTGTATTCAATGGCAATCCTCCTTCATGAAGAAGGGCTTTATGATAAAACAAGAATTTATGCCACCGATATTAATAAGAATATTCTTGAAAAAGCAAAACAAGGTACCTTTCCGTTAGCTGGGATGAAGCTCTATACCAAAAACTATATGGAAGCAGGAGGAAAACAGGCCTTTTCTGAATATTATAAAGCCATGGACGATAAGGTTTGTTTCCACCCATTTCTTCAGAAAAATATAGTTTTTGCCCAGCATAATGTGGTCTCAGACCATTCTTTTAACGAGTTTGATATGATTATCTGCCGAAATGTTCTCATCTATTTTAATAAGATCCTTCAAAATGATGTTCATCAATTAATATACGAAAGCCTAAGCACCTCAGGTTTTCTTGGCTTAGGAAAAAGAGAGGGGGTTAAATTTACACGTTATGAAGACTGTTACGGAGAATTTGATGGGACCGAAAGAATCTATCGAAAAGTTAAATAATAAACTTCCTCAAAAGGTGAATATTTTAATGGTGGATGATCATCCAGAAAACCTGCTGGCATTAGCAGCTGTACTCACTTCACCAAGCTATAATCTAATTAGTGCCCATTCAGGAAAAGAAGCGTTAAAATGCATGCTTCAACATGATTTTGCAGTAATATTACTAGACGTTCAAATGCCTGGACTAAATGGCTTTGATACGGCCAAGCTTATAAAGGCAAGAGAAAAAACAAAAAACATCCCGATTATTTTTATCACAGCGATTAATCAAGAAATGGAACATGTTCATCAAGGATACTCCGTAGGTGCGATCGATTATATTTTTAAACCCTTTCATCCGGAAACATTGAAAAAGAAGATTGAACAGTTTGTAAAAATCCATCAAAATCATCAAGAAAATATCATTCAGACGGATCTAGGACGTTTGCTTGAGCTGAATAAAGTCAACAAAGAGCTGGATAGAACCACCCTAAATTTACGTCGGACCGAGGCATTATCAAAAGCCATAAGTGAAACGATAACCGATACCATTGTGACGTTTGATAATCAAGGTTCGATTCTTTCTGTGAATCCTGCCGCAAAGTGCATGTTTGGGTACCAGGAAAAGGAATTAGTCGAAAAGCATGTTCTGAAGCTTTTTCCTAAATGGGAGGATGAAGTGTTAAGTGATTCTTCCTCATTCCTTTCAACCATTAGACAATCGGTAGGAAAGATTATTGAAGTAGTTGCTTGTCATAAGAATAAAAGCTGCTTCTATGCGGATCTGTTAATTGCATCAACCATCATTGAGGAGGAACAGATTTTTGTTTGTACCATACGTGATGTAACACAAAGAAAGCAAATGGAAGAAGTGAAAAAACAGAGATTTCATGATTTGGAACATATCGTCGAAAAGCGGACGATCGAGTTGATCAAGTCAAACGAGAAACTGCAAACAGAAATTGAAGAACGAAAAAAAATTGCCGACCATCTGTTCCACACCCAAGAGAGGTTTCGAAAAATCTTTGACTCCAGCCCTTGCTTAATGGCGATTTTATCTCAGAAGGATCTATCTTTTATTGAAGTCAATGCTAGCTGGACAAAATATATAGGTTTTAGCTGTGATGAATTGATCCATCAAAAAATAGATAGTAAGAATTTTATTGATGAAGTAACGGAGACGTTTATTGATCTAAATCAAACGATAAGAAACAAGAAAATCAAATATGGGACGAAAAACGAGGAAATTCGATCAGGTTTATTATCTACTGAGTTGATTGATATCCATTCCGAACCATGTATGCTGGTTGTATTAACCGATATTACTGACAGGGTACACCTAGAGAATGAAATGTATCGACTGGACCGCTTAAATTTAATCGGCGAGATGGCAGCGGGTATTGCCCATGAGATCAGAAACCCGATGACAACCGTTCAAGGATTTTTACAACTATCAAGGAATAATGTCGATAATTTATCTCCAGATATCATCGATTTAATGCTGGAGGAATTGAACAGGGCCAACTCTATTATCACCGAATTTTTGAATCTAGCTAAAAATAAAATTAGTGTCAAAAAGCAGCAAAACTTGAACGCCATTATTGAAGCTTTATCTCCTTTGATTCAAGCGGAAGCATTTCGTTCAAATAAACAACTTAAGCTTGAATTAGGAGAATGTCCTGACATCTCCCTGGACGAAAAAGAAATTCGCCAATTCATCTTGAATATGGCCTTAAATGGGCTGGATGCGATGACTTCTAATGGAAATTTGACGATTAAAACCTATAAGGACAAGGAGACAGTGGTTCTCCAAATAAAAGATGAAGGCCAGGGAATCAGCCCAGAAATATTATCAAAAATAGGGACACCTTTCTTTACCACAAAGGAAACAGGAACAGGTTTGGGGTTAGCCATTTGTTACAGTGTAGCCAAACGGCATGATGCTCAAATTGACATTGAAACGGGTGAGAAAGGGACGACCTTCTCTGCTCGATTTCAGCTCATTCCCAGCTTAATCAACGCGTAGGTTTATTCTTCAACACAGAGGGAGGGGGAAGGATTTCGTGTGGAAGAAAAGGAAAATTAATTTGGTTATTGGTGCAGTCATATCTGTCGTTGTTCTAGGTTTTATTTCCGTAACCTTTGCTGTAAAAAAGCCGACTGTGGTCGTTGTGTTAAAAAAAGGAGACTCCCAATATTGGGAAATCATGAAAGCTGGAATGGAAAAAGGGTTTAAAGACTTTGGCATCGATGGAAAGGTGATTGTTCCTAATGATTCAACCACGAAAAAACAGTCACAATTATTAATAAAGACGTACAAAGAAAAGCCAGATGTGATCATTACGGCACCGATCAATTCATCTGTAAGCCCAACATTAGAAACGTTTACGGATGTTCCGATTTTACTGGTAGATACCGATCTTCCAATTAAGAACAAAACAGCGTATATCGGAACCAATAATCTCGATTTAGGTAAAAAAGCAGGAGCCTTTTTAGCCTCGCAGCTACAACCAGGTAATAAGATTGCTATTCTCGGAGGAGATTTGACTTTCCCCGTTTTTAGGGAGCGGATTAGTGGTGCTACCATTTCTTTAAAAAATGCAGGAATCAAAATCGCCTTTATTAAAACAGGTCTACCGGATGATCCCCAAACGATTCAACATGAGATAATTAAGCTTATGCATGACCAGCCTGATATTAAGGGTATCGTGACCACACATGACACGATCGCGATAGCGGTAATTAAGGAGTTAGAGGAACAAGGACTCTTGATCCCTGTGATTGGGCCAGATGGTCTTACCGATATGGTTGAGTTCATTGCAAATGAAACCCTTCCTGGTACCATGGCTCAAAATCCTTATGATATGGGATATTTAAGCGTTGAAACCGCCATGAAAGTGGCAAAGGGACAAAATGTCGATAAATTCGTGGACAGTGGTGTAGATATTATCATCAAAGAGAATGCCCATGATAGATTAGATTTTTATAAGAAAATAGTGGAGTAAGTACCTATTGGAATTTACTAAAAAATTTTCTTAATAAGAGAATGAAAAAGCCAATGATTGTGTTAGAATCATTGGCTTTTCGCGTCGTCGATCCTATGTAAGTGCTTTTTCAGTATGTAAACTATTTTTTGAATTAAGTTGGGAAACCAAGTATAAACCAAATCGAATTACGCTCATTTTTCAATCAAGCAACACAAAGAAAATGGCATGAAGAAAATAACATTGCAACGAAATCCTGGAGTCAATAATGTTTTAATACAACTAGAAACATATAATCTAGACTTTGAATAGATGGAAATAACTAGGGAAGTTGGATCATTTATTTAAGGGTAAAACACGAGTCTTTATTAGTTGATTTTATACAGTCAAGGAAACAAGGAAACAAGGAAACATTTGTTCTCTTTTGGGTAAAAATGATATAATTAAAGTGCAATAGAATAAGATTTCTCAAGGGTGGTCAGCACATTCCCAGCAGAAAGGGGGTGATGCTGAATGACAGTATTTGAAGCTATAATGATTTCGATTGCATTTGCAAGCCTAGTCGTAGCAATTCTGTCATTTAACCATAAAAAATAATCCACCCTTGAGTTTAGCGACCGGGGTGGATTACTCATTCAATGCTAATCCCCTTGATGGGAATCTGCTATTGCATTGACCGAACATGTCCCAACATGTTTGGTCTTTTTTATTCTATGCCATATTAATATAATTATAACCTATAAACTAAAAAAAGAAAATGATGAACAAAAGCTCCGTGTTCGTGTTTTGGAGTCAGTCCCCAATGCTGTATTGCTTGACAAAACTGGGGATCAGAATCATTAGTATGAAAAAAGCATCGCTCAATTTATAACGTGACCCTTTATTATGCTAGAGGGCAGACCCCCATTGAGCTAAGCGATATAGAAAAAAGTGCCAGGCACCTTCCAAACTTTTGGTAGTACCTGGTACTTTTTTCCATTATCCATGGTAAACAAAAGGAAATGGGAAGAACCGCATATACTCTTTTCTTGCTTGTGGTGAATATATTCTGCACAAATTCTTTTCAAAACCTCTACTTTTATTTTGCAATAAACAAATGCCGGAGATAGACAAATAATCTAACCTGCGACACAGAAGTTTTTAAAATATGTAAGGGTGGCATTCGGAAAATATTGAATAGGGCAAAAAAATTTTACGAGGGGCAGTTCTTAATTTGATTTTAGTCAACTATAAATATATTAAAACGAACAATCGTTCAGAGAGGAACGAATATGACTAAAGAACTTTTCGATTCAAATACCAAAGGCAAAATTGTAGATACGGCGATTGACCTATTCTATAAGAATGGTTACCATGCAACCGGGATGAGGGAAATTGCAAAACATCTAGGAATTACGGTCTCTAATCTTTATAACTATTTTACAGGCAAATCAGAATTACTATTTTTTATAATGGAGCACGTAATGCGGAAACTTATCGATGGGGTACAAATGGAAATTGAGTCTCGCGAAGATCCTTTGGCGCAATTAAGGTCAGCTATTCACTTCCACATCTTTTTTCATGGTAATCATCAAAAAGCAGCATGGGTAACTGATAATGAATTACGAGGACTCGAGGGTGAAATGTTTCAACATATTTTGGGATTACGTGATCAATACGAATCGATATATGTAAAAATTTTAGAAAATGCAATAAGTAATGACCAGATTGAACCATTAAACACAAAATTAATTGCATATGCCATACTTAATATGTGTACGGGAGTGACGTATTGGTATCGAGCTGATAGGCCTTTAACACTTCAGAATATAACGGATAAATATTTTTTACTTTTAATAAACGGGCTAGGACTGAGAAATAAAGAGAATTGCTAAAAAGAAGATTTCTATGATTCAGGATTGAATGATTACGACCTGAATGGAGAGATGCAATTGGGGTGGACATTGTATTGGAACGAGGACCTTGAAACGATGCCAAGAGATAAATTTGAAACCTTAGAAGCAAAGTGCTTAAGGAGGTGTTTGGATGTTTTAAAAGTTTAATTTCATTCTATCTATGAATTCAAAGCAGGAGGGCAATTAACTTTGAACTAAAGGGCACAAGAAACATTCGGATTAAAAAGAAAGTAAGAAGATTAAAGTGTATACTTATATATCTGAATATTTAATTTATTTATATTAAGTTTCCTCTTTTGTGCTAATTGTGGTTACCTAATGCAACTTACAGTGGTTAGATGAAGAATGCAATTGAAAGGAAGAGTGAATAGGATGGATAAAGTAAAAATAGGACTAATTCAAGCAACTCACGATGTAGATGGTAGCGAAGATATTAAAAGTCATAAAGAGTGGGCAATTGCCAAGCATATAAAACTGATACGTGAGGCGCAAAAAGCTGGTGCAAAAATGATTTGCTTGCAAGAAATTTTCAATGGCCCTTATTTTTGTGCTGAACAAAATCAAAAATGGTATGATGCAGCCGAAGAAGTGCCAAATGGCCCGACTACAAAATTGTTTCAAGACTTGGCAAAGGAGCTTGAGGTAGTCATTGTGCTACCCGTTTATGAACGAGATGGGATATCGAATTATTATAACACAGCAGCAGTCATTGACGCGGATGGGTCATACTTAGGAAAATATCGAAAAACACATATTCCGCATGTGACATTGGATGATAAAGGGAAAGGTATGTTTGAAAAATACTATTTTAAGCCTGGTAATCTCGGATATCCAGTATTTAATACAGCGTTTGGTAAAGTAGGAGTCTATATTTGTTATGATCGCCATTTCCCTGAAGGGGCAAGAATACTAGGGTTAAAGGGAGCAGAAATTGTATTTAATCCATCCGCCACAATAACTGGATTATCCGATCATCTATGGAAACTTGAACAGCCGGCTCATGCAGTGGCAAATGGTTATTATATTGGGGCAATAAACCGTGTAGGAGTGGAAGGGCCTTGGAATATAGGCGAATTTTATGGTCAATCTTATTTGGCAGACCCAAGAGGTAATATTATTGCCATTGGGAGCCGTAATAACGATGAGATTGTTATTGGGGAAATGGATAGAAGAGTGATAAGAGAAGTGCGTAACATATGGCAATTCTACCGTGACCGACGGCCAGAATTGTATAGTGAGATTGAAAGTCTATTTCATAATTAATTAGATATCAGAGCTAATAGTTTAGTTCTTGGTATCTAAATTGGTTCTATGATTGCTAATTCGGTTTTAAGCTACTAGATTTGTTAAAATCTATTCACTTTTTTATTGAAGGGGAATGACAATGAAGAAAATTATAAAAAATGGAACAGTTGTAACAGCCGAAGATATTTATAGAGCCGATATTCTAATTGAAAACGGAAAGATTAAAACAATAGGTAATGAATTAAATGAAAACAATGCTGAAATAATTAATGCTAAAGGTTGTTATGTATTTCCAGGTGGAATCGACCCTCACACCCATTTGGATATGCCTTTCGCTGGTACGTTTACTAAGGATGATTTTGAAACTGGAACGATTGCCGCAGCTTATGGCGGCACGACGACCATCATCGATTTTTGTATCACCGAGAAAGGAAAATCTCTCAATAGTGCTATTCAAGAATGGCATCGAAAAGCAGATGAAAAGGCTGTTATTGATTTTGGTTTCCATCTAATGATTGGTGAAGTAAATGATGATGTCTTAAAGGAATTACCTACTGTAATAAATGAAGAGGGCATCTCATCGTTTAAAATATTTATGGCGTACAAAAATACATTACAAGCAGATGATGAAACGTTATTCCGTACACTAGTTGAAGCTAGAAAACACGGTGCGCTTGTTATGGTACACGCGGAAAATGGGGATGTCATCGATTATCTTGTTAACGAGGCAATAAAAGAGGGACGTACAGACCCAATCTATCATGCCTTAACTCGGCCTCCTGAAGTAGAAGGAGAAGCAACAGGTAGAGCCGCAAAACTTACCGCCATTGCTAATTCCCAATTATATGTAGTTCATGTTACTTGTAAGGAAGCGGTTGAAGAAATTGCCAAAGCACGGAATGGTGGCTTCAGAGTGTGGGGTGAAACTTGTCCTCAGTACTTAGTTCTTGATGAATCCTATCTGGAAAAACCGGACTTCGAAGGAGCAAAATATGTTTGGTCCCCACCATTGAGGAAAAAGCATCATCAAGAGTCTTTATGGAATGCATTAAAAAACGGCCAGTTACAAACCATCGGCTCAGATCATGCTCCTTTTGACTTTAAGGGACAAAAGGATCGGGGGATAGGCGATTTTACAAAAATCCCCAATGGTGGACCTTCAATTGAAGATCGGTTTAGTGTTTTATTTTCAGAAGGTGTTAAAAAAGGTCGGATTACTCTTAATGAATTTGTTAGCTTGGTATCTACAAATGCCGCAAAGCTTTTTGGAATGTTCCCGAATAAAGGAACGATTGCACCTGGAAGCGATGCAGACATTGTTATCTTTGACCCGAATTCTGAACGTATAATTTCCGCTAGCACTCATCATATGAATGTTGATTATAATTCACTTGAGGGGATGAAGCTGGTTGGTGAGCCTATTTCGGTTCTTTCACGTGGCGAATATGTTATCCGTGATAAACAGTTTGTAGGTAAACCCGGTAATGGTAGGTATATAAAACGGAGTCGCTTTCAAGTTTAAGTCTATGATCCACAAGCCATCACTACTATTTCAATTCAAACATCTCCTAAAACATTTTGCACTCTACACAGCCCCACTACAATAACACATCTACTATTGTCTAAAGAGCGATAAATTTAGTTCCCCTTGATTGAAAGCGGATTCAAAGAAACGAAAAGCGGTGCAAAGTGAATGGTGAAAAGTCCGACCCGTGTGAATAGTTCACTTTGCCGCTGTTTATACGAAAATCCCGTTTACTATTTTATGAAATAGGAGTGATTAAGATGGCAACTACACAAATTGTTGAGGGTGACGTGATAGTTCTTACCGACCAGGCAGTTCAAGTAGCCAGTAGTAACCAGTCCATGTGGAACGATGACTTGCGGCCATGCACGAAAGAAGAACATTCCTGGTCTGGTACGAAATTCGCTTTATTGTGGATAAGTATGACTATATGCTTGCCTATCTATTCGGCGGCCAGTGGGATGATCGCACTAGGCATGAACTGGTGGGAAGCGGTTCTCACCGTTTTTCTTGGTAGTTGCATTGTATTGGTTCCAATCTTACTTATGTCACATGCTGGAACTAAGTTCGGAATTCCTTATCCGGTGTTTGCTCGTTTATGGTTTGGGACTAAAGGAGCCCATATTCCAGCAATGGCACGAGCCATTATTGGCGCAGGCTGGTTCGGGATTAATTCCTGGTTCGGCGGCCAGGCCTTAGACACGATTCTTGGGAGAGTGATCCACTCGTGGAGTTCTATGGGCGCTCATCTCATTATATCTTTTGTTATTTTTTGGTTGATAAACGTGCTGATTGCGATGCGTGGACCACAAGCCATCGGCAAATTGACCGCATATAGCGCTCCAGTATTTGTTGTAGGGTTCCTAGCACTATTGATTTGGGCAGCCTCAAATGCCGGTGGTTTTGCACACATGCTGTCAGCCCCTGCAAAAATCCACGGTGCTCAGTTCTGGAAGATTTTTTATCCGTCTGTCATCGGTGTAATCGCTCTATGGGCAACTATGGCATTGAACATCCCAGACTATACACGCTATGCCAAAACCCAAAAAGGGCAAACACTCGGTCAAGTTTTCTCCATGCCGTTGATCATGGCCATTTTCTCATTCGTAGGAATTGCGGTGACATCCGCAACCGTAATTATATATGGGCAAGCGTTATGGAATCCAATTGATTTGATTGTGAAGTTTCCAACGCCTATTGTCATTATCGCCGGTACCATTGTCATTCTTTCATCCGTCACCATAAATGTCAGTGCTAATGTAATGGCTCCGGCTCGTGCCTTTGAAAATCTTTGGCCACGCAGGATTACTTTTGCGGTCGGCGCAGTAATTACGGGCCTTCTTGCACTGTTTATGCAACCTTGGTATGTCTTGGCCAACTTTAGTAACTACATTTTTAACTGGCTTGGAATCCTAGGGATTTTGCTTGGACCTTTTGATGGAATAGCCATCGCCGACTATTGGCTTGTACGATCCTGTAAATTGGACCTTCTCCAGCTCTATACGGTGAATGGGCGATACGATTACGCAAATGGTTTCAATGTAAGAGCAATTTATGCATTATTGATTGGTTGGTTAATTGTAATTATGGGCTTAATTGTACCTGATCTTCATTTCTTATGGAGCGGTGGGTGGTTGTTCGGTTTGTTGGGAGGGTTCTTTGGCTACTGGCTACTGATGAAAGGTGAAAAATCAATTTTATCAGACGAGGAATATTCCCAGATTACCAAACAAATTGACCAAGAAACCGGAATATCCTAAATCGTCCTTTCCACAAATTCCTGTTTTTAAAAAATAAACAAAGCATTGTTAACTCTGAGGAGTGTTAAATATGAAAACTATGAAAATATTAGTTAACGGAGAACGGCTGAGGAATACGCTGGAAGAGTTTGCAAATTTTGGCAGGACGGAAAATAACGGAGTAACCCGATTGGCATTAACGGAGGAAGATCGTAAAGCAAGAGATTACTTCTGTTCTTGCTGTGAAAAAATAGGAATGTCCGTAAAAGTGGATGACATGGGGACTATTTATGCCACTCTTGAAGGGGTTGAAAACAACACACGTCCTATTGTAATGGGCTCACATTTGGATACCGTGAAAAAAGGGGGGCGATTTGATGGAGTTCTAGGTGTCGTTGCTGGTTTAGAAGTAGCTCGAACACTGGTGGAATATGGAATTAAACCTAAAATTCCTATCGTGGTTGCTAATTTTACAAACGAAGAAGGAGCCAGGTTTGAACCTTCTATAATGGCATCGGGAGTTCTTAGCAGGAAATTTAAAAAATCTGTCATGATGAATAAAACAGATACTGACGGCGTCACTTTTGAAGAAGCTCTGACCACTATTGGGTATGTAGGTGATATAAAAAACCGCCTAACGGAAGCCAAGGCTTATTTAGAACTACATGTGGAACAGGGTCCTGTTCTGGAAACAGAATCTCTCTCTATTGGTGTCGTTGAATGTGTAGTGGGTATGGTTTGTTATGAAATCGAAGTAACAGGGGAATCTGACCATGCAGGTGGTGCGCCGATGCATATGAGAAAGGACGCACTGTTTTCAACGATTAATTTAATCACAGAATTACGTGAAAAATTGAGTGGACTTGATCATGAGTTGGTATACACGATTGGGCGTATGAATGTACATCCAAACTTGCACGCGGTTGTCCCAAATAAAGTGGTCTTTTCAATTGATGCAAGGCATAAGGACCCTGAATTCGTTAGACAAGTGGAGGAAATTATACAGGGACTTACACACTCCCATGGTAAAGAAAATTGTCAAGTGAAATGTACAAAAATATGGGACCGAGATACGGTTTGGTTCGATAAAGAAGTTTGTGATTCGGTAGAACAATCTGTAAAAAAATTAGGGTATCGGTATAAGCGAATGGTTAGCGGTGCAGGTCACGACGCGCAGTTCCTTGCGAGTTATATTCCTTCTGCTATGGTATTTGCTCCAAGTATCAACGGTAAAAGCCATGCCGAGAATGAGCTAACAACTTGGGAAGATTGTGAAAAAGGGGCAAACGTATTATTAGAAACGGTCTTATTAATGGCGACAAAAAAAGAGTAGAGAAAATTTTGAAAAACTTGTTCTGGTGTGTTGAACCTCTTTGATTTTCCAAGTCTGCACTCTCGTTTTATTTGAACGAACGTTCATAAAGGCAAAATCAAAACTTGAAACGATCATTCAGCTGTGCTCGATAAACTGAAATATGGTTATTTAAGGCAATCACTGTAGTGACTGAACATCGGTACGAATTCCAAAAAAGGAGCAGTCTAACCAAAGTTCTCGTCGGTTGGCACCTATTAAATAGCATTGCCGGAGGGGAGAGAAATGGAGATCAATACAATTTATAATGAAAGTACGCTATGTTTCGTAAATAAGACACCCCGTTCAAAAGAGTCCTATGAAATAGCAAAAAGATTTATGCCAGGAGGAGATACAAGGACGATAGCCTTTTTTAAACCATACCCATTAACAATTAAACGAGCTGAAGGGGCCTATCTGTTCGATGTAGACGGAAATCGTTACATTGACTTGCTGAATAATTATACATCAATGATCCATGGGCATGCTCATCCCTTTATTATGGAAAAGGTTCAGTCTATCCTTTCGTTTGGAACAGCTTATGCAGCTGTGATTCCCGAACAATTGGAGCTAGCAAAAATTTTATGTGAACGGATTCCAAGTGTAGAGAAAGTCCGCTTCTGCAATTCAGGAACAGAAGCTACAATGTTTGCCATTCGAGCAGCACGGGCATTTACAAGAAAAACGTCTATCATCAAAATGGAAGGAGGATACCATGGAACGCATGATTTGGTGGAATATTCTGTAAAGCCCCCTTTTTCCAATCATTCTAATCAGGAGCGTTGGAAACCTATCCCTGATTGTGCGGGCCTATCTTCTAACGTTGCTCGTGATGTCTATATTGCGCCATTTAATGACGCAAATGCCGTTGAAGAAATTTTAAAGAAAAAACAGGATGAGATTGCAGCTATTCTGGTGGAGCCTGTAATGGGAGTCGGAGGAGTGATACCGCCTAAGCAAGATTATTTAAATCAACTGCGTAAATTGGCAGACCAATATCAAGTCCTTCTTATTTTTGATGAAGTACAAACTTTACGGTTGAATACTGGAGGAGCACAAAAAAAATTCGGTGTAGTCCCCGATTTAACAGCAATGGCAAAAATCATAGGAGGTGGATACCCAATAGGTGCATTCGGCGGCAGAGAGGACATAATGGCTGAATTTAATCCTTATAAGACCTCTTTTTTACCTCATGGTGGGACATTTAATGGCAATAAAATTTCCATGACTGCAGGAATCGCGGCAATGGAATTATTAAATGATGAAGCAATACAAAGATTAGAATACCTTTCCTGGAATTTAGAGACCAAAATGAAAGCGGCAATTAAAATGTTTCAGGCCCCAATATCTATTACAAGAGAAGGATCTATGATGAATATTCATTTCACCAGTAAACCGCCTACTAACTATGCTGAGACCTTAAATCAGCCTAAAGATTTGATAAAAATCATTCATATAAAACTATTAAATAATGGAGTCTTTATTGCTCCTCGGGGTATGATGAACCTTTCTACAGTAACGTCAGAAAACGATATAGAAGTGACTGCAAAGGCTTTCGAAAAAGTTCTCGAGGAAATGTCCGGTTTATTTTAACAATTTTCTAACGGTCTAAGTCAGGAATAAAACAGAAAAACCCTTGCCACCGCAAGGGTTTTGTAGCGTCCTGGAGAGGATTCAACCCCCGACCTACAGTTTAGAAAGTAAGCGTCAAATAGCCCCACCTTCATGCGGATGGGGGCTCGTAGTATTATTTAGATAACTTGTTAAAGACTATGCAATTAACAGGAATTGTCGTAAACGCCGAGTTATCTTTAAAGGCACCGTAATATCACTGGAAGGGCAATGAAACTTGCCTCGTTATAATCGACGGTAATAAAGCCAGAAGCCATGGTCCCAATAGAGAATTTTCAATTTGTCCCGTTGTTTGTTACAGAAAACAAAAGATTAGAAGAAAACGGATCTAGGTCAAACTCTTCTTTTACTAGAACAGCTAACCATCGATAGCTTTCCTTAAAACCGTGCAAGAAAAAAGTGCCAAGCACCTTCCGAATTTTTGGTTGGTGCCGGGCACTTTTTTTCCTAACTGCAAGAAAAGTAGCAATCCGGAGATACCACAAAAAAGGGTAAAAAATAACCAAAATTGCAAAAACCGCCTTCAAAAATCAAATTTGAAGGTGTTTTTTGACGTTTACCCTCAAATTTGAAATTTGGCGATTCGCTTTACCCTGCCAAACTCGATATCTTAGAAGTCAAGAGGAGGCGGGCTTTCACCTAATTCCCGTGCAAAGGACAAGGTGATGAAAAGGTGTCATAAAGTATTCACATTCTTATGAAAAACATATGACCTTTTTCTTCTTTTATTTCTATATCAAGTATGAAGGAATTTATTAGAAGAAAGGCAGTGGTGGAAGATGGCAAAGTTTAGAATGGTCCGTACTGATTTTTGGACGAATCCGATTGTTTGTGAAGAGATGACTCCGGAGGACAAATTTTTCAGTTTTTATCTTCATACGAATCTACATACGACTCAAATTTGGAATCTATAAGATTACCAAAAAACAAATGGCTTTTGATTTGGGTTATTCGATTGAAAGTGTTCACTCGTTAATCGAACGATTCATCGTGCATCACAAGCTGATACGATACAATCCTGAAATGAGAGAACTCGCGATTCAAGACTGGGGGAAATATAACCTCGATAAAGGTGGGAAACCGTTCATGGATTGTATTTCTTCCGAGTTAAAAGATGTCGAGGATCTCTCACTGATTCAATATGTTTCGAAGGCGATTCAAAAACAGGAAATTCGCAGTCTATTTGAATCATTTTGTAAACAAGAAGAGCTGGTTGTCGTCAAGGAGGTTAGCGGCCAAGATGAAAATGATACATATTTAGAACCTAAATGTAGAGAGCATGACGATGCGTTGACGCGTCGTTATACGATAGGTGGACAAAAAGAAGAAGAAGAAAAAGAAAAAGAAAAAGAAAAACAACAACAAGAAAAAGAAAAAGAAAAAGAAAAACAACAACAAGAAGCTTTTAATCCAAAGATAGAGAAAAATCCAGATACAGAAAATAATCAAAAAGTAGTAGATGTAAAAGAGATTATTGAGTTTTGGGACAACAATGGATTTGGCCTTTCGAACATGAATGCAAAAGAGCAGCTGTTAGCTTGGTTAGTTGATTCTAGCTTTTTACAGCCGAAAGAGGTGATCTTAAAAGCGATGAATATAGCCTGTGCCAATAACAAGCGAAGGCTGAGCTATGTGATGGGGATACTGAAGAACTGGAAAAATGAATCTTTACTGACCGTAGCAGAAATTGATTCCCATCATGAGAGCCAAAATTCCGTACCAATGCATAGGCGGTCAACCGAATCGTTTCCTACCGGAAGAGCGATTCCAGGTCGTTTTAAACTTGACCTTACGGCAGGTGAAGAGGAATGAGTATCGCAGAAAAGGCATTTTTAGGAAGCATGATGAAGGCTGAGTATTTACTCCACGATACCGTCATTCAACCGGAACAGCTAGAAAGTACAAGACATCAAGAAATCATGCGACGGATGCTGGAATTAAATCAAGCTGGTAAGAATATCGATTTGATCACATTTACAACCTTACCCGACCTCGAATCATTAGGTGGAATGTCTTACTTATCGGCGCTGTTATCGTTCGCTGATCTAGAGAGATTTGACGGGATGGAGAAGCTGATTCTTGATCTGTGGAAGGAACGGGAAAAGAGAAGTATTCTAACGATTGCAGCCATGAATGATTGGGAGATTGCGAAAGTCATTACTGAACTAGATAAGATTAACCAACTGAAGATGGACGATCATACATCCTTACAACAAGCATTGGTAGATATCTATGAGGCACCCTGGGAAGATCGAATCTCGCTGAAAAGCGCAACAACGGGTATCAATCAGCTCGACGAAATAACGGGAGGCTTTCAGTGTGGGGAGGTGACGATTCTAGCAGCGAGACCATCGATGGGAAAAACCGACGTGATGCTTCATTTTGCCAAAATGGCGGGTTGGGCCGGGTTTCTGCCACTTGTCTTTTCCTTAGAGATGCCTGAAAAGCTGATTACCTCGCGATTAATGGCTTCAACAGGGGGCTTTAACCGTGCAAAAATGCGGGATCCAAAAAGAATGCTGAATGAAAACCAAAAGAATAAATGGTCGGATGTAATTGGTAATCTCTCAGAAACCCATATGCAAATTTTTGATGGGGCGGGACAAACGATTGCCGAAATGAGAGCAAAAACAAGAAAGCTAATGAGTCAATTTCCATACAAGAAACCAATCCTTTTTATCGATTACTTAACCCTGATTCAATCGGGTCAAGCTTATGGAGGGAATTCCCATTTACAAGTAACGGAAATTTCCAAATCGCTTAAAACGTTGGCGAAGGATTTTGATTGACCTGTCATTTGCTTGGCGCAGCTCAATCGATCGGTGGAATCAAGAGCCAATAAACGGCCGATGATGTCTGATATTCGGGAATCGGGCAGTGTGGAACAAGACGCCGATGTCATTTTGTTCTTATATCGTGAAGCCTATTACGACAAGGACACGGACAATCATTACCTTGAAATCATTGTCTCGAAAAACAGAAATGGTCCCGTAGGAAGCATCCCTGTCAATTACAACGAGTATACAGGAAGGATTGAGGATCAGAAGGAATCGAGTCCTACCGTTGTATAACGTTGCATCAACACATGATAAAGAAGCCTAAGTACGATAAAAAAATCGAGGTGTGATTACATGGTTGTTAAAGATCTTTACCTAGATTGTTTCCGTTATGAAGAATCATTCATGGCCCATTACATTTACCATTTACTAGCGGAGAAGAAAATTTCAATAGATGACGATGTATCCAAATTAGATTCCGTACAAGCAGACCATCACAAAGTAAGGGAATTGATGCAAAACAATATATTAGGCATATATAAAGTTGGCATCTACTCACTGAAGATGAGCCAGAAGGATTTTGTTTTTATTTTTCCTTGCAGCAAGCAAGAACAAATTGATTCAAAAAGATTAGTTAATCATTCTAAATTAACTGATGGGTTGTATCATTAATTCCTTTACTGGTTCTTTCAAAGATATTTAATTAATTCCTATTAATTTATCTATTGACAAATGTGTTAATCATCAGAGTAAAAAGGTTGTAGAAACATCTACAACCTTAAGAAATTTTGTTTCATTCAAACCAAACATATTCAGCTAATCTAGTTAATGCTTTAGATCTTCTAGTAATTTCATTTTTATCCCATTTACTTTCAGGGGGTTGATAATCATACATTTTTACCGCTTTATCATGTTTAGTATTCTTTGTTCCAGTTTCAATTTTAACACCGATAGATCGTGTAAATGCAGACTGGTTTTTATAAACAAGTATTTTTTCCTCGAAGGATTTGTTCTTTAATGAACTATTGTCTGATTTTGATAATAATGTTAAATTCCCAATATTAGATACGAGACTTTTATATTCAGATCCCTCTTCCTTAATGAAAGCCCATTGTTCGCTTTTCTCTTCCGGTAGAATATGTTCAATTGTTAAGCCTGAATAATCTGCTTGATCAAATGATGAAGCTAATTTGGATAAGATATACATCACCTTTTTCTTATCAGATCCTTTTAACTTATACTGTTCAAGTGATTTTAAAGCTAATTCTTTTTTGTCATCAATTAATTTTTGTAGCTCTGTGAGAGCATTTTTGTAATGATCATCTCTTGCCCTGGAGGACCTGAGTTCTTTTGCAATATATGGAAATTTCTTTTCTAATTCATTAAATCGTGATGCAGAGATTACGTAACTAAATATTAAAGTTTCAAGCTTCTCATAAATTTCTTGCTCTAGTGTATCATCTAACTTGTTAGTAGCTAGAGCAATAACAAAAGACTGTTTTACACCAAGCTGCAAACATGCTGATACTGCGTTACTTAGGTTGCCATCTAATGCTTTTATATAAGTAGCAGCTGCATCTTGAATTTCTATTACAAACTCAAGAATACCTTGATATTTGCTTAAATCATATAGTTTAGGGTTTTTAGGATTTTTTGTTTCTTCGACTTGATCTTCAAACCAATCATACAATCCTTTTTTCTGTACAAGAAACCCTTTTGACATTAAAAAATGTTTTAAAAAGGTTGTAGTTGATACTCTTGGTTTACCTTTCTCGTCAGTTAATTTGTTTATGAAATCATCCCATCGAGTTCCAATAGAATGATATTGTTCATCAGTAAGGTTTCTTAGGAGCATATTTTTTAGTAAATCTTCAGGTTGTAATTTTGCTCCTCTATCATTTAGGGTCTCAAATATACGAAAAGCCATATTTATACTCCCAGATACCATTGAAACAATATATACATTACTAGTTAAATAGACCATAAAATCAGCCAACGGAAACCCATTATCTGGATTTAGTAAATCTATAAATTTTTCAACCGCTTTTAATAAATTTGTTTGCGATGTTGTGTAAGTCCTATATTTATTATCTAGGTTATATTCTAGTATTTGCTTATAGAAATCATTATCCATGTTGTGATGAGTTAGTCTATATTTATGGATAAGTTTTCCTTGAGGACCAGGAAAGCTTGTTTTTAAAAATCTACTATAATAATCCCCAAGATCAGTAAATCCTGTTCTTTTAAAATGAAAAATTGAAGCAGCAATTAATAAGGTAATCGAAGTTATACGTTGTTGACCGTCAATTACCATTCTTAATTTCGGTTCATCTTCAGAAAAAACCATACTCCCAATAAAATACGCCTGATCTGGGTCTTCATCCATACTATCCCTAATATCTGAAATAAAATCTTGTATATTTTCTTCTCCCCATACGTAATTTCTTTGCATGATTGGAATCTTATAAAAATGATGACCATCTAATAAAGAACTAATATGCACTAGTCCATCAGAACTAAATTGTTTATTTATACTCATAGAAATCTCCTATCTATCTAATTCATGGTTTAATTTTAGTAGATATTTTTTCTATGATCAAGCTTCTAATTATTAGAATGGAGATTTATCGATATTTACATCTACTTAATAACAATTTTAAAAATATTCTAAGTTCAGTCTACATCATCGTGACTACATCCAAACCAACACGAAAATGTGCTTTAAGAAAAAGTAAGTAATAAATATGTCCCTGTCAGTGCTTATTTATTAAAAAGTAAAAGCATTACTCCAAGTCTTGACAGAAAAGCTTGGAAGGTGAAATGAAGAAATTATTTAAAGTATGGCTGTAGACCAGTAAGGTCAACTTTTAAAGCGTGTTCTTGGATATTATTTAATTAGTGTGGGTGAAGGTATTTTCCTAATTGTTCTATCATCTTTACGTAATGTGGATTGTAGTGAATAATTTATCTTCTTTCTTAATGAAGGAATGACAAAGCATGTTGGTATAGTGATTTTTACAGAGTTACAACAATATTTCAAACAACCATGATGGGGGCTCTACTTTACTTGTACCTACAACACTCCGTGCAATCATCCGATGGAGTAGCAACTTAAAGCAAGAAAATCGCTGAATTCCTAATTAGAATATTATCAAAAAAAATTGAGGTTTGAAGTAACCCAAGTTCTTAATTATTAAAGTTCCCAATCTATTCCATGATTAGATATAATAAAAGTATTATTTCAATATTGGAGGTACCTAAAATGCCTGTGTACAACAAACTAGTCCGAGATCGAATACCAGAAATAATCGATAGTACAGGAAAAAGGTTTTCCATTTGTACTTTAAACAATGAACAATACATAAAAGAACTTAAAAACAAGAGCCGTGAAGAGCTTGAAGAATATATAAATGCAGGAAATGATAAAGATGCGATTGAGGAGCTAGCTGATTTATTGGAGATCATCCATGCTTTATCTGAGTGTCATGGAGCATCTTATAATGAGGTAGAAGAAGTCCGACAAAAAAAAGCGGAAAAGCGCGGCGGCTTTAAGAAAAAAATCTTCTTAGTTGAGGTTGAAGATGAGTAAGATTCAACTTATTACCAAAGACCTTGGTAATCATTTACTAGAAAAGCTAGAAGGTGCAAACACCATTTGTATTCTAGCTTCTTTTGTTATGAAGTCAGGTGTGGAATACATAAGAGAAGCATTAAAAAAAACTGCTGAAAATGATGCCGAAATTAAGATCTGTACTGGGGATTACTTATTCATTACTCAACCAGAGGCCTTGGAAGAATTATTATCTATTGATGATAGTATAAAGATTAGAATTTGGAAGAGTAATGGTGTTTCTTTTCATCCAAAAGCATACTTATTCCAATCCAATGAACATGATGTTTTGTTTATTGGTTCTTCTAACCTATCAAAATCGGCTTTAAATAATGGTGTGGAATGGAATCTTTTGGTTAGTGATGAGCAGCAAGTTTTTGATGATGCGCAAACAGAGTTTCTAAAAATTTTCTATGCCGATCAAACCGTGCCTTTAAATCAAGAAACGTTAGAAGAATATCGAAAACGCTATGAGAAATACCAACGTAAACATCCGAATTTAGTTCAAAAATGGTCGGAGCTTGAAGAATTAGATTTAATGCTGCCAGTGGAGAAGGAGATTGCTGTTCAGCCAGAGGTAATTTTTGATCCTTCAGTTGGATATGGGGAAATACAACCAAGATTTGCTCAGGTCGAGGCCTTGGAGGAGTTAAACAAAACTCTTGATGAAGAGTATAATAAGGCTCTTGTTGTGATGGCCACGGGGTTAGGGAAAACCTATTTGGCTGGATTTTTTGGACAAAAATTTAATAGAATCCTGTTTATTGCTCACCGTGAAGAAATTCTTCATCAGGCTAGAGACTCTTTTAGGAAAATAATGCCTGAAAAACAACTTGGAATCTATAATGGAAAGACAAAAGATGGCCAGGCTGATGCCATCTTTGCCTCTATCTATACATTAAGTCTAAAAAGGCATTTGGAGATCTTTAAGCCAGATGAGTTTGATTTAATCATCATTGATGAGTTTCACCATGCTGCAGCTGATTCCTACCAAAGGGTTCTTGATTATTTTCAACCACGATTTCTCCTTGGAATTACTGCGACACCTGATCGTAATGATAACAAGGATGTTTATGCAATTTGTGATGGAAATGTAGCTTTTCGTTTAGACTTCCTGGATGCCATTAATCGGAAATGGTTATCGCCGTTTCAATATTTTGGTGTATATGATGATACAGATTATAGTCAACTAACTTGGCTTGGTAACCGCTATGATGAGGAAGAATTACTTCAAGCCCAGTTAAGAGAAGATTTAGCTCTTAAAGTGCTTCATGCTTGGGAGAAGAATAAACAGACGAGGACATTAGGCTTTTGCTCATCTATTAGACAGGCTGACTTCTTGTCAAATTACTTTAATCATCATGGTTATCGAACTGTTAGTCTTCATTGGCAACAAATGCATGTGAGCCGAAATGAAGCTATTTCACAACTATCCAAAGGTGAAATTGATATTATTTTTACTGTGGACCTGTTTAATGAAGGGGTTGATATCCCTGCCGTCGATACGCTTTTATTCGTTAGACCCACTGAATCATTAACCGTTTTTACCCAACAAATAGGACGAGGACTCCGTTTATATCCAGGTAAAGAATCGTGTATCATTATTGACTTAATTGGAAATTATCGTAATGCGGATATAAAGTTAAGTCTATTCGATACCCAACCAAATGACAGAAAAACTAGAACAATTGAACCTACACTGCCATTGTACTGTGAAATAAATTTGGATATAAATGTGATTAACCTTCTCAAAGAAATGTCACGAAAACGACAGCCTCGTAGAGAGAAGTTATTCAATGATTACATGGATTTAAAAAGAGACCTTGGAAGAAGGCCATCGTATTTGGAATTACATTTAAAGGGTGCGTCCGACTCTCCTCAATATAAACAGGAATTTAGTTCGTACTTTGGATTTCTTAAATGGGCAGAAGAATTAACGGATGAGGAGATGGAAATATACAACCGGTACGAAAATTGGTTTGTTGAAGTTGAAAAAACGGGAATGGCAAAAAGTTATAAAATGGTGATCTTATTGGCGATGCTGGAGCGGGGTGCCTCGAATTGGTATCTTCCCATTTCATCAAGAGATGCTGCACCATACTTTCATTATTACCTGATGGAGAAAGAACATCGCAAAAGGATTGATTTTTCCGATAAAGGCGCTAGAAAATTGTGGGAGTATGATGAAAAAGGCGTTAGCAAACTGATTACTACCATGCCAATGACAAAATGGAGTGGCAGCTCAAAAGGATTAATTACATTTGAGAATGATATTTTTAAGCTGGATTTTGAAGTACTAAAAGAGCATGAAAAAGTTCTATTCAACTGGACAAAAGAAATATGTGAATACCGCCTTCATTATCATTTTGAGAGGAAGGCAAAAACTCCCCTTCATCATTAATGATGAAGGACTTTTTTTATTTTGGGAAAATGGTCCTTTATAATTATCTTAAGTATTATCAAATATATAAAAAAACATGTTTAAATTGAATTAATCATTATATTTATGAAATTTATAATAATTGCATATTTAAAGAAAACTTAATGTGAATTCTTAGTGGTTATAATTGGTATATTAGTATATATTTTATATTAGGTACAAATATACATGGCCGCACTTTCAATACATATATGATTAAAGTTGTTAATAACTTTATTATTTATATAGGATCAAATGACCCATAATGAATTATTAATTGTTAAACCAATAATTAAATTATTACAGATAAATAGAGGAGATGGCTATGAGTCTATCAGAAAATCAACAATTATGGCAATTTTCGCCAATTCCGAACATCGAGGAATCGAATTTCAATAAGTATTTGGAAAGATTTTATAATATGGGAACTTCAGGATTAACCCGAGAAAATGCACAAAACTCCTTAGACGGCAGGTTACTTGAAAACAATGATCCTGTCATTTTAACGATAAAAACAGGGACTATCTCAAAAGATGATATTCCTGGAATTGAAGAAGTAAAAAATAGAATATCTTGCTTTCATGGACGCAACAGTTATACAAAAGAAACGATAGATCATATGCGAAATAAAATGAACCAAGAAGAAGTTGCTTATATATCATTCGAAGATTCAAATACCAGGGGGCTTAAGGGAGCAAAGAATGGCCAAAGTGAGTCAAAAGAAGATACTTGGGCCATTTATGCTTACAATAAAGGTGTCCACTCAGAAGAAGAAAATAAAGCTTTTGAAAATTCAAGAGGCGGTTCACATGGCGTTGGTAAAATTGCTTCAAACGCAGCTTCGGATCTTCATATTATGTACTTTGCTAATTGCGATGAGGATGGGAACCAACATCTTGGCGGTACAGCACAGCTGTTAGAACATAAATATAACGATCAATGTTATCGTTCAACAGGATACTTTGCAGATTTACAAACAATTGAGGGGAACAAAACAAAGTTTTATCCATTTGAAAATAAGTTTCATGAAGTATTTCAAAAAAATAACAGAGGATTAAAAATCATTATTCCTTTCTTAAGAGAGCAATACAACGATGAAAAAGAAATTATTAAAAGTATATGCGATAGTTTTTTCATTTCTATTCTTGAAAAGAAATTGGAAGTTATCGTCAATGATAAAAAAATAGATAGCAAAACAATTAAAGATTTTGTTTCAAATAAGGATTACTATATTCAAGATATTGCTGAAATGAAGAATGAGTTTACACCACTATATATCAATACTTATCTAAACGAGGAACCAGTTCCACTGAAAATATCAGATGGCATAAATGATTACAATTTCAGCTTATATTTTCGCTACGACTCAGCAATTCCAAAAGGGAGAGTAGCCATCGTAAGAACTATCGGGATGAAAATTGAAGATAAAAAAATTAAAAATAATGTCAATAAGCCCTTTAATGCTGTATTAGTAGCGGGGTCATACGAAGATGGCTATTTAAAATCTCTCGAAAATGAATCTCATACAGAGTTAGCTTTTGAACATATAAAAGATCAGCGATTACAAAAAAATGCGAAAAAGTTCATTAATAATTTATCTAAAGAAATTTCAAAAATCATCGAGGAATCTATTAAAAAGAATAATCCTACTGATGGTTTGATGAATACGAAGGATATTCTCTACGTAGTCGAAAACCAATTTAAGAAGGATCTCACAGAGGCAATGGGAACAGTGAAGATTAGTAAGGATAAATCTATCGTGAAAGTTACCACAGATGCTCCAAAAAAGAAGAAGAAAAATAAAAAGAAATCATCCGATAACCCAGTTAAACCTCGTAACCCTGTGAAGAGAGTTAAGCCAAAGGTTGACATCGGCGAAACAAATGGAACTGAAGAAAAGTTAGATAAGTATAGTGCTCATCCAGACATCGTAGAAAGATTAATAGTTGGAGATAATGAGTTTGTGATCTTTGACTTTACCGGTAGCAAAGAAATTAGCAAAGAGAAATTATGTAATATTTCATTTTCAGTTATTGATGGTATGGGAGTAGAATATCCCGATGAATTTAAAATTAATGATAATTACAGTAGTGTCATTGATAATACCACTGGAGACCAATGCAAAATTGAAAATAACTTAATTAAGGATATTGAAATAAAACAAGGAGTAGCGCAGCTACAACTAGAGTTGAAAAATAATTTCAATAGAGCATTGAAATTTGTTTACTATGTAGAGGTGTAAAATGATTTACAAAAAGGATGCCAATTTTCCATACCCATTATTAACAAACACATCTACTAGCTATGAAAGTAGTAATTTTATTTTAGATGTGAATTTACACGAGAATTCATATAATTACAGATTTGAAATCAGTTACGAAATCGATTCACAATTTGTAAACAAATTAATTGAAAATGAACAAGCACAGCTCGTTTTAGTCATTCAATCAAAAGATAATAAGTTTTTTTACATTAAACCAGAAGATAAATATATAGAAATACAAAAATCGCGAATATCTATAAGTAATCGTACAACAATTCAATTGCATCTCCAATCAAAAGCTGAAATCAATTTTAAAGATAACGATGATTTAAGTTATTTTTACTCCCAATTTAAGGAGGATATTGTTGTACTTAGAAACTCAATCTTGGGCTTTTCAAATGTGGTCATTTTTGAAGGGAGCAGTACAAAACCTTTAGAATTGTTTGAGAAAAAGGTTAACCCCGATATTAAGTCCGATATCAAAATCGAATTAGGTAGTGAAACAATTATTATTCATTATAAAAATGAGCAACTACAATTTAACGATTCTCCAATGAGTAATACATTAAATAATCCATATATTTATATGGGACTTCAAAAAGCATTATACAGATTCATTGTGAACAATAGCGATGATGGAGAACAAGTGGATTTAGAACAAATTGATGCACCGACAGATAATCTTGATTTGAAGTTTTACAATCTAATGAAGAAAAAGATGATTAATGAATTGAGTATTGACAATATCGATGAAGTAATTTACTCCATTTCAGATAAAATCCTAGAGAAATATGCGGGTGCTGTTAGGGGGCTAAGTTTAAATGGAAATTAAGCTGCTAAAGAAGGGTTATAAAAATAATGAGCAGTTTTACAAAGATTTTTTAGAGGATCAGGTTAAAAATAAAGAAGAATACTTTTCAGATGAGGTTGCATTCATTGATGTGACTCCTGATTTCCCGATTTATATTGCCCAAGGGAGTGAAAGTACAAAAAGTGAGTTATTTCATCAAGCTTTCGATGCCATCTCGGATTCTTATTTACATACAAATAGGGATATTCATTTTGACGAATTATTCTGGCACTCATTACTAGCAGTTTATAAGAGAGACTACTTGCTTGAGCAGTATCCTCAAATAAACGATGGGCTCAATCATTTCAATAATATTGTTCTAAAAGATTTCAATTGGGAAAATTATATTTATAAGTGTGTATTAGGTGCTCAATATATAAATGATGCCATTTCCGATGTTAGCGAAAGAAAAAGATACTATTCACTAATTATTGATAACCTAGATGTATTTAACTATATAATCAAATATGAAATTTTTAGAAATGATAAATTTTTGATAAACATTTTAGACATTATTGATGAACTAAAACTCTCAAAAGTATTGAAATCTAAGATAACTGGTCGGGATGATTTGGGGAAAGACGAACGTGTAGGGAGAAGGGTCATTTTTGAATTTAACAAAAGTTACCCAATTATCATGTCTCCTATGCTTGAAAAGGACGATTTAAAAGAATTATTTTTACAATATCTAGTTTATTATTATCAAGATACTAAACAACTACAATTAATTGAGTGAAACTAATAGAATCTTTAGAGTAAGGGATTCAAGTTTTTGTTCAGCAAAACACCTAATCTGCTAAGAAGTAATCGATTGGTTAACTCATAGACAAATGCGGCATTTATTTAATAAAATTACAAAGTGAAAAGGAAACTATATTAACACCGAGACTTAAAAGAACTGACCGAGATAGGGCAGCTCTAATTTTTTTTAGATATATTAATCTTTCAAACTGTAACAGAATTGAATCCTTCTTAAACGTTATGTTTTGTCTGCATTACCTTTTGTTTCTTCTTAACAGCCTCTGGATCGGTAATGAAAAAATAGGTAATCCTATTAATAGAATATGGCTCATTAAACCAAATGCCTTTATTAATGGCGGACCAGTTGTAACGGGCCGAACCAGTATGTTTCTTAAAGAATCTAGCGGTCTGTTGAATAGAAGGGCATTCTTTTAAAAGTTCTTCCCCTTTATAAATATTTACCGGTATTTCCGTTTTATTTTGTAATGTTGTGTTTTAACATGAATGTTTTTGAAGAATGGGATCTATTACACAAGAACAGAAAAGATGGTTTATCGAATCAAAACAGAGGAGACGCAAAAGCAAAATCTGTATTAGCGAAAAAAACTTATTGGGAATGAAAAAGGTAAGCGGGATCGAAACGTTCGCTTACCATTTACTATTACTGTTTTGATGGAATGATTAGCTTTTGGCCAATGTAAAGGTATGCAGTTGGTTGCAGTTTATTGGCATCGACAATTGCTTGGGTGGTTACGGCGAATTTTTGAGCAATCTTCCAAAGCGAATCACCGGAAACAACTACATAAGTGGTTTGCGTAGGCTGTTCAGGCTGCGCCACACTCGGAATAATCAGCTTTTGGCCAACATAAAGGTACGCAGATGGATTCAGTTTATTGGCATCGACAATTGCTTGGGTGGTTACGCCGAATTTTTGAGCAATTTTCCAAAGCGTATCACCGGATACAACAGAATAAGTGGTGGCCGCTTGCTGTTCAGGTTGAGCTGCAGATGCAGGGACTTTTAATTTTTGTCCTACATATAGATATTTGTTTGGATCAAGGTTGTTTAAGGTAACAATTTCAGAGCTGGTCGTGTTGAACTTGGATGCAATCTTCCATAAGGTATCGCCACTAACGACTATATAATCAGTCGTTTGCTTTGCCTGAGACGGTTCAGTGACAAGTTCAACATCACTCACACTGATTGTTCATGTGACCCCTTCTTTAACAAGAACGGTGTATTTTCCATTCTCTATCGCTTCCGACATAAGCGGGAAAGTGTCTCCTTTTATAGCAGTATATCCTTGCCCTGCAGGATCAACGCTCATTTTTGCTGTTTCGCTGATGACGCGTACTCTTTTTTCAGGTTGCATCGGTTTGATTTCGTACATGTTTTGCACTTTCACAGCGCTTGGAAACGTAATATAGCCGCTATTTGGGCCTTCTACCACATTAAGCTTGATATAGTAGCTTCCGTTTGGTACTTTTCCACCCATGATGTCAGAGCCATCCCATTCAAACGTGTGAGTACCAGCTTCAAATGTTTGTTCACTTACTACAAAAGCGGCATGGGCCCCGGCAGCATTTGCGATATAAATGGATAATTTCGCAGGTACTGCAAGTGTAAATTGTCCAGTGACCTTATCGTTTATTCCATCGCCATCAGGAGTAAATGATGGCGATTGGAAGGAAGCATCTGTAACAATTTCTTTTAATCTTGATACCGGTATATAATAATCAGCATCTTTGATTGTAATCGTGCCAGATCGCCAGATTAACGGTGTTGTGGAGGGATAGTTATAGGCTGTTTCGATTGTTTTAAAAACAATCTCATAACTACCGTCCATTACAATCCTTCCTGTTGTATCTGTGCCATTCCAGCTTACAGTATGGCTTCCAGGAGATAGGGTTTCCTTGCTGCCGGTATATATTTCATCTCCGTTTAGATTACGGATTGTCAGCTGAACTTCAGCCGGACGGTTTAAGTTGAACAGAATTTGGACCGATTTTGTTTGTGTTTGTCCGTATTTAGGTGAAAACACTGCTGGATTTGGAGAAACGCCATCAATCAATGGCTTGGGACTTGATTCCGAGACAACTGTGAGCTCCCCGAGCGGATATCCTTGCATTTGATTGAATTCCTGGTCCGTTAAATATCCCTTGATTTGATATATACCTGCGGAAAGAGGTGCTTTTTTCGTATCATCCCAGGGTACCCAATCCACTTTGTGTACGGTTTTATAGGCTATAGTCGATAAATTAATTTTTGTTTGTACACCATTCCCCACGATAAGAAGATACCCGCGTGTTGGCACGCTGGTTTGCAACTCAATTGTTGTGTAGCCAGGAACTCTGCTGCCTTGGTAGGCAACGGTAGAAGCAGAAAGTTTAAATGAAGTAACCTCAATCATTCTAGACGCAGGCCGGTACCCGCCAAATCCCATTCTGTAACCTCCGAACCCCATACCGGGATAACCTCCGTTTCCCATTCCGAATAATCTTTGCATGTTTAACTCCTCCTCGGATTGTTTCGTAATTAGTTTATGTGTCCATTTTGAAGAAGGCATAGATACTTGCCTATATATAAATGGGCCTTTTTAAATAGCGCACAGTTTTCGTTTATATTTTTAACTGATTGTATAGGAAAAAGGTGTGGGGGGGACGGATCAGATCCGTCCCCCTGTTTCGATTTCACCTAGGGTCGAAAGTTGAAAACGTTTCCACGGAAATTAATTGTTTACCATTGAGCAAGGCTCAGGTTATAATGAAATTTATTATTTTGGAAATCGAAATAAATGCAACGAACAAAAAATACTTCTTTTATAGAAAGGCGATGGACATTGAATAAACCTAGTGGAAAAAAACGAATACAGCTGGCAATACTCCTTGGATCACTGGGACTGTTAGGACCTTTTACAATCGATACGTATTTACCTTCTTTTCCAACGATTGTAAAGGATTTTCATACGACGGCATCACTTGTACAAATTAGTTTAACCTCTTGTTTATTAGGATTGGGATTAGGGCAATTGGTTATTGGTCCTTTAAGTGATGTAAAAGGCCGCCGACAACCCTTGTTGATCTTTATAATCTTGTACTTACTCGCTTCTATAACATGTGCCTTGGCGCCCAATATCTATTTCCTTATCATCGCTCGTTTTGTCCAGGGCTTTGCTGCTGCCGGCGGACTTGTGATCTCTAGAGCAATTGTTCGAGACCTCTATAGTGGGAGGGAACTGACCAAGTTCTTTACGATGATGGTATTAGTGGGTAACCTCGGGCCGATTGTTGCACCGGTTGCTGGTGGGGGGATTCTTGCTTTTACCAATTGGCATGGAGTTTTTATTGCTTTAGCCTGTGTGGGTGCGGTGTTACTTTTCACTGTTGCTTTAAAATTAGAAGAAACTCTGCCAACAGAAAACCGTGTACCAAGCAATTTACCACAAATTATCAACAACTTTGGTTCTTTATTCCGAGATCGACAGTTCATGGGGTACGCACTAGCGTCAGGATTTACTGCTGCAGGAATCTTTGCCTATGTATCTGGGGTTCCATTTGTCTATCAGAATATTTACGAAGTCACACCGCTACAATTTAGTTTATTATTTGGGACCAATGGATTAGCATTAATTATTGGAAGTCAATTGGTCGGCCGCTTTGCAGACACAATTTCGGAGCGGACTTTCTTAAAAATCGGTTTAGCCATCGCTAATTTAGCAGGTGCCGGTTTACTCATCGCTCTACTATTAAACGCACCACTTTTCGCAGTAGTGATTCCAATTTTCTTATTTATAACTTCCATCAGTATTATCGGAACCACGTCTTTTACTTTAGCGATTGAAACGCAAGGGCATATTGCGGGCAGTGCTTCAGCCCTTTTAGGATTATTGCCATTTTTACTTGGCTCATTAAGTGCTCCACTTGTGGGGATAGCAGGGGCGTATACAGGCGTTCCGATGGGCGCTATCATTTTAGGCTCAAGTTTTCTGGCTTTCCTTTCCTATTTTGTCTTGGTACGCAAAGCAACGCTTGGGATACAACTATCCAATGACCAGTGCATAGTAAAGAAACCCAGTATCTAAGTATATAAATTTAATCGAGAATACATGTTGAATGGAACTTTAAAGAGCTGCTCTAGTCCAGGCAGCTCTAATTATTTTGGGCAAATTTTTTCAATCTCCAAACAGAAAAAGCCCCGCAGATGGAAGGTTCCCGCAACGCATCTAAATGAGATTCACTGGTTTTTTTATCAAAGAAGTCTTATCCTTAATTGAGTAACTAGTGATACTTAAAATAAGCGGAGTTTTTCCGGTTAGACTGCAGAATAGGGCTCGATTCGGGGGAAATAAGCGGAGTTTTTCCGGTTAAGCAAAGCAAAATTACCCACTTTCATGTTTTTTGAACCAATAGTCGGAATTCTTCCGTCTAATTAGGCTATTTTCAGTGCTATTTTCTAATTAAGGGGAATTTTTCCGCTTATTTATCAAACTCGCTTTAGCGTCTAATGAACTCGTAAGTAAATCCGTAATAAAATTGAATGGTTGGTCCCGGATCACAGGTGTAGTCGTATTACTCATTGCGTTATATTTAAGGAGGATAGTAAATGGTTTTGAGTTAGTGAATTAAAGCTCGTTGAAAGAAAATCATTGGAAATGAATCCCTGAATCCAAACGTGTGATTAAGGGATCACGCGCCCATTAATGGAATATCCTTATTTCTGAAGCAATTATTATTAACTTGTTCAGTGATTCTCTGACTTGATGTTATTAAAAACTAATTACCGGGCAGTTTGATGCCGCGCCAGCCGCTTACATCGCATTGGCCATATTCATTATCACCCACAGCCACCACCGTGCCGTCCGATTTAAGCCCAACGGTATGGGCACAACCCGCAGCGACCGCTACAATATCGCGCCAGCCACTTACATTGCATTGGCCATGCTTATTCAAACCCACAGCCGCCACAGTTCCGTCTGATTTAAGGCCGATGGTATGATAACTACCTACCGCTATCGCCACAATATCATGCCAGTCGCTTACATCGCATTGGTCATGTTTGTTCAAACCCACAGCCACCACCGTGCCATCTGATTTAAGCCCAACGGTATGAAGGTAACCTGCCGTAACCGCCACAATGTCGTGCCAGCTGCTTACATTGCATTGGCCATACCGATTAATTCCCACACTCGTCACCGTGCCGTCCGATTTAAGCCCAACGGTATGCCAGTCACCCGCAGCGACCGCCAGCATTTCACGCCAGCCACCTATATCGCATTCGCCGTAAGTATTGCGACCCACAGCTACCACCGTGCCATCCGTTTTAAGCCCAATGGAACGACGCCATCCAGCCGCAACCGCTACAATATAGCACCAGTCTTTTACATCACATTGGCCATGCTTATTCAAACCCACAGCCGCCACCGTACCGTCCGATTTAAGACCGATGGTATGAGCATTACCCGTGTTTGTCGCCATATGAACATTACCAGCCGCGACCGCCACAATATTGTGCCAGCCGCTTACATCACATTGGCCATATTTATTATCACCCACAGCCGTCACCGTGCCGTCCGATTTAAGCCCAACGGTATGACGACGACCTGCCGCTATGGTATCTTTAGACCACCGTTTCAAATTTAACACCGCCTTTTTCGGTGAAATGTATTCCATGTTTTACCTCCTTGAATATAAGCAAGCCTATGGTTACCTGAAAAGTATATGAAGCTTTACGGTTGCTCGTCAAATATAAGCAAGGTATGGTTATGTGATAAAGGAACCATAACTAACTGTCTTTTAGTATATTCCATTATCTTGCCCGATTGTAGAAGACCGGTCTTATGAAAGCTGGTCTATTTTTATCATACAACATGCCATGATAATCAATTGCAAGTTATAAGTCCTTGTTGTATCCATCTTTTTCTATGCCCATAAGACATTGCAGTCCATAATGATATTGGTGTCACAAATGTTTCATTATTTTGACATTTTTCTTCCTACTTTGTTGAAAGAATTAATGTTAGATTAATAGAGGCTGGAAAATAAATCAAGTAGTAGCAGAATTCAATTGAAAAGGGGGGTATAATAGATGAAATAGAATATGTTATGAATAAGAACAGATTTGCAACTTGGAGTTTTTTTATGCCTACCCACTTTCTATAAAAATCATCGCAAACTCTTCAATTTCTACCATCCTTTTGTCTTAAGATTTTCCTTCCTTTTCCTTTCTTAAATCATTACCTTATTAATTTATGTTAAATAATCAAAAAGTTGGAGGTTTTGTCATGGAAGAAACATTAAATATTATTCTTTCAGAACTACAAAATTTGGATAAAGGCCAACAAGATATAATGGTAATTCAGAAGGATCTATTAAGTCGTACAGAAAATTTAGAAAAGGGTCAGAAAAAGTTGTTATCCAGTACAAAAAATATAAATAAAGGTCATGATGTATTAATTTCTGGTCAGCAGCAATTAAAGATTCGGATAGAAAATTTAGAAAAAAATAGAGATTTATTGTCTTTGGGGCAAAATGAAATAAAGGAATTAGTGAAACAAACGACTGCTTACATGGCTGGAAGGCTTTCGATATCAGAAAGAATTATTTTGGAAATTGAGTTGCTAAATGAGAAGGATCGGCAAGAAGTGTTAAATAATATCAATGAAAAGATTTTTTTGAGGAAGAACAATACCTGTTGGGATAATGGGGAAGATGATATGTATAATGATTTCTAATGGAAAAAAGAAATTAATAAGTCACATACAACTACTTTCATGATTGAAAATTTCACCTATATTATACAAGATATGAAAACATTAGTATTTGATGCTATAGATGACCAATACCTCAAGTTTCTGTTCAAATTTCATGTAAGGAACATAGTTCAATTCATCTTTTATAATACCCTTATTATTTAATCTCTTCATTATTCCTCTACAGAACGGAAATTCCCATACATTTTTAGATATTATATTTAAACGGATCGAATATATTTTACGCTGAGGTGTTAAAAATGGACAAATTATTTAATAAAGAATTTGAATTAAGTGGAAGTGATAAAGAAAAGTGGGATCTTCATATATTACTGATCAAATTATTCGAAAAAGGAGTGGAAATTGAAGAAATAGCAAAAATTGCTGGTTTATCTGAAGAAGAAATGGATGAACACTTTTCTAGACTATATTAAGTAGTGATCAATAAGGTGGTATGAGGATGTACATGTTTTTTTATTTACTATTAGCCATAATCGGCGGGACTTTAATAGGAACACAAGCAGGAATAAATGGTGTGTTAGGAAAAAGGATTGGCGTGATCGAAGGTAGTTTTGTTTCGTTTTTTATCGGAACCATCATTCTTTTATTACTTGCTATATTTCTAGGTAAAGGAGATTTAATAAAAGTAACAAGCGTTCCGAAATGGCAGCTATTTGGAGGAGTGCTTGGAGCCGGATATGTAACGATTATGGTTGCGGTAGTACCAAGAATTGGAGTGGCATCCGCGATTACTGCTGTAATTGTTGGACAGTTGTTAATAAGTGTGACACTTGATCACTTTGGGATCTTCATCAAACAACCGATCCCAATTGATTGGTACCGCATCACAGGTTTAATCTTATTACTTATCTCATTGCTTTTGATATTTAAGGGGAAGAGCAAATGGTTTTGAGTTAGAGAATTTAAACTTCGTGAAAGAGAAACATTAGAAATAACCCCTGAGATCCATTCATGATGATCAGGGGTTATTTATTTTGATTAACTAAATTTACGATATAAAATCCCCCAAGAACCGAAC
This sequence comes from Neobacillus drentensis NBRC 102427, assembly GCF_001591445.1. Lineage (GTDB taxonomy): Bacteria > Bacillota > Bacilli > Bacillales > Cytobacillaceae > Neobacillus > Neobacillus drentensis. The sequence continues at coordinate 14,020 of NZ_BCUX01000028.1, read as the reverse complement.
CCTTGGTCTTCTGAAAAACATTTTTTAGTCATAATCTACCCTTCAAAAAATAAAATTGTTATAAGGTATAAATTTATCCCAAATTTGCATTTTATTAAAAAATCTTTTAACCGCATTTATGGGTATTATTTCAGCATGATAAGGGGGTTTTCAGGTGGAATCGGTTGGAATCTTGGGCGTAGGTCAAGCAGGTGGAAATATAGCGGAGATAGCCTCATCCTTGGGTTTTCAAACAGCTCTGATTAACACAAATAAACGTGATGGTATAGTAAACACTAGGGTGGAAAAGAAGTATTTTGTCCCGGGTTATAATGGTGCAGGACAGAATAGATCCTTAGGATTACAAGCAGTTCAAGAACACCATCGAGAAATGATTGATTTTGTAACCACCTCCTTTAAGAACCTAAAGCTGTTATTGGTGGCTTTTTCAACAGACGGTGGTACAGGATCTGGGATGAGTCCTCTTTTAATAGATTTGTTAATTGACCAATTACCTGGCATTAAAGTTGGTGCTATCGCCATCATCCCTGAACGAAACGTATTAGCGGGAAATCGAATCAATACGTCAGAGTGTATCGAAGAGCTTTCAAAAATAGAAGCGATTTCTTCTGTTTTCTTGGTAGATAATGATCAGATGCGCAAAATGAAGCCGCAATCAAGCAAACACGAGATCTACCTCTCTGCTAATCATCAAACGATGGAGGCCATTTGTCATCTCCTAAAAACAACAAAAAAGAGTTCTATTTACGGTAACTTCGATGAAACCGATCTTATGAATATTCTTGGAACAAGAGGTGTAACCCTCATTTCTTCAACTGCTATTACTGACGCAAAAACCACAGCGGATGTCTCGGCAAAAGTACAAATCTCTTGGGCTAACTCCATATTCTGTCCTGTTGAATCACAAGGTGTCATTCGGGCAGGGCTCATATATGAAGGACCAGAAAATATTTCAAAGCTCATTAATGTACCTTCCATTTATGAAAGGGTGGGGGAACCGCTACAATTATTTGAAGGGACATATATCTCAGAAACTGACCCCACTATTACAACCATTCTTGCAGGGCTGCCTTTCCCAACTCGACGACTGCTTTCCCTTGAACAATCTTTAGAAAAGAACAAAGAACGATTGAAGAACCTTGTTAAAAAAGAGCACACCCAAAAATATGAATCGACAGTAAGCTGGGCATCCGACTTAAAAGTTAAAAAAACAGAGAAACAGTCGGTATCCATATCATCCAAACTAACGAAATATAAGAAGTAATGGGGTCTTATTCAGTTTCAAAATGAAAGATGAGTAAAAGGAAACACATCGGAATGATCCATCCGATGCTTATATCAAACAGTTAGAGACGCGCCATCAAACGCACTTGATCGTTTTAACGAAATTCCAAATGAAAAAAATATTTTAATCAGTACAATAAGTATTTTCACCCAATAAATAGCTTAAACATTTGAATGCCAAATCTACACAAAATCGTCATTAAACCTTGATGTAGCGACAAAAAAGGCATGCGTCAATTCCCATGCCTTTTTGTATGTCAATTTTCCTATATGCACCTTTTAAGTGAACTCTTTAAACACCAACATTGGTGTTTTTTTTCTTGAATCTTTTCGATTCATAAATATTTGTAGGAAAGCGGGTGATGCTGATTGACAGTTTTTGAAACACTAATGTTCACGATTGCTTTTGCCAGTCTAATGGTTGCTGTACTGTCATTTAAACAAAAATGGCGGGTTTCCTAGCTTATTTAACCAAACGTTTGAATGGTATAGCCTAGTGGAAAGATCGGCAAATAGGCACGATTTAGTGAATCATTAGGCACCGATTTAAGAAGCTTGACTTTTCTCACCGACTCCACTTTCACTTTAGTCATCATGTCCCATATACACCCGAAATTAAATAGGATGGTGGAACTGTTATAAATGTGATTTCGGATTAAATACGGTGAACCGTATCATAAGTAAATGAGGTTTTTACATAATAATAGATTATGCGTTTTGATGTTATTATGAACAAAAATAGCCTCTCACCTGTATAAGCCCTGACTATGTTTCTTTAAAAGAACTTTGATCAGGGCTCCTACGTGAAGATAATTATAATTAGGATTGATTTTTGTCTATATTCACCCATATTAGGATGACTTTTCTTTACCCAGTTTTTACAATTAGTAAATTATTAGTAGAAAAAACCCGGTAAGTAATGCCCAAGTCATGGTATAGATTGTTTTATCGGAAGCCTTTGGTGGTGTTTCAAATGTTAAAAAGGAGTAGTTATTTGCAATATTCCAAATGAGCACATTTGAAACATTTCTGCTATAATGCAGAATCACAACTAACCAAATCGAATGGCTTTCCCAATACACAAAGAATAATACAATACCGCATATAAACCAATCAATGGTTTGAAATAAACTGACTTTATTACTCATGAAGTGCCAAACAGTAAAAATAGTGGCAGATAATATCATAGCTGTCATCATACTATATTCATGAAACGCAAAGGCAAGATATCCGCGAAACATAATTTCTTCTTGTAAAGCAGCAATGAAAAGGACAAAAAAGGAAAGTAATAAAGAAGGGTACTCCGTTTTACTCCTTTTAAACGCTGTTAAAGATAAATGAAAATTTGCTTTACCCTTGTACCTAATCAGAACAAATAACAAAGATAGTGAAAGGGTAAAGAAAAACAACAGTAAACTTGATGAAAATTGAAACCAAGAAAAATGAAAGCCAAGAGAAAGAAAACTTTTCCGTTCAACAAAGTTCATGAAAAGAAAAACCACAAAAATGAATGATAAATTCCCAGCTAATGCAATTGACATAAATTTAACGCCGATTCGTTGGCTAAAGTCCTTTATATCAATCCTAGCAAGCCTTATGGCAAATACAGTAATGATTGTTATAAGGAAGGCGGAAGAGAATACGAAAACAACCCTTAAAACCACATCTAATAAGTTCCACTCCATTTTACTTCACTCCATATCATGTTTTGTTAATTCCATAATAGAAGTGAATTGTCAGACGATTATCAGAGGAATGAATGTAATTGATTTTTTAGTGAATTTTTTAAAAGGTCACCATCAAACTTTCTAAATACATTGATCCTGAGGTTTTTATAGTGACTACATAGTTCATTTTTTTCTCCTGCATACTGCCTTAGTAAGTGATATACATGCGTAATCGAGTAAAATAATTGAAGTTCAAATTTTGTTGACTTCATAATCTCGATCCCTTTATTAATGGATTGTTTCCCTGCATCATATTCTTTATTTTTTAGCTGAAAAATTCCCTTGGCTATTTCGAAGTGACTTCGTTCTCTTAAATAAGGTTTATCTTTCAAAAGGTTTTCAATCACCAAAAGCTTTTCCTTTGCTTTCTCCAGTGATTGATGCAAAAGTACATATACTTGGGTAAGGGATACAACGATATGAAACGTATCAAGCTGATGCTTTGAGACCATTTCTAAAGCCCAGTCTATATGCTGGGATGCTTTTTCAATTTGATTATCCCAAATCAAGAAAAAAACCAGGTCTAAACCTTGTAATTCCCATTTTTGGGCTGTTTCCAGATTGTTTTTTTGCAGCATCTTTTCAATTCCATTGCACCCTATTGCGGGGTCATCCTCTAATAGGCTATAAAGCACAATCATAAAATAGGCACGGTTCCAATAAGGAATCTTTTCATCAAGGAGGACTTTCCAATTTCCTTTGATAATTTCCATGTACATTAAATAAAAAGGACTGAGATTTACACCTAGTACTTTTTGTTGGTCTGCAACGACCTGCATAGACTCTCCTTGGCCAAATAAATGATATTTAGAAATGATTTGGCTGAATTGGCTATTAAAATCTTTATCTTCGATTGAAGGTGGAATAAATCCCTTTTCATTTAAATAGGTAAGGCGATAACCGACCCCTCGAACAGTCTCAATTAAAATAAATTGATTCCATATTTTAAGCTTTTTTCGTAGTCGATAAATATGGTCATCAACTGTACGATCTACAGGAGCTTCAAGCGGCCAAACTGCATCCAATAATGCCTCTCTTGAAAGTCCTTGATTGGGGTGTGTATGCAGAAATTGGAGTAAACTAAATTCCTTTGGTAAAAGTGTAACGGTCTTTCCATGAAAAGAAACTTGAAGATTGCTAGGATGAAAATGAAGCTGAGCCATTAGCATCCTCCTATTGGGTATTTTAGTTATATATATTACATTAACAGGAAATTTTCTTATTTACTATCATAACTCGTAACCTTTTTAGCCTCATTTTGTGTTGTTACGGTGAACCGTATGACAAGTAATTGAGGTTTTTGTATTTTTTATAAAAAAGCAGCGTAAAAAATTTGGGGGTAATCATATAGTTTTAGGAAAGAGGTAAATTGGACCCGATAGTATCATCATATATTTGCAGTTGGTTGTCAGCATTGATCTTTCTTGAAAAAATCAGGTGCATATTTTCGTGTTAGTAAACTGGTCTGACTGGGAAGAATATGGGCATTAGTAGAATTGGTAATGCCACTAACTGTTATAACATTTTATGTGCTGGCTTTTCTTTTGTAAAAAGACTTAAAGAAACACACTTAGAATGGGACGAGGGGACAGGCACCTTGTCCCAATTGAGTAGCATACGGTTTACCGTTTTGCTGTGAAAATAAAGTTTTCGTTTTTGACTTTGCGTTTTACCGTTTTGCACCTCATACATGAACCTGTTAAGATTGCCACGTATTTGAGCAAAAATTAATGTGCATGTAATTTAAGTAAGTGTAAATACTCTGCCCCGTTTAAGGTGATTTTTGTACCGGCTCTCCCCCTGCTTTTCGAGATGAAACCATGGATTTCCAGAGTATCCAATCGTCGTCGAACTTGTTGTGGCGATAGAAAATGCCCGGTTTCCTTGCTAGCCATTGAAATAAATTGACGACTGGCGGGCTTGCCGTTATCATTACAGTTCTTGATGGCCTCTAACATAAATAGATATTCATGTATCTCTAATAAACTCTCAGGAATTGGAAAGTCTTGTTCATTAGAAGGACTGTAACTTTGAAAGCGGTCCTGTGGAATGTCTTTCCATTCGATTGTATTTCCGTCGCAAATGGTGAGCATATAGTCAATGGTACTTTTTAATTCACGAACATTGCCTAACCATTCCTGCTTTTGAAGCTGTTCTGTCAGGTCTTGTCCGACTTTTACCCATTTCCCGCTTTTGGTAATAAAGTGTTTTACTAGTAAGGGGATATCCGCCTTCCGTGCTCGAAGTGGCGGAATAGAAAGGGTAAGAACATTCAAACGGTAAAACAAATCAGACCGGAACGTGCCTTCTTGGGATTTCAGTTGAATATTTTTATTCGTGGCCGCGATAACCCGGACATTTATCGGAATTACTTTTCTCCCGCCAATTCTGCGCAATTCTTTTTCCTGAAGAACCCTTAATAAATGGGATTGGACGGTTAGACTAATATCACCAATTTCATCTAAAAAAATTGTTCCATTATCGGCTAATTCAAATAAGCCTTTTTTTCCACCTTTTTGTGCTCCTGTAAAGGTCCCCTCCTCGTAGCCAAATAATTCACTTTCAAGCAAATTTTCCGTTAAAGCACTGCAATTTATCGCGATAAATGGTCCGTTTTTTCTCATTGAATGAAGATGGATGGAATGTGCGAATAATTCTTTTCCCGTACCTGTTTCGCCTTGAATTAAGATAGGATGCTCGGAAAGAGCAAGTTTTTTGGCAATTTGTTTGCTTTCATTGAGTAAAGGGTGTTCACCAACAATATCATCAAAGTCATACTTTGGGTAAAATCCCTTGTTTCTTAGTTCCCGCTGGGCCATTTTTTCGACTTCAAACGCCTGATTAATGCTTTTAAATGTCGCTACGATTGTATTTTCTGTTTCCATTTGATGACGGAAAATAACAAGATCCACACCGTTTATCGTAAAAAATTTACTTTCTTCATTACTAGTAAGGATAAAATCGATAATTCCTTGTTGGACGATAACCTCTTTTAACTGTTTATTAATGGCATCTATTACAGGAAAATGAAATAGAGCCTCTAAACGGCGGTTAAAAACGGTGACCTTCTGCTGTTGATTAATGGCTAAAATGCCGTCATCGACAGTATCGACAACATTTTGAATATGTTGATTCACCTGTTTTGCGTTTTGTTCCGCATGTGATAGTTTCCGTTGCAAATCTATAATGTTACGGATATACCTTTCTGAAATCAATGACGAGACTTTTTCGCCCAAACAGAAGTATTCGACTACTTTTATAATAGTTGCCATATCAAACAAGCGAACGCCAATATCGATAACCTTTTTAATCGACGGAGGACAAAGATGGGGCTCGCCAGGAGATATAGCGATATCGATATTTTTATAAAAAATCTGTTCCTTCTTAAACGGGATGAACTGTAAGTGATCAATACCTAGCTGGTAAAGAGATTCTATTAGTTCAACCGTAGCAAAATCATCATCATTAACTACAAGAACGTCGGAATTTATCGGAATTTTTAAAAGCTGATCAATAAATTGGTGATGGACTGTTCGTTTTCCGACCATTATATCTTTGCTAGTTATTTTACACAGGTCATGTGCCTCTTGTCTCGTAACCTCTGATGAAAACAGGATAAAATCAACATTCAATTGTGTTGGCATTACTTCTTCTGTTGCAAAACTATCAATGTGGACGTAATCTCCTAATAATTGCTGCAGTTGCTCATGCAAGACTTGTTTAGTTTGGGCACTTCCAGTGATTAAGGTAATGGATTGGTTAATCATTAGCCCTCCTTTTTGAATGATATTGGTTTTATTATATCACCAGAAAGAACCAATAAAGGACAAAAAATATAAATTATTTTTTAAAAATTTAGAATTAACCAATTCCTTTATCTTGGCATAGAAATTGCATGTTTATTATATGAATTGATTAATAAATCGAAATAAGGAGAGGGTATGATGAGTCAATTGGGTAAAACGGTGGAACCGATTACACCAAAAAGGAAGCCATTCCAAATGAATGTATTTGCGTTATTATTCGGTGTTGTAGTAGCGGCAATGATATTAACCTATATTTTGCCGGCAGGGGAATACAATCGTGTAGAGGTTGATGGACGGACGGTCGTAGATGCGAATTCTTTCAAGTGGACTGATTCCTCACCGGTAAATCCATTTGATATGATGAAGGCCCTTCATACAGGGATGGTTGAAGCTGGCGGTATTATATTCTTTGTCTTAATTATCGGTGGCTTTTTCGGTGTATTAAGTGCGACGGGAACGGTTGATGTATTAATCTCAACCATGGCAAGAAAATTAGCGAAACGTGAAAAACTATTAATACCTATTATGATGCTGTTCTTTGCTGCTGGGGGATCGTTAATGGGAATGGCGGAAGAGGGACTAGCCTATATTCCGCTATTAATTCCGCTTGCGTTGGCCCTTGGTTTTGATACGATTACGGGCATGGCAATTGTGTTGCTTGGCGCTGCCGCTGGTTTTACAACGGCCGTTATGAATCCATTTACAGTAGGGATTGCTCAGGGGATTGCTGAACTGCCTCTATTCTCAGGGATAGGGCTGCGCCTTATCTTGTTTGTGGTTGTTTACCTCGTGTCTGTCCTATTCGTTTATCGTTATGCGATGAAAGTGAAACGAAATCCTGAGTTAGGTTTCTACGGAAATTACAACAGGGATCATGCGGACAAGCTGCTTCAATCGAATGTCAATCTTACAACAAAGCACAAGCTCATTCTTGGAGCCTTTCTATTAAACTACGTTGTTCTAGCTTTTGGTGTTATTAAATTTGAATGGTACCTTTCAGAAATTGCGGCCTTATTTATTATTTTAACGATTGTTGTCGGGATTGTTGGAAAACTTTCTGTTGACAACCTCGTGAAAAATTTTACAAGTGGCTCAAGCGCATTAATTAGCGGTGCACTAATTATTGGCGTTTCTCGAGCGACACTAGTTGTATTAAACCAAGGACATATTGTCGATCCGATGTTGCACGGCGTGTCTGAAGCCATTAAACATGTTCCAGGAACGATTAGTGTGATTGGGATGTATGGCTTCCAAACGGTTATCCATTTTATCTTAGCATCTGGAAGCGGTCACGCGATGTTAACGATGCCGATTATGGCACCGCTCGCAGATTTGGTGGATATTACTAGACAAACAGCGGTGTTATCTTTCTCATTTGCTGATGGAATTGGAAATATTATTTTCCCAACTGCAGGTACATTAATGGCCGCTTTAGCGATTGCCGGAATCCCTTGGACGAAATGGGCGAAATGGGTTCTTCCGCTAGTCATCATTCAATTTGTCATCGGATTAATTGCGGTTGTTATCGCTCATGCGATTCATTACGGGCCATTTTAAGGGTAAAAAACATCTGTTGCGTAACGAAGGAGGAGAATGGAAGTTGCTTACTTTGATTAAAGATGGGGAAGTGTATGCCCCACATTATTTAGGGAAGAAAGATATTTTACTAGTCGATAGCAAAATTGGCTATATAAGCGAGTTGATTGAAAATCCGGAGAATTTTGTCCCGATTACAGTGATTGATGCATCGAATCAAGTGGTTGTACCAGGATTTATTGATGCCCATGTTCATATCATTGGGGGAGGCGGGGAAGGCGGATTCAAGACACGTACGCCGGAATTGACGTTAACTAATTTAACCACTGCAGGCATTACTACGGTTGTTGGCCTCCTCGGAACAGATGGTACGACACGTCGAATGGAAAGCTTGCTCGCTAAAGCGCGGGGATTAGAAGAAGAGGGCGTAACGAGTTATATTCATTCAGGTTCGTACCAGCTGCCGGTAAATACGTTAACGGACAAAATTGAGAAGGATATTATTTTTATTGATAAAATAATTGGCGTTGGGGAAATAGCTATTTCCGACCATCGGTCATCGGAACCAACGTTTGATGAAATTGCAAAAGTTGCCACAGCCGCACGAAATGGCGGAATCTTATCGGGCAAAGCGGGTGTATTAGAAATTCATGTCGGGGATGGGGAAGAAAAGCTTTCTTTGCTTGAGGAATTGGTTAGTAAGACCAATATTCCAATTTCTCATTTTCATCCCACCCATATTAACCGAACGGAAGAATTATTTAGGGCCGGGATCCAATATGCCAAAAATGGCGGATATGTGGATTTAACGACGAGTACGATCCCGCAGTTTTTAGAAGAAGGGGAAGTGAAGTGCAGCAGAGGATTGAAGATCATGCTGAATGAAGGGGTTCCGATTGAGAATATTACATTTTCTTCTGATGGACAAGGAAGCCTGCCGTCTTTTAACCGGATGGGAGAGTTAACAGGACTCCAAGTCGGAAAGGTTTCTTCATTATTTAATGAGACAAGAGATGCAGTTCTAAATGAAGGGATTCCATTAGAACTGGCATTACAAGTCATTACATTAAACCCTGCTCATGTGCTAAAGCTGGCACACAAAGGTCGGATCCAGGAAGGAACAGACGCTGACATTGTTTTACTAGATAAAGAGACATTAGAAATTAATACAGTTATCGCCAAAGGAAAAGTAATGGTTAAAAATAAAGTGCCGATTGTGAAAGGTACATTTGAATAAGAGCAATCGATTCTAAAGGAAGATTATGCTTACATTTTTGCCGAAATTGGAGGGATTAAGTTGAGAAAGTTACCGATTATTTTTGTCCTTGTTTTAACGATGTTTTCCATTACCATGTATTCATTTCAGGCCGGGGCGACTGAGAATAAGAATAATTTAGCCAAGGCAGCCGGTTCCGGTTCTCTAGTTATTGTAGGAGGCGCCTTAAGTTCAGATAATGAGGCGGTATATAATAAATACTTAACACTTGCCCAACAATATAAAGACAAATCATTAGAGGATGTAAAGATTGCGATTATTCCGGCTGCCAGCGCGGCACCTATTGAAAGTGCTGATTCTTATAAAGACGATTTCGTCCGCTACGGCGTACCTGAAAAAAATATCTATACGGCCCCAATAGCATTAATGGATGACCCTTCGACAAAAGACGTGGACGAATCTACATGGAAGAATAATGGAAACAATATTGAAATAGCAAAAAAAATAGAAGAGGTTGATGCGATTTGGTTTGTCGGCGGTGATCAATTACGTCATATTAAAACGCTAGTGTCTGCAGACGGGAAGGATACAGTTGTGTTACAAGCCATTAGAAAAATATATGATAACGGAGCAGTCCTTGGTGGGTCAAGTGCGGGTGCTGCGGTTATGAGTAATCCTATGATTGCTTCAGGAACGAGCGTAGGGGCATTAAATGAAGGGGTTCACGTTCTAAAGAACTTTGATCAGGATACGGGTGACGATCAACTTTTTCTTACGACCGGTTTAGGGTTTTTCACACATGGGATAGTCGACCAGCATTTTCTAGAACGTGGCCGTTTTGGCCGATTGCTTGTCGCGTCACAATACAATAAAACACGTTATGGCTTTGGTGTGGATGAAAATTCTGCTATGGTTTATACAGCAAAAGACAATAGTATTGAAATTGTTGGGGCAAGTGGTTTATTAATAGTAGATTTACAGGGGGCGTCAACACCAAAAGGGAAACGCTTTGCGATGAACAATGTAACGATGCACTATTTGGAAAAAGGGGACCGTTTTAATTTAAATGACGGGACGTTCATGCTTAATAAGCTGCACAAAACGACAAAAGGGATTGAATATTACAGCAAAAATCCAATTGCAAAGGATATTTTTGGCCCGCAAGTATTAAAAAAGGTATTAACTGAAGATTTAATAGATAATGAGGCAGCAAAAGCGAAGGCCCTTTGGTTTGGCATGGAGGATGAGAAAAAAGGAACCGGATTCCGTTTTACTTTTAGAAAAACAGATAAAACAGAAGGGTTTTGGGGGAAAATTGATAAGGTTGGATCTTACTCTGCCTTAAATGTTCAGATGGATGTTGAACCAATTTCGATTAAAATTTCAATAGATAAATAGCATAGTTCCGTACATTTTCTATTCTGTTTCATAACCTTTCAATGGGAAAACTCCTTTGTAGAAGACTTGTTTGTTTTAGTGAACATAACAAGGTCTATAACTTCTACAATAGGAGTTTTTTTAAGTTCAATAAATACTTTTTAATACATTTTTATTTTATTTTTCAACTTGTGCAAGGGCAGTGGGGATGACACCCATTTATGTTCCGTCACGGGATGACTCTTAAATTCTTGGGAAATTAAATATAATGAGCATTTTCGATTATATGCTTTATAGTATTAAGCTGAAAAGCACCATATATTCTATTTTTGGATGTGAGTTCATTGATAAAAAACTGTTGTAACTGCTCTTTATTCGTCACCCGTTTTACGAGGCTGTTATCCGACCAATCGTGAACCTCTTTTTCATTGTCATTAAAGAATAGCAGGGGGGTGATCCATGTTGTAATATCTTTACCTTCTAAATAATTTGATAGGATAATGGCTGACTGTTGAATCTGGCAAATTGGATTTTCATACGTATTTACAGTTAATGCTCCCAACTCATCTCTATTAAATACAATCGATTCCTCTTTTTCACTGTCTACTAACTCTGCTAAAAAAGAAAATTTGTGGCTGCCCATTCTTGATAATCCCAATACGATGTGGCCTGTCCAGTCTTTTGTTTCTATTATATATATACCAGTTGATAAAAGTAGCAAGTGATCGATCTGTCGGGTTTTTCCGTTTCCTTCTGGTATAAAAATGTTCGGCATAATAATCATTTCATCTGGTGGAATGATTTTTTTTGAAAGTAAATCTGCTTTAAAATTTTCTAGTATCTGATGAGTGATGATTTCCCCTTGGTTTCGATAATTTTTTCGTATCTCTTCATTTTCGATGATCAGTTTTTCTATTTCACGTTGGTACGAATCGTTCATAAGCATAACCTTCTCATCAAATTGAGTGGCTGCCGATTCCATCGAAGCCTTTTGTATTTCTTTCAGGGCTTCTAACTCTTGGTGATAGTTATTTCTCAATTCTTTATGTTTTGTCTTTTCCTTTTTTACTACATAAGCTAACCAAGTGACAGAAGCAGCAAGTAAAGTGGAAATAATTAACCAGATCATTTATTTTCTCCTTAACTATCAGTTCATATATTTGTTTAATAGCTTTTTAGTAGCATTTTATCTAATTCACGGACATTATCATAGGAATCTACTAATTTTTCTGGTACCAAGGTTCGGCCATAATCCCAGGCATTGGATTCTATTTTAGCTAGAAGCTGTGCTTTCTTTTCATCCTCAAAATACTTCAAAACCCTTAAATCATGTTTGTTGTTCTTAAATGCTAAATAATAACCGAGCTGATGATATAGAATTATTTTAACACAATCTTCATCAGTCTCTTTAATTTTAAAGTTAATATTAGCAATATATCCATTAATTTGTAAATAGTTAAATTTAATTGTATTAGTCGATATATTAAAACTCATAGGTGCAAGTAGATTATTGTTGATTTCATAATCAATATATAATTGGTGTTCTTGTAATGTATGTTCAATTATTTTTTCAATATCCCTAATATAAAGCATAGTATCGGACACGACCTTTCAAAATCTGCTACTTTTATTTTTATAAATTAATAGGGGAAAGTAAATCCTTCTATTTTCCTATCACATAGGCGTGAATTACCTATTTGAAATCCCTCTACATTATCGGTTGATTTTATTAGTATATCAATTCCAGCAGTATTCTAATATTATTACGCAATCACTTGATGGACAATCTAGTACTTTCAGCAACAGCCACTTCATAGAATTATTATACTTCTCGTCTTTTCATTCATTTTATACACATTAAGGTCGCCATATGTATAAGTACATTCCCATGATGTAGTGCATACGATAATTTGTATAAATCTGTGAAGGGATTGAATTAGATGTACTATCAGCCTTGGATGTATCCATACCCATATCAACAAAATATAAATTTTGCTAATGCCCCAATGTATAATAATTATATAAGACAGCCTTATAATTGGAATAATAATGAGGGCGCAAGAATTAAGGTAAAAGATCATGGCAGGAAACCATTTGTAGTCAATATTAATGAGGCTTCGAGGCGCAACAATACCTACCGTACTGCTTTGTGGACAGGAAATCATTTGCAAGTTACATTAATGAGTCTTAATGTTGGTGAAGACATCGGTTTAGAAATCCACCCTCACATTGACCAATTCTTACGAATTGAACAAGGTCAAGGGGTTGTGCAAATGGGTAAGAGGAAAGATCATTTAAACTTTGTTCAAAACGTTTATGATGATTTTGCCATTATGATACCTGCTGGCACCTGGCATAATGTAACCAATACAGGTAATACCCCTTTAAAACTTTATTCAATCTATGCTCCTCCCCAACATCCAGCGGGAACGGTACATTTAACAAAAGCAGAGGCTTTAGCGGCTGAATAATAATGGCTTACTTTCTGTACGTAACAAAAAAAGACCTAACTTTTGATCATATATTAATATGAGGTGATTGAAATGAATGAACATCTTCAACAAATATTTGATTTACATTATTTGAAAATTGGTGGGATAGTCAATGGTGGCGTTATGCAAATTGGTTGTGGAGCTGGTAAAGCTCAGCGAGTCGCTCCTGTTGGATATACTTCAATTGGACCAACATTAGTTCCTCTATCAGGTCCTATGGAATTCGCTGTCCCATTACAAGCAGCAGCACGTCCGAAATTATAAGATTTGCCCATGTTTAATTACATCTTTTAGTAAAAGACCTCTCCTAATGTATGACTTCCTGTGGAAGTCATTTTTTAATTATTGGCTGTGTTAAAAGTGTAATTTGATTTCCGCTCCAATCAACATAGCTACAAAATCAACAATGCCTATTAACAGAGCCTAAATAAAAAGTTTATCCTTCCAGAAGGAACTTTTTAGGCATATTTTATTGTAGTCCAACGGTATATGATTGAGCTAATTGTATACCTCCAATAAGAAGGAGGAAATCGGAATTTTCCTCTTATTACATTGTTCAAAGTAATGCAAAAACATCTAAAA
>NZ_BCUX01000027.1 GCF_001591445.1 Neobacillus drentensis NBRC 102427 | reverse complement strand
ACCCACCACCAGAATGCCCTACAAATAAAAAAATCCCGCGGAAAGAAACAATTTTCCGCGGAATCCAATGAAATCCTTATCTTAACACATTAAAATACCTAGCTTCCGGATGAGCAAACACAATCGCAGAAACAGACGCTTCTGGCTCCATCATACAGCCTTCTGTTAACTGGATGCCGATCTCCTCAGGCTCAATTAACTTAAACAGTTTTTTCTGATCTTCTAATTCAGGACACGCAGGGTAGCCGAATGAAAAACGCTGACCTGGATATTTGGCTGCAAATCGGTCTTGCATACTGAAATCCAAAGGATCCGGGAAGCCCCAACGGTCCCGCATTTGACGGTGAATTAACTCGGCAAAACCTTCCGCGGTCTCCAAAGCCAGTGATTGCAGGGCATGACACTCTAAAAAGCGGCCCTCCTGCTTAAATTGCTCCGCTCTTTCACGGATCCCTCTGCCAGCCGTGACTGTAAAGAAGCCGACATAGTCTTTTTCACCGCTGTCAACAGATTTTAGAAAATCAGCTAAGCAAAGATGTGGTGCCGATTCCTGACGAGGGAAATCAAATGTTTCAATAACCTCATCCGGATTTTCGGGACTATAAATAATCACTTTATTTCCATCTGCTTGTGCCGGGAAAAATTGATAAACAGCTGCTGGAGAAATCCAATTGTTTACACGAGCATCCGTCAGCAATTGGTCAACTACTTCTTTTACCTTTACCGCCTTTTCATCCTTCTCAGCTATTAACTTCGCGATTTTTCCTTTTACACCGAGATGATGGCCAATCAACATTTGCATATTGATATAGGGTTCGATATGTGAAAGTGAGTACGATTTAAGGATATGCCTCTTCGTATCCATTGGCGTAAAGACAGGTACCTGGGTCGATACTGCAGGCTTCGGTTTTACCGCAACAGAGACAGTCGAGGGGCGCTCAAACTCTCTAGGAACCGCTAAAGAAGCTAATTTTTCATTTTTCTCATCCATTAATTTCTGAACTTCCTCTTCCGAATTCAATTGATTCGCAAGAGCTAAACCATTCATGGCATCTTTGGCGTAAAGGACAAGCCCGTCATATTCCTTAGCAATCCTTGTATCTGTGAATTTACGAGAAAGGGCTGCACCGCCAACGAGGATAGGAACTGTAATACCGGATTCCTTCATATCCTGTGCGGTTAATACCATTTGCTGCGCCGATTTCACCAGCAAGCCCGATAAACCAACCATGTCTGGTTTTTCCCTAAGGATGGCCTGAACTAAGTCGGTTGGATTCACCTTAATCCCAAGATCGATGACTTCATAGCCATTATTACTTAGAATAATATCAACAAGGTTTTTCCCGATATCATGAACATCACCTTTGACGGTGGCTAAAATGATTTTTCCTTTTGTAGCAGAAACATCACCTTTTTCCATATGTGGTTCTAAATGCGACACGGCTGCTTTCATAACTTCAGCACTCTGGAGTACTTCGGCAACGATGAGCTGGTTGTCGTTAAAAAGACGGCCAACCTCTTTCATTCCTTCCATTAATGGCCCATTAATAATATCGAGCGGGGCAGGATATGTTTCAAGGGCTAAATCTAAATCCGGAAGCAAGCCTTCTTTCGTACCTTCAACCACATAATAAGCCAGTCTTTCTTCCACACTCATATTTGGAACGGTTACTTTCGGTTCCTTCTTTTTGCCGCGGTAAAATTCTGTAAAGGTTG
This sequence comes from Neobacillus drentensis NBRC 102427, assembly GCF_001591445.1. Taxonomy (GTDB): domain Bacteria; phylum Bacillota; class Bacilli; order Bacillales; family Cytobacillaceae; genus Neobacillus; species Neobacillus drentensis. Next base: position 67,677 of record NZ_BCUX01000027.1, on the reverse strand, counting down.
CAAGTGTCTCATCGGTTGTATCAAATAGAAGAGCCTCTGCTAATTGAACTTCTTCTTTGGAAATGGAAGCAAACCTCTCCAATTTTTCCGTGTTAACAATCGCATAATCAAGTCCAGCCTGGGTGCAGTGGTATAGGAAAACAGAATTTAGAACTTCTCTGCCGACAGGGGGGAGCCCGAAGGAGACATTACTAATTCCAAGAATCGTTTGTACTTCTGGAAACTGCGCCTTAATTAACCGGATCCCTTCAACCGTTGCCTTGGCGGAACCAATATATTGTTCGTCCCCTGTACCAACTGGAAACACGAGCGGATCAAAAATGAGATCCTGCGGCTTCAGGCGATATTTATTCACTAATAGATCGTACGAGCGTTTCGCAATGGATAGCTTTTGCTCGGCGGTAACGCCCATGCCTTCCTCATCAATGGTTCCGACGACGACCGCAGCACCATAGCGATGAATTAATGGGACAACGGCTTCAAATCGTTCCTCACCATCTTCAAGGTTAATCGAATTGATAATCGCCTTTCCTTGCGAATATTTAAGGGCCCGCTCAATTACCTTTTCATCAGTTGAATCGATGACAAGGGGAGCTTTGACTTTCTTAACCACTTCTTTAATAAAATTTTCCATATCAACGATTTCTTCACGGTCAGGGTCAGCAAGGCAAAGGTCAATGACATGCGCGCCGCCTTTCACTTGGGCTCGGGCAATCTCTGATGCTTCCTCAAATTTCCCCTCAGTGATTAACCGTTTGAATTTACGTGAACCGATCACATTTGTCCGTTCGCCGACCATAATTGGTCGTAAGGTCGGATCGTCATATATGAAGGGTTCAATCCCGGAAACCATATGTGTTGAATTTCGCTTATATTCTCTAGGCTGGTATTCCTTCATTGCTTCGGCAATCGCTCTTATATGATCCGGAGTTGTCCCACAGCAGCCGCCAACAATATTAAGCCAGCCATGGGCAGCAAAATCTGACAGCTTTTTGGCTAACGTTTCCGGCGTTTCATGATAATGTCCTTCTTCATCAGGCAACCCTGCATTTGGGTAACAGCTGACTGCTGTCGATGCCAAATCTGCTAATGAGCGGACATGGTCCTGCATGAATTCTGGTCCTGTTGCGCAGTTAAGTCCAACTGCTATAGGGTTCATATGTTCCACTGAGATGAAAAAGGATTCAATCGACTGCCCAGCTAGAGTCGTGCCCATTGGCTCAATGGTCCCCGAAATAAACAACGGCAGTGTTTTGCCCGTTTTTGCAAACGCCCTTTCGATGCCAACATAGCCTGCCTTCACATTTAACATATCTTGACTCGTTTCAAGAAGAAGCAAATCAACACCGCCATCAATTAGGCCGATGGCTTGTTCTTCATAAGCGGCAGCAAGTGTATCAAAGGTCGTTCCGCCTGTTACACTTAATGTTTTAGTAGTTGGTCCCATGGAACCTGCCACATAGCGCGGCCACTCGTCGGTTGTATATTTGTAAGCCTCTTTGACGGCAAGGAAGGCAGCGATTTTATTAATCTCATAGGCTTTAAAACCTAGATCATATTCATCGAGAACCAGGTTGGTTGCTCCAAATGTATTGGTTTCAATGATATCTGCTCCGGCCTCTAAGTATTCTCGATGAATATTGGCAATGACAGCGGGGGCTGTTAATACTAGGTTTTCGTTACAGCCTTCATACTGCTCGCCGCCAAAATCCTCAGCGGTAAGATCTGCTTGCTGGATCATGGTTCCCATTGCCCCGTCCATGACAAGGATTCGTTTTTTGAGTTGCTCAGTAAATGGTGTTTTCGGCATAGTTGGTCCTCCTCAATTCACTAGCCCGCTGACGAGTATATAACGCTAATTCAGCAGTTAATTCATAACGTAAAAATGGTGTAATCAAATAAATTCCGTTAAATAGATCTAAGGCTGCATCGATAAGTGACTTAGAAATGGCAATGCCTTCTTTAGCCGCTTGAAGTGGATCATCGCTCAGCTGGGCCATCCGCTGACGGATGGAGTCGGCAATCTTGATGCCAGGGACCTCATTATGCAGGAACTCTGCGTTCTTACTGCTAGTCAGTGGCATTAAACCAATATAGATTGGTGCATCAAGATGTTTGGTATGTTCATAGACTTCGAGTAACTTTTCCTCTGAAAAAACCGGCTGGGAGATAAAATAATCTGCCCCAAAATGAATTTTTTTCTCAAGTCGCTTCACGGCTTTATCCAGTGAGCGGACATTAGGGTTAAAGGCTGCAGCAATGCTAAAGTCTGTCTTTTGGCCCAAATCTTTTCCTGAAAAAGATAAACCTTCATTCAATTGCTTAATCATTTGTATTAACTCAAAAGATGAAACATCGTAAACAGAAGAAGCTCCAGGGAAATCTCCTACTCTTGCAGGGTCACCGGTAATGGCAAGGACATCATTCATCCCGAGCGTATGAAGCCCCATTAAATGCGATTGCAGTCCGATAATATTGCGGTCACGGCAGGCAATATGAATGAGCGGCCGCATTCCTAATTCTTGTTTCACTAGGTAGCCCAAGGATTCGTTCGAGATTCGAACAGTTGCAAGGGAATTATCCGCTAGAGTAATTGAATCGATGCCCGCTTCTTTTAAAGCTTTAGCCCCTTCGAAAAATTTGGTAGTATCTAACTTTCTAGGTGGATCTAATTCTACGATAACCGATGGCCGCTCTTTGACAATTTCCTGCAGGGGCGTAAACTCCCTTTTTGGTGCAAGCGGTTCAATGATTATCTTCTTTGGTTTTAATTTTACTACTTTTTCGAAAATTGGAACACTATTCTTTAATTCAGAAGCATAGGCTCTGATATGCTCAGGTGTCGTTCCGCAACACCCGCCCAGCAGCCGGACTCCTTGATCTCGAAACGCTTTGGCTGAGCTCCGAAAATAATTTGGATCTCCCTCATAATGAAACTTTCCATCCGTATAAGCAGGAAGACTGGCATTTGGATAGGCAGAAAGATAGGCGTGCTTCGGAAGTTCTATCTGTTCAAGTGCAAGCAGCATATGATGGGGGCCGAGCCGGCAATTTAGGCCGACGACATCCGCACCAAGTGCTTCCAGTCTTTTCAAAGCGTCATTTACAGGCGTTCGGTCTTGTAAAAATCCAGGCTCTTGAAGGGAAACTTGGGCGATAATCGGAAGCTTGGTTTCCTTTCTCGCTATCGTTAGAATGGTTTCAAGCTCTTCAAGATCGTAATAAGTTTCAAGTAATATTCCATCCACACCTTCGAGCAGAAGGCAGTATAGCTGTTCACGGAAGCTTCGTTTTATTTCTTCTATTGTAATAGAGTTCGTTTTAATCCCGCGGTTTCCGCCCATTGTTCCGAGCACATAAGCATTCTTTTGAGCTGCCTGTTTGGCGTGACGGACTGCAGCGCTATTAATCTCTTTCACTGAATCTTCTAATCCATAGCGCTGCAGCTTTAAATAGTTTGCAGCGTAGGAATTGGTTTGGATGACATCCGCTCCGGCGTCAATGTATGCCTTGTGGATATTTTGGATTTGTTCCGGCTGGGAGAGATTTAATTCCTCCGAGCATGAATCCACGCCGTACGAATATAGAAGCGTACCGATCGCCCCATCAGCTATTAAAATTTGATTTTTTAATTTTTCTGAAAAACTCATGATGTTTCTCCTTGTTGAAGGACCAACTGACTTTGTTCAACCTGCTTAAATGCTTGTGAAAAATCATTGATTAAATCATCAGGATTTTCAAGTCCAACCGATAAGCGAACGAGGCTATTCGTAATCCCGCGTTTCTCCCGCTCTGCTTGAGGCATTGCTGCATGGGACATTTTCGCAGGATAGGAAAGAATCGATTCTACCGCTCCGAGACTGACAGCAAATACAGGTATTTTTACATGGGCAAGAAAGGTTCGAAGTGCATCTTCATTCGCCAACTCAAAGGATAAGACTGCTCCTGGACCAGCAGCTTGCGCTTTCTGAATTTGATGTTGCGGGTGACTTTCCAATCCCGGGTAATGAACCTTTTCAACAAGTGGATGAGCATCTAAAAATTCAGCTAATTTAAGCGCTGATTTTTGTGATTGCTCCAGCCGGACATGCAGTGTTTTGATACCTCTTAAAACGAGCCATGCATCCTGAACACCCAAGATTGCCCCAAAACCATTTTGCAAAAAGCCTAATCTTTTCGCCAAATCCTCGTCATTAACGACAGCAAGGCCGGCAACAACATCACTGTGACCCGATAAAAATTTGGTGGCACTATGAAGCACAACATCCGCTCCTAATTCCAATGGTCGTTGATAGGAGGGAGTGAGAAATGTGTTATCAACAAATGTTAACGCGCCCGTCTCTTTTGCGATATTGCTGATTGCTTGAATGTCCGTTACTTTCATTAACGGATTCGAGGGTGTTTCCACATAAAACGCTTTTGTATTTGGCTGAATTGCTTGTTTTACTTCCTCTAAATTGGTCATATCGACAAAGGTATGTTCAATTCCGAGCCGTGTGAGGACCTCGGTAACCATCCGAAATGTCCCGCCATAGACATCTTCTGTAATGACAATATGATCACCGGCGGAAAGCAGAAGGAAAGCGGTCGAAATGGCGGCCATACCGGATGAAAAGGCAAAGCCTTTCATCCCGCCCTCGAGTTCGGCGATAACATCTTCAAGTGCTTCCCTTGTTGGATTTAAACTACGGCCATAATCATACTTGCCAAACTGATCGAAATCAGATTGGTGAAAGGTCGATGCATGCTGAATGGGTACACTAACCGCACCCGTAACGGGATCAATTTTGTGCTTATTATGAAGGAGCTTGGTTTCAAAGGTATATTCGCCGTGTGCCATTATACAATCACTCCTTCTTGGACATGTGCAAAAGCCTTACTCAAATCTTCAATTATATCTTGTGAATCCTCAATTCCAACGGAAAAACGTAATAACCGATTGCAAACGCCTGCTTGAATTCGAACTTCTTCAGGTATATCTGCATGTGTTTGGGTTGCAGGATAAGTAATAAAGCTTTCAGTCCCGCCTAAACTTTCTGCAAAGCTAATCAACTGTAAGCCTTGTAAAAATGGATTAACCCATGCTTCATCTTTGATTCTAAAAGATACCATTCCACCTCTTCCAGGGTAGAGTACATCTGTTACAGCATCATGCTGGGAAAGAAATTCGACGATATTCTTGGCATTTTTTTCATGCCTCTCCATGCGAAGCGATAAAGTTTTCATCCCGCGCATTAATAACCAGGAATCGAAGGGACTTAAGACTGCACCTGCACCGTTATGATGGAAGGCTAAGGCTTCACAAAGTTCCTTTCCTTTTGCCACAATGAGCCCAGCAAGAACATCATTATGTCCGCCTAAATATTTCGTTGCACTATGGATAACAATATCCGCTCCAAGCGTGATCGGCTGCTGTAATAGTGGAGTATAGAAGGTATTGTCTACTATCAGTAGTAGGCCATGTTTTTTTGCCAATTCTGAGATAGCGGCAATATCGGATTCCTGCATAAGAGGATTGGTTGGTGTCTCCAAGAAAATTGCCTTCGTTTTCGGGGTAATATTCTTTTCAATCTCTTCCGGACAACAGGTATTGACATATTGACTATTCAAGCCCCATTTTTTATAGCCTTTTTCTAATATGCGGTATGTCCCGCCATATAAATCTTCACTAACGAGCCATTCATCACCGGCTTCAAATAAAGAGAGAATGGTTAAAATCGCTGCCATCCCTGAACTGCAGGCAAATCCTTGATCCCCGCATTCTAAATCTGCAATTGTCTTTTCTAGGAGCTGACGCGTAGGGTTCCCGGTTCGGATATAATCATATCCAGTAGATTGCCCAATTCCGTCGTGGCGGAAAGCCGTTGAAAAGTATACAGGCGGATTTACAGTTCCTGTTGTTGTCTCACTGCGATTACCAATTTGGGCAAGTTTCGTTTCAATTTTGTACATAGCGCACACCCTCCTAATGTAGTAAAAATAATAAATAAAAAAAGCCATCTTTTTATAAGAAGAAGGCTTTTGTAAGTACGACCAAAAAGTCATTCTTCTTATCTTGCAAATTAACGTTTAATTTGCAGGACTTAGCACCTTTTCAATGTTAACTAACCATTGATGGTTGCTGAGGTGTCTTCGGGCCCTTCCCTCAACCTCTCTTGATAAGAAAATTAATATTTAGATTATTTATAAAATTTACTACAACTAAGCTTAGGTGTCAATTTTTTTTTATCTTGTGTGTAGAATAAATTAATCGAAAACGTTTTATATTATTTATATAGTGAAGTTTGTGAATATTAAAATAAAACTAGTGAGTCAATTGACACGTTCTATATAAAGAATTATGATAGTGGTAATAGAATATATTTGTAAAAAACTTGGACCTTTTAGTGATATATCCCAAATTTATAAAAAAAAATAGCCATAACGTTCTATATAGTGAATCGGTATTTATTGTAACGTATGAAAATACCATATAAGTTTTGGTGATGTCTCCTTTCCATTATCCATGGAGGCACTCGATCATGCTGTGGGTCCTTAGACCTTAGACACATGTTGTCGGTAGTGTGATGTGAGGAAGGGTTGAATGCCCACAAATTTAAAAAGATTTAATTATGCGCTCTTGTTATAGAGTATATAGTTAAATCTTTTTTAGGAAAGGAAAAGGGGAGAAAGACTATGACATATCGCCGAAGACTACCACTATTGGTATGTATTGATTCTTGCATTATACTTACATCCATTTTCTTTAGTTGTTTTTTAGTAAATGCGACTTTTAACGTAGTTACCTCTCCAATTGTGATAAGCTCAATTGTAATTTTATTAAGCCATCATTACCTTTCGTTTCAATTTAAGTTGTATAAAAAGGCCTGGGAGTATGCAAGTGTAGGAGAATTAATAAGTATATTAAAGGTGGTAACCCTTTCGATACTTATTGCAACAGTTGCTCAGAAATTCATTGTTAATGAAGCCTTTATTAGGCTGTTAATCGTAACTTGGCTTCTTAATATGACTCTTATCGGCGGTTCCCGGTTTTATTGGAGGATGTTACGGGGTTCCTTCCATCATAAAACCATTAATCAACAAAGAACACTCATTGTAGGCGCAGGATCTGCAGGTATGATGGTGGCTAGGCAACTAAGAATAAGTAATGATTCCACTCTTAACCCAGTCGGGTTTATTGATGATGATCAAAGAAAACTTGGACTTGATATTTTAGGGATACCAGTCATTGGGGGGATTTCTAGAATTGAGAAAACGGTGAGTAAATTAGAAATCAATAATATCGTGATAGCTATACCCTCGCTTAGTAAAAAGGAATTGCATTCAATAGTTCAAGAATGTGCAAAGACAAGCGCCAAAACACAAATTATTCCTATGCTTGAAGATTTAGCCACCGGAAAAGTATCAGTTAATCAATTTCGTGATGTGCAAGTAGAAGATTTACTAGGCAGAGAGCTGGTTGAGTTAGATATTAATAGTATTTCAAAAAATATCACTGACAAGGTAGTTTTAGTTACAGGAGCAGGTGGCTCAATAGGTTCAGAAATCTGCCGACAAATATCAAAATTTAATCCAAAGCAATTGTTATTGTTAGGACATGGTGAAAATAGTATCTATTCAATCGAGATGGAGTTAAAAGAAGCATATAAGAATAAACCAATTCAATTTGTACCTGTGATTGCTGATGTCCAAGAAGAAAAGAAAATGATGACAGTTATGAGTAGATATCAACCAGATGTTGTTTATCACGCCGCTGCCCATAAACATGTTCCATTGATGGAGTTTAACCCAGAAGAAGCAGTGAAGAATAATTTAATTGGTACCATGAACGTAGCAAATGCAGCCAGTTTCTATGGTGTTAAAACGTTTGTCATGATTTCAACAGATAAAGCTGTTAACCCTACAAGTGTTATGGGGTCGACAAAAAGACTTGCTGAAATGATGATCCAACACTTAGATAAAGATAGTGTAACAAAATTTGTTGCTGTGCGTTTTGGTAATGTTTTAGGAAGCAGGGGCAGTGTTATTCCCCTATTTAAAAGTCAAATCAAAAAGGGTGGCCCCGTTACGGTTACACATCCCGAAATGGTGCGCTACTTTATGACCATACCTGAAGCATCACGGTTGGTTCTTCAAGCTGGCTCGCTAGCAAAGGGTGGGGAGATTTTTGTTTTAGATATGGGCGAACCAGTGAAAATAGTAGATTTAGCAAAGAATCTTATCAAACTTTCTGGAAATTCACTTGAAGAAATAGGGATTGAATTCACTGGGATGAGACCAGGTGAGAAGTTGTTTGAAGAATTATTAAAAAGCGAGGAAGTTCAGGATCAGCAAATTTATCCAAACATATACATTGGAAAAACATCTGAACTATATATTGATGAAATAATGGAATTATTATCAGCATATCCTATTATGAACCAAGATGAAATAAGGGAAAGGGTTTTAGATATTGCTAATAATAACGTTATAGTTAATCAAAGAATCAAAGTATCTAGTTAAGGGGGAGAAAATAAAAAGATTGCAAAACTACAATAATATAAATATAGGAAGTGAGTATATGAAAAGAATGATAGATGTACTTATTTCTTTGGCAGCATTAGTTTTATTTGCACCTATCCTATTCGTAACAGCGATTTTGGTAAGGTTAAACCTTGGCTCTCCGATTCTTTTCAGACAACAACGACCTGGATTGAATGGGAGGCCTTTTATTTTATATAAGTTTCGCACGATGAAAGATTTACGGGACAAAAGCGGTGTCTATCTACCTGATGACCAGCGTTTGACTCCTTTCGGTACCTTTTTAAGGAAGTTTAGCTTAGACGAACTCCCGCAGTTAATTAATGTTATAAAAGGAGACCTAAGCCTAGTTGGACCTCGACCATTATTAATGGATTATCTTCCCTTATACACCTAAGAACAAGCAAAAAGACATTTAGTCAGACCTGTAATTACTGGCTGGGCTCAGGTCCATGGGAGAAATATCATAACATGGGAGGAAAAGTTCAAATTAGACGTTTGGTATGTTAATAATCAATCACAATCCCTTGATATAAAAATTTTATTTCTAACAATAAAAAAAGTGATCAAATCAGAGGGTATTTCTCAAGATGAACACGTAACAATGCCCTTATTTACGGGTACCAAAACGAAAGAAGAAAGAGGCCACGGCTGAAGCCTTATTTAGTTTGTGAGACCCCTTCCAAATATAGTGAAAAAAATATTCTTACTAAACTACAATGCATGAAAATAAAGGAAATGGAAGGTGATTTATTTGCTCCCTACAACATTGGATAGGAGAATTTATCTTTCTTCCCCCCATATGAGCGGAACAGAAATGAAATATATCAATGAAGCATTTGAATCCAATTGGATTGCTCCATTAGGACCAAATGTTGATGCCTTTGAAATGGAGATGGCAAGCTGTGTAGGTGTCAAAGGTGCAGTTGCTGTGAGTACAGGTACCGCTGCAATTCATTTAGCACTATCTTTATTAGATGTGCAAAAAGGGGATACCGTTTTTTGTTCAAGTCTAACCTTTGTTGCAAGCGCAAATCCAATTTTGTATCAAGGTGCAGAACCTGTTTTTATTGATTCAGAACCAGATACTTGGAATATATCGCCAGTAGCATTAGAAAAAGCTTTTAGGGAAGCGGCTTCCGCCAGTAAAATTCCAAAAGCAGTAATTATAGTGAATCTTTATGGACAGCCAGCAAAAATGGATGAACTTGTCTCGATCTGTAAAAAATACAAGGTACCTATCATTGAAGACGCTGCTGAATCCCTTGGGTCCAAGTATAAGGGAAAGGCAAGTGGGACTTTCGGAGACTTCGGAATTTTTTCATTTAATGGCAATAAAATTATTACAACCTCGGGCGGTGGAATGCTCGTTTCCAATAATACAGAAGCACTAGAGAAAGCTCGGTTTTTAGCAACTCAGGCAAGGGACCCTGCACCCCATTATCAGCATAGCGTGCTTGGTTATAATTATCGAATGAGTAATATTTTAGCTGGAATTGGAAGAAGTCAGTTAGAGGTATTAGATGAAAGAGTCAACAAAAGAAGAGCAATCTTTGAAACTTATCAAGAAGAGTTAGCACACATTCCTGGTATTTCGTTTATGCCAGAATTAGAGGGGACTTTCTCGAATAGGTGGTTAACGACTTTTACGATAAATCGGAGTAATACAAATTTACCACCAATAGAATTACTTCATGCTCTAGACTCCGAAAATATTGAAGCAAGACATGTTTGGAAGCCGCTCCACATGCAGCCGCTTTTTAGCAATTACAAATACTACCCACATGCCAAAAATGAGAGTGTGTCTGAAGAACTTTTTAAAACAGGGATATGCTTGCCATCCGGTTCGGCGATGACATTGGAGGATCAAATGAGAGTAATTTCCTGTATTAAAAAAATTTTAGTTTCGGGATAAAAATTTATGAATTGAATTCATTAAATGGAAGAACCAAAATTCTGACCCAGGTAAGGATTAAAAATTTACTCGAGTTCTTAGTAAAAGAAAAATATGATATTCCAGTTTTCTAGAACTTATAATTGGAGGACGAAATGGAGGATACTATTAGTCTTGTAGAAACTTTAAAAATCTTTAGGAAGCGCTGGAATTTAATTTTACTACTAACATTGTCGGCAGGTTTAATTGGGACTGTTGTTTGTTTTATTATAATGAAACCTGTATATCAGGCATCCACACAAATTCTGGTGAATCAGAAAAATGCTGAGTCTCTACTTGACTCCGGACGTATACAAAGCAATATAAATTTAATTAATACCTATAGCGATATCATAAAAAGTCCTCCCATATTAGAAAAAGTTATTACAAGACTTGATCTTACACAAAGTGTGGAGGATCTTAATAAAAATATTAATGTTATCAGTAAAGATAATAGCCAGGTTTTTTATTTAATCGTTGAAGCCGATAAAGCTAAAAATGCAGTCAACATTGCAAATACAGTTTCTGAAACGTCTCTGAAGGAAATCAAAGGACTTATGAATGTAGATAACGTGACTATTATTTCGTATGCCGAATTAAAAGATAAGCCTGTTCCCATTAAACCAAAGAAGGGATTAATTATTGCTATTTCCATTGTGTTAGGTTTAATAGCCGGAATGGGTATTTCTTTGCTGTTAGAATTGCTGGACAATACACTGAAGGACGAAAAGGATGTTGCCGATTATTTGGGGCTTCCGGTTCTCGGGTCTATACAAGAATTGAAAAAAAATAATTAACAAGGGAGTAAGGAATCCATCAATAAAAAAATGGAGGGTGAAACTGTTGGCCAGAAAGTTTAAAATAAGGGATAAAAAAATAGTTGATTTAATTGCATTTAATAAACCAAATTCGCCCATAACGGAACAGTATCGACTTATTAGAAATAATCTGAATTTTGCCTCAGTTGATAAAGAAATTAAAACAATTACAGTGACATCCCCTGAACCATCAGACGGGAAAACGACAACATCTGCCAACCTTGCTATAGTTTTGGCACAGCAGGGAAAAACGGTAGTGCTTGTGGACGCAGATTTAAGAAAACCTTCTGTTCATTATGCTTTTAACGTCAGTAATATAGACGGGTTAACAAGCGTTCTAACCAAAGATATAAGTTTAGTTGAGGCTATATTTAAAACAAATATCCCTAATTTAGATATTTTAACAAGCGGCCGTATTCCTCCAAACCCATCTGAACTATTAGATTCAAAAACTATGGAAAACATAATGGAGGAACTAAAAGAATTATATGATTTTATCATTTTTGATACCCCGCCTATACTTCTGGTTACCGATTCACAGATTATGGCGAATAAATGTGATGGTGTCGTGTTGGTCGTAGCAAGTGGAAAAACGAAAAAAGATCAGGGAATGAAAGCGAAGGAGCTGCTACAGAAGGCAAATTCCCAAGTGCTCGGTGTTGTTGTAAACGGCGTTCGAGCCAAAGGTGAATATTATGGGTATTATGGTTAAAGGTTATTCCATTTCCAGGACTCCTATTCAAGTAAAAGGGATTACACCAATTATTGTCCATCCGGAGCGAAATAAGGGATTTATCGAAGAACATAATCAGCTTTTCGAGTTGGTTCAAGATTTTTTTTATCTGGATATAAATAAATATTAAGGCCATCTCACTTGTTTATGGATTATTTGGAAGAAAGAGGTATTAATTATGAAAAAAATTCTTTTTCTAGGTGGTTCATTTCAGCAACTTCCTCCCATAAAATATGCAAAAGAACAAGGGTATTATACAATACTTTGTGATTATCAAACTAATACTCCATGTCAACTGTATTCAGACAAGTTCTATTGTGTTAGTACAACAGATAAAGACGCAATTTTAGAAGTCGCAACGAAAGAAAATATCAATGGAATCGTTGCTTATGTCTCTGATAGAGCTGCACCCACCGCTTCTTATGTAGCCAATAAGTTAAATTTGCCCTCTAATCCGTATGAAGCGGTATCCATTTTAGCAAGAAAAGACTTGTTCAGGAAATTTTTAAAAGATAATGGATTTAATTGTCCAAGAGCAAAAAGTTATAAAACATTAATTGAAGCAAAGGAAGACCTAAATAAATTTCATTTCCCATTAATGGTGAAACCAATAGATTCTGCATCAAGCATAGGAGTGTCTCGAATTGATTCTATGGATGAATGTGATAAAGCCTTTAATTTGGCTATATTAAATTCTAGAGAAAAAACAGTCATAATTGAAGAATTCATTGAAATGACTCATGAACACCAAATTGGCGGGGACATATTTATTGTGGATGGGATGCTGGAGTTTTGTGGTTTTTTAAATTGCCATCGAAATGATCAGATAAATCCCAATGCTCCAATTGGAAAAAGCTATCCGCTATTTTTAGATGAACAGAAAACCAATTTAGTTCGCAAAGAATTGGAAAGACTAATTACTCTTTTAAAAATGAAAACTGGTGCATTAAATATTGAAGTAATAATTGGCCGGAATGAGAAAGTTTATTTTATTGATATTGGACCTAGAAATGGTGGGAATATGATACCTGAATTTTTAAAAGTTATTACTGGGATAGATTTTGTAAAGGCTATTGTAGAGACAGCATTAGGAAACAAGGATATAAATTTTAACAATGTACCGAAGGAAAAGTTTTATGCCACTTATACACTTCATTCTACAAAAAAAGGAGAGTTACAAGATATTATTTTTAGTAATGAAATAGAAGAAAATATTATTAACAATTTTATTTATAAGGTAAAAGGGGAAGAAATAGAAATTTTTAATAACGGTACCAAAGCACTTGGATATGTTTTCTTAAGGTTTGCAAGTTTAGAAGAATTAAAAAATAAAATGAAACATATTAATCAATTTATAAGTGTAAAGGTAATTTAAATTTTTTCTAGTAAAATACTTAGTTCCTAATCCAAAAAGAAAAGATTAAACACCCGCCGTAGGCATTTATTAAAGGGCATCGTAAATTATGGAGGGATAGGTTTGAAAAGGATATTCGATCTCACCTTTGCATCAATAGTTTTATTAATTTTCAGTCCGATATTATTAATTATTACCATACTCATTCGAATAAAATTAGGCTCGCCAATCATTTTTAAACAACAACGGCCTGGTATGCATGGTAAGCCTTTTATTCTCTATAAACTTCGAACGATGACGAATAAAAAAGATAAAAATGGAGAGCTATTAGAAGATGAATTTAGATTAACTCCTTTTGGGAGCTTTCTCCGCAAATTTAGTTTAGATGAATTGCCACAGTTGATTAATGTATTAAAAGGTGAAATTAGTTTAGTGGGACCTAGGCCATTGTTAATGGAATACCTCTCTTTGTATTCTGAAGAACAAGCTAAGCGGCTTTTGGTTAAACCGGGGTTAACGGGATGGGCACAGGTAAATGGGAGAAACTCAATTTCCTGGGAAGAGAAATTTAAATTAGATGTATGGTATGTTGAAAACCAAAGTTTTTTATTGGATTTAAAGATTCTATATTTGACAGTTATGAAGGTTATTAAAACAGAAGATATAAAAAATGATAAACATACTACCATGCCATCTTTCGAAGGTAATTCTGTAAATAATAATAAAGACATTTCTTTGTAATGAATATTTTACTGATTTTCAATTGAAGGATGTGAAAATATTGTATCGAGTCCTATCTTATAAAGAACAAGGGGAATGGGATAAAGAAATAGAGCAGTTATTAAAAAAAGACATATATTTTTTTCGAACATATTGTTCTCTATACAGAACTAACGGAGATGGAGAACCATACCTATTTGTTTATAATAATCAGTTTGGGGACGTGGTTGTTTATACATTTATCAAAAGACTCATTAATCTTCCATTTGTTGATTTTGAAAACTCCAATGAAGAATTTTATGATATAATCACGCCTTATGGATTTGGAGGCCCGCTTTATGACGATGCAAATGATGAAGTGCTGCAGGGATTTCGGGAAGCATTTGATGAATACTGTAATAAGGAGAATATTATTAGTGAGTTTATCAGGTTTAATCCACTTTTAATGAATCACAAATATATAATTAAATTTCTCGATATTATAAATGATAGAGAAACAGTATATATTGATTTAACACTAGATAGAGAAGAGCTTATTAACAATTACCACATAAACCATAAGCGAAACCTAAATAAAGCAATAAAGAACAATTTAGAATTTAAAATATTGGAAAAAGAAAATGCTATCGAACATATCTCTGAATTTTTTACATTGTATAAAGAAACTATGGATAAATTGAAGGCCTCGTCTTACTATTATTTTTCAGAAGAATATATAAGAGACCTGCTTATTGGCCTGTGGAAAAATTCAATGATTGGTGCAGTTTTTTATGAAGGGAAAATGATTTCAGCAGCATTATGTATGTATGAGGGTGGCTACTTACATTATCATTTAGGATGTTCAAAAAAAGAGTTCTTACACCTCGGAACAAACATTTATCAATTCCATAACATAGCACTCTGGGGAAAACAAATCGGATGCCATACATTTCATTTAGGTGGAGGACATGTAGGAAGGGACTCTCTATTTCAATTCAAGCACCGCTTCAATCCTAGCGGACTCCTTAATTTTTATATCGGTAGAAAAGTACACGACCCTTTGAAGTATAAGTTTTTAGTAGAGAAATGGGAGGAATATTATGGTCAAAAGACACAAAATAATTTCTTTCCGGCCTATCGATGCAAGCCGAAAACAGCTGGCATTGTTCAAGCCAGGCATTAATGGATGAACTCTAACAGATTTTAAAAAATATTTTCTACTTTTGTGAAAACGATAACAACCGTATTAATAATAAGTTTATATATATTGTAAATTTTATGTATCTTAAATTGAGTACTTCTTTATAAAGAAAAATTATGAACTTATCCATAAAAAAGAGCATTAATAGGTTTAGTTCAAAGAGGATATACGAATAAACTTTTTGTAAGGAGAAGTTGCAAATATGAAAAGATTATTGATCGTTGGTGCCGGAGGTTATGGAAAAGAAGTATTATATTGGGCTAAGCAAATACAAAAAGAAATTATTTTATGGAAAGAAGTAGGTTTTATTGATGATAATCCAGATGCTCTTAATGGATTAAGTATTGATAATAAGGTCGTATCCTCAATTGAGGAATATAAGCCCCAAAAAGATGATTATTTATTATGTGCGATTGGGAACCCCAAGGATAAACTTCGTATTTGTAATCAACTTTTAAAAAAAGGTGCTAAATTCACAAATTTAATTCATCCTACAGCAGTAGTTGCAGAAAATGCTGTTTTAGGGACAGGTGTTATATTAGCCCCTTATTCAATTATTTCTGTCAATGCAACTATTGGTAATTTTGTTACATTAATGAGCTACTCAATTATAGGTCATGATGCAAAAGTAGGCAGCGGCTGCACTATTTGTGACCACTGTAACGTAATGGGCAACGCTAGTATAGAAGACTCTGTTTTTCTTGGTGGAAGTGCAGCCGTTTTGCCAAATATTCATATACAAACCAATGCAATAGTAGGTGCAGGAAGTATAGTAACACGTAAGGTAAAAAATAATACAACAGTATTTGGCAATCCAGCCGTTAAGGTTTTTTAAGAATTTAAAATTAGAAGGGAAGGTCAAAATGAGGAAAGAGGACTTTATTCAAAAAATTGCTGAAGCATTATATGAGGAGGAAACGGTATTAACAACTGATACTATTTTAGATGAATTGGATGGCTGGGATTCTTTGGGCAGATTGGAGATTTTTGCTCTAATTAAAGAGGATTTTGGAAAAAGTATAGACCAAGAATTCCTTAGAAACTGTCAAAAACTAGGAGATATTATTGATTTAGTGGAAGACGGTTTAAAAGTTTAAAATAATCATGAATATTTAATAATATTTTTATTTCTCTTCACCGAATTATGGCCATCGGTCCACTTTCAAATGGTGCTAATAGGCTGGTTCTGATATCTGAGATAGTGTACCCTTATAAAAATTATTTTTGACTTCTTTAGGATTTTAGGATTATTCGCAAATAGAAAGATTAATTTGTAAGAGGAGAAATTTAATTTGAAAATCAATGCATTAGAGTATTTAAGAGAGACAGTTATTAAATATCCTAATAAGCCAGCAATCATTGATGGGGAAAGAAGTATCACGTTTCATGAATTGGATTTAAAATCAAAATGGTTAGGATTTATTATAGAAACTAAAACCAAAAAACGTAATCAACCAATTGGGGTTTTTTTGCCAAAAGGATTGGAAGCCATTGTTTCCTTTATGGGTGCGCTCTACAGCAGGAACTTTTATGTACCTATGGATGTGAAATCCCCTGAAACAAGAATAAATGCAATATTATCTAATCTTAACCCATCAATCATTGTTACAAATAAACATTATAAAAGTATTTTGCTTTCTTATGGTGTACCTGAACATCTAATGATACAAGTTGAGGATATAGATAAGGAACCGGATAACTTTGTTGAGTTTTTTGAAGATCATATATCAATTAATATGATCGATACAGATCCAATTTACACAATTTATACCTCTGGGTCAACGGGAGTCCCGAAAGGCGTTGTCATTTCACATAGAGGTGTTATCGATTATATTGAATGGGCAAAGACAACTTTTAATATTGACGAGAAAACGATTATTGGTAATCAGGCACCTTTTTATTTTGATAATTCAACTCTGGATATTTATCTTTCCATAGCTGCCGGTTGTACTTTAGTAGTCATTCCGGAACAGTATTTTGCATTTCCAATAAAATTAATGAAATACATTAACGAACTAAATATTAATTTCATATTTTGGGTTCCTTCTATCTTAATTAATGTAGCAAATTTTGATATTTTAAGTCAAACGCTGGATTGCAGCTTAACCAAAATACTATTCGCTGGGGAAGTAATGCCTACCAAGCAGCTTAATTATTGGAGAAGAAATTTACCTGGTGCCCTATATGCTAATTTATATGGCCCCACTGAAATTACTGTTGATTGCACCTATTATATAGTTAACCGCGACTTTGATGATAATGAACCATTACCAATAGGCAAGCCGTGCCGTAACAGTAATATCATTATTCTAAATAATGATAACAAAGAGGCTGGGGTTACTGAAATTGGTGAGCTATGTGTAAAAGGCAGTTCATTAGCCTTGGGCTATTGGAATGACCCGGTAAAAACGAATGCAAGCTTTATCCAAAACCCCTTAAATAGCAACTATCAGGAAAAAATATATAAAACCGGTGACTTAGTCTATATAAATGAAAAAGAAGAAATCATTTATGTTGGAAGAAAAGATACACAAATTAAACATATGGGTTACAGGATTGAACTTGGGGAAATAGAAATGGCAGCTTTAAGCCTGGACTCCATTTTTAATGCGTGTGCTTTATATGATCTTGAAAAAAAGGAAATTGTTTTAGTACATGAATCAGAAAATAATTTAACTGTTTCTAATATTAGAAGACAATTGGTGAATTTGGTTCCAAAATATATGATACCAACCACAATTATCCAATTAGATAAATTACCCTTAAATCCAAATGGAAAAATTGATCGGGTTTTTTTGAAAGAGACTTACATGAACAAAGGATTTCCTATTGCACAAAGGTAATCGAAATGCAGGAAATGATTACTTTTGCAAAGTTGTCGATGGGTCAAGTCATAGTTGAGGGATAACATTGATGTTTCTATATTTATAAAAGGAGATTAAAATGGAAAAGGTTTTAAGAATGTTAGAAGAGATTCGACCTGAATTTGACTTTCGAAATTCCAGCAATTTCATTCAAAATGGTTTCCTGGATTCACTGGATATCATTACGCTTGTTTCAATGCTGGATGAATATTTCCACATATCAATAAATGGAACTGATATAATTCCTGAGAACTTTGAAGATATCGAATCTATCAACAAACTTATATTAAAAGGTGGTGGTACTCTATGAACCTAACTTTCCAAAATAAAAAAATAACAGGTATATTGACAGTTCTCCCCAAAAATGAAGTAAAGTTTGATGATGAAGCGTCTAATTATAACTTTCCTATTGAAAAATCCTTAAGATTGAAAAAAATTATGGGATATAATAAGCATCGAATCGTCGACGAAGAGACATGTGTTTCAGATTTATGCGCTTTTGGCTTGGAACATTTAATTGAATCAAATCTTTTAAAGAAAGACGAAATAGACGCTTTAATACTAGTAACACAGACTCCCGATCATTTCATACCTCCTACCAGTAACATAATCCAAGGGAGGCTTGGTTTAAAACAAGACATGATTTGTATGGACATTAATCAAGGATGTGCAGGATATTTATTGGGCTTGATTCAGGCTTTTATGCTTTTAGATCAAGACTCCATTAAAAAAGTAGTGTTATTAAATGCCGATGTATTGAGCAGAAAGACGTCATCAAAGGACCGCAATAGTTATCCGCTCGTGGGTGATGCAGCTTCTGTGACGATTGTTGAAAGAGGAGTTCAAAACGTTCCTATATACTGCAACATTAAAATGGACGGGAGCAAAGCCAATTCTTTAATTATCCCCGCTGGAGGATTAAGGATGCCTTCTACACCGGAAACTAGTGAATTGGAAGACCCAGGTGATAGCAACCTTAGGAGTAAGAATGATTTAATAATGGATGGAACAAGTGTATTTAATTTTGTTCAAACAGAAGTTCCACCAATGGTAAGTGATTTATTTGAAATGAGTAAAGTTAACAAGGACGATGTCGATTATTTTATGTTTCATCAACCTAATAGGTTTATGCTTGAAAAGTTAGCGGATAGTATGGAAATTTCCTATGAGAAAATGCCAAATAATGTTGTTACTAATTTCGGGAACTCAAGTAGTGTGACAATTCCAACAACCATTACATTCAATCTTGGGGAGCAGTTGCAATATAGATCATATAAGATATGCCTAGCTGGTTTTGGTGCAGGGTTGACATGGAGTTCAATGATGATCGAACTAGGGAATTTAGACTTCTGCTATATCATTGAATATTAGATTTGCTTAAATTGGATTGGGGAAATTTTCTATGTATATTGGCATTGATATTATTGAAATAAATAGAATTTCTAAGCTTCTTGATTATGAAAAATCTCTATTGAATATTTTCACTAAAAATGAGTTGGATGTTGCAAATAAGCTTGGAGCAAAAAGGAAAATAGAAAGTCTAGCTGGTAAATTTGCAGCAAAAGAAGCTGCGGTAAAGGCACTCGGAAGCGGATTTAATGAATTTATTCATCCAAATGATATTGAAATTTTAAATAATGAAAATGGAATGCCTTTTATGATTCTTCACAATAGATCTCTTGAATATTCAAAGAAAATGAATATTGAAAAATATAAAGTTTCAATTTCCCATAATAAAACAACGGCTGCTGCAGTTGTGGTGCTGTTATAAATTTACTAAACGATATAGATAAATCAATTTTTATTTTTCTGAATATTCATATTAATGAATAAAAGTGTTGTCAGGGTGTTAAGCTTTCGTAACTTTTTTTCTTTTTAATCAAATTGTTCTTAATGGCGAATTTGGAATTGCTTATATAAAACAATTTTAAAAATATGGTGATGTCTCCCTACCAATATCAATAGAGGCACTCGGTCATTCTGTGGGTTGTTATGAACCTTAGACGCTTGTCGTCGAGAGAGTGATGTGAGGGGGGGGTTAGATGCCCTATTAATCAAAGATTTTGATTGAGGCAATCTTACAGAATGTAGAGCATAGGCATTTTCTAATAGGAATTTCTAGGAAAGGAAAAGTGTGATGGAATGAAAATATTGTATGTTACAACGGTCTCAAATACGATAAATGCATTTTTAATTCCACATATCAAAATGTTGGTTGAACAAGGAAATAGTGTTGACGTTGCTTTTAATATTAAAGATAAACCTAGTGAGATGTTAGCTAGTATGGGCTGTCATATTTTAAATGTAGAATTTCAGAGGACTCCTTTTAGTGGATTAAATATATTGGCGTTCAAAAAAATAATGGAAATTATTAAAACTGGGAAATATGATATCGTCCATGTACATACCCCAGTTGCATCCTTTATAACAAGATTGGCCTGTAAAAAGATTCCTGATACGAAGGTTTATTATACAGCTCACGGATTTCATTTTTTTAAAGGTGCACCATGGAAAAATTGGCTTTTATACTTTTCTATGGAAAAACTTGCTGCCCGATGGACTGATGTGATCATTACAATAAACAATGAAGATTATCTTTCTGCACAAAAATTCAGACTAAAAAAAGGTGGAAAAATCTATAGAATCCAGGGCGTAGGAGTAAATTTAGAAAAATTTGCTCCTATGTCATCTAAGGATAGGAAGGAATTGCGTAAAAAATATGAATTTAAAGAAGATGACTTTTTATTACTTTATACAGCAGAATTAAATGAAAATAAGCATCAAGATTTATTAATAAAAGCAGTTTGTATGCTAAAACAGGAAATTCCAACTATTAAATTATTATTGGCTGGCAGTGGAGAAAAAGAATATCAATACAAAAGTTTAGTGAAAACATTAAATTTAGATAATGAAGTAAAGTTCCTGGGATTTAGAAAGGATATTCCGGAACTATTAAATTTAGTTGATTTGGTTGTTTCTTCATCTAGAAGAGAAGGGCTTCCAGTAAATATAATGGAAGCTATGGCTGCAGGCCGTCCTTTGGTAGTAACTGACTGCAGGGGTAATCGAGATCTCGTAACACATGGAGAAAATGGGTATATAGTAGGGTGTAATGATGTGGAGGGCTTTACAAAAGCAGTTGGGGATTTATTCTATTCCAATGAAAGGAGGAACCGGTTTGGAGATGAGTCTCTAAAGAAGGTAAAAAAATATTCCATAGATCAGGTAATAAAGGAAATAGAAGAAATATATTGTGTTAAACCAGGTAATATAAGGCTTCATGGTTAAAAACCTGTAGCGAGATTGACCTGTAAAAAACATTGATTGTATTTATTAAATGGAAAAAACAAAAACGGAACATAAATGAAATTCTATAGATCGGCGGGTTCCATTATGGTCTGTTTTGAAACAAATAAATTGGAGGACAATATGGATAGTACAGTGAGTTTAATGGATATTTTCAAGACCTTGAAGAAACGCTGGAAGTTTATTGTGCTCTTAACATTGGCGGCAGCATTAATAGGCGGTGCTGTATCTTATTTAGTATTGAAACCTGTTTATCAGGTATCCACGCAAATTCTAGTTAATCAAAAAAATGCGGACAAACAACTTGATCTTACTCAATTGCAAAGTAATGTAAATTTAATTAATACGTATAGCGATATTATGAAAAGTCCGGTTATTCTGGAAAAAGTCATTAATAAGCTTAACCTCACACAAAGTTTCGAGGAATTGAATAAAGATATTTCCATTACCAATCAAACGAATTCACAAGTCTTTACTTTGAATGTAGAAAATGAGAATGCAAGTTTAGCTACTCAAATTGCAAATACGTTGTCTGAAACATTTCAACAGGAGATCAAAGGCATTATGAACGTCGATAATGTGAGTATTCTTGCTAAAGCAGAACTAAAGAAGATTCCTGCCCCTGTAAAACCGAAGCCGCTGTTAAATATCTTAGTTGCCATCGCATTAGGTCTCATATCGGGATTAGGGACCGCACTTCTTTTGGAATTCTGGGACAATACCATAAAGGATGATCAGGATGTTGCTGATTTGGGACTGCCAGTTCTAGGGTCAGTTCAAAAAATGTCAATGGTTCATAAAAAGGTGAAAGGAAGATCAATTAAACCTGCAATGGGGAGTGAAACAGTTGTCTCATCAGGAGAAAAATAAATATGGGATGACAAGTGTACTTACAAGGACATTTACTTGGAACAAGCAATTTCGAAGACAAGTATAGCAAATTTGAACGTTTTAACATGCGGACCCATCCCTCCCAACCCCTCAGATCTATTAGATTCAAAAGCTATGGAACAGGTTATGGATGAGCTAAAACAAACATATGATTATATTATTTTTGACACTCCGCCAATACTTTTGGTAACAGATTCGCAAATTATCGCAAGTAAAAGTGATGGAGTCGTCATGGTTGTTGCCTGCGGCAAGACTAGAAGGGACAGGTTGATCGTGGCGAAGGAATTATTAGAAAAGACTAATACTCTGATACTTGGCGCCGTTGTGAATGGGGTGGTTTCAAAGAAAAATGATTACTTTGGTCATTACGGTTAAATGAAGCTTAACAGATATTTCTTTTTGTAAGAAATCTTTTGCAATTCTCACAATTATTAAAGGTGGCTTGATTCATATGATTGATATTCATTGTCATATTCTTCCGCAAATCGATGACGGTCCCAGAAATATAAATGATTGTTTAGGCATGGCGAATGCTGCAGTAGGAAATGGAATAACCGATTTATTTGCAACTCCACACCATTTAAATGGACAATATGAAAATTCAAAAAAGAAAATATTAAATCGTATACTCGAAATCAATAAGCTATTGCAAAAGGAAAATATTCCACTTACGGTCTATCCGGGTCAAGAGTTAAGGCTGCATCGGGAAATTTTTATTTCAATTGAGATGGATGATGTCCTTACACTTGGTGATAAGGGGCAATACTTGCTATTAGAACTTCCTTCTGGTGAAGTTCCGACATACGCCCGTGAGGTGGTTTATGAACTGTTATTAAAAGGGATTACACCGATTATTGTCCACCCGGAAAGGAATAGGGCATTGAGCGCGGATATTCATCTCCTTTTTGAACTGGTACAGGAAGGCGCGTTGACACAGCTTACCTCTGGTAGTATTCTCGGTCATTATGGGAAAAGGATTAAATCATTTTCTGAAAAAATTATTGAGCATAATTTGGCACATTTTATTGCATCAGATGCCCATAACACTGATTTAAGAGGTTTCTCCCTTCAGGAGGCTTATGAAAGGGTCACAAAAAAATTTGGTATTAACCGCACCTTTTATTTCAATGAAAATGCTGAATTGCTCATAAACGGCCAAAATATTTACAGACAGGAACCTGTTCCCGTAAGAAAAAGGATTTTGGGTATCTTTTAGTCCATTATTCTCATAAAAAAATGATAGCTGAAATTTGAATTTATCTGGCGGCTAAATAAAATAAAGGCGGCACACTTTTCATGAGAACAAAAAAAGCTTTTTATATTATGATTTCCAATCTGTCTTACCAACTGGTTTATACGCTAATTTGGCTGGTTTTGCCATGGCTGTTCATGACCATTTATGGATCGGTAATGAACGGTCTAATTTTATCAATCAGGCAATTTCTTAATTTTTTTAATATAGTTGAGGCAGGAATTGGCCTTTCGTCGGTAACTGCTTTGTTAAAGCCATTAGCATCAAACGATAAAGCGACTGTCAATCGAATTCTTTCCTCGACAAAAATATTTTACATTCGTGCCGGATATATATTTTTAAGTTTAATCACACTGCTCGCATTTATTTACCCTTTTTTCATTGCGCATCAAGTCAGCTTTAAAGTTTCATTTTTCCTGGTTCTGATATTGGGCAGCAGCAATTTTTTGGATTTCTTTATTATCGGCAAATATAGAGTATTGCTAACAGCTGACCAAAGGTTTTATGTATTTACAAATATCCAAATTATTAGTCTGCTAATTAATTTGATATCCTATGTAGTTTTAATTAAGTTTGGATACAATATCCTTCTTGTAAATGGTATTGCAACCTTAATGTTTGCATCGAGGGCCTTTATAATATATGCATATGTCAAAAAAAATTATACGTACGTTAGTTTTAAAGAAAAGCCCGATACTTCGGCATTTGCACAAAGAAAGGATGTTTTTATCCAGCAAATTGCCGGTGTTATTGTGTTAAATACCCCGATTATTCTAATTACAATCTTTTTGGGACTTAAGGAAGTCAGTGTATTTACAACCTATAATATGGTGTTTTCTGCAATTGTTTTACTGGTCACTTCCTTTTCCAGCGCATTTTTGGCGGGGTTGGGAGATTTGCTGGTTAGGGGTGAAAAACAAAGGGTAATTGAGGTTTTTACTATTTATGAATCAATATTTTATGCATTTATTACCTGGGTCTTTACAACGACTTTCTTGCTTATCATTCCTTTTATAGGAATTTATACTAAAGATGTGACAGATGTCAACTATGTACGGCCGAATTTGGCGATATTGTTTATTGTTGTGGGAGTGATCATGAATATCAGAGCTCCGGCCTATACTCTTATTAATTCCGCCGGTCATTTTAAGGAAACAAGAAATGGTGCAATTGCCGAGAGCATTATAAACCTTGTGACATCATTTATTTTTATCAGTAAATTTGGGACTGTAGGGGTACTGATAGGTGCTTTCTGTTCTTCCATTTATCGGACAGCGGATATTATTTTTTATGCTTCCAGAAAAATATTGAATAGTTCATTAAAACCTACAATTTATAAATTGGGCATCAATTTGGTTTTATCAATAGCAGCTGTGCTTCCTGTTCAATGGCTGATAACAATAAATCCGAAAAATGCTTATGAATGGGTTATATATGCCGTTACACTATCCATTTGGAATTTAATTGTCATTCTTGGCGGCAATATCATTGTTGACCCTAAAATTTACAGAAACGTGTTCCATAGAAGCAAGGTGGTTCTCTCAAGAAGAGTCGTTAAAACCGAAGAAATGTAAAGTATGAAGAAGGGAAAGTACCCGAGAATCTTATATATGAGGGGAGGTTGAGGAATATCTATAGTCTGACAGCTGTTCAAAATATGGAAATGGAAAGGAACCTCTATTTTTATCTAGTGGTTTTATTTTCCTTTTTTTTAAATCAAACAAGTATATTTGGAGGAATCAATTTTTCATTAAGTGATTTAATCATTCCCTTTCTGCTCTTTTTCGTGGCTTGTAAAGGGATCAAAGTTCCTGGTTTTCACTTCGTGTATTTTTTGTTATTGTCTGTAGTGATTGTTGCAACTGCTGTTTTCTATACCCCGTATAAATTTGGAGTGGCTTTTGATATAAATTTAGTAATGAAAGAATATGTAAAGCTGGCAGCAGTATTTATGTATCTGTTTGCGGGGTATAATTTTACGCAGGAAAAAATGGTCCGCTTATCTATGAAGTGGTATTCCTATACTGCTCTATTCGTAGGGATAATAGGGATTTTCATAAACATCCTGGGGATGAAATTTCTGCTTCAAATCTATAATTTTGGAGCAGATCGTTATAACGGTTTAATGAATGATCCCAACTATTTTGCAATCATTCAAATCAGCGCATTGCCTTTTTTTTTACGGAACAAAAATATTTCGCTGAAGGCCAAGGTAATCATTTACTGCCTCATGATGCTCAGTATTTTACTATCAGGATCCAAAACAGGGTTCATCACATTAATAATGTATACAATGCTATTTGTTTTAGGCGGGATATTAAAAAACAAAATGAGAGTTAAGACAATTTTATTTGGATTTTCTGCCATAATAATTATTTTGTTATTAGGTGGTACCTTACAATTAATTCAATCAAATTTGACTTTTAATTTGGACAAATACGTACAATTTCAACGAATTTCCCTTTTGTTCACCAATTTTGATGCAGCCATAAATGGTAATGGTTCAGGCAGACTTCCTATATGGTTGACAGGGATGCACCTTATTAGTTCTTCTCCCCTGTTTGGAGTCGGTGTCGGGATGTATCCCGTAGTCTCTAATAAAGTTTCAGGAATTGAATCGGTTGCTCATAATACGTATATTCAGGTCTACTCTGAATGGGGCGGGTTATTTGCAACAATCCTTTTCTTGTATTTAGCTGCCATTTTGTTAAAAGTTACCTTTAGCAAAAAAATCAAGAATGAGACCAATCTTATATTAAGGGATATTTTAATTATTATGTTGATTGGGTCAATTGCCATATCCTTAAATAATGCCAGAATGTTTTGGTTTTTCTTAGGTGTATTAGCTTACAGGATGATCGATAAACAACGAATTAAATTGCATAGTGGTATTTCTAAATAGTAGGCTATGAGTTAAAAAAAGTATTATTTGTGACATGTCCTAGGAATGAAAAAACGAAACCAAGGTAAGTGAGAATTTCCTTTCGAATGTAAATTGTTTTCCTTAAATTACACAAAGGAGGAATAATTTGAAAAAAAGCTCCATTTTATTACTTGCTGTTTTTCTTGTGTTATTGACCACTATTACCGAATGGAAATTAAAACCGGGAACCCCAAGTTCCCCTCCAGTAAACGACCGAATAAATGTTAAGGATTTTGGGGCTGCTGGAAATGGCTATACAGACGATACCAATGCGTTTCAATCGGCTATAGACCAGGCAAGTATAAATGGTGGGGGGAATGTTTATATTCCTGCCGGAACTTATATATTAAATTCGTTTTATTTGAAGTCAAATGTGAAATTAATTGGTGAAAATCGAGAACTTGTGACATTAAAACTTACAGACAATGCAAATGATCAAGAACAAACCAGACTTTTAAATATCAATGATGTAAAAAATGTAAAAGTCCAAAATATTACGTTTGACGGAAATTATGAAAAACATAAAAAAGGTATCGAACATATGCATGCCGTTTTTATTTGGGACAGCAATAATGTGGTAATTGATAATTGCAGCATGCAAAATGCGGTTGGAGATGGCATTTCTGTTACGGGGTCTAAAAAGGCTAGCAATAATGTAACTCTTTCCAATAATATTTTAATTAACAATCATCGTTCAAATATAGTTATTGAACAGGTAAACAATATCGAAATATTCAACAATTTCAGTAAATCGGACATTGGAAGACCAACATTACACTTTGAGCCTTTTGAAGAAGTTCAGCTTTATAACTCAAAAATTTATAATAATACATTTGTTACGAGTGCAACTGAAAATTATTCTATTATTATTACAGGAGGGCGAGATAGTGGAAGGTTTCATGGAATTGAATTCTATAACAATACAGTTATGGGGAAGAATTCAAGAATTCCGATTAATTGTACAGTCGATGCAAAAATTTATAATAATGACATTACCACTAAAGATTTAAATATTTGGTTTCAAAATGATAATTTGCAACTTTACAAAAATAATTTAAAAACGATAAATGGGATATTAGTCGAAGGTGATTATGGAAAATCAGTTGGAACCAAAATATACAATAATAAAGTTTCCTCCGATAACAGAGCAATTGCGATTCAGACTGAATCAACAGATACACTAATAAAGGGGAATACCTTTATTGGAAAAGGAAATAGTGATGCGATCTTTTTTTGGGCAATTGGTGCATCAATCCAAAATACACTATTTATCAATAATACCTTTTCCAATTTTGATAAAGTTTTGTCAACTGATTTTTATAAAGACTCTAGTATTAAAGATTTAGTATTTCAAGGAAATCAGTTCAATCAATTAAAAAATCGAACGATTTATTCAAGCAGACCAATTCGAAACTTGGTTGTTAATGATAAAACTTACAGTACTATTCAAATTATAACCATTAATTAAGGCTAGCCATATTAAAGGCCGGCCTCTTAGTGTGATTGGGAGTCGCACCTCTCTTTAAAGTACATGAATATGCCTGTAAAAGGTTTCGGTTAACAGAACCTGAATCCTGGAATCATTGAGGATAAACAGACATAAGTTGATTGAATTTTCAATAATTAATGATTCGTTTTTACTAAATTTATTATAAAAAATAATTGGTTTAAAGGAGAATAGAAAATGAATTCAGTTCCAAGTACAGCATTTATTTTACAAGTTCATAAGAACCCGGAACAAGTTAACTTATTTATAAACCAATTGATACATGAAAAGCTTGCCGATGTTTATGTACACATAGATCAAAAGAGTTATAAATACATGTATAACAAAATAGTGAAAAGTCCAAATGTAAAGATACTTGATAATAGTATTAATTGTGAATGGGGTGACATCAGTCAAGTTAATACAACTATCCTACTTTTAAAAGAAGTGTTAGCTTCCCAAAAATCTTATGACTTTATTTGTTTAAGAAGCGGTCAAGATTTATTAGTCAAGGAGGGATTCAAAGAATTTTTAGATGAAAATAGTAATAGTGTATTTTTGGATAATAGAGATATTTCAAATAAAAATTTAGGTGCGATGAAGATTAATTGGCCAAAAGGAACAGTAAGAAGGTACAACAATATACATTTTTATAGAATTTATCGACTAACTTTACATCACTTGTACGGAAAAGGAATCAATTTATTTCCTAACACGAAATATTGGCCGGAAGATTTTAAGTTTTATTGTGGTTCTCAATGGTTTAGCATACCACTAGATGTAGCCGCGTATATCATTGACTTCCTAAATGAAAATGAATGGTACCATAAATATTTTGAAAACGCATTAATTCCTGATGAATGGTTTTTTCACACAATTATAATGAACTCGCATTTTCAGTCAAAGGTGGTTTCAAATAACCTCGTGTATTTGAGAATGGGAGAGAAGTTAAGTGAAAAAAATTCTCCGGTGTGCTTAACAACCAAAGATATTAGTTTTATTGAGGACTCAAATCAATTTTTTGCAAGAAAATTTGACGAAACCATTGATAAAAATGTTATTAAGTATTTCACAAATAAAGTAAAGTTGGGTTCAAGGACACTGGTAGGTTCCTAAGGAATTGTTAAGGGGGAGATAAACGTGTTACCAGGTTTATACAAATTATAGGTGCTCGGACAAGAGTTTGTGTCTTACTTTTCCTTAATGGATGTTTTTGAATCAAGAGAAAATTGCCGTAAGTTGAATTTTTCCTCTAAAGGATTAAATCTTTATAAATTTAAGAAGTTATTAGCATGTTCAACAATATTAAAGTCTTGAGGTTATTTTATGGTCTACTCAATTGAAAAAGTGTACAATTCTTTATTTTATTACTTTTTTGGTATATATGTATTTCTCATTTATCCCTGGGGAGAATCTTATTATTATGCGAATGCAAAAGCCTATTATTTCATAGGATGGATTTTTCTTCTTAGCCTTTTTCACCTTTTAAGAGCTTGGTTGGGGAAAAATAAGTTGATTTGGAAATTAGGAAAACTGGAAGCACTTATGGTTGTTTTTTTATGCCTGCTCTTTTTCTCAACGCTTCATTCCATCAAAATATCTTGGGTTGGGGAGGGGACAGAGCACCAAGGATTGCTTATCATGCTGTCCTATATAGTATTATTTAGTTTGGCTTCTCGATTAAATTCAGTGCATTTAGAAAGGCTTAACAAAGTTATTATCATAAGTTCATTCTTTGCTTCTTTTTATAGTGTAATTCAGTATTATCATCTAAGTGTTTTGCCTCAGGATTCAGTTTATAAGTTACTATTTGGTCAAAGGACTTATTCTTTTTTTGATAATCCGGACTATTTTGGTTCCTATTTGGTAATGGTCATTCCTTTGACCATTACAAACTATTTCTTATCGCAAGAGAGGAAATGGAAAGTTCTTTCTTTTTTTATTTTATGTTTTCAGTTTCTCTCTTTAATTGAGTCACAGACAAGGAGTGCTTGGCTGGGAATAGTTATAAGTATAACTATTATATTAGTTTGGGTCGCCTGGAATAGGAGGGAGATTTGGAAGAAATTAATCTTTGTTATAATTTCAGCTTGTTTAATCTTTATTATCTCTAATCTATTTTCTGACCAGGGGTACTTTTCTCGAGCTTTAACGATTGCGAATGATGTTCATAAAATCCTAACCAATAAAGATGCCAGTTCTGTAGGTGCTTCCCGTTGGGATATTTGGCAAATTTCTTTACCACTTATTTCAAACCACTTATGGCTTGGAAATGGTCCGAATACTTTTGAACAAGTTTTTTATTCACAAGATTCAAAAATAATAAAAAACTATTTAGATACAGGGGAAATTTATGATGAAAACAATGATTATTTACAAATAGCCTTTACAATGGGGGTGCCGGCATTATTAATATACTTATTTATCTTGTCAATCATCGTGTTTAGAGGGATTAGTCAAGTAAAACAATTGGATATTGACCAGCAGTTGTTCTCCATTGGCCTGCTAGCGGCTATTATTGGATATCTAGTACAGGCATTTTTTAATATTAGCGTCGTTTCCGTGGCTCCTTATTTTTGGCTAATATCAGGGCTTTTTGTGAATAAGAATCGGTTACAGGACTAGGAACATCTCTGGGAAGAGATCATGATCATGGAAGAAGAATCCGAATAGAGGTGGGGTGTTATTCTAATGTACATTTTTCAAGATTTTAAGGGAGTTAACAAACTTAATTTAATAGGTCGTTTGTTAATTGGTAGTAGTTCAAGAGCTGTATTTATTTTTAGATTAAGTTCATGGTGTTATCAACATAAGCTAAAGGTATTGTCTAAATTTTTTTGGTATCTCAATATATTGTTACATTCTTGTGACATCTCACCGGCAGCTGATATCGGTAGTGATTTCTTTATGTATCATACTGTCGGGGTCGTTATTGGTGCAATTACCGCAGGTACATGCCTTCGAGTATTTCAGAATGTTACAGTTGGAGAAAATAATTTTAGCAAAGTCATACCGAAAATCGGAAACAATGTAACACTGTACGCTGGATCAGTTGTAGTTGGTGAGATAACTATTGGCAATGATGTTATGGTCGGAGCAAACTCTGTAGTACTTAAGAATTTGCCTAATAATTGTACTGCTGTAGGAGTACCATGCCGAGTTATTGAAAATAAAAATAAGCAAGTTGTATTATAAATGAACTAATACTGCGATTGATTTAAAAATCCTAAATCTATCAATCCTGAATACAAATGGGACACGACCAGTTATGCTGTTGGCGGCCAACTTATCAGTTTATTCGTTAGTTTTTTAGCTAGAATCATTTTCATTCAAACATTAGGGGCTGAATATTTAGGTCTTAATGGCCAATTTACTAATATATTAAGTATACTTTCCCTTTAACCACATTAAAAGCCAGTTGTCCCAGACTGTTGCTTACTGCTGATTATTGTTTCAGCTAGTCCTTAACAGTGGTAAGGCAAAGCGGAAAAAGTGAAGAAAAATGAAGTAATTTAGTTTCATTTATTTATATAGGAAAATCTTCAAGTTGTTTTTACAATCAAACGTAGCTAGTAAAACATCTTTTAACTCAGTTTGATGGTAGTTCTTAAGTGTATTTATGAGCCACCCTTCCTCCTTGTTTAATTCCTCTAACACTTTTGCATCAATCGTACCTTCTTTAATTATGGTTCTTGGGAGATCAAAGGGTTCTGTTTTCATCTGATAGGTTGACGGGGTAACCGCCTCATACTGAGGATCCAAAAATATAGACACTTGCCCATCGGACTCCCACAATGCCAACGCTACTTTTTTTACATCCTCGATTTTTTCCTTTCTCAACTCCGCTAATAAATGATCAATGGATATTCTAGCTTTCTTTAGTCCCTTATAAATGATTTCACCTTCTTTGATTAGTGGAAAGGGGGTTGGATCAAGAAACTTTCCGATGAGTGTCGATTTTAAGCTGATAAATACCCCCCCCCCGAATACAAGACTACCAATACAATGGTTGTAATCATCGAACCTTTTATCCCAAGGTGTTCATCTGATAAGGGATGTGCAATGATATTTCCTAAGACTAAAGTGATTACAAAATCCAATAACCGTAACTGTGAAATGGCACGTTGACCCATGATTTTTGCGATAATGAGCATAAAGAAAAAGGCAATAACAGCTCTTGCAATCCACTCAAACGAACTAAGTGTTTCTTGGCTATGAAAAAAATCCAATGTAGACACATCCTTTACATAAAAAGCATCCAACTTAGTATTGTCTCGGATTATTAATTTGTTACATTCGTTTTATAAAAAAACAAAAACAGGATAAGCACATCACTTATCCTGTCTTGATATTACACATGTAAAAATTTGATGCAAACGGGATGTGGAACATCAATATCAGCTTGAATTAAGGTGAGTTTTCCTGCGTCTTTATTCCTCGAAAACAAGACAAGATTGCTGGACTCTTGGTTCGATGCCACAATAAATTTTTCCGTTGGGTCAAACATAAAATCCCTTGGCCAATCTCCTTCAGTAGATGTGTGCTCAACAAAGCTAAGCTCTCCAGTTTCTACATCAACACTAAAAACAGCAATGCTGTTGTGTCCTCGATTACCCGCATAAACAAAACGTCCATCTGAAGAAATATGAATCGCACTGCCTTGATTATTTTCCGAAAAATCAGCGGGAAGTGTGGATATATATTGTTTTTCTGTAAAATGTCCATCTTCCTTATAATAGGTTAACACAATGACCTCAGAACTAAATTCAGTCATGACATATGCATATTTGCCATTAGGATGGAAAACCATGTGCCTAGGTCCGCTCCCAGCTTTTAAAGGAAGAAGATTCGCTTTTGAAAGAGTTCCGTCACTATTTACAGCATAGGTAATTAGTGCATCAATACCCAATTCAAATACGGCCAGATAATTCTCATCAGGGGTGACGCCTGCATAATGGGTATGAGGCTTCTCCTGTCTTGGATCTGGACCTGAACCTTCATGTTTAATGATAGAGGCTGGAGGTTGAATAGGGCCATCCTCCTCGCTAATGACATACGATTCGACGGATCCCGCATGGTAATTTGCGCTGAATGCATAGCGATTTTTGCTGTCTACTCACATGGCAAGGTGATGATCCAGAAAGCATTTGACTATTGATCTATGTAAATGAGCCATCCCCCTCGATTGAAAAAGCGACGACTCCACCTTCTACCCCTTTTTTTGCAACCGAGTATAAGTAGCGATTGTCCTTACTAATTGTTAAGTATGTAGGATTTTCTAACTGTGCCTGCCTCATTAATATCAACTATTCTTCCTTCGTTGGTATCAAGTGTAAAGGAATAGATTCCTTTGCTGTCCCCCTTGGTGTACGTTCCAATACTAGAAAAATTCCATTTGGGTGGAGGGCATATTGGGGAGGACTCATTATATCATTTTAAGTATCGCTTCAATCCAAATGGACGTCTCCCATTTTATATTGGGAAGAAAGTTCACAATCCTCTAGTATACTAACGCTTGGCAAAGAAGTGGGAGAATTATTATGGTGAAGAAGCAAATAAAAAATTCTTCCCTGCTTATCGAAATAAGTCTAATTTGAAAAAATATAGGAAGGTCGAGTCTATCCATGACAAAAATTCTATATAAAAGAAATTTCTTAAAAGTGCTTTCATTGGTACTAACGAAAAGTATATTTGCCCAATAAAAAGCCACCAGTTCTATGAAGTGGCTTATATTGTAAGCATCTATTATTTATACAAAAAAACATTTAATTTGTTACTTCTATCAATTGTTGCCAGTAAAACATTTCCCACCTCGGTGTGGTGTTGGCTTCTTAGCGTATTTATTAGCCACTCTTCTCCGAGGGCGCTTCGTTTTAATTCCTTTAAATCTATACTCCCTTCTTTAATTATTGTCTGCGGAAGGTCAAAGGGCTCAATTTTCTTTTGATAACTTGCAGGTGTCAGTGCTTCATATTTTGGATCCAAAAAAAACGAGATTTTCCCATCAGATTCCCATAATGCTAGAGCTACTTTCTTTATATCCTCTACTTTTTCTTTTCTTAACTCCGCTAGTAAATAATCAATAGAAATTCTAGCTTTCTTTAAGCCTTTATAATTGATTTCGCCCTCTTTTATAAGTGGAAATGGAGCTGGATCTAGGAACTTTTCAACCCGACTCGATTTTAAGCTGATTAATAAACCTCCGGTATACAAAACCACCAAAACAACGGTAGAAATCATCGAACCCTTCATCCCAAGGCTTTCATCTGACAATGGATGGGCGATGATATTTCCAACAACTAATGCCATAATAAAATCAAGTAAACGTAATTGGGAAATGGCGCGCCGACCCATGACTTTTGCAACAATCAGCAAAAAGAAAAACCCGATAACCGTTCTTAATACCCATTCAATTGAACTAAGGGTTTCTTGGCTATGGAAGAAATCCAACGAAGACACATCCTTTACATATAAAGCTTCCCACTTAGTATTGGCCCGATTATTAATTTTTTACCTTTGTTTTATTAAAAAAAACAGGATAAGTTCGTCACTTATCCTGTCTTCACTATTACACATGTAAGAATTTAACACAAACAGGGTATGGCACAATGATATCCGACTGAATAAGGGTTAATCTCCCCGATTCCTCATCCCGTGAATACAGTACAAGATTACTGGACTCTTGATTGGAGGCCACAATAAATTTCTCCGTGGGGTCAAACATAAAATCTCTCGGCCAATCTCCTTCAGTAGAAGTACGTTCAACCAAGCTAAGCTCACCTGTTTCTTGGTCGACACGGAAAACAGCAATACTGTTATGACCGCGATTCCCCGCGTACACAAAGCGCCCATCAGATGAAATATGAATCGCACTGCCTTGATTATTTTCTGGAAAATCGGCTGGAAGTGTGGAAATATACTGTTTTTCGGTAAAATGGCCATCTTCCTTATGATAGGTTAACCCAATGACTTCAGAACTAAATTCAGTCATAATATAAGCAAATTTGCCATTCGGATGAAAAACCAAATGTCTTGGTCCGCTCCCAGCCTTTAAAGGCAGCAGCTTCTCTTTAGAAAGTGTGCCGTCATCATTAATTGCATAAGTAATCAGTGCATCGATACCTAATTCAACTACGGCCAGATAATTCTCATCAGGGGTGACGCCTGCATAATGGGTATGAGGCTTCTCCTGTCGTGGATCTGGACCTGAACCTTCATGTTTAATGATAGAGGCTGGAGGTTGAATAGAGCCGTCCTCCTCGCTAATGACATACGATTCGACGGACCCCTTATGGTAATTTGCGCTGAATGCATAGCAATTTTTGCTGTCTACACTCACATGGCAAGGTGATGAGCCAGAAAGCATTTGACTATTGATCTCGGTAAGTGAGCCATCCCCCTCGATCGAAAAAGCGACGACCCCACCTTCTTCCCCTTTTTTTGCAACCGAGTATAAGTAGCGATTGTCCTTACTAATTGTTAAGTATGTAGGATTCTCTAACTGGGCAGCTACTTTAATATCTGCTATTCTAGCCTTATTCGTATCTAACGTGAAGGAATAGATACCTTTGCTGTCCCCTTTGGTGTAGGTTCCAATATAACCGATATATTCTTTGTTGGTTGTCATTTTTTCTCTCCTCAAAAAGTTTAGTCTGATTATTTTATCAAAATATCGAATCATAACTCAAACCATGCAATGTTTACCTTCTGTTCTGATATTATTAAGTTAAACTATAAATAGTTTAACAATACATATAGAAAAGAGGAAACAAATATGGTCTACCAAGCTTCAGGAAATCGTTATGAAGCAATGAGATATAATCGCAGCGGCCGTTCAGGACTAAAGCTTCCCGCCGTTTCATTAGGACTTTGGCACAACTTTGGCGGTGTCGATACCTATGAAAATGGACGGGCTATGCTTAGAAGGGCGTTTGATTTAGGGATTACTCATTTTGATTTGGCTAATAATTATGGCCCTCCGCCAGGTTCAGCAGAAGAAATGCTTGGCAAAATTTTAAAAACTGACTTTGCTCCCTATCGTGATGAAATGATTATTTCTTCAAAAGCAGGCTACACGATGTGGCCAGGACCCTACGGGGATTGGGGGTCAAAAAAATATTTGGTAGCTAGTCTGGATCAGAGTCTAAAACGGATGGGACTTGATTATGTCGATATTTTCTACTCGCACCGTCCAGATCCTAATACACCAATAGAAGAAACCATGGGAGCATTAGATTCCATCGTTCGTCAAGGAAAAGCTTTATATGTAGGGATTTCCAATTATAGTGCGGAACAAACAGCTGAAGCGATTAAAATCTTAAATCAATTGGGCACTCCGTTATTAATTCATCAACCAAAGTATTCCATGTTTAACCGCTGGATTGAGGGTGGCTTGCAGGATGTGCTTCAGGAGAATGGTGTGGGTTCAATTGCCTTCAGTCCGTTAGCACAAGGCTTATTAACAAATAAATACCTGACAGGAATTCCAGCTGATTCACGTGCA
The DNA here is from genome assembly GCF_001591445.1 of Neobacillus drentensis NBRC 102427. GTDB lineage: Bacteria > Bacillota > Bacilli > Bacillales > Cytobacillaceae > Neobacillus > Neobacillus drentensis. The sequence continues at coordinate 31,194 of NZ_BCUX01000027.1, read as the reverse complement.
GCAAGTCCGAACGGTTTCTTAAGTGTAGATCATGTAACCGCTGATGTGGTTGAACGTGTCCATAAGTTAAATGACATCGCGCTTGAGCGCGGTCAAAGTCTTTCACAAATGGCCCTTGCTTGGGTTTTACGCGGAGGAAAGGTTACCTCTGTCCTGATTGGTGCGAGCAGAGTGAGTCAAATTGAGGAAAATGTTGCTGTTCTTAATAATCTTGATTTCTGTGAAGAAGAACTTGCTAGGATTGAGGATATTCTTAAAAGCTAGAGTAGAACCTTTTATTTGCATTATTCTTTCGGATAAGTGATATTTAAACTATCTTGGTCGAAAAAGCCCATAAATAAAAAGGAGACTACTATGGCAAAAAATAATAAAAATAAGAAAAAAGAAGCAAAATCATCATCTGCCTTTATTTTTTGGATGATTGGCTTGGTTGCGGTTTTTATTTTAGCTTTTATTTTCTTGGGTAACCATTCAAAACAACAGGAAAAAACTACAACCACAAAAATCGATTATAGCAATCAGCCATATTTAGGTAAGGAATCAGCCCCAGTTTCGATTATTGAATTTGGCGATTATAAATGCCCGAATTGTAAAAACTTTACCAAGGATGTCGTCCCGATTATCCAACAGGAACTAGTTGATACTGGCAAAGCTAAATTTTATTTTATGAATGATTCGTTTATCAATGTAGATTCGACTCGATCAGCTAAATTTGCTGAATCTGTATTTCAAGAGCTTGGAAACGATACGTTTTGGAAATTCCATGATCTCCTTTACAAAAAGCAGCCCGAAGATACAAAATATGAGAAAATGGATGTTTTTACCGAAGCCTTTTTGACTGATACCTTAAAAGAGGTGGCTAGTGCTAGCGATGTTGACAAGGTGGTTAAAAATTTCCAATCTAAGAAGTCCGATAATGCTTGGCAAAAAGATATGGATTACGCTGCAACATTAGGTGTAACAGGAACCCCAACCATTTACGTTAATGGGAAAAAGTTCGAGGGACAAACTATTGATGATTTAAAAGACATGGTAGAGAAAGCCTCAAAAGGTGAATAGTATGAATAAACCCTTGCTTCTCTCCTGGATAACTGCCATCATTGCCACACTTGGCAGCTTGTATTTTAGTGAGGTTATGCATTTCATTCCTTGTACACTTTGCTGGTACCAAAGGATATTCATGTACCCGCTGGCTATCATATTGGGGGTTGCCGTCTACCGGAATGATAAAGGCATAGCTAACTATGCTCTGCCGCTGTCAATCATTGGTTTAATTATTGCGGGTTATCATACATTATTACAAAAAATTCCTTACTTACAACAGTTTGAAATGTGCACAACGGGAGTGCCCTGCTCAAAGGATTATATTAATTGGCTTGGTTTTATTACGATTCCGTTATTAGCATTGATTGCTTTTACGATCATTACTATCAGCTTAATTATTGTAGCACGTAGCAAAAAGTAGATAGATTCCACAGAAAAGAGCGGTGAAACCAATGGTTTCCCGCTCTTTCCTGTTGAGAGCCTCAAACTTTACTAGTCAATTAGAACATAAAGGATGTACCAACAATGATTAATAGAATGAACAACACAACGATTAACGCAAAGTTGTTGTTATTATGACCATGCTCAGACATTCAACTATCACCTCCTCCACCTATAAACTAATAACAATTTATGCAGGAAGGCTTACAATTGAAATGGACAAACGTTGACTATGAAAAAAAAAGGAATCAGATAAGTACCTGTAACGGTCATAATATCGACATATGTATAATCCGTGAAGTGCATTGTTGGTACGAATAGTATGATTTATCCTACAGAGGAGAGGTGAGTGATGATGATGAATCATGGGAAAATTTTTGGAACTACCAGTATGGGGGAAAGAGGCCAAGTGGTAATCCCGGCGGAAGCACGAGAGGAATTAGGAATTAAGTCTGGAGAGAAATTTGTTGTTTTTGGTGATGCAAGAAAGGGAACAGTGATTTTAGTGAAATCAGAGATTATGAACAAGTTTGCTAATTTCTTTTTTAACAAGTCGAAAAGGTTCGAGAAAATTGCCAAAGAAATATTTGAAAAAACAGAAACAGATATCGAGGACGATGGAGAAAAGGAATAAGTTGTAAGTTTGGAAGAAAACCACGCAGGCTTGTCCCGTGGAAGTTGTGAATGAAAGGGGAGGACAAGTATGCGTGAGATGTTACGCTTACTATTCAACAAGAGGTTTCGACAAACGTTTTTTATGTTTATCGGCTTTTTTATACAGTTTTGGTGGTTAGGAAAAACAAAGAGATTTTCACAAAAAGATAAGGTAACTCAAAAATATAAGGCCCTTTATACATCTCAAGCAAAAAAGTTTGCTAGGATAGCTGTCGAAATGGGCGGCCTCATTATCAAACTAGGTCAATTTGTCAGCTCGCGTGTAGATATTTTACCAAGGGAATATACCGATATTTTATCAGAACTGCAGGATTCGGTAGCACCGGTAGATTCAGAGATTGCTATTAAAAGAATCGAAGAAGAGATGTCTGGTGAGGTTTCCAAGCTGTTTGATTCCTTTACCCAAGCACCTGTTGCGGCGGCCTCATTAGGGCAGGTGCATAAAGCGGTTTTGATAACGGGCGAGCATGTCGCGGTTAAAGTGATGCGCCCTGGCATTGAAGCAACAGTTACGCTCGATTTAGCGACTTTGAAAATACTGATTGCCTTTGCAAGAAGGTTTACAAAAGTTGGCAAGTTCGTCGATTTAAAGGACGTTTATCAAGAGTTTGAAGAAGTGATCACCGATGAACTAGACTACATTAAGGAAGCAAAAAATATTGAAGTTTTTCAAGTTTCCTTCCATGACTTTCCAGGAGTTACGACTCCAAAGGTTTATTGGGATCTAACGACAAGTAAAGTGCTCGTTATGGAGTTTATTGAAGGTGTAAAAATCAATGAGATTGATAAACTAGAGGGTGCCTCTATTAATAAGAAAAATCTAGCATCGATCCTTTATTTGTCATATTTGAAGCAATTGATGGAGGATGGGTTCTTTCACGCCGATCCACACCCAGGCAATCTATTAGTAAAAAAAGATGGGACCCTATGCTATATTGATTTTGGGATGGTTGGCCATATTTCAAATGATATGAAGGAAAATATGGTGAAGCTTGCCATGTCAATTTATCTTAAGGATGCCAGTGGAATTGTTGAAGCCTTTCATGATCTAGGCTTCTTAAGAAAAAAGGCGGATAAGTCTGCGTTAACAAAGAATGTAAAAGTCATTCTTACTGGTTTTTCAGATGATGGTTTCAAGGTTGACATGATTAACAACGAAGGATCTCTGGAAGAATTGCGTGAGTTTTTATATGAGCAGCCTTTTCAAATCCCATCTCGAACTACTTTTTTAGGAAAAGCCATTATGACTGTTTTTAGCATTTGCAATGGGTTAGATAAGGACTTTGATCTCATTAAGAATACAAAACCCTATGTGGAAGATATCATGAGCAGTGAAGCCTTTACCCCCGCGAAAGAGACGGTGCTGGACCAAGTTAAAAATACCTTTTTAAAAGTAATCCCCACATCACGAAAGGTATTTAATTTGATAGATCAGCTAGAATCAGGGGAAATTAGAATTCAACCTTCTAAGTCTTTTGAAAAAAAGGTTATCGGGCAGCAGGCATACCAAACCAGGAAAATTGTCATGGCGATATTTGGAACAGGATTATTGATTGCTGGCAGCCAAATCCTCACAGCCCATCAATTAGCCGGGATCCTTATGATGTGCGGCGGAGGGTTGATTACGCTTGCGCAGGCAGGGAGGGGCTCAGAAGGAAAAAGGAGAAGAAGGCCACACCCGAATTTTAGAAGGTCGAACGAATAGTGGATTTGTGTACGATAAGCAGCTTGCACTTAGAGGCATCATGCAACTTAGTGCCAGCTATTTTTTTTACGGCTACTTTTAATAAAATTAATAGTTTCTTTATATTAATATAGTATAATTAAATACAGATATTTGCATTCATGGGAAAGACCATCATATATTTCTGAAGAGGTGTTATGTAATGGCAAAAATTTTAGTAGCAGGTGAGATTCCCCAAAAGGGATTAGAATTGTTATCAAAGGATCACGTGGTTGAGGTATTTGCAGGCGAGAAATTGATTACTGAAGCAGAATTAAAAGAGCGTATCAAAGACAAGGACGCCCTGCTAAGTTTATTATCTACCCCTGTAACGAAGGAAGTAATTGACCAAGCTCCCCAATTAAAAATTATTGCGAACTATGGAGCGGGGTTTAATAATATCGATTTTGATTATGCGGCAGCAAAAGGAATTCCAACTACCAATACACCGATCGCTTCGACAGCTGCAACGGCTGACCTCACGCTTTCACTTTTACTAGCAGCAGCTAGAAGAGTCGTAGAAGGAGATGAAGTATGCCGTACGGTTGGCTTCAACGGGTGGGCTCCACTCTATTTCCGCGGTCGTGAAGTATCTGGAAAAACAATTGGTATTGTCGGATTTGGTCAAATTGGCCAAGCGGTTGCGAAAAGAGCAGCAGCTTTTGATATGAAGGTTCTATATACGAGTCCGAATCGAAAAAGCCCTGAAGTTGAAAATGCCCTAAATGCGACTTATGTATCATTTGATGAATTAGTGGCTGAATCTGATTTCATTACCATTAATTGTTCCTATAATCCGACTATGAAACACATGTTCAGCACAAGTCAATTTGAAATGATGAAATCAACAGCATATTTGATAAATTGTGCTCGTGGTCCAATTGTTGATGAAGCAGCACTTATCAAGGCGTTAGAAGAAAAACAAATTGAAGGAGCGGGCATTGACGTATTTGAATTCGAACCTGAAATTGGGGAGGGCTTGAAAGGCTTGAAAAACGTTGTCCTAACTCCACATATCGGGAATGCAACCTTTGAGGCACGAGATGCGATGGCGGAAATGGCGTCAGAAAACATCGTGAAAGTACTAAACGGTGAAGCACCTTCTTATGTTATTAATGGTGTGGTTAAAGAAACGATTCTCGTTTAAAAACTCATAGAAAAAAGACGGCGGCTGCCGTCTTTTTTTATGAGTATTGTGGTCTTAATTTAGTTCGTTTATTGACATGCTGCTCGGCACTTAATGCTGCAATCGCTCCGTCAGCGGCAGAAATAACCGCCTGTTTAATCGGTGTTCTTCTTGCGTCACCGCCTGCAAACACCCCGTCAACATTTGTACGGAGGTACTCATCTACCATGACATAGCCTTCATCATCGCGCATAACTGCCCCATTTAAGAAGTCTGTTCCCGGCATCATTCCGCCAAGATATAAGAAAACTCCATCGACATCCCATACTTGTTCTTCTTTTTTATCAGTAAGAACAACAATTTTCTCAACACTATCCGTCCCAGTAATTTCTCTGACACGGTGACGTTTATAGATCTTTACTTTTGGGTTATTTTCTAAATGAGAAAGATCCACGTCACCCTTTAATTCAGTCGGAATTAACAATTTCACTGTTTTACAATACTTGGCCAATGTTTCAGCCTCGTGGATTGCTTCATCATTATCACCAACTACAACGACAACTCGGTCCTGATAGAAGGCAGCATCACAGGTTGAACAATAGCTTACACCACGCCCGGTAAATTCTTCTTCCCCTTTAATTTTGCCAGAAGGGGCTTTTGCACCAACACCAATGAAGACACTTTTAGCTTGGACTGTTCCTTCAGCTAATTCAATTTTTTTGATATCACCAGAGAAATCAACCGACAATACAGTTGAACGAACGAAGTCTGCACCGAAATCCTTTGCCTGTGCTTGCATTCTTGTTAACAGTTCGAGCCCGGTTACTTCTTCGCGCACACCTGGGTAGTTCGCAATCTTATGAGTAATTGCAAGCGTCCCAGCTTTGGGGGCTTTATCGATGACAAGCGTTTTTAATTTCCCGCGTGCAGCATAAACCGCTGCAGATGCACCTGCGGGGCCGCCGCCGATGGTGACAAAATCATAGACTTCCTCAAGAACTTTATCATGAACCGATTGAAAAATAGAATCTGCATTTGCTTCGCTTGTTTCTGGTTGTGAATTGCTCACCACGGGTGCTTGGTCTTCCGAAATGCCAAGCAACTTGTTAAATTTTTTCTCCTGAAAGCCGAGAACAAGTTTACCATCAATGAGTGTTGCGGGCGTTCCATAAATTTTCCGTTCCTTTAATTGATCAAAATATTCCTTATGTATGGAAGCATTTCGCTCTTCATATGAAAAGCCGTGATCTTTTAGGAACGTTTTAACTTTTTCACAGTAAGGGCAGCCTGTGCTGCTATAAACGATAATTTCAGGTGTTGGCAATTTAGCAAACCTCCAATTTGTAAGTTTCTTTAATTTAATAATAGTAGATTTCCTAAATAAAAGTCAATCCTTTTTAATAATTATTATAAATAACAAAACAGTCCAACAAATTGGTTGGACTGTTTAAGTAAAAGTTAAATAGATCTGCCTAAGAAAGCAGTTAGCATCCATACATGCTTTTCAAGACCAGAATGGATTGCAAGCAGCATGTCACCTGTTGTTTCATCATTCTTCTCACCTGCAAAGCTCATGCCTTCTTTAAGTTCGCCAATGATAATCGAGAAGTCTTTGATGACGGATTCAACCATTTCATCAGCGGTTTCATTTCCTGTTGCTTCCTTAATCGATGAAATTTCTAAGTACTCTTTCATCGTAGCAGCCGGTTTTCCGCCAATTGCCAGCAAGCGTTCTGCTAATTCGTCGACGTGCAGGCCCGCCTCATTGTAAAATTCCTCAAATTTGACATGCAGGGTGAAAAATTGTCCACCTTTTACATACCAATGATAGTTATGTAACTTTGTATACAAAACAGACCAATTTGCAATTTGTTTGTTAAGTATGCTGACTAACTGATTTTCCATTTAAAATACCTCCTTTTTATCCTCTCTTTATTATTACCAAAGTTTGACGGGAAATCCTGTGCAAATTATAGGGATTTGTTGTCAATTTGGTGAAGTTTTTGTGTTACCCACGGTCAATATTGCCTTATTGAGTGTTACATTCCTGAAACAGAATGTAATAATCGCTCCTAAACTACCCATTTGAGTTATTTTTAGGAAGTAAATAAATATTGGGTATTTGTTCCAATTGATAGTGGAAAGCCTTCATGCTGGGCGCTAACTGAGCAGTTCGTATGTTACCACTTTTTGGTTAATGAATTCGAATGTTACAACTGTTAGCCTTAGTAGTAGAGAAGCAAGTCATATATTGGAGGGCATAAAATGAATAAATTAAAAAAACTAATGATTGCGACCGGCCTAATTTTATCTTTGTCAGCATTTACGTTAAATGGTACAACTGAAGCAGCAACGACCACACATAAGGTTCAATCTGGTGATACTTATTGGAAAATTGCAAGTAAATATGGTGTAACGGTTAATAGTCTATTAAAAGCAAACAATAAATCTAGCAGTCTTCTTTATGCGGGAACAAATATAGTAATCCCGAATTCTTCGATTACTGCAGCAGAAAAAGATTTGATGGCCCGTCTAGTTCGAGCTGAGGCAGTAGGAGAGCCGTATGCTGGAAAAGTAGCGGTAGCTACCGTTATTCTTAACCGTGTTTCTAGTCCTGATTTTCCAAATACCGTTAAGGGTGTTATTTATGAAAAGTCTAGTGGCTATTATGCGTTCACGCCTGTTAAAAATGGTACCATTAACCGAGCAGCAGATGCAGCTTCAAAAAAGGCCGTGAATGAAGCACTTGCCTTTAGAGGCCAGGGGAATGGATCGGTATTTTTCTATAATCCAAAAACAGCAGTAAGTAAGTGGATCTACTCACGTCCAGTAACGGTAACCATCGGTAACCACCGTTTCGCGAGATAAATATCTAAGACCATTATAGTATTACTTGAACTCAATAAAATAAACAAAGAAGCAGTGAATTCCTAATATGGATTCACTGCTTTTTTGTTATGCATATTAGCGTAGGTTATGCAAAATTGCATTGGAAAAAGAATGAAAATAGTTGCAAATTAGCTTAAAGAAGTTTAGGCAAACAAACTGATTAGATAAATCTTAGTTGGCATGAAAATTGCAATAATTTTAAATAGTTAGATATTTCTAGTAAAATGAAAGGAGGATCTTTCCTGCGTACATTAATTTATTTTATAAAAATTTATAACACCATCAACGCTTAAAACAAATTGTAAGGGCTTACAACCACTTGATTATAAACTTTTGGATTTAAAAGGAGAGATGGTTAGATTGGAGAATACTACTCTTAAACGCTCACTTGGACTATGGGCGATCGTAATGCTTGGATTAGGCTATATGACACCAACCATTGTATTTGATACCTTTGGGATTGTCTCTGAGGAAACAAATGGTGTGGTCCCACTTGCCTATCTAGCAGCATTGGTTGTTATGGTATTTACAGCGATAAGTTACGGGAAAATGGTCCGGGTATTTCCGAGTGCCGGTTCGGCCTATACGTATACCCGAGAAACCATGAACCCTCATCTTGGCTTCATAGTCGGATGGGCAGCGTTGCTTGATTATATATTGCTTCCAATGGTAAATGCGTTGATTATTCGAATTTATATGGTATCAGTATTTCCAAGTGTTCCGGCATGGATTTGGGTTGTCGTTTATGTAGCAATTGTCACTGCGATTAATGCTTGGAGTATGGGGAAGACATCCAGTTTAAATTCACTGCTTGTTATTTTTGAGGTGGTGTTAATTGTCGCATTTATTGTCCTTGCTTTGGTCCAGCTTTCCAAGGGAATGGGACAGGGAACAATTTTTACTGCAACACCGCTTTTTCATTCAGATATCCACCTTGGGGCCATTTTGACAGGGGCAACAGTGGTTTGTTTTTCCTTTATCGGATTTGATGCAGTAACCATGTATGCAGAAGAAGCGATTGACCAAAAAACGATGCCGAGAGCGATTATGCTGACAGTCTTTATCGGAGGAGCGATCTTTTTCGTTTGTAGTTACTTCGCCCAAGCATTGTTTCCGGATGTATCGAACTTTAAGATAACGGATGATACACTACCGGAAATTGGTTTGTTTGTAGGTGGGACCATCTTTAAACTCATTTTCCTATCAGGTGCTTTTGCTGCAACAGTAGCTTCTGGACTTGCATCCCATGCAAGTGTATCCAGGCTTTTGTACGTTATGGGACGAAATGGGGTATTGCCTAGAAAGACCTTCGGGTATGTCCATCCAAAATATAGGACACCAGTTTTTAATGTCGTTTTGGTTGGAGTTGTTTCATTGCTTGCGATTGCCCCGAGTCTTGAGTTGATTTCTTCCTTTATTAACTTTGGTGCGTTAATTGCTTTTACATTTGTTAACTTATCCGTCATCGCCCATTTCGTCTTCCGCCAAAAGAGATATAAAACAGCTAAAGATATTTTCTCCTATCTAGTCATGCCAATCCTTGGGGCGGGTTTAACGGGAATTTTGTGGGCTAACCTACAATTTGATGCCCTCATGGGCGGAATTGTTTGGATTGTCATTGGTATCATTTATATGCTTTTCCAAACTAGATTCTTTAAAATCAAAATTGCGGATTTAAATATCGATGACGCGGAAAAGACTTCTTCCTTTTAGCAAAAAAATTTTCTTAAAAAGCCAGGCATCAGGCCTGGCTTTTTTACGTTTTAAATACGGTATTTAAAGGTATGCAGAAATGAATAATTCAATCAAATTTTCATAGTTATGGGCTCTATTTATCAGATTACCGTATAAAAACCGCTATGTATTAGTTGGCACGAAACTTGCTTTATCCTTAGGTAACAATAAAAAATGAGGTGTTAGAATGGCAGTTGAATCTCTAGATATGAAGAATACAAAAGAAAGAGAACAGGACAATTCACTTATTGAGTTCCAAGAAACACTAAAGGAAGCAGTGAACATCCTGAACTATCCGACTCAAGTATTCGAATTTCTAAAGAAGCCGATGAGATTTTTAGAAGTAAGTATCCCTGTTCGAATGGACAATGGACAAACAGAAATATTCCAGGGATACCGGGCTCAACATAATGATGCCTCAGGACCGACGAAAGGGGGAATCCGGTTTCATCCGGACGTAACTGCAGATGAGGTAAAGGCATTAGCGGGATGGATGAGCTTAAAATGCGGTATTACCGACCTTCCTTATGGAGGTGCAAAAGGCGGGATCATTTGCGATCCTCGTCAAATGAGCTTAGATGAGTTGGAAAAGTTGAGCCGTGGATATGTAAGAGCAGTAAGTCAGCTAGTCGGTCCAACAAAGGATATTCCTGCACCTGATATGTATACGAACTCGCAAATTATGGCGTGGATGCTCGATGAATATGATCATATCCGTGAATTTGATTCTCCTAGTTTTATCACCGGAAAGCCAATTGCATTGGGGGGATCGAAGGGCAGGGAAACAGCGACATCAAAAGGTGTATTATATACGCTGCAAATGGTTTGTGAATTAAGGAAAATGCACTTAAAAGATACCCGGGTCATCATTCAGGGGTTTGGAAATGTCGGCAGTTACCTTGCCCGGTATTTAGATGAGCTTGGCGCAAAAGTAATTGGAATCGGAGATATGCTCGGCGGTTTATATGATGAAAATGGTTTAGATATTCCTTATCTATTAGAAAATAGAGATTCATTTGGCATTATTTCTAATCGCTTTAATAGTTCAATTTCAAATCAGGATTTATTAGAAAAAGAATGTGATGTCCTCATTCCGGCAGCTATCTCAGGGGTCATCAATAAATATAATGCGAGCAAGCTAAATTGCAATATTATCATTGAAGCAGCCAATGGTCCTACCACAAAAGAAGCATTAAATATACTTGATGAGCGAGAAATACTTGTTGTCCCTGATATTCTTGCCAATTCTGGCGGAGTTATTGTCTCCTATTTTGAATGGTGTCAGAACAATCAAGGCTATTACTGGACCGAGGAAATCGTCGATGAGCGGCTCAAGGAAAAAATGACAGCCAGCTTTTTAAAGGTTTATCATACCTCCAAAAGATATGGAGTTAATATGAAAGTTGCTGCTTATATTGAAGGAATTCAAAAGCTGGCAGAGGCCTCCAGGCTTCGAGGCTGGTTGAAATTTTAACAGGGGAGGTTGCTTTTTATGACACTTGATATATTAACTGAACAAAAAGAACAGCAACTGTTACATTACTTTTGCTTAATTTCGAATAACCATCGCTACGATTTGACAATTGGTTATTCAGAGCAGTTTTTTGGGAAGGCGATGGTTACTTCGATTCAGTCGGGAAAAATGGTTTTACTTTGCCAGGAAGATACCTTGTCAGACCATCATTGGGCAGAAAGGCTGGGGATTGAAAAAGAGGATATCCCGGAATTTCAAGAATTTTTCAGTTTAGTATTACAGACACGGCCATTTCAGGAGCAGTATTAAATAGAATAGAGGGTGATATTCCATGTATTATGGTGTAGTTATTAGCCCTTGTCATGGTCAGGTGGAAAAGATTTCGATAAAGGGCGAGTCAAGAATTTATGAATGGGAAAACTTATTTATGATTAAATCTGAATCAGGTGAATTAGAACCAGTTCAGACTTGTTTGAGCGGCGAAGTTAAATCACTTGAGGTGCAGGAAGGTGATTATGTAATTCCGGGGATGGTCCTGGCGTATATAAAGGAAGATTTATTTGTAACTGGCAGCGATTAATGGATGGAAAAAAGAAGATGGGACGCACATCTTCTTTTTTTTGCAATATTTAATTTATACTATTGCACATAAAGTGATAGTATTAGATTGATAAGGTGATAAGGGGGGAAGTAACCATGTTTTCCGTTGCCAAAGAAAAAGTAAAACCGATTATTTCAATAGACGTAGATGAAAATGAAGCTGTTTTTCAGTCTACCTTAAAAAACCTTAAGGAACCCTTTTTGTTTTTTAAAAGGCAAAATTACTTATTTGCTTATGTATTACTGGAAAACCATAAAAAAGAACAAGTTACGATTGCCTCCCTGCTTGAAGAAGCAAAATCGATAGATAGTATCTGCCATCTGAGCGATCAAATATCCTTGCCTGTTTTGTTCCAAATTATTGGCGAACCCTTTGCCATCGTTAGAGGCGATGACGGTTTACCAGCAGGTTATATTCGCAGAGAAGACGTTTTGGCGGAACTTTTTAGACAGGAAAATAAAAGTGTGGACTTACTAAAAATTATTTTAACCTCGATTCCAATGGGGATTTTTGTATTAGATAGAGAAAAACAAATTATTAATTATAATGAAGCCGGATTAAAAATGATTCGATCAACCGCCGAAAAGATTAAGAATCTTCCTGCAGATGAAATCTTTAGCCGAACCCATCTTGATAAGGTATTTGCAACGGGCAAGACGTTGCTGAATCATCTGGTCATTAAAAATGAAATAGGGATTCTTGTCGATTATAGCCCGATTTTAAACTATAAGAATGAAGTCGATGGCATCATCATTGTTGCTCAGGATTTGCCCATGGTTGAAGAAATGGCGATGGAAATTGAATATATTAAAGATTTAAATAAAGACCTGAATGCGATTTTGTCCAGTATCTATGATGAAATCCTCGTCGTGAATAACAAAGGGGAGCTCCTCAGATACAGTGAAAATTTCATTCGGGATTTTTGGAACGTCGATTTAAAACTACTAATTGGGAAAAATATCCTCGAACTTGAGGACCAAGGGTTGTTTACACCATCGGTCACAAGACTTGTTTTGGAAAAGCGAAAAAAGGTCTCCGTGGTTCAAGAAACGAAGGCTGGAAGAAAAATTCTTGCTGTCGGAAATCCTGTCTTTAATGAAAAGAATGAACTCGACCGAATTATCATTGCATCACGTGATATTACCGAAACAACTAAATTAAAAAGTGAACTTCATGAAATTAAAAAAATATCAGAACAATATAAAAAGGAATTGGATGATTTTAAAAGTAAGGACCGCTTTTTGAAAAAACTTATTTACTGCAGCCCAAAAATGGAGATGATTATCAATCAAGCTAAGAAAATAGCCGATTTTTCTTCGACAGTCCTTCTTTACGGTGAATCCGGAGTCGGAAAAGAAGTGATTGCCCAAGCAATCCATCAATTAGGCAGGCGCCAGGCGAAGCCATTTCTTAAATTAAACTGCGGGGCAATACCGGAAAATTTACTCGAAAGTGAACTTTTCGGCTATTCGAAAGGGTCTTTTACGGGTGCAGATAAAAATGGAAAAGAAGGATACTTTAAACAGGCAGATGGCGGAATTTTGTTTCTGGATGAAATCGGTGAGATGCCAATCCATTTACAGGTAAAATTGTTACGAGTTCTGCAGGAGCAGGAAATCATTCCAATTGGAAGTACTACGCCCATTAAGGTGAATGTGCAGATTATCGCGGCGACAAATAAAAAGCTGGAGAAAATGGTAGAAGAGGGCACCTTCCGCGAGGATTTGTTCTATCGCTTGAATGTCATTCCGATTCACATTCCGCCGTTAAGAGAACGGACAGAGGATATATCGCTGCTCGCCTTTCATTTCCTTCAGCAATTGAATGAGAAATATGAGCGGAATTACCATTTAACCCCTGATGCGATTAATGTATTAGAGTTTTATCCATGGCCGGGTAATGTCAGGGAACTACAAAATATTATTGAAAGATTAGTAGTTACTGCCGAACATGCATCAATTGATGCGGAGTTCGTCAGTCAATTTTTATCAATGGGCTTTGAACATAAAAAGATGAAGCCTGTCATCACAAGGGTCATTCCCTTGCAGGAGGCTGTCGATTATGTCGAGGAGCAGTTAATTGTAATGGCAATGAATCAGTACAAAACAACAACGAAAGCTGCTAAAGCCTTAGGAATCAGCCAATCATCCGTGAGCAGGAAGTACCAAAAAATATTAAATGAGAAAAATATGAAAATGGAAAACTTGTCTACCCTGTAAAAACTGCTTTAGATCATTGAGATCTAAAGCAGTTTTTTTTGTTATGCAAGAAATAATAGGGTTATGCAAATTTGCATAATGTTTTTTGAATATTTTGAAGGAAGCCTATTTTGAAAGGCATTAGATTTTGGCACGCTTCTTGCAATAATGAGAGTGAGGGTGAATAAAGGAGGAATTTAAATGGTCGAGGTAAAGAAACGAGTTGTAAACCTGAAGATGTTTATTGATGGCGAATGGAAAGATGCCGAAAATCAAGAAACACGCCCAGTCATTAATCCTGCAAATGGTGAGGTCATTTCATATGCCCCTGAAGGAACGGCCGCTGATGCTCGTTCAGCCATTTATGCAGCACGAAGAGCTTTCGAGGAGGGAGTCTGGTCCGGGATTTCTGCTCAGGAAAGAGCCTCCTATTTATTAAAAATTGCTGATAAAATTGATGCTTATGCCGATGAATTAACTCAGTTAGAAACGATGGATAACGGGAAACCATTGCGAGAAGCAGGCTTTGATGTCGGTGATGCAGCTGCCTGTTTCCGCTATTATGCAGGAATGATTACAAAGCCGGATGGACAGACCTATCATGTCGCCGATCCAATGCAGGCAATGGTTGTCCGTGAACCCGTCGGTGTTTGCGGCTTAATTGTTCCGTGGAACTATCCACTGTTAATGAGTGTTTGGAAAATCGCTCCTGCCTTAGCTGCAGGAAATACAATTGTCTTTAAACCATCTGAGGTGACACCTGTTACCCCGAAAAAGCTTTTTGAAATTTTTGAAGAAGTCGGATTGCCAAAAGGGGTAGCCAATATGGTGATGGGTGCTGGCACGGTGGTTGGAAATGAAATCGCTTCCCACCCCGAGGTCGATATGATTTCGTTCACAGGCGGTACGAAAACGGGTAAGCATATTATGAAAACAGCAGCAGATACGATGAAGAAGGTTTCTTTAGAGTTAGGCGGTAAATCGCCTAATATCATTTTTGCTGATGCCGACTTTGAAACCGCAGTCGATTATGCCTTATTTGGTATCTACGCAGGTTCTGGTCAAGTATGCTCCGCAGGTTCAAGAATCCTTGTTGAAGAAAGCATTTATGATCAATTCGTCGATCGATTTGTTGAAAGAGCAAAGCAAATTCAAGTAGGACCCGGGAATGCCCCTGGAACAGAGATGGGCCCGCTTGTCAGTCAGGAACACTTAGAAAAAGTTCTTTCTTACATTGAAATAGGCAAGCAAGAAGGTGCGCAGATTGCATGCGGTGGAAAACGGATTGTTGGTAACGGGTTAGAAAAAGGTTATTTTGTTGAACCAACCGTTTTTGTCAATGTGAACCAAGAGATGCGAATTGTCCAGGAGGAAATCTTCGGTCCTGTTGTTGTCATCCAGAAGTTCAAGGACGAAAAGGAAGCTATTAAACTTGCAAATGGTACGATTTATGGTTTAGCAGGTGGTGTGTTTACCAATAATGGTGCAAAGGGTCTCCGTGTCATTAAAAAGCTGCGTGCAGGGATTACATGGGTCAATTCCTACCATCCGACGTATAACGAGGCACCATGGGGCGGCTACAAGCAAAGTGGGATTGGCCGCAGTCTTGGAACGTTCGGTCTGGAAGAATTTCAGGAAATAAAGCAGATTAATATCAATTTACAGGTAGAACCTATTGGCTGGTTTTCCAACTAAACATAAAATTGGAGGAATAAAATATGAGTATCGATTTCAAACAAGAATTAAAAAGTGAGCAAAATCAAAATGTAAGTGAATATATTAATAAGGTTCTAAGTTTAATAGAAAAAGAGGAAATAAATGAAGTGGAAGCGGCCTGGATTACCAAAGAAACGGTTGACGGTTTCCGGGAACACGTAAACCCGGGATTCCTGGAATACCGCAAGACAGTTACTGAAGGTGGCCAATTTGCAGCTGTGGAATGGTCGGATAATGGTTCCTGTTTTAAGGATGTTAATGGTAAGGAATACATTGATTGCCTTGGCGGTTTTGGTATTTATAATGTAGGGCACCGCAATCCCAAAGTTGTTAAGGCAGTAACGGACCAATTAAAACGTCAGGCGCTTCATAGTCAGGATTTGCTCGATCCACTTCGTGCGATGTTAGCAAAAATTTTAGCTGATATCACTCCAGGAGATTTAAAGTATGCCTTTTTTACAAACAGCGGGACTGAAAGTGTGGAAGCAGCCTTAAAGCTAGCAAAGATGTACAGTGAGCGGACAACATTTATCTCTACGACACGTGCGTTCCACGGGAAAAGCTTAGGCTCGTTGTCAGGGACGGCGAAAGGGATGTTCAGAAAACCATTTTTACCATTAATCCCGGGCTTCCGACATGTGCCTTTTGGCGATATTGACATGATGAGAAAAACGTTTGAAGTCTGTGCTGCTGTTGGCGAAGATGTGGCGGCAGTTCTTTTAGAGCCGATTCAAGGGGAAGGCGGAATTATTCTTCCACCGGAAGGCTATTTAAAACAGGTTCGGGAGCTTTGTGATCAGTACGGCTCCTTGCTTATCTTTGATGAAGTACAAACAGGAATGGGCAGGACGGGAAAAATGTTTGCCGCAGAATTATATGAAGTAGTCCCGGATATTATCTGTCTGGCAAAAGCATTTGGCGGCGGTGTAATGCCCGCAGGTGCAGTTGTAGCCACGGAGAATGTATTCAAGAGCTGGTTTGATAATCCGTTTATGCATACAACAACCTTTGGTGGCAATCCATTAGCATGTGCAGCAGCGATTGCGACGATTGGGGTTTTAATCGAAGAAAAGTTACCGGAAAGAGCAGCCGAAGTAGGAGCCTATTTCCTTGAAGAACTGAAAAAAGCGGCAAAAGGTCATGAAGATAAGGTTCAGGAAATCCGTGGTCAAGGCTTAATGATTGGAATAGAATTCCATCAAGATGAAATCGGCTATGAAGTTTCAAAAGGAATGTTCGACAGAGGAATCCTAGTTGCAGGGACATTGATAAACTCAAAAACCATTCGTATCGAGCCAGCATTGACGATTAGTTATGAAGAAGTCAATAAAGTAGTCAACACCTTGAAAGAAGTATTAGAACACATAAATGGATAATGATTTTTTTAAAAGGGGGAGCACAGAAGTGGAAAAGAAATATGTTAAGCTCCAAACAGAGATACCCGGACCGAAATCAAAGGAAATATTGGAGCGAAGAAATAAATATGTCCCAAAAGGAATCTCAAATAACAGCCAAGCCTTTGTTAAAAAGGCACAAGGAGCCCTGGTCGAAGATGTGGACGGTAATTGTTACATTGATTTTGCAGGTGCGATTGGGACGATAAACGTTGGCCACTCACATCCAAGAGTAGTTAGAGCGTTACAGGAACAGGCAAGTCAATATATCCACACGGGCTTTAATGTCATGATGTATGAATCGTATATTAATTTAGCCGAGCGGTTATGCGAGCTTGCGCCAGGTGATTTTGACAAGCAGGCTGCTTTTTTTAACAGTGGTGCAGAAGCGGTGGAGAACGCCGTAAAGATTGCCAGAAAATATACAAAACGCCAAGGAATTGTTTCGTTTACGAGGGGGTTCCATGGCCGGACATTAATGACGATGACAATGACAAGTAAAGTGAAACCCTATAAGTATGGCTTTGGACCATTCGCACCAGAAGTTTACAAGGCTCCCTATCCCTATATGTACCGCCGTCCGGAAGGAATGAATGAGCAGCAATATAGCGCGATGATTATCGAGCAATTTGAACAATTTTTAGTTGCAGAAGTCGCCCCTGAAACGATTGCGGCTGTCGTGATTGAGCCTGTTCAGGGCGAAGGCGGATTTATCGTGCCAGACACCGCCTTTGTGAAACGGGTCAGAGAAATCTGTACACAGTATGGGATCTTGTTTATTGCAGATGAAATCCAAACTGGGTTCGCACGGACTGGAAAATACTTTGCGATTGATCATTTTGATGTGATTCCTGATTTAATGACAATTTCGAAATCAATGGGGGCTGGGGTGCCTATTAGCGGTGTGATTGGCAGGGCGGAAATTATGAATAGCGCTGAAGTCGGTGAAATCGGCGGAACGTATGCAGGCAGTCCACTTGGATGCCGGGCAGCGCTAACTGTATTGGATATCATTGAAAGTGAACAACTCAATGACCGGGCACGGAAAATAGGTAACCGAGTGCTTGAAAAGATGCACCTTCTAGCGGAGCGTTTCGAAGGCATTGGTGATGTTCGCGGCCTCGGTGCGATGTGTGCAATGGAAATGGTCAAGGATAGACAATCGAAAACACCGGATAAAGAAGCAACCGGGAAAATTGTGAAAGCGGCTGCGGAACGTGGCTTGATGTTACTTAGTGCAGGGATTTATAGCAATGTTATTCGTCTCCTTATGCCGATTACAATCACGGATGACCAACTCGAAGAAGGCTTACAAATTCTTGAAGAAGCAATCGAAGCTGTCTATAAAAATGATCCTGCTTTAACTGTTGGAGGGGAATAAGATGGATATTGTTAAGAAAAATTATCAAATCTATCCCATGTATCTTAACGGAGAATGGGTGGGTAATGACTATGAGGTTTTAACAGAAGTTATCAATCCTGCCACAAAGGAAGTAATCGGTGCCGTTCCAACAGGAGGAGCATATGAAGCAGAGGAGGCAGTGGATGCGGCCAGTAAAGCCTTCAGAATCTGGTCAAAGAAAACAGCGGAAGAACGCTACCATCTGTTGATGAAATGGTTTAAATTAATTGATGAAAACAAGGATGAAGTTGCTCGGATTATGACAATTGAGCAAGGCAAACCATTCAAAGAAGCACTTGGAGAAGTTCAGTATGCAAATGGCTTCATTTCTTGGTATGCCGAAGAGGGGAAACGTGTGTACGGTGAATCAATTCCGGCATCACATCCCAATAAAAGAATATTGGTAAGAAAAGAACCAGTTGGCGTGATCGCCGCAATTACGCCGTGGAATTTCCCAGCAGCAATGATTACCAGAAAAGTAGCGCCGGCACTTGCTGCAGGCTGTACAGCTGTTGTAAAGCCAGCAAACCAAACTCCGCTAACGGCACTAAAAATCGCTGAGCTTGCCCATGAAGCAGGCATACCTGCCGGTGTTTTGAACGTAATTACAGGAAGGTCGTCAGAAATAGGGGAAGTATGGCTGAAAGACCCACGCGTGACAAAGATTACCTTTACCGGGTCAACAGAGGTAGGAAAAACCTTGATGCGTGGTGCTGCGGAAACAGTCAAAAAGGTATCACTTGAACTTGGCGGAAATGCCCCGTTTATCGTAATGGATGATGCGAATTTGGCAAAAGCAGCGGCAGGACTTGTCCAATCTAAATTCCGTAATGCGGGTCAAACCTGTATTTGTACAAATCGTGTTTATGTACAAGAAGGGATTGCAGATGAATTTATTAAGCTGTTTCAAGGAGAAGTAGAAAAGCTAAAAGTCGGTAACGGACTTGAGGAAGGAACGGATATCGGTCCATTAATTGATGAAGCCGCTTATAGAAAAGTCGGAGGATTGGTTAAGGATGCAGTTGAAAAGGGTGGGATAGTCTCTTATAGTGGACTTATGCCTGCGGAAGACAGCGGCTATTTCTATGCTCCAACCATATTGACCAATATTAAGGATGGGATGGAATGTATGCAGGATGAAATCTTTGGCCCCCTCGCTCCTATTTCTACTTTTAAAACGGAAGAGGAAGTGATTGAACGGGCAAACAATTCCTGTTACGGATTAGCTGCCTATGTGTATACAGAAAATCTAAGCCGCTCCTTTAGAATCACAGAACAACTGGAGTATGGAATTATTGGCTTGAATGATGCTCTTCCATCCGTTGTTCAAGCCCCATTCGGAGGCTTTAAGGAGAGCGGTCTTGGCCGTGAAGGCGGGCACCACGGCATCGAAGAGTTTTTAGAAGTAAAATATATATCAATAGGTCTGGATTTATAAGAGCCTATAGTAAAGAAAGTCTAATTAAAACGATAGCTTTATAGTAAAAAGAACAAGCCGTGGAGTCCGAAAACTTCGGACACGGCTTGTTCTTTTTTAATATTTTGTTAATATCTGTTTAATTGAACAATTTACTTCAAATCGTTTACCTTGCTGTGTTACGATAACGTATAAAAGTATACTGGGAAAAGAGGGTGGAGAAAGTGATTAAAACAATTTTATTTGACGTTGATGGGGTACTTTTAAGCGAGGAGCACTATTTTGATGCTTCTGCTTTAACGGTCTGGGAAATGTTGATTAGCAGTAATTATTTGGGGCTCGAACCAGAGCAGTTTGTAACGAACTATAACGAAGAGCAAATCAAGGAAATACGAGAGTTAGTATTTGAAAATGATAAAGTACTCAAATTTATGAAATCACGCGGCCTAAACGCCAACTGGGACATGATCTACCTATCATTCTGCCACCAACTCATTTATCTGTTGTCACAAATTAAGGATACAGAATATGAGAAAGTCAATAATTGGTGTCAGGCACCAATTACAAGAGAAACATTATTGGAGATTGGTCAGGTGTTAAGTCATTATCCTGTAAAGCTGGATTTCCGTTTGTTTGTGGAGGAGTTTGCACACTCAGAGGCAACGAAGCAGGAATTGTTTAGTTATTTGAATGATCTAGCAGCAAAGAAACTTGGAGTAGAAACTTCTATTTTTAAAAAGGGTGAGCTTTGGTCTGTTTGTGAGCATGTTTCCCAAGAATGGTATGTGGGGGATGATCATGTTCTCGCCTCTACAGCGAGACCATCGGTTCAAAAGGGAAAAGAGGGCTTTCTCACAAATGAAACGACATTAGCTCCGAAGCAGGAAATTGATGAGTTATTTCAATTCCTAAATGCAGAAGGATTCTCGATTGGAATCGGAACTGGCAGGCCAGAGCTTGAAACGATTCAGCCATTTCAGCATTTAGATTGGTTGAAGCATTTTGATGAAAAACGAATCATCACCGCTGATGAAGTGTTAAAGGCGGAAAAAGAGCTTCCTGAACGGAAATCGCTGTCGAAGCCGCATCCATTTACCTATATCATGGGACTACTTGGAAAAGAGGCATCGGTACTGGAGTGTTTAAATACATTATTACCGCTTGAAAATGCGGAGACAATTCTAGTTGTCGGAGACTCTTTGGCTGATTTGCTAGCGGCAAGACAACTAGGCTGCCAGTTTGCCGCGGTGTTAACCGGTCTGTCAGGAAAAGATGCGAGAAGTGACTTTGAAAAGCACGAAGCAGACTATATTCTAGATACGGTGCTTGATTTGAAAGGGCTATTATAGGTGATAAAAAAAGAAATTTCAAATTTTTCTAAAAAATAATCAAATTTGAAATCCTTTTATGGCGCGATAGTAACCGTTTACAGTATAATTGCTAGAAACAAACCTATTGTAAAAAAATAAAGAGAATCATATAATGTCTACAATAGAAAAACAAATGTGTGTCCTGAGTGGACAGGGGAGCGGGAGGATTAATCATGAAAGCAATCTCGATTGGGTTATTAGGTTTAGGTACTGTGGGTTGTGGGGTAGTAAAAATCATTAAAAAAAATCAAGATAAATTAATCCACCAGGTGGGTTGCCCAGTTATCATAAAAAAGATACTTGTTCAAGATTTACATAAAGAAAGACCGGTTGAAATAGATACTAAGGTTTTAACCTCAAACGCAGATGAAATCCTTTTCGATAAGGAAATTGATGTTGTAATTGAGGTTATGGGCGGAGTACAGGATACAAAAGATTATTTAATCACTGCCCTTCGTCAAGGCAAGCATGTTGTAACAGCAAATAAGGATTTAATGGCTTTGCATGGTTCTGAGCTGCTAACAGTTGCTTCTGAACATGGCTGTGATTTGTTTTATGAAGCAAGTGTGGCCGGTGGTATCCCTATTCTACGCGGATTAGTCGATGGACTTGCCTCGGACCGTATTAAGCAGCTAATGGGTATTGTAAATGGAACAACCAATTATATATTAACAAAGATGAGTGACGAAGGCCGTTCCTATGAGGAGGTCCTAAAGGAAGCACAGGAACTAGGATTTGCCGAGGCAGATCCAACCTCGGATGTCGAAGGACTAGATGCTGCCCGTAAAATGACGATTTTAGCGACATTGGGATTTTCGATGCATATCGATTTAGAAGATGTCCAAGTATCCGGTATCTCAAAGGTGACTGATGAAGATTTGCGTTATGGAAAACAATTGGGATATACCATGAAACTAATTGGTTATGCCCATCGTGAAGGGGAGAAAGTTGAGGTAAGTGTAGCCCCTACCTTCTTATCAAACAATCACCCACTTGCTTCGGTACAAAATGAGTATAATGCTGTATATGTTTATGGTGAGTCGGTAGGCGAAACTATGTTTTATGGACCTGGTGCTGGAAGCTTGCCAACTGCCACTGCCATTGTTTCAGACTTAGTTGCGGTCATCAAAAATCTACGACTAGGGGTAAATGGACGAAGTGCTGTGACACCTCAATATCCGAAACAACTAAAAGACAATGGCGAGAAGTACTCTAAATATTTCCTAAGGATTCATGTCCGGGACGAGGTTGGTGTTTTCGCTGATATTACGACAATCTTTGCGAAATACGGCGTCAGCTTTGAAAAAATCCTACAGCTGCCAGTTAAGAAAAATGAAACCTCTGAAATTGTATTAGTAACGCATCGAGCTTCGTTAACTAATTACGATCAAATTTTACAAGAATTAAATGATCTTAATGCAGTCAAGGAAATAAAGAGTGCCTATAAGGTGGTGCGAAAGTCGTTATGAGATGGCCGGGATTGTTAGAAGCGTACAAAAAATTTTTACCAGTAAATAACGAAAAAGCAGTGACATATCATATTCGAGGAGTTGTCAAAGGATGACTCTAAATGATCGCTTTGTCATAAAAGTACCGGCTAGTACAGCTAATCTTGGCCCAGGCTTTGATTCAATGGGACTTGCTGTTGATTTGTATTTAACGTTAGAAGTGGAGAAAAGTGTAAAGTGGGAGATTCAGTCGGCTAGTGATGAATTATTGGACTTTCCATCCGATGAGACTCATTTTATCTGTCAAATTGCGATTAAAACAGCTGCAAACTATGGAATCGACTTACATCCTTGTAAAATAAAAGTCGACAGTGATATTCCCTTAGCACGTGGGCTTGGTTCAAGTGCTGCAGCAATCGTTGCGGGGATTGAACTTGCTGACAAGATTGGAAGAATAGGACTCACACAAAAAGAAAAGCTGTTAATTGCAACTGAGATTGAGGGTCATCCTGATAATGTGGGTGCTTCTTTATTCGGAGGGCTGGTTATCGGCTCCTATCAACAAAATGAAGTAGACATGCTGAGCATTTCGAATATTTCCTTTGAGATGGTTGCTGTTATTCCTGACGAGATTCTCCTGACAAAGGATTCTCGCGGGGTGCTTCCAGCAACATTTTCCCGGGAAGCAGCCATTCAAGCCTCATCCACTGCCAATCTTTTGGTAGCGGCTTTATTAACTCAAAATTGGGAGATGGCAGGGAAAATGATGGAGCAGGACCTTTTTCACCAGCCCTACCGAAAACCGCTAATAAACCTTTATCAAGAAATAGAAGAGGTCGCTAAATCCAATGGTGCTTTCGGAGTGGCACTGAGCGGTGCGGGACCAACTGTTCTTTGTTTTACTGAGAAAGGGAGAGGGAACCAGCTTGTATCAGGCTTGCAAAGTGCATTCTCAACGATGTCTGCCAAATTACTGAATATAGATTATTGTGGAAGCAGTGTTAAAACGGTGGAGAGATTTATTAAATAATCTCTCCCTTTTTTTATTCTTTTTGAAGAAGTCGTTCAAATTCCTCTGAGTTTAACGGTTTGCTAAATAAATAGCCCTGCATTTGAGTGCAGTTTTTCGATAGTAAAAAATCTCTTTGATGCTCTTTTTCGACACCCTCTGCAATGACATTGAGATGGAGGCTGCGAGCAAGATTAATAATTGCTTCCGGGATCTCTGAATTTGCATAATCTTCATGTATGTCTTGGATGAATGATTTATCAATCTTCAAGGTATTAATCGGTAGATTCTTCAAATAGTTTAAGGAAGAATAGCCTGTTCCAAAGTCATCAATCGATATAGCGATACCCATACTTTGAAGTGATTTAAGTGATTGAACAATTTCTGTTGAATTATTGAGGAGGATACTTTCGGTAATTTCTATTTCAAAATTACTAGGACTCAATTGACTTTCGCTCAGAACCTCTTTGACTTTTTCTACCATGCTGCAAGGTTCTTGAAATTGATGGGCCGAGAAATTAACTGAAACAGAGAGAGGCTCGGAGCGGTTAAGATTCCACTTGCTCACCTGAAGACATGCTTCCTTCATAACAAATTCCCATAAAGGATGAATCAAGCCAATATCTTCAGCAATCGAAATAAATAGTTCAGGTGAGACGAATCCGAATTCTTCATCATTCCATCTTACGAGCGCTTCCATTCCAAATATTTTACCTAAATCTACAGTAAGCTTCGGTTGATAATAAACCTCAACCTTTCCATTTTCAATGGCCTTCCGCAATCGTGCTTCGAGTTTGGGCCTTTCGATGTTTGACTCTAATAATTTTTCTGTGTAAACAATAACTTTGTTTCCGCCTTGCTTTTTCGCTGAGTACATAGCAATGTCAGCATAGACGACAAGCTTGTCGATATTTTTTGTATGGTCTGGAAATAAACTAATCCCACAGCTTGCACTGAGATAAATTTCGTTGCCATATAACAGATAGGTTTTTTTAAGACTATTGACAACTTTTTCTGCTGCTGCTTTTGTAGCTGTGAGATCAAAATTCATTAGCAATATAATAAATTCATCGCCACCTTGTCTAGTAATGATACTATGATCACTAGGTAAACTTTCAGTAAGCCGTTCGGCAACGATTTTTAGTATTTCATCTCCTTTGTTATGACCATAAGAGTCATTGACCTGTTTAAAACGATCCATATCAATGAATAAGATAGACACCGTTTCACCGGTTTCTTTCGCATGATCGATGCAAGGTTTTAACTTTTCCTGAAAATACCTTCTGTTTGACAAGCCGGTTAATGGGTCATGATAGGCTTGGAATTCAATAAACTCCTTGCTCTTATTTAAATCACTGACATAATTCTGCAAATGATTGGATAATGCATTCACATTTTCAGTCAGCAGGCCTAATTCATCTTTTCGTTTTAAGTGTAATTTATTACCAAAGTTTCCTTGAGCGATACTATTCACTTGTTCCACAATATAACCGATTGGCTGTGTAATCGAACGGGAAAAAATCAAACTGATAATAAGGACGATAATCATAATCACGAAGGAGAGTAGTAAATGGACAAAAAGTTCATGCGTGAGTTCCTTCTTAATGAGTCCGTAATTATAGACTAGACCAATCACAAATGGCTTTGCGGGGGTTGAAAAAACCGGTACAAAGGTTTTCATCAAATTTTTGCCCTGAATATCATCCCTGTAAGTCTGTACTTGTTTTGTTTGTATCGCCCGTTGAATAAATGATGCATCCACTTTTTCGTTCCGATACTTATAGGACCCATACCAAATTTGTTGGGCTGATATACGAATATAACTATTACCGTTTAAATGGACAGTTTCTTTCTTTTTGCCAAAGTTTTTGGGATTGAAAACAGTTATTTCTAAAACTCCCCGGTCTTTTGTAAAACCTTTAATGACCTGCCCGGGACCAAACCGTCTTTCATAGTCTAGTACTTCATTGTCACGAAAGTAGGGATTGATAATATAGTTGGTCGTCCCATCAAAAAAATAGCCCCATTTATCCGTATGATCTGGATTGGAGGAAGCAACTTCAATTGGACCTGACCAAAAATGAGGTAAGGTTAACCCTTTTCCAACAGAAACAGGTTTTAAGGCGAAAAGTTGTTGGTAGGCATCATACCAATAGCCCCAACCCTTTGTAGACATTTTTATTTCTTTTAGGTCGGAGGATCTAACACCAATAATATCATCCTTCGTTTTCGCTAACAGGGTTATATGTGAGACCCTTACTTCTTGTGCAAGTTTTTTTAGCCGTTCATTGGTTATGTCCTGATAATTTGGCGGTAGTGCATTCTTAATAGCTAACGACGCCATCCTTAATTCTCTGCCAAGAATATCTTCAACATATAATGAACCTTTTCTTATATTATCAACTTGGAATGACACTTCTTGAGTGATCATCTCAATTTCTCTTTCATTATTAGCGAGCAGCTGATTTTTTGAGCGAAGATAATGAATAGTATTATTGGATACTAAAATCAAAAAGACCAGCAAGCAAAAAATCAACGGCATCTTTTTTTTGATGGACAATGACGCAACACTCCAATTAGCTTGTGACCTACTTATTTTTCAGGGGAGGAGTCACTCTGTCTTATGTATTTAGTTTTTCCAGTATTTATTTTTATTATCTAGAAAAAATTCCCACTTAAAATTAAATAATCTATTAATTTGTTTTCCTTTGGCAATGCAATTCATTCCCTCGCTTCTTCAATAAATAATTTTGATAAAAGTGATTGTGTTTTATTAATGTTGTATACCAGATAAAAATATCTTTCGTGATTAAAGTCATTGATTTCATGCATCTTAAGCATATTTTTTGAGGAATATTCACTGGCAGCGATTTCAGAAATAATCGATATGCCAATATCCTGAATCACAAATTGCATCAAACTCTGACCGCTTTCGGTATAGGCGATAATATTTAATTGGTCCTTATGAATCTTACTCTTTTTAAGGAAGCGTTCCAAAAGAGCATTCGTTCCTGAGTTAGAATGACGCATCACGAAAGGATAATCCAAAAGTTCCTCGATATTGACAGGTCCTTCAATTTTGTTTTGGTTCGATGTGATGAGGACTAATTTTTCCTTTAATAAAGGAATATAATGCAGTTTATCGTTTTCGTACTTATCACCTAAAATTCCCACATCTACTGAACCATTAAGCACCTTTTCAGCCACTGTTTTTGAAGAGTATTGGTTAATATGAAACGTCACTTCAGGATAATGTTCCCTAAACTGCTTGACCATTCGCGGGACCATGAATTGCCCTGGAACTGAACTTGCGGCAATCCGAATCATTCCGCGGAGGTCTGTCATTCCCTCTTTTAAATCTAGCAAGGCTTGGTCTTTAATGAGCAAGAGTTTTAGTGCCCATTGATACAAGCGTTCCCCCTGAGGAGTAAGAATACTTTCCCTTCCGACACGGTCAAAAAGATTCATATTTAACATCTTTTCTAATGCTTGAATATGAGAACTAACGGTAGATTGACTTAAAAAAATATCTTCTGCCGCCTTTGAAAAACTTTTGTGTTCAACCACCTTTGTAAAAACATACAACTGATGCAAATCCATGTCTGTCATCTCCTGAAAGTATTTAAATAATCGATTAATTATGATTGAAAAAATAGATAAAATGATTTTATATAAGCATATCATTTCCTTATAATAAAGGAGATTCTTAATTTGTAATATTTATGAATATTTATTAAAGGAGAGCCAAATGGCACTACATTATATTCCTGATTTAATCTATGATGGAGAATTGGCAGGTATTGGCGAATTAATAAACAACCTATTATTAAAAATGGGAAGTTTAGAACGAGGTCAAATAATAGAGGTTATTTTTAATGACCCTAGCGCTAGAGAAAATCTACAGGCTTGGTGCAGTGTGCAGAATTTTACGATACTGGACAAAAAGGATTTTGGAAGTACAAGCTATTATTTTATCAAAAAGTACTAACCTATCAATGGATAAGAACAGTGGAAAAAACTAAAAAAGAAGGAGATGTCACTCCTTCTTTTTTAGCATATATATTGATTTAACTCTTTAGGAGAAAGAGACAAGTCTAAGATCCAATGCCATTTCCCATGTCCTGACTTCGGATTAATATGACCTGCATTTGATATAGTAACGGAAGGATGCCCGAGATTAAAATAGTTTTTTGTATCATTCATACTGCAATAGGGATCATTGGATGAATGGACAAATAATATCTCTTCGGCTGTTCTCTTTAGATGGTTTCCAACTAGTGGAACGGGATAAAAAGATTTTGCCGCTGAGAGAATGATTGATGGAGAAGGTGGGGCAACCAGAATAACTCTTTTGGCAATCTGTTTATTTTGACTACTGATATAATGAAGCCAAAGTATGCATCCTAAACTGTGTGTAATGACAGTTAGATTGTTTTCCTCCGGAATCGCCTTCATTGAAGCTGACAACTCCTCCAACCAGACTTTCTTAATAGGTGAATCAAAGTTTGAGAAGGTTGGGTAACAAACATGTTGATTCCTTTGTTCTAATTCATGGGCCAGCCATGTTTGCCAATGATCCGCTCCGCTCCCGCCTAAGCCATGAATGATGAGAAAACTATTTTGGTTCATATGATTCTCCACCTCCAAAGTATACTATTCCGATGAATTAAGTTGGTTTTAATATACAGAAATTATAGTTGGTTTAATCGAAAAAGGCAACAAATGTTTTGAGCATTATATTATTTTTAACGAGAAAGAAAAAGTATATTTGCAATTGGACTGATAAACAATCAATATTAATGGGATAGGTTAAATAGAAGGTAGGGGTTTTTTTGTCAGATTTTTCATCACTAGGTATTTCAAGTCCAATCGTGGAAAAATTACGCGGTCACGGAATTGCAAAGCCAACACCGATTCAACAACAAGCGATTCCATCAGTGCTGAAGGGTACCGATATAATAGCGCAGGCGCAGACAGGAACGGGAAAGACGTTTGCATTTATCCTGCCAATTTTAGAAAAGATTAACCTTGAGGCGGAGCAAGTACAAGCGCTTATCGTGACGCCTACGAGAGAACTGGCATTGCAAATTACTGAGGAAATTGAAAAATTAATATCAGACATCAACGGCGTTGATGTCCTTGCTGTTTACGGAGGGCAGGATGTCGATAAACAGTTGAAAAAATTAAAAAGGGGCATGCAAATTGTTGTTGGGACTCCCGGCAGACTATTAGATCATATTAGACGTGAAACCATTCGTTTATCAGAAATATCCTTTCTTGTTTTGGATGAAGCAGACCAAATGCTTCATATTGGGTTCCTCAATGAAGTGGAGGATATAATAAGAGAAACTCCGGCAAGCAGGCAAACGATGCTGTTTTCAGCCACGATGCCGCCTGAAATCCGTCAACTGGCCAAAAAGCATATGCGTAATCCTGAGTATATTCAAGTTGAAAAAACACAGGGACCTGCAGAAAGTGTGAAGCAAATTGCGATTCATACAACGGATCGTGCAAAACAAGCGACACTTATTCAATTAGTGGAAACGTATCGTCCCTATCTAGCGGTAGTTTTTTGTCGGACAAAACGCAGAGTAAGTAAACTTTTTGATGTGCTAAAAGCAAATGGCTTTTCTTGCGATGAATTACATGGTGATTTGTCTCAAGCGAAGAGGGAACGAGTAATGAAGCGTTTTAGAGATGCGGAAATACAATTGTTAATTGCTACAGATGTGGCGGCAAGAGGGTTGGATGTCGAAGGTGTTACCCATGTGTTTAATTATGATATCCCTGAAGATGCTGACAGCTATGTTCATCGAATTGGCCGAACGGGCAGAGCAGGAATGACAGGTCTTGCGATTACCTTTTATTCTTCTGCAGACAGGCCCATGCTCGAAACAATTGAGCACGAGCTAAATATCATCATTCCAAAGCAAAATAATGGTAATAGTGAAGCGGATGAAGAGAAAAAAGGCCGTTTTGTTGGTCAAAAAGATAACGGTAGTAAGGGAAAGGCTCGGCCAGGTACATCACGAAATCGAAATGAATCTGGAAAAAGGGAAAATAGATCTGGAGGAAGAAATGCCTCTGAAAAAAGGTCCCATCCAGTTTCAGCTGGAAGGAACAGTACAAAAACAGGTTCGGGAAGAAAAGGTCCAAGATAATATACATTTAAAAAAATCAAAAATAAAAAGAAAAATGGGACTGAACATGATTCAGTCCCATTTGCTTTTAAAGTAGAAATGAAAAAAACCCTTGAAGGTCAAGGGTTTTAAAAAAATGGAGAATAGGGGGCTCGAACCCCTGACCTCTTGCATGCCATGCAAGCGCTCTCCCAGCTGAGCTAATCCCCCAGTTGATTGGTACAAGAAAAATTATATCTGTATTACTATTATCTTGCAAGAGAAAATTTTGTATTTACATAAATTTTTTTCTAGCCAATACTTTCGATTTCAACTTTCTGAACACCTTCTAAATTCGAAACAGAGGAATACACATCGGTTGTCTTTTCACGGTAATCCACTGCAACTAAGATTTGAACAAGATGGTCCCCGTTGTCTAAATCTTTAATCTTAAGTCTACGAACAATATAATTTTTTTCTAATAAGAAAGAAATCGCCTTATCAATTTGATTTTGATCTCTAATAAACAAGTGCAACATGACTTCTTTTTCCCGTAATTGTTTCGGACCAATGATCTTCATTAAAAATGGAACAAATTCCACACTAAGTATAAGCAATGCAACCCCGGCAAAAGCCTCTATGAAAAAACCAGCGCCGACAGCTATGCCAATTCCAGCTGCTCCCCATATCATGGCTGCTGTCGTTAATCCTGAAATACTATCATTTCCCCTTCTTAAGATAACACCCGCACCCAAAAAACCAATCCCCGACACAATTTGTGCTGCTAAGCGTAGAGGGTCCATAGTAATTTTAACATCACCTGAATCAGGAAACATGTACGCTGATTCAATTGACACAATCGTTAACAGGCAGCTCACAACAGAAATCACTAGACTTGTCTTTAATCCAACTGGTTTCCTTTTTAATTCTCGTTCCAGACCGATAATAAGTCCAAAAACAGCAGAAATACCTAATTTAATTAATATATCGATATCGACACTACTCATCATAGGTTCACGTCCAATTACACAGTCTGAAGACTGAAGTTTTGTTTCGAAGAAAAAACATCTACTTTGATTTTACACATAAACGAGTAACGATTAACAGTCTATTTATTATATGATGTTAATGAAGGAATAAAGCTTTACCTATTAGATTTGAAAAAACTTTTAAAATTATATTGCAAACATTTATTTATCATGTTATATTAAATCTCGTCCTCACCGAGTGAGTCAACAAACGAAAAAAGAAATTAAATAACTTGTTGACATCATGATGTGAGATATGATAAATTAATGGAGTCGCTTTTGAACGACTACTTGAAAAAAAGTTTTAAATTACATTGTTCTTTGAAAACTAAACAAACAAAATCGTGCAAACAAACAAAAATTATTAGCTTCAGAAATGAAGCTAA
>NZ_BCUX01000026.1 GCF_001591445.1 Neobacillus drentensis NBRC 102427 | reverse complement strand
CGCCTGGAGTGGAAATCAACAAGCAAATTTATCAACACCTAAAAAAAAGGATTAAACCTGAAATCAGGTTCAATCCTTTTTTGAGAATTTATTTATCATACTTCTTTGCCCAATTATATAATTGCATTTCAGTAACAGGGCCATTAAAGTGCTCTCTAATAATTCCCTGTTTATCAATCACAAATGTTTCAGGCTGCCCTGTCACATTATACATTTTTGAAACCTTCGCATTATAATCGAACAAATAGTTCATTCCAGCTTTATTATTCTTTGTTACTTTGTTAATCTTATCCATGGTCTCGCCACGATTAATCATAAGAAAATGATATTGATCACCATATTCTTTTTGGAAAGCTTCTAATTCTGGTAACTCTTCTTTACATGGAGCGCACCAACTTGCAAAATAGTTCAAAATAACTACTTTACCCTTAAAATCAGTGAGTTTAGCTGTACTTCCGTCCAAATTTGGCATCGAAAAATTATATGCCTTATCACCAACATCTGTATGCTCGCCTTTTGTTACCATACTATAACCAAAGAAACCAAACATACCAACAATAAGAATCAATACGAGTAATTTGATGACCCGATTGTTCATCGTATTTCCTCCTGACACCAGTAAAGTACTATGCAAAAGGCCTGTTAATACTTCACAGGCCTAATTATCAATACTAGTTTATTTTTCTAGTTGTTTTAGGAATTCAATTTCCTTCTTAAGCTTGGTATGTCTTTTGCCGAGTATTACCATATATCCAAAAATAACTACCCATGCAACAGAATAGGCACCATACATAAATTCAAAACCCATGATCAATTCCTCCTAGTTTTCCAAGTCTTCTCTTAATTTTTCTTTATAACGCTCGACTTTAATTTTCATTTTTTCAAAAGATACACCTTTATGGAGAAGATAAGAATAAAGAATAGTGAATGCAGCAAGTGAAACAAACAGTGCTACTAGCATCGTACCCTCAATGCCTCCGCCTTTTTGAGAAGGACCCTCACCAAATACGATTGGATGAAACTTTGTTTGCCACCAGCGAATCGCGAAAAATACAATCGGAACATCCGCAAACCCAATAATTCCAAATACAGCAGCGAGTCTAGCTTTTTTATCCCATACACCATCCATTTGACGAATCATAATGTAGGCAATATAGATAAAAAACAGAATTAACGTAGTAATTAAACGCGGTTCCCAAACCCACCAAGTATTCCAAGATGATTTTGCCCAGATAGGGCCGGTTGTTAAGACGATGACTGTAAAGACCACACCGATTTCAGCAGAAATATAAGCATACGTATCAAATATCCTTTTCCGCTTAATTAAAAACAATATACTAAACACAAATGTTACAAAAAACGACATAAATGCCAGCCATGCAGAGCTAACATGAAAATAAAATATTTTTTGGGCTGCTCCCATCGTCACTTCTTCAGCAGCAAAGATAAAGATAAAATAAAGGGCAACCAACATGGATATAACTGTAGCACCAAACAAAATCTTAGAAATATCTAGGCTTTTTTTAACAGTCAATTGAGATCCAGGAAGCACTGCTTTCTCTCGTTCGAGATTCATACTCATCACTTAAACCTCCAGCACATAATCAATTAATAAGAAACAAACAACAAAGAAGATAATATCGTACGCTGTGACCAACTGAATCCATGCTACCGCGCTTGAAAATTTCTCCATATTCGTTAAGATAATTCTTGTTGCTTGAACTACACCAATTAGGATTGGCGTTGTAATCGGAAACAGCAATAGTGGAAGCAGCATTTCACTGCTTTTAGAATTGGCTGCCAAAGCAGCTAAGAATGTACCAATCGCGATAAATCCAAAACTGCCTAGGAAAACTACTAAAATAAAATATGGAATACTACCATAGAATTTGAAATCAAACAATAAAAACAAAAACGGGATTGAAACAAGTTCTACAATCAACATCATTGCGAAGTTGGCTATGAACTTTCCTAAATAAATGCTGGCTGCTTCCATTGGAGCTACCAATAAACCTTGCATCGTGTCATTACGCTGCTCGGAAATAAATGATCTATTAAGACCCAATATCCCTGCAAAGACGATAATTACCCAAATGACTCCCGGAATAACTGCTTTTGTTGTGTTATTAGCAGGGTCAAAAGCAAAGCTGAAAACAACAATCACAAGACCTGCGAAAATAATTTGTGTCACCATAATTTGTTTCGTTTTTAATTCAGAATATAAATCCTTTTGGGCTAGTAAGAGGGCTGTTCGAAAAATGTTCATGATACTCCCTCCACTAATTGCTCATACTTTTCAGAAACAAAACCTAAGTTGTGATTTTCAATTCTAAAATCATCGACAATTTTTCCATTTTTTACAATAATGATTCTGTCACAGATTTCTGCTGCCTGTTTAAAATCATGTGTAACCATTAGGGTAGTCGTACCTTTAGCTTTCATGGAAAGAATAACGTTGTTAAGAATCACAATTGCTCCTTGGTCTAATCCTGTGTGCGGTTCGTCCAGAAGGAGAATCTCCGGCTCATGGACAATCGCTCGTGCAATCGCAATTCTTTGAATCATTCCGCGAGAAAAATTCTTGACCGGTTCATTTAAAAAGAAAGATAATCCTACCTCTTTGACAAGTGCAATCGCTCGTTGTTCTACATTTTTAACACCATAGATATTCCCAAAGAAAATAAGATTTTCTAATGGAGTGTAATGATCGTAAAGCAAACTGGAATGGGGTAAATAACCCATTATTTTTTTTATTTCGATATGATTCTTTTTCAAATCCATACCATTAATCTTAATAACTCCTGATGTAGGCTTGATTAAGGTTGCAAGCACTTTAAGCAGCGTACTTTTTCCTGCACCATTTGGTCCTAGAATGGCAACCGTTTCTCCTTTTTTGATTGAGAGGTCTACACCACGCAGGATGAGCTTATTGTCAGCCTGCTTCGTTAGCTTTTTTATTTCTATCATTTGCTGTCTCTCCCATCCCAGCTACTACTCAACAAAATTACGTAATTTTATTTTTACTTGGACAAGATGCTGTTTATAGGCTTCAAGCTTTGCATGGTATTCAGCCTCTGATAGCTTCCCATCACCGAAGGATTCTTCCAATTCAATAATCTTATCCATGATTGCTTTTTGCTTTGTCATTAACAGTTTAAAGGCATTCTCTTCCTTATCTGCTCCCAGTCTTTCTTCTTCCAGCCTTGCTTTCCTTCTAAAATAGATATAGTAGGAGATTCCCGCAATTACTATCGCTAATAAAATAATCATAAAGACATGTGGATTAAATCGATGTAATGGCGACTGTGCCCAAATCCTAAGATGACCGGGATTATGAAAAGCAGGCGCAGTGTGTGTAACTGAACTATTACTCTCACTCGTTGTTTCAGACTTTTTTGTCTCATTCGCTGCGGGCTGTACATCTTTGTTATATTCAAGAGTAAACGCCTGGTTAGCTTTTATCCCTTCAATACTCCATCCAAAATAATTTTCGTCATCAAATTTGAAACTACCTTGACTTGTAGCCACAGCACCTTTAACTACAATGCTCCCTCTTCCTTCCGGAACGAGAATTTGCATCATTTGAACAGGATAGTCAGATTTAAAATTAATTTTTTCTCCCTTGCCCATCCTATAACTGTAAGGCAATACTTGGGTCTGATTGGCTGGAATTGGCGTCGTTGTAATGAAGCCTTTGTCAACTTCTTTAAAAGCAATTTGATTGTCTAAAAAGTTTAGATCTTTTGCTCCCTCAGGTAGAGTGACCTTTAGTACGGCTTCACTTTTTCCGTCACCTTTATATTCCTCAGCAGCGGTATTTGTGTAGTTAACCATATTCATCATATTTGTTGAGCCGTCTTCAACCGGGCTGACAACGAGATAATGCATATCAATTGAAACCTTCGAATCAGATGCTGCTAATCCGTGAAACGGGATTAACAGCATTATTCCGAGGAAGAAAACTGTGATTTTTTTGATCACTTTCCTTCCCCCTTTTTGTTCTTATAGGATTTCATTTGAGCTTCAATTTCTTTCTCTACTTCGTCCATTAGATCTTTATCAACATTTGTTTCCATTAATTGTTCTTCTTCCTTCATAATGACGGCAACTTCTGTTTCGTATTGTTTCTTTAAAATTTTATAATCAGCATTTGAGATTTTATCCATCTTGTACTCAAATTCTATTTCATTAAGAGTTGTTAATAGTGCTTCTTTCGACGCCCCGATATCCTGACCTTTTGAACTAACCTGTAAATAAGTATCCCATTTGAATAACGGTGATAATATTAGAAATAGGCAAGCCAATGCCAATATGGTAGTAAAAATCATCGAAATGATTGTGATATCTTGCATTCTGTTCACATCCTAAAGATACTTTTTGCGTTCTTCATCTATCATGGATGATAGAATTTCTCCTTCTACTTCATCCTCTGTGTTTTGGCATTCAGCAACAGGTTCATCTGTCCCCTTCTTCTTAACCCATTTACGGATGATGAAGAATACAGCAATTCCAGCTACTCCTAGTACAACAAACGGAAGGACCCAAGCAGTTAAGCTAAAACCGCTTTTCTCAGGCGAAGTTAATATCTCTTCACCATAAATATTGACATAATAGGCACGGATTTTATCCTTATCCCAGCCCTTATTCATCATACCTACTAAGTCTGCTTTGAACTCAGTAGTAAGGTTGCATGTATTGGGGTCACATTCATAATGATCCTGACCACAGCCGCAAGTGCAGGCAAATTGTTGGGCAACAGCTTTGAATTCAGGAGACTTATAGTCAAACTGTTTTGCTGCTTCGACACGAAGGAATGAGCCCTGAAAGATAAACGCTATGATGAGAAGGCCAATATAAAGTTTATTTTTCATATTAAGACACCTCTCTGCGTACTCCTGTGTATCTCGGAGTGACATTTCCATATTTTCCGTTCCAAACTGCGAAGAGGGCTCCAATAACAATCATAAAAGAACCAATCCATAACCAGTTCATCATTGGATTTACTTTTACAACAAATGTAGCTTTACCGTCATCTTCCCATGCACTTAATACGATATATAAGTCTTCCTTAAGTGAAGAAATAATGGCCACTTCGGAAGATGGCTGTTCCCAGTTACCATAAAACACCTTTTCAGGTTGATAAGTACCTAGTTTTTTACCGTTTCTAAAAACTGTAACATCGGCATAGACGATATCGTTGATGCCTTCCTTTTTCTGATCAAGTCGATCATAGTTGATACGATAATCTTTTAATTCGATTGACTGCCCTAAATCGACTGTTTTCATTGTTTCTAAATCATAATTCTGTGAGCCAATAATCCCCATCGTTATAAAAGCAATCCCAAGATGCACGATGTACCCGCCATATCTGCGACGGTTTCGAATCATTAAGCGGTACAGCGCTACTAAAGGTGTTTCTTTCGTCATCTTTCTTCTAGCTTTTACACCTCTATAAAACTCTAAGAAGTGGGTGATTAATAATAGAATGATAACTCCGTAACCTATGACTGCCCATGCCTTTTGAATACCCAACACAACCATCAAAATCATGCCAATAACGGCAAGGATAGCAGGAATCATGAAGTTCTTCTGAAGATTTTTCACGGTAGATTTTTGCCAAGCAAGCATTGGACAAACCGCCATAACAAACATCATTGATAGTAGAATTGGTGCTTCCACTTTGTTAAAGAATGGTAATCCAACCGTTACTTTAGTACCGCGAACTGCTTCAGATACTAGCGGGAAGATTGTTCCCCAAAATACAGCAAAGGCTGCTCCAACTAGTAGTAAATTGTTAACTAAGAAACTACTCTCTTTGGAAACGAAGGAATTGAATTCCCCAGCACTGCGTTTTAGCAGGTTGTAACGGCTCATTAACACATAAAGTGCTCCGATTACTGCCACACCCATAAAGATTAGGAAGTATAATCCCAGGTTTGAATTCGCAAAGGCATGGACAGAAGTCAGGACGCCGCTTCGCACTAAGAAAGTACCGAATAAGGTAAGTGCGTATGAAACAATGATTAAGCTGATATTCCAAATTTTCAACATGTTTTTCCGCTCTTGAATCATTACGGAATGTAAGAACGCAGTTGCAGTTAACCATGGCATAAAGGAGGCATTTTCAACTGGATCCCATGCCCAGTAACCACCCCAGCCAAGTTCAACATATGCCCATTGACCGCCAAAGATATTTCCAAGACTTAAAAATAACCAAGCAATTATTGTCCAACGTCTTGTCATTTTAATCCAGAAATCATCAACATTTTTTAAGATAAGTGCCGCCATTGCAAAAGCAAATGGAATGGCAAGCCCCACATATCCAAGATAAAGTGTGACAGGATGAATAATCATTCCTGGATTTTGCAGCATTGGATTTAATCCTTTTCCTTCTATTGGAATTTCATTTAATAGAATGAAAGGTTTCGCCACAAAACCTAGAATAAAGAAGAAGAAAACTGCATTTGCAAGTAAAATTGCAGAAATATACGGCACCATCGGATTGCCTTTTAACTTCCTTGAAAATGCAATCATAAATGAATAAAGCGTTAGGAAGAAGGTCCACAATAACAACGAACCTGCGTTACCAGCCCATAGTGCAGTTAGCTTATATATAACTGGCAGTTCACTACTTGTGTAGTCATGAACATATTCATATTGAAATTGAGATGTTGCTAAAAGGTAGAACAAGGAAAGCATTGCAAATGATGAGCAGACTAATAATGCTATCAATCCGCCCTTTCCGCTGTTAACGAACTTTTGATTTTTTGTGCTTATCCCCAATGTGATTATGAGGAGTGAATAAATTGCAACGGCTAAGCCTATATAAATTGTCGCGTTGGCAAATAAATACATTTCGTCACCTTCTTAAGTTAGCCTGTTATTTTTCTTGCGGTGTTTTATTTAACTTATCTTTATGTGTCGCAGGATCATACTCTTTGATATCTTTTCCTTCATATTTAGATGGACATCTTGTTTTAACTGTTTCAGCCACAAAGGTATCCTTTTCGGTTGGAGCCCCTTGGAGAATAGTTATCACACCTTCTGCAAAGTTATCTGGCTTGGTACCATGATGAATAACATGCATTAGATTACCGTCGTTATCTTTTACATCAAATTTCAATTCAATTTTGTCTGGATTCCATTTGATTGAATCTTCAATTAATAATCCCTCTACAGTAACAAAATCATCCTTATGCTGATTCTGTGTTGCGATAAGCTCTTTCAAAGTTAACTCTACACCACTTGACCCCGGCGTTGCTGCCATCAGAAGGAAAACAATAGCTCCTGCAATAATAAACCCGCCAAGCATGATAATCGTATTTTTTTTCATTCTTCTCACCTCATTAGATTAATTTTTTCATTTCTTCATCGTACATTTCTTGGTCTATCTTTCCAGTTAATAGTTTTTTCCGCAGCTCCTTCTTCTCATCAGAATTTGCTACTTTGCTGTCTTTTTTAACCGTTGAAGTTGTTTTCTTTGGTTGTTTTTTATTTTGTTTTGTGCTCTTAGCTGATGATTGAGTATTCCCTTTTAAACCTAGGAAGACAAATAGTCCGGCAATGATAATCGCTATTCCGATGATCGACGCACCACCCAGTCCGATAATTGGCTGCTTTGTAGATTTGGTGGCTGCTCCGTTTTTAACAACTTGGTCTGTTGCACTTACACCACTATGATTTTCATCATTTGGCGGCTGCTTTTTATTAATAGCTTCCATTGTTGATTCCGTGCCATCTTTTTTATATGAGAAAGAGTACTTTAAGCCTGCATCTGC
This sequence comes from Neobacillus drentensis NBRC 102427, assembly GCF_001591445.1. Classification (GTDB taxonomy): domain Bacteria; phylum Bacillota; class Bacilli; order Bacillales; family Cytobacillaceae; genus Neobacillus; species Neobacillus drentensis. The sequence goes on along the minus strand of NZ_BCUX01000026.1, from coordinate 79,787 downwards.
CTTTACATTTTTGTATTGGTAGTAATAGAGCTCTTCTCCGTATTCATTCTTCGAATTGTTTTCTGCTTTTGGCTCAATTTTTATTTCTTTAGCATCCATTGGGGCATAGAAGATAACATCTAAAAGCCCGATGTCAGCTTTATTTTTAAGTTCATATGTAAGAGCCTTGTTGTCCTTTACGTCAATTGACTTAGTATAGTACTCAATGACAAATTCGTAGGTTTCATTATTCTTAATCGCCTTAGCTGGCTTCCAGGTTATGATCCCGTTTTCTTTATCAACATCATATGGGCGCTGAACTTCAGGCTTATTTTTTTCTGGGAATTCTGCTACCAAGAAGGCCTCAAAGCCTTTTTCCGATGCTGGTACAGGAATTTCAATCTTTCCATCATAATCTTGACCACTTTTATTGGTAATCGTTCCATATTGACCAACTAGTAAGGAAGGGGTTTCTCGCGACCAACCTTCTGGATAATCAAACTCTGGCATTACTTGAACTTGCATTTCCTTAAAAGGAAATTTTTCTGCCTGAAAGACTGTTTCAGCACTAGCCTTTGGGATGATGAAATTCGTTAAAAATGATACGATTACGAATAATGCCAACAACTTATTTTTAAGCATCTTAATCCTCCTTGACTTGAAAAACTTATATCTAGTAAGTACTATTTTTCACTATAGTCCTCTTAGAAATAAATATAATCGTTATCCGCCCCTATTTGTTGAATCACTCTTGAACATTTTGTTAAAGGATTAAAATCGTTGCGTTTTCGTCAAAAAACCACCACAGAATGTTCACAATTTAAAAATAGTCAAAAAACTTATTTTAAAATCCTTCCTTTACTGTGTTTATGGTGCTTGACATAGCTGGATTTCCACCTTTCATTAATGCACAAAAAGACCTGAACCACTTGAAAGATTCAGGCCCTCATGTTGTATTCAATTTATTTCTTCTCCAAAGATCGGATATAGGTAACAATATCAGTAATATCCTTTTCTTTGAGCTGCCGTGCACCTTCAAGCCCCTTTAACGAAGGACCCATCCGTGTTTCTTCACGACCGTAGGCTGTTTCAATCCATATTTGCTTATCAGTTGTATATTTCAGGTATTGTGGATTCGAGAGAGCGGTTCCCATTTTGTCCTTACCTGCCCCTGCATCGCCATGACAGTTTAGACAATATAAATTATATTGTGCTTTTCCATTTTCAGGATCGCCTGAAATCGTTTTTGGTGCATCCAGCTCGATTTCTTCTGACTGCCAATCTCTAATAAAAGCAACAAGATTTTTTAAATCTTTATCGGACATTCTTGGACCGTAAGCTGGCATGACTGTGCCTTCTCTTCCATATTTCACATAGTTATACAGGTCTTTATCGGAGACGGAACTTAAAAAATTCTGACTGCCTAAAGCTGTCCCTGTTTTTGAGCCTTCTCCTTTTCCTGTAGCGCCGTGACAAAATATACAATTCTTGTTATATATCTTTTCACCTGCCGCAATAGCTTCTGATTTCTTACTATCAAATATATTGCTATTACTTAAACAAATAATAATTCCAATAATAATCAAAATATAAAATCCGATTAGTATTTTCTTCATGGGTTACCCCTTACTTCGGTTCAGGTGTTGGGGTTGGTTCCCCAATATCTTCATATTTTCCAGTGATTAATTGATAAATTTTATTAGTACTTTTTCCGCTTAGATGCATTTCAACTGCATCTCTGGCAATATCAATGCAGGTGTCGCAAGATATTCCGTGTTGATCCCATTCTGTTACTGCATTATCTTCGCCAACTTGTTTGACAAAGCAATCTAAATTGCTCTTATGTCCTTCGACAACACATCCACAATAGCATGGGACAGAAGCTACAACTTCTGGATAAGTTGCTGCCATAACATACGTTTCTTGAATTTTTTCTGATGTATTTAGAACAAAATCAGGCAGTGGCGAATGTTTTTTATCAAGTTTCCAACTTTGATCACTGAGTTTCGAACTGCAGCCAGCGGCCACAATAGCAAACAAAATGCCAAGGAACAAGAGAGATGTAATTCGCTTCATTTTCTGTGCACCCCTTCCTTTTATTTTTTACTACTACTTCAGTTTAGCAAATAGAAATTAGCCAATAAGTAACTAATTCTTACTATTTAGTGAAGTTTTAAGTAAGTTATAGTGACAATAGGGCTAAAATCTCCCTGCATCAGGCTAAAATGTTGGATTTTAACTACATATTCATCATATCATGGCTAGAACTGGAACCTGTTCCAAGCGCAGGATCGATCATTCCGAAAATCATTGCAATATGGGCAACCACTAGGAAAATACTAACAAAAATCGCATGTATTTTTAACTTTTCTTCTTCTGTTTTATTTCTATAAATAAAACCTAAATCAAGCAGAGCCATGCCAAGGAATGGGATAATTCCTAGCAAATAGAAGGTTACTGCGACAACATCAATCCAGCCCTTCCACTCTCCGTTTACTGTCAGTGGGATGTAAGCAGTTTTCATTAAGAAAATGAATATTCCTGTAAAATAAAAGCCAGCAAATATGCCTGTTACTTTATTCAACTTTTTCAAAGCACCGTCTAATTTTCTTGTAAATAATATCGCTATTTCCGAAATAGCTAGGATTTCAGCACAAATTACTGGTACGGCCATAAAAATTAACAAATTCCAAGGCTGATTGTCAGCAAGTAATCCCATATAATGTGTCATGTTCATTTTTATCTTCTCCTTTATTTTTTCTACACCCTCAATATATTGAAAAAGTGTGCAGAAACTTAGGAGAAACTATGGAGATTTTGTTAAAAAAAGCCTTAATCCGACAAAATTCGGATTAAGGCTTTTGGTATTGATTATGCACGCGATACGTATGAACTATCGGTAGTATTGATGATTAACTTATCACCTTGGTTGATGAAGAACGGAACCTGAACATGAAGACCTGTTTCAAGCGTAGCTGACTTCGTTCCGCCGGAAGATGTATCCCCTTTAATTCCCGGTTCTGTTTCAGCAACCTCTAAGATTACATTGTTTGGCAATTCAACTCCAAGAGTCTCATAATTAAACATCATAATTTGAACTTCCATGTTTTCTTTCAAGAACTTTAATTCATACTCAATGCTTGAAGCAGGAAGTTCTACTTGCTCGTAAGATTCCATATCCATAAACACATGATTATCACCACTAGCATAAAGATATTGCATTTTACGGTTATCAATTTGAGCCTTCTCTACTTTTTCACCTGCACGGAAGGTTTTTTCTTGAATTGCTCCATTACGAAGGTTACGAAGCTTGGAACGAACAAAAGCTGCTCCCTTACCAGGCTTTACGTGTTGGAAATCAAGGACACGCCATAGCCCGCCATCAACTTCAATTGTTAATCCTGTTTTAAAATCATTAACAGATATCATAATAAAATCCTCCTAAAATCATTACAGTATAATTAGTTCTTTTGTAGAATGTGTGAGTGCTTCATTTAGGTCATTCGTAATCAATGTATCATCTTCAATCCGAACGCCACCAAGACCAGGGATATAAATACCTGGTTCGCATGTTACCACCATTCCAGGTTCTAAGATGATATCAGACTTCTTAGATAATCCAGGACCCTCATGTACTTCAAGGCCGATCCCATGACCAGTCGAATGACCGAAGTATTCACCATATCCTTTTTCTGTTATGTAGTCTCGCGTAATTGCATCTGCTTGCTTACCTGTTAAACCTGGTTTAATCCCAGCCATTCCACGTAATTGGGCTTCAAGTACCACATCATAAATTTCTCTAAGCTTTGCGTCAGGTTCTCCGACAGCAACTGTTCTTGTAATATCTGAAACATATCCATTGTAATAACAGCCATAGTCCATTGTTACAATGTCCCCTGTTTCAATGATCTTGTCACTTGCCACACCATGTGGAAGTGCAGAGCGATAACCCGAAGCAACAATTGTATCGAATGATGAGGAAGTAGCACCAGCTCTCCTCATAAAGAACTCTAATTCATTAGATACTTCTAGTTCGGTTTTTCCTGGACGAATAAAGTCTAAAATATGCTTAAATGCAGCATCAGCGATATCAGCTGCTACCTTTAATATCTTAATCTCTGCATCTGTCTTTATCAAGCGTAACTTTTCAATAACACCCGAAAACGGAACAAGTTCAGCTTCAACTTCTTTATCATATACTTTAAAGGAGGAGTAGGATAGAAAATCCTCTTCAAATCCGAGCTTTTGAACTCCTAGATTTTTTACTTGTATTGCTACCTCCTCAGGAATTGTTCCTGAAGTTTTAATTATTTCAAAACCTTGGCATTGTTTAGTTGCTTGTTCAATATAGCGGAAATCTGTAAGGAAAAGTGCCTTTTCAGCACTAATTAATACGGCGCCGGCAGTGCCGGTAAAGTTTGAAATATAGCGTCGATTAAATGGGCTAGTGATTAAAATCCCATCAATTCCTAGTGTTGCAAAATTAGATCTTAATTTTTCTATTTTTTCCATTGCTCTCCACTCTCCTTTTCAAATCCAATGAGGACAAAATAATTTTATCATAACCTGCCTAATCCGACTATTCGAAACTTAGGTGGCTTCCTCATTTTCTTGCTCATTAGTATTTTGATACTCATAATTTATGGAATAACCAATAAAGATTCCATATACGATATAAATACAAACAGATGTAATGAGTGTATCCCTGTTCAAATCAAAAATTGGTTTCATACCTGGAAAAAGTGGGTTTAAAACAAAGAAGACCACCAAAAACAATAAAATGCCATAACCCATACCAAACCAAAACCCAGTAAATTTTCTAAGCACAGCATAGTAAATAAATGCTGCAACTACTGAACATATTCCAATTAATATGATGGAAATGAGTGTACCCAGCCATCCGTACTTCCAATTCCCTAGTGCCCATGGTTCTAGGATGACATTTGGACGAATTTCTGTAAAACTTAAGTAGGAAGCCAAGCAGCCAATCAATCCCCAAAACAATCCTCCAAAAAATCCTGTCCAAAATACCATTACTGGAAAAGACATAGGTACAGGATAATTTCCCGGATTATGCTCTTTCATCATAGCAACAACCTCCATCTATATTCTGTAATTCGGAAAGGAACTTTAATGCTATATATTCTTGTTATTCTGCCCCATAGTTAGCAATATTTATGGCCAAAATAAAATCCATTTTTTATTATGCCCTCTTGATTTCAATCCCTTACGTGGTAAAAAAAACTTTTTAATTGGAAATATTATGTCATTCCTAGAGGTTTTTTCGTTTTTCTAGTAGAATAGAATTAAGTACATACAGATTTTTCTTTTCAACTGGTGTGCAACTATAGATTAGGTTGGTGTAAAGTATATGTCCAATTCTCAAAAACCCGTTTATGGCGGCCAGGCGGTTGTCGAAGGAGTTATGTTTGGCGGAAAGCATCATTATGTTACCGCGGTACGCAGAAAGGATCAATCTGTTGAATATTTTCATTTGCCTCGGAAGGCAAATCCTTATTTTACAATTCTAAAAAAAATCCCTTTTCTTCGGGGGATTATCGCTATTATTGAGTCGAGTGCAAATGGATCAAAACATTTAAACTTCTCAACGGAGAGATTTGATATCGATCCAAAAGAAGATGAAATCATAAAAGAAAAAGAAGTCTCTAAATTGACCATGTATCTTGGTGTGGCAGCAATTGGTGTTATTTCATTTTTATTTGGAAAATTTGCTTTTACGCTGATTCCTGTGTTCCTTGCAGTTCTGACAAAACCAATTTTTCCTTCTGATTTCGCGCAAGTGTTAGTGGAAGGCTTTTTTAAACTTATCTTATTAATAACCTATATTTATTTTGTCTCACTTACTCCATTGATAAAAAGAGTGTTTCAATATCACGGAGCTGAACATAAAGTAATTAATACTTTTGAAGCTGGAGTCGAGTTAACAGTTGAAAATGTGCAGGCTCATTCCCGTCTTCATTACCGCTGTGGAAGTAGTTTCATCCTTTTTACAGTCGTTGTTGGTGTTTTTGTTTATATGCTGGTTCCCACATCCCCACTTTGGTTACGGATTGTTGACCGGCTTCTCCTTATACCTGTTGTGCTGGGAATAGCGTTTGAAGTTTTGCAGGTAACAAACAAACTAAGAGATGTTCCAGTGTTGAAGTATTTAGGTCTTCCGGGGCTTTGGCTTCAACTATTAACAACAAAGGAACCACAAAATGATCAAGTAGAAGTGGCAATCCTTTCTTTTAACGAATTATTAAGAAGAGAGAAAGAATCTGAGTACTCTGTTAAAAGTGAAGAAATTGTCTAAATTTTTGTATTAAAGTGTTTAAAAGATTTAAAAAATGCTTAAGATGCTCTTAGGGAGGTGGCTTTCTTGAAAAATCGGACATTTGTTAATGTTGTTGTTGGGGGACTTATCATTCTTGCTTTACTTGGCCTTGTTGGTACATTTACAGCTAATCCTGCCGGTTTCATTCAGAGAATAGCTGTCATCGCATTGATTGTTTTAGCTGTTTATCTCGTAGTGAGAAAGTTTTCCAAATCAAGCCCTCAGAAAAAAGAGCAGCGTGCATTTCTTAAGGCCGCCAAAAAATCAAAAAAACGATTACAGCAAAAGGGTGGAGAATCAACTGTAAAGACCTCCACTCTTGGGACTCTTGCATCATTAAAGAAAAGCAACAAGACAAAAAAGAAATCTCCTGCTCACTTAACCGTTATCGACGGCAAAAAGGGTAAAAAGAAAAATCGAGCGTCTTTATAGGCGCTCGATTTTTTCATGTAAACTTTTATATGTGGCTAACGGATTAATATCCCCATGTTTTCAAAAATTGTTTTGCTTTCTCTTTTCCTCTATCGTATAGTTCTCGTTTGCTTTCCTCAGTTAAATGAAATTCCATGGATAAAACACCCTCGGTAGGGATAAAAATGATATTCTTCACGTGTTTTTTGGAAATATATCGAGAATCGTGGGCATCCTTCATCGTTTCGAAAAGAGCTCCAAATAGTTGAATGGCGTTTTTTATTTTATGTTTTTCATGCTCATATTCACTCGAAGTTAATTTAATACCCAGAACAGGTCTTATTTTTTGTACATTTTCTTTGTCAAAAAGCCACATAGGAAAATTGCTTAGTACTCCACCATCCACTAAAACATTTATGCCGTCCATCGAACGCATTTTCACTGGTTCAAAGAAATAAGGGATACTGCAGCTGATTCTAATTGCTTTGGCAATTGGGAAGGAATCAGGTGAAATCCCATACTTTTGTAAGTCATCAGGAAAAACGATCATTTGCCCATTCGAAAGGTCTGATCCTATAACTCGCAGTGATTGTGGAGGCAAATCTGCGAAGGTTCTTAATCCTTTGGCCTCAAGTTTCTCACAAATCCATTTTTCTAGCTCATTGCCTTTATAAAGTCCCAGCTTCCAATAGACAAACAGCCATTTTGCAAATGGGAAAGGAATAAGTGTTTTGCGGGCATCCAGGAGTTTTGAAAGATCTAACTCGTCAAGCAGCTGGTAAATTTCTTTACTTGTGTAGCCGGCAGCAATTAAGGCAGCAACAATTGATCCTGCACTCGTACCTGCCACCCTTGCAAACCGTAACCCTTTGTTTTCTATTTCTTCGTAGGCTCCAATCAACGCAAACCCTTTTATTCCTCCTCCAGAAAAAACGCCGTCTATATACATATCAGCCACTCCCAAAGATGAACTCATTTTTACATCTTTAATCAGTTTCTATCATAAATAGTACGGTGGACAAGAAGAAAATTTATTAAGCAGGTAAAAAGGACATCGTTTTACGCGATGTCCTTTCTCGTTTACTTGTATTGAAACCGCTTAACTTATAATTAAAAACGTTTGGCACCAATGAATCTTGGTTTCCAATAACTGTTGCTTGTAGAAGCAATTGAAACACCTTTTGAAGATGAAGACTGAATCATTTTTCCGCCACCTATGTATATTGCAACATGACTAGGTCTGCTTGCTTTATTTTGTGCAAAGAACATTAAGTCTCCAGTTCTCAATGAGTTAACACGGTATCCTTTGTTGTAGAACATTTCAGCTGCCGTCCGTGGCAATACTTTGCCAGCCTTGCCGAAAGAATATTTCACTAAACCAGAGCAATCAAATCCTCTTGGTGTTAATCCACCCCATTGATATGGTACGCCGAGATTTGCTTTTGCTACTGAGATTGCTTTTGTATGGTAATAGGCCGCTTCCGCTTTATCACCCATAGTGGTAAACAATGAACTTAGAATAATTGTCATAGCCATCATGGCTGTCATGATTTTTTTCAACATCTTGTTTAATCCCCCTGTGTGCTTCGATACTATTAATATACAAAAAAAGCATAACATCGAAGTAACAGGTAGATTACAGTTATATTACAAAATTCGACTTTATTTTAGGAAAACCAGCATAATATGCGCCACTTAAATGCAATATTATGAACTGCTAGGGCGCTGAAGCTGGACAAATGTCCATTTCGATATTTCTTATCATGTAAAAAAAGGGGGGATTTCTCCCCACTTTAAGAAAACGTATTAAAGACCACATTTTAATTGGGCACCACAGTTTGTACATGTATTGCAGCCACCCATTTCTTTTACTTTTCCAGTTCGACAAACCGGGCAAGTATTTCCTACTTCAGATCCGATTGTTACACTTGTTGAGCGAAGTTCACTGATAGTATCAACAAGTACCACATGCTGCTTGGGTTTTTCATTAAAAATTGATAATTGTTCATTAGTATTTTCTTCAGCCTTAAGTGTAAGCACCTGAGAATCGCGTGAACCATCAACATAAACAGTTCCACCTTTTGCCCCGCCGCGATATAAACGCTGGTATACTTTTTCAACCTGCTCTACGCTATACCCTTTTGGTGCATTGACAGTTTTACTGATGGAGCTGTCAATCCAGCGCTGAATGACACATTGAACATCTGCATGTGCATCTGTCGAAAGCTCCATCGATGAAATAAACCAATTTGGAAGATTGTCTGGATCGACTTCAGGGTGCTTCTCCAGGTATTCTTTTACGATATCCGCTTTTACTTCGATAAATTTACCGAGACGTCCGCTTCGGAAATAAGAGAATGAAAAATATGGCTCTAATCCGGTGGAGACGCCAACCATTGTTCCAGTACTCACTTTTGTTACTCTCTATAAAGATAATTCTAGAGGGCGGGGTTATTAGTACCCGCTCCATATGTCGCCATATGGGTCAGACTATATCATCAACCATTACATTATTAATGGTTGCTCAGCGTGTAGTCGTTGAGGGGTCAGCCACGACTTCCCTGCGGATTGTCTGGTAGGCTTTCGCCAACACTCTTACCTTTTTACCTATTAATTGTTGGCAAGACAAGGTAGAAAGAGATACGCCAGGGTTTCCCGCATATAGCTAAGTTTACGCAGCGCTCTTACGAACACTGGGGGCAATATCTTTACCCGTTGGAGCAACAGTTAGTAAATGTGAATTTCTAATACCACACTCTAAAATAGATTGGCGGATATCTTCTGGCATTTTTTTCATATATCCTGTATCAATGAAAGCTTGTCGTAATCGATTGGTTTCATTTGGTGTTTCACCAGACAAGAATGGGAAGCTCCCCTTCTCTTTTGCCAATTCAATTGAAGTTCTATATGCAGTAGTTGCAATTATTTCAAATACTTGGTCAACGAGTTTGTTTCCTTCTGGTGAGCCATATTCCGTTTCACAATAAATAAGCATGTCATGCAAGCCCATGACTCCAAGCCCTACACGTCGTTCACCAAGAGCCTGCTTTTTATTTTCTTCTAGGAAGTATGGAGTAGCATTAATAACGTTGTCCTGCATCCGTACTCCTACAGCTACTGTTTTCTTAAGCTTTTCAAAGTCAACTTGTCCTGTTTCCTTATCAGCCATCTCCGCGAGATTAACAGCTGCAAGGTTACAGACGGAAAATGGTGCAAGTGGTTGTTCCCCACACGGATTTGTTGCAACGACTTGTTGTCCATATGCTTTTGCATTGGTCATGTCGTTAGCATTGTCGATAAAAAATATTCCCGGTTCTGCTGAGTAGGTTGCACAAATATTGATTAAGTTCCAGAGCTCTTTCGCTTTGAACTTTTTGTACACCCGTACTTTATGTCCAAGTTTTTCCCACTCACGAACGTCGCCAACTTTATGCCATTCTTCATTATAAACTTTCATTTCCTCATGATTGTATCGTTCAACATATGGGAAACGGAGTTCATAGTCACTATCGTTTTCAACAGCTTCCATAAATTCCTTTGTTAAACAGACAGAGATGTTGGCCCCTGTAAGGAACTCTGGATTATGGACAGTGTAGTTACCACCCGTTAATAATTTTTCTTCTGCATCAGCAATGATGTTTTCATCAAAGCCACCGAAGCCGGGAATGTTTTTATAATTTACAATTCCCTGGTACATTGCCGTTTCTCTTAGAGTTAGCGGTGTGAACTTTAACTTATCTTTTGCAAGTTTCTTTATCGTTTCATCATTTGTATTTTCAATTAAGAATCGTAGAATTCTAGGATTTTGCATCTTAGATATAATAAATTCAATAATGTCTGGATGCCACGTGCGTACCGTCCCTTTCAGGATATTTATTCTGCTTGTAAGCAGACGGTCTAGACTATATCATCACCCTCAGCTAAAATCTGTTAGGGGCCGGGCGCTAATGAGGGTTTATTGTTGGGACTCACCCTCTAGTCGTTGAACCTTCGCCATAACCTTTGCCCTATGACGCTTGGCTGCAGATTGTCCAATACCTGCAATTTTTAAAGCATTCACGCTCACCGTTTCCAGTCACGTTGTAGCTTGCAAGTCTCTAAGGATTTCCCTGCAATTCACCCGATTTTCTAGTCATTCATTTTTTGAATGACGCGGACTAGTGCATCTTCATTAATCCGCTAGCATTATCATCTGAGCTCCACGCTTTTTTGTTACACTCTAAAGAGTGGCCAGGTCATTTCTGCCTAGCTCTCACACTTTCATGTAAGATCAGACTATATCATCAAAGAAGAAAACTTTATATATTTTCGATTTAATTTAATATCTCCATATTTGTATAGATCTTTTCCAAGTACAGCAAGTTCTTTTATACTACTTAAATATAAGTCTGAGCAACCTTGTTTAGGTGTTATTGAATTAACATTTTTAGCAAAGCCTTTGGTTTTTAAAAATGTTAATATTCCCATTAGCATATCAGGATTTCCTGTAAACCCCATTCTCGCCTTTAGATAGCCATTTCTTTTAAATACTCTAATATGACCATCGGCATCAAAAAATCCTCTAAGAAAGGACCACTGGAGTTCATCTTTATTAAAATTAATCCATTTTTCTATGCCAGTTTTTCTAGGACCAATACCTAAAGCAAATAGGTCATTACACATTTTTGTGGAACTAATTGTTAATGAGTATTTATTTTGTTCATTGGGAGCATTTCTCTTTCTGAACTTAATAGCCTCATCCATTTTCAGTTCTTTACCAATATCATATAGCAGTTCCTTATCTTCTTCCGCTAATGATAGAACCAATCTTTTTGATTTTATGCGGTCAACGATGGTTCCATCACCTGTTATATAACCTAATAAATAAGCCTGATTAGGTGTCTGAATTGTTTTAAAATAATTTTCATCATACTGATGAATTTTATTTTTTAGCTTTCCAGCTTCTCCAGGTGATCTTGGCTTAAAAAAATTGAGTTCATCGTTCCAAAGTTTTATAGTTCCTCGACTTATATTTAATTTTCTTGCTATATCTACTTGGCTAAATCCTTCTTTATGAAGATTAAAAATCAAAATAATTAGTTCTTCTTTGTCTCGTGCCCCATAAGGACGTCTCCGTACATTATGGTTTACTCCTCCCATTTCTTCCATCTAATTCACACCTTCTCTTAAATAAAGTGTTCATGGTAAGAATTAGGGAGTTTCAATAGTCGTTGAACGTTCATCTCCGTTTCCAGAGACGCTTCGCTGCTGATTGCCCAATCCTTATCATTTTCAAACCATCACGCTCACCGTTGCCAGTCACGTTGTGGTTGATAAAGCTCTAAGGGTGTTCCAGCAATTCACAAGATTTTAATCCCGCCGTTGGAGTTAGTTAACGGGATCCGCCCTGCTCAACCAAATGCGTCAACTTCGCGATATCATCCAGCCATGAAACCGAACCAGATGATTTCCCATTCACACCTCTAGCCAAAGTATTACGTGGTCTGAGTGTCGAACCATTTGTTCCCACACCGCCTCCGCGGCTCATGATCTCCATCACTTGCTTACGATGATCAGAGATGCCTTCACGTGAGTCGGGAACGAACGGCATTACGTAGCAATTGAAGTAAGTGACATCCGTATCTGCACCAGCACCGTATAGAACGCGTCCTGCAGGAATGAAGTTCATGTTAACAAGCTCTTGATAGAACCGTTCTGACCATTCTCTTCGCTTCTCTTCCGTCTCTTCGACCGAAGCAAGACCAGTTGCATTCCGCTTCGCAATTTGCTCGTAGAAGAGCTCTAAAGGCTTTTCAATGACATCTAATGACCTGTCTATCACACCAGTTGCAGCTTCTTCAGGATCATCGAGCACTCCCCTAAATTCCTCTTCTACTAAAACTTTCGCTTTTTTCTTTTCCCAGTCGATTTCCTGGATATATCCAAGACCTCGAGCTGGAAACTTTGGATCCTCTTTAATAGTCAAAACAACAAAGTCGCCGTTAGTAAGAGTAATTTTTGCATTGTCTTTAAAAGTATAGCGGTCTAGCATGACCAAACGGGAAACACCCTTGTGAGTTATTTTCATATCTGGGGTAACTGGATGTACCTGAGGGAATAAGTGAATATCCTCATTCAACCTTTCAAAATCAATATTCATTGTTTGTCTAAAAACTACAGACATGAGAACAACTCCTTCATTCTAAAATCTACCTATTGTGCTAAATCTAGCAGGCTTACGCTATATCTAGTTGGTTTATATTTTTAGGTTATCATAGCATACTCGAAGAAATCAATATATAGTACCAAAAATATTTTCGATACCACTATATATTGTATTTAGAACCAGTAATAATCATTTTGTCAAACGTAAAAAATAATAGAATTAAAAGTAAACCAAAGCTATTAGATGATTTCCGGCATAAATCAGGAAAATTCAACAAAATTCGCAGGTTGCTTCTTTACATTTATAGATTTTCACAAAAAAAAGCGACGAATCCGCCGCTTCAGACTATCTCTTAAAATTCCACTCATCACTTTCATAGCGCTCTTTTGCAATTTTTTCAACATATGCTAGTTCTTCCCGGGATAATTGATAAGGCTCCAAGTCAATATTTAGACCTTCCGCAAAGCCTTTATAAAAAGCTTCCTTTGCATCCTCAAGCGATATTTTCCTTGGACTAATCGCGTTAATGGCAACTGCTTTATCCTTAAACGCTTTTCTCATTCGTTCCTTAACTCTCTCACTCGGATATTTAAATAAACTAAAGAGCTTATCTTCATCTAGATCTAGCAGAATAGAGCCGTGCTGTAGGATGACTCCCTTTTGCCGCGTTTGCGCGCTGCCTGCAACCTTCCTGCCTTCGACCACAAGTTCATACCAGCTTGGAGCATCAAAACAAACAGCAGAGCGAGGGCTTTTTAATGCCTCCCTTTCTTCTACTGTTTTTGGGACAGCAAAATAAGCTTCAAGACCCAAATGATGAAAACCTTTTAAAATCCCTTCAGAAATAACTCGATAGGCTTCCGTAACAGAATTAGGCATTTCAGGGTGTTCTTCAGAAACGATGACACTATAGGTAAGCTCGTGTTCATGGAGAACCCCGCGTCCTCCTGTTGGCCTTCTGACAAAACCAAGTTGATGAGCCTTGACCGCGTCCATATCAATTTCCTTCTCTACCCTTTGAAAATATCCTACTGACAGCGTCGCAGGATTCCAACCATAGAATCGAATCACTGGAGGAATTTTCCCTTCACTATGCCAATCGAGTAACGCTTCATCTAAAGCCATATTAAAAGATGGTGAACTATTTCCAGTATCAATAAAACGCCAAACTTCTTTTTTCATGATAAAACCTCATTTTTTTATAATAATTTCGTGTTTAAGTCTACCAAAATCTGATATAGATTCAAAATAAGATGTTTCTGCTATAATTAATACAGTAAATTGAAAAGTTTTTTTGCATTCATCTTTATCTTTATGGGATAGACTTATATAATAAATATTAGTGCAGCATAGCTTGAAAGGGGCAAAAAGAAGTTGAATTCACTTTATCCATTATTAATCATCATCGTCGCAGTTATCATTTATTCCGTTTTCACTTTTTTCTATCAGAAAAGAATTGTTAAAACGGTAACAGAAGAAGAGTTCCGTGCAGGTTACAGAAAGGCACAACTAATAGATGTTCGTGAAGCAAACGAATTCGAAGGCGGCCATATTTTAGGAGCACGTAATATCCCAATGTCACAAATGAAAATGCGTATGAAAGAAATTCGTTCAGACATGCCGGTATATCTCTATTGCCAAAGTGGAATGCGCAGTGGACGCGCAGCCCAGTTCTTACACCGAAAAGGCTATAGAGAACTAACCCAGCTTCAAGGCGGGTTTAAAAAATGGTCAGGTAAAGTTAAAACGAAGAAATAAGAAAACCTTTAAGGTTCCGGATTTCGGAGCCTTTTTTATTTTGAAAAAATTGTTTCGCAAAAAGAGAGGTCAGATTCGATTTATGAATCTGACCTTTCCATTTACCTAAGCTTGTTGATATTTTAAAACTGGTTTCCGTGCTGCTTTAGTTTCGTCCATACGGCCGACCACAGTTGTATGTGGTGCTTCTTGAACGATTTCTGGATTTTCCTCAACCTCTTTAGCTATTTGGATCATGATGTCCACGAACGAATCCAAGGTCTCTTTCGATTCGGTTTCAGTCGGTTCGATCATAATGCACTCTTCCACATTTAATGGGAAGTAGATGGTTGGCGGATGATAGCCAAAATCAAGCAGACGTTTCGCAATATCCAAGGTACGAACCCCTAGTTTCTTCTGACGTCTACCGCTAAGGACAAATTCATGCTTACAATGTCTGTCAAATGGCAGCTCATAATATTCAGCAAGCCTTCTCATCATATAGTTCGCATTTAATACAGCATACTCTGTTACTGCTTTTAGGCCATCTGGACCCATAGAGCGGATATAGGTGTAGGCACGAACATTGATTCCGAAGTTTCCGTAGAATGGCTTCACGCGGCCAATTGACTGCGGGCGGTCATAATCAAGGACAAACTCTTCTCCCCGTTTTGCGATAATCGGTTTTGGCAGGAATGGAATCAAATCTACTTTAACACCAACTGGTCCGGAACCAGGTCCGCCGCCACCGTGTGGGCCAGTGAAAGTTTTATGAAGATTTAAGTGAACCACATCAAAGCCCATATCTCCTGGTCTGGCTTTCGAAAGAACAGCATTTAGGTTGGCTCCGTCATAATAAAGCTTTCCGCCAGCTCCATGAACAATTTCAGCCAATTCAAGAATGTTTTCTTCAAATAATCCAAGCGTATTCGGGTTAGTTAACATTAATGCCGCTGTATCTTCCCCAACAACGCGTCTTAAATCTTCAAGATCGACCAGACCATGCTCATTGGATTTAACCGTTATGGTTTCAAAACCTGCAATCGAAGCTGAAGCAGGGTTCGTACCATGAGCAGAATCCGGCACGATTACTTTTGTCCGGTTCATATCACCGTTAGCCTCATGGTATGCACGAATCATCATTAACCCTGTCCATTCCCCATGGGCACCTGCTGCTGGCTGAAGGGTCACTTCGTCCATTCCTGTAATTTCGATTAAATGCTCTTGCAAATCGTATAAAAGCTCAAGGGCACCTTGAACAGAGCTTTCGTCTTGAAGCGGATGAACATGAGCAAAACCGTTAAAACGCGCTACATTTTCATTGATTTTTGGATTATATTTCATTGTACAAGAGCCAAGTGGATAGAATCCTGAATCGACCCCATGATTCCTTCTCGAGAGAGCCGTGTAGTGGCGCATAATATCAAGCTCCGAAACTTCCGGAAGTTCTGGCTCTTCTGTACGAAGATAACCGTCAGGAAGAAGGGCGCTTAGATCTAGTTCCGGTACATCCATTTCTGGCAGACTGTAGCCGATGCGTCCTGGTGTACTAAGTTCAAAAATGAGTGCCTGGTCTTGATTATGCATGCAAATCCCCCAATTCCTTCACTAGAGTATCAATTTCTTCCTTCGATCTTTGTTCAGTTACAGCAATCAACATATGGTATGTCAGTTCTGAATAATCACGACCTAAATCATAGCCGCCGATTATTCCTTTTTGTAAAAGCATTTGGTTGATTTCTTTAACAGGCTTAGGTAATTTCACAACGAATTCGTTAAATGAATGACCGTCAAACACGATTTCAAAACCAGCTTCCTTGAATGCATTTTTTGCATAATTGGCCTTTTGTAAGTTGGCGGCGGCTATTTCGCGTACACCTTTTTTACCAAGTGCTGTCATTGCAACTGATGCAGCAAGAGCATTTAATGCTTGGTTTGAGCAAATATTTGATGTTGCCTTATCTCGTCGGATATGCTGTTCACGTGCTTGCAGTGTTAATACAAACCCACGACGGCCTTGATCATCTGTTGTCTGTCCGACAAGTCGGCCAGGAACTTTACGCATTAACTTAGTGGTTACTGCAAAATATCCGCAATGCGGTCCGCCAAAGGCAGTTGCGATTCCAAACGGCTGTGCATCACCAATAACGATGTCAGCACCAAATTTACCTGGAGGTGTTAACACTCCAAGGGACAATGGATTGCTTGATACAACAAACATTGATTTATTTGCATGAATGATTTCCTCTAGCTCTTTTAACGGCTCAATTCGCCCAAAGAAGTTAGGATATTGGACGATAACGGCTGCAACATCCTCGTTAACGAGCCCTTTTAATTTCTCAAGATCAGTAACTCCATCTTTTACTGGTACTTCAACAACAGTAAGGTTCTGACCTTTTGCATATGTTCTAAGAACATCGCGTGCTTCAGGGTGTACGGCATCAGATACTACGATTGTTTTTCGCTTCGTATGACCTGCACTAAGCATCGCTGCTTCAGCAAGTGCAGTTCCGCCATCGTACATGGAAGAGTTGGCAACATCCATTCCAGTTAATTCACAAATCATCGTTTGGAATTCAAAGATCGCTTGAAGTTCACCTTGGGAGATCTCTGGCTGATAAGGTGTATAGGCTGTATAAAATTCTGATCTAGAAATAACATGGTCGACAATTACTGGCATGTAATGGTCATAAACACCTGCGCCTAAAAAAGATACATTACTTTTCAGGTCAGCGTTCCGACTAGCCATATTAAACAGCTCTTTCATCAGGGCTGTTTCAGACTTTGCGGCCTTTATATTATACTCACCCTTAAATCTTACTTTTTCAGGGATATCGCTAAACAGTTCATCAATTGAGGAAACACCAATTGCCTCAAGCATAGCCTTCTTATCTTGTTCAGTCATGGGTAAATAGCGATGTTTCATAAACCTAACTCCCTTCATGTTTTACTGTTCTCTTTTATAAAAAGGTGTTGGAACCACTATAGCCTTTAAGCGTTTGCCACGAATTTCGATCTCTAGCTCGGATTCAAGACCAGAAAATTCTGTCTTAATTAAAGCAAGACCAATATTCCTCTTTAAGCTTGGTGATTGTGTACCAGTTGTAACCTCACCAATTAATTGATCACCTATATAAACAGGGTATCCATGACGAGGAATCCCGCGATCTATCATTTCGATACCTACCAATTTTCTGGTTAGACCCTGTTCTTTTTGTTGGATCAACGCATCTTTCCCGATAAAATCATTTTCTTTCTTTAATTTCACAGCGAAGCCAATTCCTGCTTCAAGTGGTGAAATTTCAGATGATAGTTCCTGCCCATAAAGTGCTAAAACTGCTTCAAAGCGAAGAGTGTCGCGTGCCCCTAAACCACATGGAATCACTCCATCTTCTTGACCTGCAGTTAAAATGTCTCTCCAAAGGTCGACAACATCCTCTGCCTTGCAATAGACTTCAAAGCCATCTTCACCGGTATAACCTGTTCTCGATACAAGTGCCTTTTTCCCATTTAGGTTTACCTCTTGTTGGAATTTGAAAAAGCCAATTCCACTTAAATCAGTCTCTCCTGCAAGCTTTTGCAGGACTTTTTCTGCAAGAGGTCCCTGGATAGCCAGTTGAGCAGTTTTTTCTGATAAGTTCTCTAAAGTGACATCACCGGTTATATGGTCTTCAAGCCATTTGTAATCTTTTTCAATATTTGATGCATTGACAACCAAAAGGTAATGATTGTCTTCAATCTTATATACCAGCAGGTCATCGACAGTTCCGCCATTTTCATAACACATGGCAGTGTACTGCGCACCTCCATTTTTTATTTTTGAAATATCATTCGTCATCATTTTTTGTAAAAATGTTAAACTATCAGAGCCTTTTACTTCTACTTCGCCCATATGGGAAACATCAAATAATCCTGCACTTGTGCGAACAGCTTCATGCTCTTCTTTGATGCTTGAGAATTGGACCGGTAGTGCCCAACCACCGAAATCAATCGTTTTTCCTCCCCATTCCTTATACACTTCAAAAAGCGGAGTTCGTTTTAATTCAGACATCCTTAATCCCCCTTCAATCTTTGGCACATGTTATACAATGGAAAACATAAAAAAGGACAGAAACCTCCAATGTAACGTAAGAAGGTCTCTGTCCTTGCACCTGAAAGTTTACCTAAAAAGGCTTTCCCCTTTGGTGGCTGCTATAAAATTAGCAGCGCTCTCCAGAGCTGCGTCAAACAAGAGTTCTTTTGCCTGAGAGATTCACATTTTCTGCTTGCTCCTTCGGCGCTACAAAGGTAGTCTCTCCCCTTGTTATCATTCGCATTATAATATTATCCAAAGTGGTCATACTAATTATACTAATAAAATAAATTACCTTATTAAAATATTTTAAACATTAAAGCTATTATCATCCTACCATTAACAGAATACATTGAGCAATAACTTTATTAGAAAAATATAAAGCAGAAGATTGCACAAAAGGAGTTGGAACCATGTCGATCGAAATTGAATTTGATTCCTCCTGGAAGGATGATTTTTTACATAGAATTGAAAACGATGGTCCATGGGGTAATTGGGAGCTTTTTAAACTAGCTATTAATGTTGAAAAACATCTCGTCATTCCGGATTTCAAGGGTTTATTGGCACCTGGTCATTTACCCAATCTAACCCCCCTCCCACACCAGCTTGAAACAGCTAAACAAGTCATTGAAAACATGAATGGAAAAGCCATACTTGCTGATGAAGTAGGACTTGGTAAAACGATTGAGGCTGGGTTAATACTTAAAGAATATATGATTCGCGGCTTGGTGAAAAAGGTATTAATTCTTGTCCCTGCTTCCTTAGTTACTCAATGGTCGATGGAGTTGAATAACAAATTTTTTATTCCAGCTATCTCACAAAGGAAAAGCTATGTTTGGGAACAGTGTGATGTCGTCGTATCGTCGATTGATACAGCCAAACGAAATCCACATCGAGACATAATTTTCAAGCAGGATTATGACCTTATAATCATCGATGAGGCACATAAACTTAAAAACAATAAAACAAAAAACTACGAATTTGTTCAAAATCTGAAAAAGAAATTTTGTTTACTTCTGACAGCAACTCCAATTCAGAACCGGATCGAAGAAATATTTAATCTGGTTTCATTGTTAAAACCTGGTCATCTAGGGAGCGAAACAGCATTCTTTGAAAAGTATAAACGAGATGCACGGTCTTTAAATGACAATGAGCATTTAAAAGAATTAGTTAACAAGGTAATGATTCGGAATCGACGTGCTGATACAGGAATTGAGTGGACGAAGAGACATGTCGAAACCATTCCGATTGAATGCACCGCAGAGGAGAAAGATCTTTATGAGTCAATCACTGATTTGAAAAGTGAAGGGAATTGGATTCAGACTAGTTCATTCTCCGTAATGACATTACAGCGTGAGGCATGCAGCAGCAGAGAGGCAGTTTTTTACACGTTAAAAAATATGCTTCAAAAAAAGGAAAATCCAACTCCTGCCTTCGAAGAACAAATTCAATATTTAATAAAAAAGGTCGAAGCCGTCCAGAAAAATTCGAAAGCGGAAAAGGCATTAGAATTAATTCAAAAAGTGAATGATAAAGTGATTATTTTTACCGAATACCGGGCCACGCAAATGTACCTTCAATGGTATTTAAAACAACATGGAATATCATCTGTCCCCTTTCGAGGCGGCTTTAAGCGCGGAAAAAAGGACTGGATGAGAGAATTATTCCAAAAACATGCACAAGTCCTGATTGCAACGGAAGCAGGTGGCGAAGGAATTAACCTTCAATTTTGCAACCATATTATTAACTTTGATTTGCCCTGGAACCCAATGCGGCTAGAACAGCGAATTGGACGTATCCATCGTTTAGGCCAGGAAAAGGATGTCATGATTTATAATTTTGCGATACAAAATACGGTCGAAGAACATATTTTAAAGCTTCTATATGAAAAAATACATCTATTTGAAAAAGTTATCGGCGAGCTCGATGATATTTTAACAAAGTTGGAATTTGGCAATATTGAAGATCATTTAATCGATATTTTTGGACAATCCGCTTCAGAAGGTGAAATGCGCATTAAAATGGAGAATTTATCATCGATGATCGAATTTGCTCAAACTATGAAGGAAGGAGAATCCCATGCAGCAGCAGGAAATTCATAACTTTCTATTGAACTACTTTCAGTCCAATGATTGTGCGATTGTGGAAAATGGACCAGGATATTTAACCGTCCAGTTGACAGTAGAACTTGACAAAGAATTAATGAACCGACCTTTTTACTGGCACTATTTAGAAAAGACGGGCGGAGTTCCTAACCCAATGAAGTTAACTTTTATTACGAATCAAGATGCCGCACCTGACAATTTAAAAGGTGAAATCATTCATTTTGGTTCCCCTCGACTTCATCAAATTTTTGCTTCGACAAAAAACTTAGCCAGTTATATTCGGCTCTATGAAAATCATCGTAATCAAAACAAGCAAACTCCCTTACTTCCTTGGCTATGTCTAAATGTTAAGATTTCTTATCAATGTGACCGTAAGCGTGATATTTTTAAATCAATCGGCTTACAGCTCATTAACGGAAAAATGGTCGAGGATTTCCATGATAGGCTGCTTGAAATACAGTTAACACCAAAAATACCTGACTATTCCTTTACTTTGTCACCTTTAGTGAAACCTCAGAGCGGAATGACAAGAATTGAAACCTATCTTACATCCGTGATCGAAAAGGAAGACCACTCTTGGGCTCTCGAGGCTAGAGAGCGTTGGGATCAAGATTTACGTCTCTTACATCATTTTTATGAGGATATGGAAGATGAAAATGAAAACTATGAGACCGAAAAAATAGCCCTAAAAGAACAATACGAACCCAAAATCAATATATCCTTCATCAATGGAGGCCTCTTTTACCTAACCGAAAAAGCACTATAAGGGAAAGGGTGTCAGGAACATGTGAAATTTTCACATGGTGCCTGACACCCTTTTGTGACAACTTTTTGACAACAAATAAATTATTTGCCGAAAAAGATAAGTTTTTACGAGAATAAAAAAGGATACGGCGGAAACCTGTCGAATTTAATTCCAAGTAAAAATAAAAAGGTGGTGGTACCTATTGTTAGTGAGATAGAAATTTTAGCAAATCGAATCATTACAGATGCAGCAAGGAACCAGGCAACAGATATTCACATTATCCCTAGGAAGAAAGACACGCTCGTCCAAATCCGATTAACCAACAAGCTCATACCTCGACTATCTCTTCCAAAAGATGAATGCGACAGATTAATCTCACATTTTAAATTCACAGCCAATATGGATATCGGAGAAAGAAGACGACCACAAAGTGGAGCTTTTTTTTGCGAAGTCGACGGAAATCTAATGGGGCTCAGACTTTCCACTCTCCCTTCTAATAACAGAGAGAGCCTTGTCATCAGGCTGTTACCACAGCAAGAACAGATACCTTTTCACCAACTTTCACTTTTTCCATCAATGACCCGAAAACTACTCGCTCTTCTCAAACATGCTCATGGGTTAATTATCTTCACTGGGCCAACCGGCTCGGGCAAAACCACAACACTCTATTCTTTATTAAACGAAACTGCCCACTTATTTCATCGTAATGTTATCACTCTCGAAGATCCCATTGAAAAAAACTATGACTCCGTCTTGCAAATTCAAGTGAATGAAAAAGCAGGCGTAACCTATGCCGCCGGACTCAAGGCTATTCTTCGTCATGACCCTGACATTATTATGGTGGGTGAAATAAGAGATGCTGAAACAGCGAAAATTGCCGTTAGAGCAGCATTAACTGGGCATTTAGTGCTCTCAACGATGCATACCCGTGATTCTAAGGGAGCGGTTTATCGATTGCGTGAGTTTGGGGTCAATTGGCTAGAGGTCGAGCAGACGCTCATTGCGATAACCGCTCAAAGGCTGGTTGAACTAACCTGCCCCTTTTGTGAAGGAGATTGTTCACCTATTTGTTATTCCTACGGCAGATGGAAACGCGCCAGTGTGTTTGAACTTTTATCAGGAAGAAATTTACATGCAGTAATGAAAGCTGCTCAAGGAGAACAAGTTAAGATACGTTACCGAATGTTAAAGGATGTAATTAATAAGGGCATTGCCCTTGGGTATATTCAAGAATCTGAATTTGAACGTTTGGTGTATGATGATGAATCGTCATAAATGGGCTGTGAATGAACAAGCTCATTTCCTGAGAAGAACTGGTGAACTATTAGCAAGGGGGTATCCAATTGCCTTAGCAATTGAATCCATAGCATTACAATTATCAACAAAACGTAAGGAGGAGTTAAATGGGTGTTTAGATGAGTTGAAAAAAGGTTTACCGTTTCATGATG
This sequence comes from Neobacillus drentensis NBRC 102427, assembly GCF_001591445.1. Lineage (GTDB taxonomy): Bacteria > Bacillota > Bacilli > Bacillales > Cytobacillaceae > Neobacillus > Neobacillus drentensis. Next base: position 56,808 of record NZ_BCUX01000026.1, on the reverse strand, counting down.
CCTTAAATAATCTTGGTTTCCACAAAGACTTAGTCGGTTATGTCTATTTTGCCGAGCAGCACGGCAGCTTTGCAGAAGCTCTGTTAGAAGGAAGTGATCTTGCCCTATTAAAAGATAAAGATTTACACAAATTACTCAAGTTACTTCAATATCCAATGGTACTTTTAGTTATCACAGGATTTCTATTTATTTTTATAGAAAATACTTTACTTCCAAGGTTTACAACCCTTTTTTCATCGCTTGGACTGGAAGCAAATTTTTTCACGAATGTCATTTACTCTTTTGATCATTACTTCCCAATTGTTATCAGTGCCTTACTTCTTACACTAACGATTGGCGCAGTTTATTATTTTCTCTTTTTCCGAAAACTCTCCGTCCTTAAGCAAAGATCTCTACTTGTTCGAATCCCTTTTGTTGGCAGGATCCTCAAGCTACTGTTTACCCACTACTTCTCCATTCAACTAAGCTTCCTCTTGTCCGGTGGATTATCAGTTTCCGAAGCCTTATTACTATTTGAACAGAATCATAGACATCCTTTTTATAGTCACTTAGCTAATCAAATAAAAAGTAAATTAATGACCGGAGAAAAATTGGAGACTATCTTAGCATCACTATCGTTTTTCGAAAAAGAATTTCCGATGATTGTAAAACACGGCCAAGAAAATGGAAAATTGGAGCAGGAATTACTATTTTTTAGTAAGCATTGTGTAACTAACATGGAGGAAATGATAGAAAAACGTTTAAAAACCATTCAGCCAGTTCTTTACCTTTTTATTGGATTTATGGTGGTTTCAATGTATTTGGCTATTCTATTACCTATGTTTCATCTATTAGATGGAATTTAAAAAAATGGAGGTTAATTAAAATGATGAACAATGAGAAAGGCTTCACTTTAATTGAAATGATGATTGTCATGCTAGTAATTTCTGTATTATCATGTATGATAGGCTGACTTTATGATACAATGATTTTAAAGGAGCAATTACATGAGAGTAGCAATTTATACCCGAGTTTCAACCATTATGCAAGCTGAGGAAGGACAATCCCTCGACTCCCAGTTAGAACGTTTAAAAGCCTTCTGTACGAGTCAAGAATGGGTCATTTATAAGGTTTACACTGATGAGGGAATCTCAGCTAAGGACATGGAAAGACCGTCCTTGCAGCGGCTTTTAATCGATGCTCAGAAGGGCCTATTTGATGTCCTATTAGTGTTCAAACTTGACCGCCTCTCCAGGTCAGTTAAAGACCTAAAAGTCATGTTAGATCAACTAGAGAAATACAATGTCAAATTCAAGTCATTAACTGAAACCTTTGACACTACAACCGCCTCAGGGCGATTGTTCTTGAACCTGGTGGCAGCTATGGCTGAGTGGGAGAGGGAAACGATCGGGGAGCGGATCAAAGTCGTATTAGAACACAAAGTAAAAAAAGGTGAGCGTGTTGGCGGTCATGTCGCTTATGGGTATAAAGTTATTGATGGAAAAGTAACGATTGTTCAAGACGAGGCTGAGGTAGTAAAAGACATGTTCAAACGTATTTTACAAGTCGGAGTCCACACCATTACCACTGACCTCAATAGACGGGGTGTACCCACAAGAAAGGGTAACATATGGCACGTTAACACGGTTTTTCAACTGCTCCGAAATGCTTTCTATGCTGGTTATGTGGGTCATGGTGAATATGTTTCAACCGAACACCAGGGGATCATAACAAGAGACGAGTTTGACCGTGTTCAGGAGCATTTAAAGAGGAGAAAAGAACAGTATTCTTTTCGTGGAGACAGTAAACACACATACATCTATTCGGGTGTCCTAAGGTGTGCTCAGTGTGGAAGGAAAATGAATGGAAACTTTCAACGTGACAAGAAAAGATATAGGTGTCTTACCAGGACAACAGGCGGGAACTGTTCGGGGAGTCTGGTTTCAGAACACTTAGTGGATGAGTGGATTTTCTCCAATTTTTCAACTTTGATCAATAATCTCTCTGAAATGGTTAAAACCGTGTCTGAGATTGACTCTGAGAGCAAATTAGAAACACTCGAACGGGAGTTAATGCGACTTAATTCTCTTATGGAGAAGGAAAAACAGTTATTCCGTGCTGATCTAATTGACATGGACTCATTAACTGTAAAGATTGGAGAATATCGACTAAGAGAAAAGGAGATCAGGACGGAAATAGAAAGCCTTAATAAAGTGGACTCAAGTCTTGATAAGATAAAAAAATCCCTGGAGCAACTGGAGGGGAACTGGGTGACGTTCAAAGACAGTGAAAAGAAACAACTGATCCAAGAGTTGTTCTCTGAAATCTATGTGCGATCAACTGGGAGAGCAAAAATCGAGATTGATCCGAGTCGACTGACTTTTAATGATTGGTTTTATGATTTTGAATATGGTGATTTCTAGACCGTTCATAAAAGGACGGTCTTTTTTGCGCTGCTGACCTCCTGGTATTGAGATATTAATTTTATCACTGAGAGATCAGGATTTTGAATACATCAAGAGGGACACCGTTCTCGTTTCCGTTTTGACACCATCAGAAAACGTCAAAAGTCAAGGGAGAGTAAGGAGTTACTAAAGTAACCAAAATTACCACTATTTTTTAGCCGTTTGAATATTGTATTTTAACTCTTTTATCTAGTTTATATGTATATTTATATATTTTAAAAATAGTAACTAATATAGATTCTCTCCTACTCTCCCAAGGGATTGAGGGGGTTTCCTACGGTTACCATTCGATGTCGAAATAGGAACCGACATCCCTCGAACCCTTGATAATACTGACTTTCTGACATCGTCAAAGTAACTGTTTTTCGATTCATAAACGGTGACATAAAAAAAAGACTCCCATTATTGAGAGTCCTTGATCTTATATCCTGTAAAATCCTCTTTAAGTTTGTTGATTTCAATAAACCTCTGAATACTTTCCCCTTTTGTAGCCGCCCACTCAAGATTCAGCACACAATTATTCGCTCGATCTCCGTTGATATGAGTGATATATGTCTTTGAGTAATCAGGCATAAATGCCTCAGCTACTAGATGATGAATAGGAAATACTTTTGACTTCCCATCGCTCAAACTCACATATAGAAAACCGTCCCGTTTAGATGGTTTCAATAACTTCCATTTACCACCTCTCCAACTCCGTACATTTCCAAAATTAGAGACCTGATAAAGACGCTTGTACCCATTTACGTCTCTCCACTCTTCCTCAACCTTCCAAAACTCTTTCATTTTGTTTCCAGTGTTCTTTTCCATTTGTTATCCCTCCAAATATATTTTTGGTTGGGGTACTTTTGATATTAACTCAACCCCACTCAACTTATCTCGACTCGTCTATGATCATTTCATTTGTCTTACAGGCATTACATCGTAAAGATTCTATTTTTTGCACACAAAGAACAACACATATTTTTGTAAAAATAGACCATGATTTAAATGAACAAATTGATAGGTCCTTATTATGTTCAAATAAAGTAGGGTTTCTACTTTTTGTGCAAAATGTCTACTAAGTTATAGATTCTAAATGAACAATTTAGTAAAATATATTCAAAGGGAAATAAGGAGCGGATTCAAAAATGACTATAGGAAAATTCTTAAGTTATGTTAGGGTTTCAACAGTCGACCAGAACGAACAAAGACAGGTAAAAGCAATTGAAGAAAGAGCCATCATTGACAAATGGTTTATTGAGAAGGTAAGTGGAAAGGATACAAACAGACCACAATTACAAGCCATGCTCGATTATATGCGCGAAGGGGATACCGTTATCATTAGCGACTTTTCCCGCCTTGCTAGGAGTACAAAGGATTTACTTGAATTGGTTGAGTTAATGCAGAATAAGAACGTTATATTGGTTTCTCTAAAAGAGAACATTGATACTTCTACACCTCAAGGCAAGTTAATGCTTACCATGTTGGGGGCAATAAATGAGTTTGAAAGAATGAACATGCTTGAACGACAACGTGAGGGAATTGCAATTGCTAAAGCAAATGGAAAGTACAAGGGAAGAAAGGCAATTGAAATAGACGAGAAATTCAAAGGACTGTATGAGCAATACATGGCTCGTAAAATCAATAAAACACAGTTTGCCAATGAATTAGATGTAAGTAGAACAACCTTGTACAAGTTGATTGACGAATACGATGCTGGTTAAAAGTTGTTTATTAGGCTTAATTGACAAGAGGCTAACAGTATGATCGTCTAAGGCGATCACTTAGTATGTCATCATCCATTATTAAAGGATAATTTGAAACCGATAGGAGATAATCTATATAAAAAAAGTAATGGTGGGCAATATATGAACCAACAAAAACCCACTAAGCGCATCCGAAGTTGGAATCCTTTGGTAAATAAAAAGGCAGCACATACTGCTGTGCTTGCCTTTTAAGTTGTTTTTAAGCATCAGTGGAATGTCAGCTTTTCTTTCTCTGCAAAATCCCTTGTTTCACTAACGCACCCCGTTTGTTTAAATACAATCAATATATCACAATCTTTCTTGAGAAAAAGGGCGACCTTCTTCTTGAGGTATCGCACCCTGTAGTTGTATCAGAAACAGACATTTTAGCTGCTAGTTTCCTCCTTTTAATCCTAGCGTGGATTTGATAGTCGCCCAGAATCCTGACTTCTTTGGATTGCTGGGTGCATCCGTAGACCTTATTTGGTTTACAGTTTGACTCAATCCCCCACGATAAATCGCTTCCATCAGTTTATCTACTGCTTCATCCCTTGTTTTAGCAATGACCTTAACAATTCCATTTCTGCTCGTAGCTATCCACTCACCGTTGGTTCTAAACACTCTTCCTTTCCACCTGTAAGTGGATGGCTCTCCATTATTCATTGTAATCCATTTTCCCGATGTGACAATTTCATAACCATTATTCCACTTCACATATCCGTCTTTTCTATTGGCAATATATTGAGCCTTAGATTCGAAGCCAATGAGTCTCCATAATGCTGTTTCACCATTTTTAGCAGCACGCTCTTCGCGTTGCCGAGCAAATTCTTCATTACAACTGTTACAGTATGGGGAAGGTTTAACATTTACAATTGTGAATTGGTTACGAGGTTTGATCTGTTGGCAATGCTTGCATTTTAGAGTACCATTTAAATTACTAGCACTATTCGTTGAGGATTGTACTGGTTTGCTTTTTACCTTTACCGCAACTGGCTTTTCGGTTTGTTCTTCAATGGCTGTCATCAAAATTTCAAATTCCTTATCAGTTAGTTGAAGAATACTCTCCTTTTCATATCCATTATTAATGTATTTTACTTTCACTTGAAGATAGCTATCAATTTTACTTGTCACTTCATGGTCTATGATACTTCGCTTATCTATGGGGTTGCTTACTGATACATATTCAATCTTTAAGCTTTTTTTGTTCGCTCTTATCGAACAACCGCTATAATCTCCTGATAATACTTTCCCCATCTTGCATTACCTCTTTCATTAAGCAACTTAAATCCTTTGAATTAAAAATACCACAAATTACCTAGAGCGAATAGCTCTAAACTTCGAGGGATTTTATATTTTACTAGGTCCTTAATAACCTGGCCATAAAATCTAGTTTTTTATGTATACCTTATTGAGCTAACCTAACCAGTTTAAGTACAAACCTTCACAATCATATTTTATATTTTAACAATTATATCTATTATCCACTCCAACAAAACAAAACCTAATTTCGTCTGAGAGGCTCTGAGAGACGTGGGGATAGTGAGAAGAATTCTCATTTAGGGAAATTTTTTTTCGCTGACTTTCGGGCGTGGTCTTTTCACCTAGGGTCAAAATAAAGGAAATTGGAGGGGGGATGCAATAAAGTTGTTTTTCGAACATTTTGAACCGAAGAAAACACTTGAATAGATTGCAAGTCCCCACCAATCGCATGTATCTCCAATCCACGCACTCATGTAGAGTGCGACCAGTTCCCTGCTCAATGGTCAAACGGACCGTCGGATTTCAATCCACGCACTCATTCAGAGTGCGACAAATCCACGCATCCATGAAGGATGCGACTTGGTTTTTTGAATCCTCATATGTCGATTCTAGATATTTCAATCCACGCATCCCTGAATGAAGGATGCGACGATACGTCAATTTGTTGAAAACAATCCAATGACTTATTTCAATCCACGCACCTATATAAGATGCGATTTCGTTCTTCTCTGCCTGGATCGCTGTACCATCCATGTTTCAATCCACGCACCCTTAAAGGATACGACTTTAATACTTTCAACTTCCGATTGCAAGCAGTCGTTTCAATTCACGCATCCATGTAGGATGCGACCATTCCCTATGATGTTATCGGATTGCAACAATGGATTTCAATTCATGCACTCATGCAGAGTGCGACAATTCGTCCTTGATCTCATAGCCGTCCTTCTCACCATTTCAATCCACGCATACATGTAGAGTACAACTGTTACTCTTACATAGTTCAGTTGCAACCCTAACATTTCATTCCACGCACTCATGCAGAGTGCGACGCCAAGTTGTTATTAAGAGCGATTTCGAATTGACCATTTCAATCCACGCATCCCTGTAGGATGCGACTTTAAATAACTTCGGGAATGCCTTATCCCCTCCCGTGTTTCAATCCACGCATCCATGGAGGATGCGACAACAACTGCTGCTAACTCATGATCATGATTTCAATCCATGCATCCATGAAGGATGCGACCCGAAATAAAGTTTGACGGAGGCTAACTAATATATTTCAATCCACGCATCCCTGAAGGATGCCACTTTTAACTCCATTTTAGGTTGGACAACGATATGCTCATTTCAATCCACGCACCCATGTAGGATGCGACGGTACGCACGACGAACACCATAAGAGCTTAATAGATTTCAATCCACGCACCCATGAAGGATGCGACTTAAAGAATCCGAGAATAATTCTCTATTACGAATTTCAATCCACGCACCCATACAGAGTGCGACATGTTAACGATCAAGTAGCTATTCAAATCATGGAATTTCAATCCACGCACTCATGTCGAGTGCGACACTTTGGGCAACGCCACCGGTGTTACATGCCATATTTCAATCCACGCATCCCTGAAGGGTGCGACTGCGAGCCTTTCTAAATCACTATTTACCTTGTTATTTCAATCCACGCATCCATGGAGGATGCGACAAGACCTCATGGACGTTCACAATGAAATCATGATATTTCAATCCACGCATCCATGTAAAGGATGCGACCCGAACTATCGCCAGCCCTTATCGCAACATTAACATTTCAATCCACGCATCCATGAAGGATGCGACATGGATGATCTACAAGGGAATCTACTGATATTGGATTTCAATCCACGCACCCATGAAGGATGCGACGCGTCCAAAGTCGCCTACTACGTCTATATTGAAAAATTTCAATCCACGCACCCATGAAGGATGCGACCGTCCGACCAAGCGAACAACAAAGGCAACTACTGATTTCAATCCACGCACCCATGAAGGATGCGACAGATGTGGTAGCAACATGGTCCATATCTACGTTATTTCAATCCACGCACCCATGAAGGATGCGACCGTCCGACCAAGCGAACAACAAAGGCAACTACTGATTTCAATCCACGCACCCATGAAGGATGCGACAGAAGGCGACCATGACAAGTACGAGAAGATGATATTTCAATCCACGCATCCATGAAGGATGCGACTTGCAGCACCCACAATAGGGTTTGCCGCTCACCAAGTTTCAATCCACGCACCCATATAGGATGCGACCAGATTGGCATGTCGGCGCAACTGTCCATCGCATATTTCAATCCACGCATCCATGAAGGATGCGACATAAAAAAGAAAATGTCTCATCGGGCTGAATTAGAATTTCAATCCACGCATCCATGAAGGATGCGACCGTACATTTATTGACAATGTTGAATCAAATAGATTATTTCAATCCACGCATCCATGTAGGATGCGACGTTAAATTGACTTTCCAATTGACTCTTATCAAAATTTCAATCCACGCATCCATGAAGGATGCAACGATACGGATTCTCTTGTTTGATCTGTTGCTTGCTATTTCAATCCACGCATCCATGAAGGATGCGACGAGAACCTGAAAATGGAGTGTTTGTCATATCATTATTTCAATCCACGCATCCATGAAGGATGCGACAGTGGCAAATCATTTTTTGCGATGGTTCTTGCTCGATTTCAATCCACGCATCCATGAAGGATGCGACTTACCACGCCAGCCATTTCGCAGTCAGCCGTCAAATTTCAATCCACGCATCCATGAAGGATGCGACACGATGGTTAGCGTGGGGAAGACCAGGATTAAAATTTCAATCCACGCATCCATGAAGGATGCGACTAGACTTAACGATGGCGCTCGCCTTCATTTTAACATTTCAATCCACGCATCCATGAAGGATGCGACGGCGAAGCTTAACCAAAAAGACATTAATAATAATAAATTTTAGTTAAAAAAAGCGCTATTCTCTTTACTTGAGTAAAGAACTTGATAAATGACACGCAAAATTAGACTTACAAAATGAAAATATTGGTGCGAATGTATCCGGTATTTTATGTGAGCTTTACATTCGCACTTAAAATATTAAAGACCTTCTTGCCTCCACCGGTATTTACATTTCTAATTAATGTTTTATTTCTCGATCATTGTCACTCCGTCAGGTATCTTATCCCGTTCAATTTCCACGTGATAATCATAGAAACTTCGGGCAGGACGAGTTTCATCCTTCTTTGTTGCTTTCACAAGGTCGAACAATTGATAAGCAGGTGCATTCCCTAAAACACTTTCATGTTTAAATATATAAAGTTTACGAGAAGACATTTTCCCGCGAGCTGCGGAATGGTCATGGTCAAACATATTAGTTAAAGCATCCCATAATAATTGAAGGTCAGCTTCAGTAAAACCCGCTTTCTTTGCTAAATGGGCAGAAACAAAACCTTCCACCTTGTATAATCCATAGGGGATAATATGCTTTCTCCCCATGGCGCGTTCTTTTTCCAAATCTCTTTCATTCGTAACCGCCATTCTTGTAATCGTGATTTCTTGGGGTACGATCGGGTCGATGCTACGCGAAAAGGCTAATTGAACCGGACCTTGAACTTGACCGCCGTTTACCTCGTTGGTCATCACAGCGCCAAAGGTCCGAATATCGAAAAAGGTAGAACACAAAAATTCTGTAATTTGGCGCGCTAGTTCTTTATCTTTGGGTAATTTCTTTGATTCTGGTTTGATTCCTAAATGATCATACGCCTTTTTGTGCTGAAGATTTAATACTCCGCCCTCTCGAACATAAATATCGTATCCGTCAGCACCCTCTTTGACAATATCCACGTAGTTCCGGATTTTTCTTTTTAGACAAACATCGGTCGCAATACCAAATCCAGTTTCTGGATCAATCCGCGGCATATTTCCGGCATCCGGATCCCCATTTGGATTTCCATTTTCGACATCATAGAATAATACAAATTCATATCGGTTTTGAATGACTTCACTCATCTTATTTACCTACTTTCCTCTTTGGTTTTCTTTTCATATAGTGATGATCGTTGGTGATAGTAGCCTAAGACAAACAAACCTTGATCTTCAAGGTTGAAATGACTTGGGAACTGGGTTACCCCATTCATCACCTCTTCAATTTTCTTATCCATGCTCCACCCATATTCTGCTTTTGATATATGGTGTTGTGCTAACCGTAACAGAAGTGGGAAAACCGAACCTGGGGAGGCAGAAGCTGCCCCAAAATAACGGTCACGTATGGTAGCATTGATGCCTGGATTAGCATCTAGCTGAGCTTTTTCTAATAGAGCGAAAAGGCGTCCCAATCGATAAGATATCTTTGAGTTTTTTTCGTCTAATTTCATAGAGATTGGTACCTCATTTCGTTTATGGAATCGGTTGTTACGTGTTAAGCACGCTTTAATCATAGATGCCCGAATATAATTAACCTTTTGATCAGCTCGGATTCTCGAGATCATAGACTGATATAATGCTTGCGGGTAAGGTCCTCCTGTTAAGATCGACCGCATTAAAATCCCACCGAGCAAAGGGGCAATTCGTTTGGCATCGCCTAATGGAGCCGTTTCTTTCAAGATTAAACTGACTGGTATGAAATCAGGCTCATTGGCAAAACCTTTGACTAATGATAAATCTGCATAATGCTGAATAATTTTTTCAGCAAAAGAACCAAAAGAATCCATATGCCAAAACCTGATGGAAAGCCGACTAGCATTAGGAGCTAGTCCCAAAATGTAAAAATTAACATTCAGATCCACTTCATCACGCAAGGTTTCTCGAATAGGAGAACCTGATTTAAGTTTTAAAAATAAATCTTTTAATAAATCAAGCGTCTTCGGATCCCTTTCAAATCTTTTGGGTTCATCTCCTGCTTCTTGTGATTCTACTTGAGAAGGGTAAAACAAAGCGCTCAACAAATCTTCTTCTAATCCTGGACGTTCCGCCCAAAAAACAGTTGTTGTATCGCCGATCCTGATTCGATGTTTTTCGTTACGCAGCAAATAATTTAAAGCGGTCGTGTAGCCAAAAGTGGCGCTGGCACTTACCGGGGCATTTCCACCACCTTCCTTTCCGTACGAGGTAAACGATTCCTGGTTAAAAGATACCAATGATGCTCCACTAGACTGTGCGCCCACTACCCCTTTGATATTTGGGTGCAACCGAGCAATAGGGGAATATTCTCCTGTAACTAAACATTGTGCAATCAGATCAGACTCCCGTTGTAAGGCGAACCTTTCCCACTTTTCCATAATCATAGGGCGCTCATGTAAATATCCGATTTCGCCCTCCAGACGAAAAACAAGATTACCCCCTTTGTCCAACTCTTCTACAAGACTAGCAATCAAAGGGTGATCTTCAGCCTTTTTGGGGTCCCACTTTCGGAGAAATTGAAGCAAAGCGATTGCCCCTTTGTCTTGAATATCACCAAGAATTTCTTCGTGAAGTCTGGCAAAATGGTTGAACGTATCAATACTTCGTTCCTTTTTGCCACCCTTTGCTAAACCGAGTACATAAGTCGAATTATCACACATAAAATTTGCTGAAATGCCGGATGAACGTTTCACCTGTTCGGGCACATTCATTTCACGAGATACGAGGTTCTTTCCTCTTTCTACTCTCATATCAATGATATTAGTTAATATTCCATTGGCGCTGATCACGAGAGCATGGGATACTTTCGCTATACTATATCCCGGTCTGCTAATTTCGGCATGTTCGTCATTTAGTAAAGTTTCATAATATTGATATAACTTTTGGAGAATCACTAAATTACCATCCCCTTTTTGATCCACGGAACATCAATAATTCCATCTTTCATTGATGCTCTGAAAAATTGAGCAGACCGGTTGTTTTGATAATCAAGGTCCCACAGCATCCATCCCAAATCTCGTTCTTCACCATGGTAAACAGACGGTATCATTTCGTCTTTATCTAATAGACGAAACATGGCTGGAAACTCTTTGCATCCCAGGTAAGGTTGGTGAAAACATTGACCTTGACGAGACCGTCGGATTGCAATATTATAATGTTTTTCCGTGGTATCCTCTGGTCCAGCAAGATCAGTCATATTAAAATGTGCTTCAACTATATAAGCAACATCCCGGAGTAAGAGTGTAGCGCGTTGCTGCCTATCGTCATTTGGATATTGATGTAAATCCTCTTCATTTCCCTTCATAGCAGACTTAATTTTTGCTTCAGATATTTTACTTCCCACTTCGTTTCGACGAATATTATCAAGCCGAATCGGGTTTAAGACATGAATCCGATCCACGACCCATTGGATCGCAGGCTTCCAGTGAATGGATTCAAGGATGCCTCTGGCAGCAGAAGGAGTTATGACGTCATAACTGACGCGCTCTCCTTTCATCTCCGGACGGGTAAAACAAGCATAATTACCCCAGATCAACAAACGAATACCATAGCCCATAAAAAAATCACCTTTCTAAACATTAATCTTTCAACTCAGTTGCAGGTACAAGACCTACATGTTCAAGATAATAGGTTTGGATTAACTCTTCTCTCAATACAAAAAAACGCGATGCTATTTCTTCAATAATGCCACGCTCAAGCATGGTCTGAAACTCATCGTCATAAACTTGAACACTGTATCTTTGGAGTTTCCTTAAATATGTTACAGGAAAATCACTATGCCTTATCTCTTTGATTAACTTCCGGGATTGACCATCCCAGGGAACGATCACGGTTGCCGCATCTTCAATTAATTTAAATTTCTCTGCAATGGTCCGGAACGGAAAAGCGAGTTCTTTTTCCCTCTCATGGATAAGAGGTAAAATCCCTTCTCGATCGAGCCCCTCACGTTCAATATCGAAGAGCTCAGTAAAATAGTCTTCAATAGCAGCTAAACTTAACAAATCCAAATGACGATTCATCACATTTAATCCAACCTGAGCCGTTCTGCTAAGCCATCCCGGCGGCAATCCGTGTTTCTCTGCCGGTATGAATACATAGACAATTCCTTCGCTCCGCAATCCTTCCCGGTTACAACGTCCGGCTGCCTGAGCGATGGAATCGATTCCTGCTATACTGCGATAGACAATCGGAAAGTCAACATCCACTCCCGACTCAATCAATTGGGTAGAGATGACACGGCATGTTTCTCCTTTTTTTAGACGTTCTCGAATAGTCTTTAGAATTTCAGTTCGGTGAGCCGGACACATACGAGTACTTAAATGAAAAACCCCATCTCCACTACACTTTTTGAAAAGAATCCGTGCATGCTTTTTGGAGTTTACGATACATAAGACTTGATCAAGCGCCATTAACCTTTCCGCTAATACATCATCGCTGACAGGTTTTTGAAGTTGGATAACCTTCACCCTTTTTAAGTTTTGATACAATTGTTCAGGATCCTGAATAATCTCGACCGGCTCGTATCCTTTTGGAATAAACGAGTTCAACGCTGGTTGAGTTGCCGTGCAAAGAAGAACAGTGGATTGATAATTCGCTACCATTTCAACCAACGCATTTACACAAGGTTTTAAAAAAGGCGTCGGAATCATTTGGGCTTCATCCATCACGATGACACTTTTGGCTATATTGTGAAGTTTCCGGCACCGAGACGATCTCGCTCCGAATAATGATTCGAAGAACTGAACATTAGTAGTAACAATAATGGGAATATCCCAGTTCTCTGAAGCGAGGCGCAATTTATCCTTTATTTTAGTTTGATCTTCCAACCTATCTTCTGGAAACTCAAAGTTGCTATGGTGTTCTAAAACGTCCTCCGACCCGAATATTGCTCTAAAGTTTTCCGCGTTCTGTTCAATGATGGTTGTGTATGGTATGACATAGATAATCCGTTCCATGCCATGTCTTTTCGCATGATTAAGAGCAAAAGCCATAGAAGATAAGGTTTTTCCTCCTCCTGTCGGAACTGTTAATGTAAAAATGCCCGGTTTGGAGTTCGCCTTTCCACGGCACTGATTTAGAATTTCACGGCGGATATGATTCACTTTTGACGGGTTAGCATTCCTTGTTTTTTCCAACAGTGAACCGTTCAATTTATCCAGCAATTCCCAAATGGAACAGTACTTTCCTCGAAGAGTTGATTTATGCTCATTCAACATTCTCTCTGTATCTAAAAAATCAGCGTCAACCAAAGAAGAAAATAAAAAACGAATCCAGAGTTGAAGGCTAAACCCGTGGCTACACGGTATATTCAATTGAGGAAAATGAATAGCTGATGGATCGGGTAGACGAATTTCGTTCTTAAAATATTGATAATCCGGCAAATCAGATGCCAGCAACCGAGCACTTAATGAAGATTGGTTTCCTGGACTCCCAAAATCGGGAAGTCCTGCGTGATGCCCGGCAACCAAATATGCAATCAACCTTCCATATAACTTATGCCACTTTTCTGCTTCAATGGCGCCAGCCGTCGAGTGGGTAACCTTGCCAATCTCACCTTCTAACCGTTTTTGAAATTCAACAGAATATTTTCCGATGTCGTGAAGTAACCCGGCTGTGTAGGCAAACAGCCCCCCTTGGAAGGGTTCGGCAAATTCTCTTGCCTTCTTCGCGACATCCATTAAGTGTATTTTTAATAGATGCCAGTCACTTTTGTCTTTATTTTCAGTAGAATGTGCATAGTATTTCACGTTATTTCTTCGCCTTCTTCATTTGTGAAGTGATCGGTAAATTATGGATATTTTTCATTCTTCATTTTACAGCAAAAAATGTAAAAATAATAGTAAAGTACCTATTTTTTGTATAAATTAGTAATAGAAATGGAAAAAACTTATATCTAAAAAATCAGTAGATATAGAGCTCTCCCATTCTAATTAGCTGGTGATGAAGGATGGTCAGGTACGCCACACCCTTTACAGGTGTGTGAATTTGAAACATGGGGATATGCGATATGTTGAGAGGTAAAAAAAGGCACTTTATGCGCTTTTTTGATTTCACTTGGAGGACTAATTTTTTTCTTCCATATTGTACGGTGGCCGAATTGTTCTCGATTGCCTTATTAAAGCGTTGGATCTGAACCGATAATAAAAATGATTGTAAAATTATACTTAAACAAACGGGTCTTTTCTTAAAGATCCAGTTTACTTTAAATAGCTACCCTAGATAGTCCTGTTTTCTTATTTCACAAATATGTAACAAGGATTTTGTCATTTATTGTCTAATTACCAAAATAACAAATATTAAGGTGGTTGACTTGATGAAATCTGGTGAAAAGAAAACTTTTGTTTACATGCCCATGTTAGGATTTATTGAAGCAGCGGACACCATGGAAGAGACAATAAAGAGAATCCGCCAAGCAGAAGTGAGGCAGGAAAGCGAGGATAAAAAAATGTTAAGAAGATTAAAAAGAGAAAATCCAGGTAAAAACATCATCAAAGCTGGCGATGGATGGTTAATTACGGAAGCCCCTCTCGAATGAGAAGGGATTTTGTTTTTTGAGAGAAGGATATGCCTCCTCTGAATTAGTTAAGCTGCAAGGCGGAGAAGGCATATTGATGAAACGAAAAGACGCATCCTTTGAGTTTGGAAAACGTAGTCAGTAATAGGTGTTTTAAGGCCGAGTTTTTTTATGTTCTAATAAGTACAAAACGACTATTTTGTCCAAACGTGACCAAACTATTGGTATATTATGTTAGTAAGGAGGGGGATTATGCCGTTAAATAAATGGGTTAATTCAACTATATCGGCTATTAAAAGGCTTGGCGGAGAGGGCACTTTAGATGAGATATATAACGAGGTTGCTCATGCTATAGACTTTGACTTAAACGCATATACAGATTGGAAGGCGCAAATTAGGAAGAATATTTATCTACACTCAAGTGATACAGACATTTTTAAGGGAGCTCCTGGCGGTCCTTTAGATATCTTCTATTCGATAGAAGGAAAGGGAAATGGAAAGTGGGCGTTAAGGAAAACTGATAATTTTAAACCTATATTTCCTTTTATAATAAATGAAGATTATAAACGTGCTGAGATTCACAATGCTTTTGGTGGAAACAGGCAAAGAGGAATATCTGTGTCCAAGAACAATCCGATGATATTTATATTTTCAGGAAAATCTGGAGAGGAATATGGATACTGGATGGCAAGATGATTCGACTTTCTTTTATACAGGTGAAGGTCAGATCGGTAACCAGGTATTTAAAGAAGGTAATAAGGCGCTCAGAGATCACGTGGCTAACAGTAAAGACGTTTTCCTTTTCGAGGTTAACCCTGAATCAGGGCTTCATACCTTTAAAGGACAACTCACTTGCATAGGATACCATACTTTCATTGGTCCCGATAAAAACGGACATCAAAGGAGTATGATTCGATTTGAATTTGAGATGACAGACAAAATTTCTAACGAAATGCAAGCGGACAGTGTTATTGATTCAAAGGACTTAAGCGAATTGCGCATGTTAGCTAGTTCAGCAGGTACCGAAGATTCTAGTTTAACAATCAAGGAACGTAAAATCATTGTACGAAGTCGTGCTGCAGCTGTCAGGAAATACGCACTAGTTCGTTCAAATGGAATTTGCGAAGCGTGCGATGCCACTGCTCCGTTTAATACGCCAAATGGTGATCCGTTTTTGGAAGTACACCACTTAACAAGACTATCAGATGGCGGTCCAGATGCACCAGAACATGTTGCAGCAATTTGTCCGAATTGTCATCGTCGTGTACACTATAGCTCTGACGCTAATGAGTACAATTCTAAACTGATTAATAAAATTGCTTTAAAAGAAAGATGAACCCGCCGTTAATTGGTCGGGTTTTTTGTGTTGAAATTTAAAATAAGATTGAACCCCCTTTTTTGCACATGAAAATGTGAAGAATTTCACTTAAACTAACGGGCAGGATTGCGCAATAAGATATTCATATATATTACTATGGGACAAAGTTAAAGGAGAGGGCTAGACCATGAGGCATATGCCTTGTGGTTTTTTAATATAAAAAAAGCCCACATCAGTGAGCCTTCTCATTTATTCTCTTCTGCCCAGTTGTTAATGCTATTTCTATGAAAATTTCCCACATAAACACTTCCAAACGTATTATGATTCTTTTCCGTTAAGAAATCCTGGAACGTTTGCTGTTTCTCAGCATTTGCAATATACGTGCCTGCACTTACATAAACCTCTTCTGTAACGCAAATTGCGTGCGATGTATATTTTTTATAAGCTAGTCCACACATTTTTGATGCTTTGTTTACAACGTCTCCCATGTATACCAAATCCTTAATACCACTTCCGCTAAATCCCGCTTTAATGACAAGAGCCCTTCCATAGGCAACTCCAATGCCCGCTTTCAACTCATCAAAGTTTTTCCATTTCTTCTTGTATTTCACGTTTAGGGCATTCATCATTGCATTGGACATAGATGAAGCTTGAAGAGCTTCGATAACCGGCGATTCAGCACCTTCTATATCCCCAGCAAACATAGCTGACACACAGTCTCCAACAATGTTAATCTCCTTACACGTTTTAAAGCTGTTAACGATGGCGACCATTTCACTGATATATGCTCTATAGAGACGTGCTAAAGATTTGGACAATTTTCCTTGTGTTTTGATTAGGTCTGTTGAACCTCTCAAGTCTATAAAAATCGCCGCACATTTCACGTATTTTCCGTTGTTAAAGGTTAAGTCATCAATATCAGGGATATCATCTGACTCTTCATACGATGTACTGTCATACAGGATAGAGTCAATTCTTTTTAAACTGTTTTCAAGATTGAAACTTTTATGGCTTGACCTCAATTAATGATTCCTCTCTCTCGTACTATTCAATAAACAGACCTATGCGATTTACGATTTCGTTTTCTATTCCTAATTGTTTGAGAACATTCCTGAGCCGGAGAACGTTATCAACGGATGGATTGTGGTGCTGAATGTGATAAATAACGGCTTGCAAGTACTCCTGCTCTCGACCTACTTTTTTAATAACCGGAACTGAGTTGGACTCTAAAGGAATGTAAGCGGTTGGCAAATCTTCTGTCAATTGTCCAATCAGAATCCGAAACGCTAATTCCGATTCACCTTTGCCATGTAAATACATTACCATTTGAAATACATGCAATTCATTGTGGACAGTCCCGGCTTTCTTTCCAATTGCCGCCCCTAAATCTTGAACTTGCTTCAATTCAATTAAAAAGTCCTCTAGCTTCATATGGTTTGTTCTTTCTCTGAGTGCGGTCACTTTAACAGTGTAGGCGAGTTCTTTTTTCCTGTAAGCAAGGATTCTCTCAATATCCTGTTCTTTCTTCTTCAATTCTTCTTCTTTTTTCTTCACAGCTTGTTCCCGGCTCTGCAGTTCCTGGAGTTTCCTCTCCGCTTGGGACTCTTTTGCGGCGACGGCTACTTCACGTAGAACAACTTGTTCAAAATTACTCAACAGTCCACCAACTTTTGATTCTACACCTTGAACAATGTCCGTGACGATACGTCCAATATCATTACCTTCTGATTCTATGATGCCTTTGTGAGAAGACGTTGCTCGTTTCTCATCTGATTCTTCCCCATCAGATGGTTCCTCTACTAGCTCCGGTAGGTAAAACTCACGAACCCCATACCCTTCAAATAAGGTATCGCCTTTAAATCGAAAGGTCTTTGTCCAAATTTCAGAGCCGTCACTATTTTTCTTGTATTCAGAAGGGAGTTTCTCATAAAAACGCTTTGTCACAAAAATCTCAGATGCTTCTGCGAGGTCGGTATGTTTGCTTGCCACGTTTGCCGTCTTTCCTGCCCACACCAAATCCCTGGAGTCATCTCCTTGATGTTTAATCCCAATGGGTGTGACCAGGATTCTTCCCGTATCAATTCCCACACCACAAGCAATTTCTTTTTGGTTGACGTTTTTTCGGCAGAGCGGGTTAAAAATATATTCAACGACACTTGTAATGGCACGTGCGGCATCCATAGCTTTTTGGATAGAGCTTTCTTCTGCATCATCAACGAATACACCCATCACTCTGTCACCAGCAATTTGTCTAACTCTCCCACCGCTTTCATACACACACATCGACATCGCTCTTGCAAAAGCACGATAGATTTTTGCCATACTTTTGGCTTGAGACTTATCCGATAACTTTGTGGAGCTCCTGATATCAACAAAAAGAATTGTGCAGTTGGTTACTATCAACCCTTTGTTTTTATCCGGCAAGTCATCAACTGACGGAACACTGTCTCCCTCGAAATCATCTACTTCCATTTCTGTGGTAAAGATGGTTTCAATTTTTTCTTCTATTTTCTTCAACCCTTCTTCTGTTACCTTTGGCAATTGCGTGCTCCCCCTTCCCCATTGCAACATTCACAATTTTCATTATACTACTATTTGTGTGGTAGCTAGGTCGAAAGTTTGATACGATTTACATAAGAATTTGTTCTTGCAAAAGAATTATGAAATGGCTATAAAAAGATTGATTATTTGATGTGTAAAGGAGAGCGAGTATGTCAGAAGAAAACAAGTTGAGTGAAAGTGAAATAAAAGAGGAAGCGGTTCAAACATTAGAAAGAATAAACTTTTGGATTTCAAACTGCGACACCAAAATATCCTTCTCATTAGCGTTTGCAGGTATCCTTCTCGGAGGATTTTTTTCGAGCGGTATTATTACCGGTTCATTAAACAAGCTAATGAAAGGGCTCAAGGAGATTGACAAGGATACGCCTTATTTGAAGATTCAATACTTGGAGATAACAACTGTTGTGCTAGTGGTGTTCATTATTTTAATGATTGTTAGCCTCACCTACCTTTTTAGAGGGAAGAAAGGTTCCATTGACACAGGTGTTTACAATGAGGCGGATTTATCGAAGGATTCTACTCTCTTCTTTGGCACCATTCAGAACAAATCTTTTATCGCATTTAAAAACAGTATGATTGGGATAAAGAAAGACGAGCTGGTAAATGATTACCTATCTCAAGTCTACATCAATTCAAAAATATGCAACAGGAAATTCACACTCTACAATAAAGGAGTAAACTGGCTAATCGCATCAACGATTGCATTTATCATTCTAAATGGAATGTTTCTATTCTTATAAAAAAAAGACTCAAGAGAATCTCTTGGGTCTTTTTATTAGGCTGTTTCCTTATAGATAGAGGTATGGTCTCTCATTATAGTGAGGAGGGTAAAGTATAAATTTATTTCACTAACGTGTGCTTATATTTAAGATCAGCTGCCAAACCAGGCGGCTTTTCTTATTTCATAAAGGGGCAGCATTCCTGTAATAAAACAAAATTTGTGAACAAATGTACTTAAACAAACGGGTGCGTTAATGAAATAATCATATATTTCTAAATAAGGCATTACTCATGGGCTCTTGGTCGGTCTTTGGTTGATGTCTTTTTTGTACATCTTGACCACGGGTCAGGATTTGATCTTGTCTGAGACCTTGTTCACAAGATCGTCAATAGTAGGAAATACATAAAAATTATTCCTTACCTCTTCCCGAATCAAAAGACCCTTTTCAACCAATTGAGTAACGATTTTACTTGCTCTTTACGGTCTAAATTTAACTTCTAAGCAATCTTACTTTGAGAAGGTAATGAAACACCCTGACAGAGTTCTGCCGCAATGTATGTAAAAGCATTATCCTCTTGTGTTCAGAGGTCAAAATACTGGTAAACTGTTTTAATCGTTGTTATAAAAAAACCATTATCGTTTCGAGTGGATAGAGCCTGAGCGGTTGCAGTCATCAACTTATTACTTGCCATTGTGTTTTTCCCTCCCTTATCGATAAGTGTGAAGTAAGTTATCCCCACATTTATGCTAAAAGGAACAATATTGAGCCTGGTGACGGCTCTCAGCCCCCTCTTGCTCATTAACCAAGTTTCAATCTTTAATCTTACAATATAGTGGTAGGAAAGAGCGTTCTTGTTTAAAAGTCAGCCTGTTCCACTTGACACAGTGCTGTTAATAATCACAATTCCTAACGTTGCTAAACATAATTCAAATATAAACAATAAAGGCTGCGATGCCTACGTTAAAATGGTTCAAGCTCAAGTTCAAGCATATGAAATGGATAAGAATAAGATTCCCACTATCGCGGAACTAAAAACGGAAGGATATATAAAGACGGACGCTAAAGGCTGTCCAAACGGTAAGACGGTTGAAATAGACTCTGACGGTACTGTTACAGCTGTTGCATCAGTAACCACCCCATAATGAATAACCATCAAAAAGGCTTCACTTTAATTGAGTCCCTGTTAGTTCTCTCCATCTTCATGATTATCTCCTCAATTACAGTTTTCTCCTTAAAGCCACAGCACACAATAATGGAGGATGAGGCCTTTTTAACCCAATTAAAAGCCGACCTATATTATGCACAACAATATGCTATCTCCCATCAGGATGAAGTTTCAATTGTTTTTTTTCCAAGCCAGAATCAGTACTCTATCTTTTTGCTGCCCGACCTGCCACCAGTCGTCCATCGCAATTACTCAAAAAATATTACTCTCACTGAAGGCTCCCTTACCTTATATTTTAAATTTCTAAGTGACGGCAATGTAAACAAATTTGGCACGATCTTTATCCAAACAAACAATAAAAGATATGTTTTAACCGTTTTAATCGGAAAGGGGCGATTCTATGTTAAGGAGTACTAAAGGCTTTTTCTTGCTGGAATTGCTGCTTTCTCTTTCGGCCTGGTTAATGCTTAGCTTATTTTGTCTTCCTTTATTGATTGAGCTAAGGGATCAATCTCGACAATTGGAATTGGAAAGTAAAGCAAGGCAGCTTATGTTTGAGGAACTCCAGACCCAACTAATCAATAATAAATCATTTTCAAATTACACTTCCATTCTGAATGGAGTTGAGTACCAAATCATTTGGAAAAACAGTGGAACAGTTGACCAAAAGGAGGTGTGTGTAAGAATTGAAAAAAATTCTTTCCTGCCTGAAACCGAAATATGCGGTTTACTGGAATGAAAAAGCATTTACGCTCATCGAAGCACTTATTGCTTTTTCTATTTTTACAACGATTATTTTCTTTATGACACCTATTTTTCAAATTATCCTTACGAATAAGGATACTGATGCATCCTTACAGGCAATGGAGTGGGAAGTCTTTTCAAGCCAAATAAAAAAAGAAATAAGATTGTCTACTCGAGCAGAAGTGGTTTCAGGACGACTAATTCTAACGAAGGATATAGAAACCATTCAATATGAAAGATATGGCACTAACCTTAGGAGACGTGTGAATTCTACTGGACATGAAATAATCCTCCAAAATGTTTCACAATTTTCCTTTTCTATTTTAAACAATGCCGTCAAAGTCCTCGTAACGGACCTACGGGGAAGAGAATACTCAGTTACAGCAGTTCCAATCATTAATTGGGGGCCTGTCCCATGAAAAATAATGAGAAAGGGTTCACTTACCCACTTACCTTGTGTTTGGTCATCCTTTTTTTATCATTTTTCTCGTTGCGTATTGAACAATTATTGTCCGTAAGAAAAATGGCACATGAAACAGATATCATTCTGCAAGAGGAGTACTATTTTCTATCGTCAGCAAAAAAAGTTGAAATGAATTTTCAAAAGAGTGGGACATTACCTTCAAAAGGAGCATTTACATTTGTTAATGGCACCATGAATTACCAAGCTGACCCTCCTACTGGATTTATCCAAAGAGTCAATTTCACACTTCGCCTTAATGCAGGTGACAAAGCATTTATCGGTAGGGGATTTTTTGATACAAGAACTAAAAGATTAACCAAATGGATTGAATTGAAGTAAACAAATTTGGACATACTTGATGATGAAAATTAAAGGCAGGTGTGTCCATGAAAACTAATGACTATGTTAAATATATGACCCAAACCATCGTAAAATATGCAGACCAACCGAAGGATGAACGAAGACGTCTTCGGACTGTACGCAAGGAAACAAAAGCATCCTTTTGGTATCGTTGGTTCGGAATACTACCCTACATTCTCTATTATGAAGTAAAAAAAAGACGAAAAATGTAACAGGCAATCCTGCAGGTACATTTTTTGATACTTTTCCAATATAGCAATATTTTGGTCATTGACATTAGTAGTAGTTTATTAGATTTAGCCATTTTTTTATTATATTGTTACAATAAAAAGTCTGAAATTGTGAACATTTTCTAAACTTATAGTGTTAACGTTGTTAACCTCATTCCCATGTACCTTCGGCTGTATTATAATGGAATAAATTATGGGGGTCCGAGGTGAACAGTGATGGAACAAACATTAAAGATAACAAACGTTTTGTCAGATCCAACACGGTACTATATTTATCAATACATTACCAAACGTCATCAAGAAGTAACGGTTCAAGAGGTGGCGGAAAATTTTAATATTCATCCAAATGTAGCAAGATTGCATTTATCAAAGCTAGAAGATGTAAATATGTTAGCATCGGAAACAAAGAAAACTGGAAAAGGCGGCAGGCCAAGTAGGTTGTATCGTTTATCTGACGATGTAATCCAGCTTCATTTCCCATTCCGTGACTACATGCTCTTATCCAAAGTCGCCATTCAAACAATGATTTCGCTTGGAGAAGCAGGAAAGCAAGCCCTTTTCCTAACAGGAAAACGTTTTGGTATTGAAGTGATTGAACAAGAAAAGGCAAAAAGAGCGTTTGGCGAGGAATTAGAATTTGATCAAAAGCTAACAATATTAAAAAGTGCTGCAACGCTTGCAGGTTTTTATCCGGAATTTGAAGCAAACGGAGAAAAAACAAAAATCTATTTCCAAATATTCAATTGCCCATTTAAAGAAGTGGCTGAAGAACATACGGAAACAGTTTGCAGCATGCATCATGAATTTCTAAAGGGCATGTTTGAAGCACTTTTTGAATCCGTTGAGTTGATTGAGAAGGATAATATTATTTCCGGCTGCGAAACTTGTTCTTATCAAGCACTGGTAACAAACTAATTCGAAACCATTATTTACATTATGCCTCCTTTTACTTTATAATATTGTAATGATGGTATCGTAGGGTAAAAGGAGGGGATACATATGGATCGCATGTTCAGAGTTTGTGGTTTCTGGACGGGCATTTTTACAGTAATGTTTTATCTAGGAGATTTGGATAAAACAGCAATGTTATTCTTAGCCCAAACAGGTTTTTTCGTTTTGCTTAGCTATCTTAAATTATCCGAACGCATGTATTTGTGGGTCTTCGGAGCATATTTAACAGTTTTCTTCGCTGGCTTCACTTATTGGACAACATTCATGATGGTGCCTGGTGTAGCAGAGTAAGAACAATTTTAAAAAAAGACGCCGGAAAACTCCGGCGTTTTTCTTATTCTACGAAAACGTTCCTCTCATTTAATTTTATCCCTTTTTGCTGGATGACCACATGAAAATAAGAACTCATTCCTGAGGGCATGATTAAGCTGCGAATGGCCCGATTCCGTTTGCTAACCTCTGAAAATGGATTGGGGTCATAATGGTTCTCTAGTTCTTTTAGAATACCGGCCTTTAATAAAAATTCATCTTGTCTTAGTTTGGAAATTAACTCCAATTCTGCTTGTTCACCCTTTTGAATGAGATAATCAAAATGGATATGCGTGGTAATATCCATTTCACCAGGATGCTGTAGGACATCATTAATCATCTGGTGTTGAAAATAGCCTCTTAAACTCCCCTTCGCCCTCCTCGGGTCCATCCACTCCTCAAGTGTATAGCCATAATCTGCTGTTACAACAATTCCTTTTATTAGGGACTTAGAAATTTCTCTTAACATTTTTTCCATTGCTAACGGTACCTCAATCCGCTGGTTTTCACTTAATTCCATCTTGCATTCCTGTAAAAAAAACAGGATGTCTGAATTTGTTAATAGCACTCTTTGCTCAAACAGTTCATTATTTTTAATCCCAATCATTACTTCAAAAAGGTTCCCATTTACCTTCTCAATAACATGAACTGGTAGTGCATCAAATAGTTCGTTGGAAAAGATCATTCCCTCAAAAGCCTCAACTTCACAAAGACTCTCTACTTGGACAATCGAAAAATTAGTCAGCAATTCCCTTTGCAGTTTCCTATGATAGGGACTGCTTTCAACAATAATATATTTTAAGGGTGTTTTTATCGTTTCTTGCCATTCCTGTAAAAACGCCTCGGCAAAACGTCCATTTCCAGCTCCAATTTCACAAAATACTGGGTCTAATTGTCCGTTTGTACAGATATTAGAAAACCATTTTGCCATCATTCTACCGTATAGATCAGATATATTGCTAGTTGTAATGAAATCACCCAGTCGGCCAATTTTCTGTTTATCTTTCATATAATAACCGTAATCAGGATGATATAATGCTGCCCCGATAAAATCCGCATAGGAAATCAGCTGATTGGATGAATTTGTAATTAAACTCTTTAAAAATGTGTTCATATATGCTCCTTTTTTAAATAAACACTATTGACATAGTGTAAACTTTATAATATTGTAAGGATAGTAGCTTAACTTTTAACCCTCCCATATAAGAATAAAATATCCCCCAGAAAAACCCTTCTCAATTTGGAGAAGGGTTTTTCTATAGTATCGTCTCCCCAGTCCTAAAATCCATTTAAAAACGGATTACTGTCCATTTCTTCACCAATGGTTGTTACAGGGCCGTGTCCTGATAAGACATACGTTTCCTCAGGCAAAACAAGCAGTTTATCATGGATGCTCTTTAGTAGCTGAGTTTCATTTCCACCTGGCAGGTCTGTTCGACCAATACTGCTTTGAAACAAGGCATCTCCAGAGAGAACAAACCCAGCCTTCTCAAAATAATAAGAAACACTTCCCGGTGAATGTCCAGGTGTATGAAAAATGGTAAACTCAAAACCACCTAAGTTCATTTCCCCTTCATTTTTAATAATATGATCAGCTGGATTTACTGAAATTGATTCTTGAATCATAAAATATTGCGATCCATTCAATGAGGCGTCACCCAACCATTTTTCCTCTTGTTTGTGAAGATAAACTGGAATTTTATAAAAGTCCCTTACTTCATCAACACCCCCTATATGATCAAAATGGGCATGGGTTAATAAAATCGCAAGTGGTTTTATTTTTCTATTGTTCAACATCTGAATGAGCTTTTTCCCTTCACTGCCTGGGTCAAAGATTAAACAGGAGCGATCTGAATTTTCTACTATGTAACAGTTCGTTTGAAGTGCCCCCAAGGGGATTTGCTGCCATTTCATTCTCTTTGTACCTCCAATTAAAGTTGCGATATAATTATTTTACACTAAGTAGGTAGTAGAGTTAAAGCATACTTATTCAATCATGTCCTTTTTTGGACTCGACAAATGAAAGAAAAAAATATAAAATAAGTATCGAATGTATATAATATAGGTACATAATTTTTTTGAAATTTTTGTTGTATTGCCTGCATATGACGAATAAGGGGGATTTTCCATGGGTTTAGTAATTA
Organism: Neobacillus drentensis NBRC 102427; assembly: GCF_001591445.1. Classification (GTDB taxonomy): domain Bacteria; phylum Bacillota; class Bacilli; order Bacillales; family Cytobacillaceae; genus Neobacillus; species Neobacillus drentensis. The sequence continues at coordinate 30,957 of NZ_BCUX01000026.1, read as the reverse complement.
TTTTTGCTCTTGTAACCATCCTTGCTGCTTACGGCGGATTTTCAGCACTCAAGAATAAAAATTTCTTAGGCGCGTTTTGGGGTGTAGCATCATTTGTGACTTTTGGTTGGTTTACAGTGATGACCATTGTTCATTCTGGATTTCCTACTGGAACTCACTAAGAACTTAAAAAGACTGCCAGGCGGCAGTCTTTTTTTATGTTAAGGGAGGAATTTCTACTCCTCATTTAACAGGCTTGTTACCCGCTCTACTTTATATTCCATACTGTGCTTAACATCTCTTCGTTCATCAATTCGAATCGTTGTAGCGACCCGGTGTATCCCTTCAGAGAAGGGTGCCTCATGCATTTCTTGAATTACCTCTAAAAGAATCGGTAATTCTCCTTCAATTATCGTATTCATCGGTGTTAATTGAAACCGAATCTTCCCTTCTTCTTGATATTTTCTCAAAACCTTTTGAACACTTGCTACATATTTACTGACACTTGGAGTTTCTGTACCTATGGGTATAACTGTTACATCCACAATAGCCATAAAATATTCCCTTCCTCTCTCCTCATTTTTCATAACAACGTGATTTTATCACAATCGAAGATTAAATAAAAAAATGACAACCGTATTGTCATTCTTTTATTAGTTCATATATTTTCTTGCTGTCAATATCAATAATTTTTTCAAACTGATTCCCATACAAAAGTGCACTACCTGAAGGGGATATAGCGATAGGCTCATTTTCTAGTCCTTCGTATATTAAGTTTCTGCTCCCATTCTTAGGATTGTAGGCTAGAAGTTGAAAGCCATCAGTATAGGAATCTGCTTCACCGCTGGTTAAAGGGCTAAAAGTAATAAATTGTCCTTTCTGCTCATTAAAATCATTGTAAGGAACTAACCAATCCGAATAATTGGTTAGCTGTGGTATAGAAAACGTAAATAGCCTTTTCATGCCTTTATCAAAAAATGAATATCTTGCCATGGATTGATCTTTTTCATTTACAGCGACTGTCATGAACAGATTACGTGAGGTAGAAAAATTGATGACAGAAGGATATAGAGTCTTTTCATTCCCATTATCTAAATTTTTTCCAATAAGCGGTGCAGATAAGGATGGACTATTTTCATCCCAAGTAATCAGGGCAACCTCACTCGCATTTATCCATTTTATAAAGGGCTGCGGCAAGTTAAGTTCAGTGATATTAGCCCTTTTCAAATCTAGTAAAAATACTTGAAAGCCCCAATCCACATCAAATTTTGTGACAAGAATCTTTGATTCCTGGTATGGATTCCACTCAAATGCTAATTCATAGGAAGCAAATGATTTTTTCAATTGTTCCTTCCCTTTTGTATCAATGATTGTTACGTCTCCTTCGTATGATGACGGTGAGGAATGAATCAATAACCTCTTTTTTGAAGGGCTAATTTGTACATTGACAATCGGATGTTCACTTTTATAAATAAATTCACTTTTACCTGTTAGCAGATCGTATCGAAAAACACTTGAAGTTTGTTCTAGATTGGTAATATAGAGGACCTGGGTATCAGAAAGCCATCCGACAAGTTTGTAAAATTCACCTGCTGGGATAGAAATGGGTAGCTTCCATTTATCTCCTAGAGAGGCATGTGTTTTAGGCTTTTCATTTTTAGGAGTAACTTTTTGATTTAATTGCTCTTTTTCGGCACATGCACTTAAAATGAGGACCAAAATAAATAAACGGAGGATAAGAAAAATAGGTTCATTACTTTTTTGCCGGCTCAATTTATCAATATTTCCTCCTCTCATTTATCTCTCTTAAATTAGTACGTTTTTTTGCTAATAATGTTTCAGCTTTTATTATAAATAATCAAAATAGGAAAAAAGCCGCATGACTGCGGATTTTCCTAAGTTGTCTATTGATTTACTTTATTCTTAATCAGCCAAGCAGCACCAAGTACACCTGCATCATTCCCTAATGTTGCTAAAGCAAGTTTCGTGGAATCACGTACGGCTGAAAAAGCAAACTTCTCAAAATGACTTATTACAGGATCTAATAAAATATCGCCAGCTTTTGAAACACCACCGCCAAGAACAATTTTTTCAGGGTTGAGCGTATTGGCAATATTAGCTAATACGAAACCTAAATGAAAGGAAATCTCATCCAATACAGATTGTGCCACTTCATCATGATTACGAACTGCATCGAAGACATCTTTTGCAGTGATACTGCCATTCTCAGCCAGCTTTTCAGACAATTTGCCTTTTCTCCCTTTAGCAAGTTCAATCCGAGCTAAACGAACAATCCCTGTTGCAGAAGCGACCGTCTCCAGACAGCCTGTCTTCCCGCAATTGCATGGTGCTCCACCGCTTGGGATAGCTGTAATATGACCTATTTCTCCTGCTGCACCATTAATGCCTTGAACAACCTTGCCGTCAACAATTACGCCGCCGCCGACACCCGTTCCGAGTGTGACACAAACAAGGTCCTTCGCTCCATCCCCCGCTCCAATCCACATCTCACCCAATGCGGCACAGTTTGCGTCATTTTCAATTGCTGCTGGAAGTGAGGTTGCAGCTTCAAGACGGTCCTTTAAAGGATATTGATCTGGCCAGCCTAAGTTAACAACATTTAAAACGATACCCTCTTCATAGTTTACTGGCCCGGGTGCACCCATACCAATTCCTAGGATATTATTTTTTGTTTGATTATGTTCAACTAGTTTTTCATCAATAGCGTTAGCAATATTTACTGTAATCTTTTGCCCTTCATTTGTGTTATCAGTTGGTATTTCCCATTTGTGGACGATCTCACCATCAGTAGTTATAAACGCTAATTTAGTAGTTGTCCCTCCTAGGTCAACGCCAACAATCCATTTTTTTGACAATCGAATCACCTATCTTTTTTTATGACTTTTTCTTTTTGAAATTGTATTTCATGCCTTAAAATTAAAAGTGCGGTTTGGAATTCCCTTGGCTCTATCAACTGTGATTGGTAAAGATCCTTTAACTCCATTTCCATTAATTCAAGGTCTGCGACTCTATCACCTATATAAATAATTGTTCCAAAACTCTTTAACAATTGCTGAATATCATAAATAGTTTTCATCTATATCTCCTTGTATTTTAATTGAGAGAAACCTAATAGTACAAGCTAATTTTTTATTTAAAAAATAATAGAGTGTTCTGCTCTCCTTCGCCGGATTATTGGAGCTGACGATTGATTTCGCGAAGTAATTCGGAATAATCCTTTTGTTTCGGTTTTAGCTTGATAGCCTTTTCTACATTTCCTTTTGCCTCTTCTAGATCTAGTTGTTCAAGATTAATAAGTGCTAAATTGTAAAACGCCTCATCAAAACTAGGATCTAGCATAACGGCTTGTTGTAAATGTGTTTTTGCTTCCGAAAGCATATCTTTTTTAATTTCAACAAACGAGAGAAGAAAGTACGTTTTCTCTGATAGATTGACTGAATTATCTTCGGATTCCTTTAAAACATTATAGGCTTTATCATAGTTGTTTTGTTTTATATATTCCTGTGCCATTAATAAACTTGAGTTTTCATCATGTAATTTTCCAAGAGAACTAAAACCATAAGTTAAAGAACCCCACAGGAGTGCTCCAGACGCAATGAAAAATAGCAGTTGCAGCCATAGTTTCCTCTTCTTTGGAAAATGAACAAGACCAGCTGCAAAGAATCCCCCAACCAAACCGCCCAGATGTCCCGCATTATCAATTCCTGATGAAGAAAACCCAATCATAAGATTGATTCCAAGTACGACAATCAAATTCATTCCCATGGTTCGAAAAAACAATTTCGGGAAAATAGCTCCAAAATAAAGTAACGCACCAAAGCAACCGAAAATAGCACCACTTGCGCCTGCTGATAAGTTGGCACTGAAGATGAAACTAGCTATAAACCCCGTGACTCCGGCAAACAAGTAAATCCAAAGGAAACGAAGATTGCCAAAAATTCTTTCCACTTCAGTTCCGAGAAAGTATAAAGCCAGAGTATTCATTGATAGATGGATAAAACCAATATGAAGAAAAACTGGTGTAATAAACCGCCACCATTCCCCTTCGACAATTAGTTGGTTAACCTTTGCCCCGTATTTTATCAAGGTAGAAGTATTGGTGCTTCCTCCATGAAGCTGAAGCCAGAGAAAAACAGCAATCTGGATCGCTATGAAAACATAAGTGAAGAAGGGTTTACTATTCATCAGAACAGCTCTTTCCGACTTTACTTTTTTAACAGCATAATCCAAGGCTGCTTTCTTAACTAACTTAACCTCCTCTTCAGAGTATTCTTCATTGATTGGAAAATGAAGCTCGGCCCCAAGTCTCTCTGAAATATGATGGAAACCTGCTTCAAATTCCCCCTGTGCAAATAGAAACGAACTAACCATTGTTTTATTTCCATCAGGAAAAATGAAAGGTTTCGCGAGACGAAATTCATATTCATCAACTGGCGGGAATTGACTAACATAAATGTTGACAACATTTAACTGCTGTCGACCAATTTGCTTGCGGACTCTCTCTCCATTAGCAGCAGTAAACTCGATATCCCGCTGCATCGCATTACTCCAATCCAGATTATGAAGCAAAATCCGAATGACCGGTGCTTTTTTATTCTCTATTTTTTCTAGCCATAATTCCTTTTGATTCTCAAATAATTGTATAATTCGGTAACCTTCTTCTGAAATTAATGAATATGCCAGCTTCCAAAAAACGTAACTCTCTTTACTATTCATTTCCCCCCTGCTTCCTATGTAAAAATAAGCACACAATTTATCCGATGATATTTTAATTCAACTTTACTTTACTTTATTATCTTTCATTATAAACGAAATCTCTAACTACAAAAATCAAACAGCTTAATTTTTGTGGCGATTGTTTTTTCAACAAAAAAAAAAACCATCTGTGGTTTTCACCTTTCAGATGGTCTTCCAAAAACTGATTGCATCATTTTCTGTTTTACACCAGGGAAGCTCATGATTGAGCCAACAGCCAGCCGGCGCATCCAATTAGATGCTAGTAGTACATTGATAAGACGGTATCTGTATCGGAATCCAAAATATCCAATTGACCCAATCATCAATATGGAAGTTAACATACGAGACATATCAATCCCTCCTACTACTATTTTGTATGAAGGACCATAATATTATCCATAAAAAAGGACTGAATTCTCACTTTAAGAATTCAATCCTTTATATTAATATTTCTTAAAGACCGGTTCCATTGTTTGCTTTAATACATTTACAGAATTAACAAACTTTCCTTGCTCTTCGTCATCCAATTTTAATTCCACGACTTGCCTAACACCTTCTCGATTAACAACAGCAGGCACACCAATAAAAATGTCATTCTGTCCATATTCCCCATCTAAATAAGCGGAAACCGTTAAAACAGAATTTTCATTTTCAAGAATTGCTTTCGTCAATCTTACTAGACCCATAGCAATTCCATAATATGTTGCACCTTTCCTCTCAATGATATGGTAAGCAGCATCACGAACATTTAAGAAGATTTGATCAAGGTCCGATTGTTTAAACCCTGCTTTATTTTTTGACCATTCACTAATAGATGTACCGGCAATATCAGCATGGCTCCATACAGGAAGTTCTGTATCGCCATGCTCTCCAATAATATAGGCATGGACATTCCTGGTGTCAACATCAAAATAATCGCCAAGCAAAAAGCGGAAACGAGCTGTATCCAGAATCGTCCCAGAACCAATTACCCGTTCTTTTGGCAGACCTGAGAATTTCCATACGGCGTATGTTAAAATGTCGACCGGATTTGTGGCAACAAGGAAAATCCCATCAAACCCACTAGCCATAATTTCTTCGACAATTCCTTTAAAAATCTTTGTATTCTTTTCCACTAAATCAAGTCGAGTTTCCCCAGGCTTTTGATTTGCACCGGCTGTGATAACAACCAGGTCTGCTTCACTACAATCCTGATAACTTCCGAACCAGATTTTCGTCCGGGATGGAGAAAATGGAAGGCCGTGATTCAAATCCATTGCATCACCTTCAGCCTTTTCCTTATTTAAATCAATCAAAACTAGTTCCTCGGTTATCCCTTGATTTAAAAGAGCAAAAGCATAGCTTGAACCAACAAAACCTGTTCCAATAAGAGCAACTCTATTCACGCGATTTAGCATAACCAATCCTCCATGTGAACGTATTTGGGCTGTACATATTATCCTATAAGGATGGATAAAATTTAATTATATAAATATAAGACTCCTATCGCTGCCATTGCAGCAATTAAACCTGAAAGGAAATTCACCATATCATTATCCACAAAGATAGACCCTTTTATTCTAGTTGCCGGACAACCGCAATGCCTCTTTTTTTCAGTCTCTATCCCACATTCCTTGCAAACATAAACCTGTTGGTAAAATGCTCCAATCAACGTATCAATAACATTTCCCAAATAACCAAATATAAAAACAAGCGCCGTTAAGAAAAAACTTAAATCAAAAAGCCAAAAGCCTATGATGGAGATTAGAAATGAACCTGCAAGGGAAGCTAAGCTTCCTAATAAACTGATTGCTCCAGATGTCCCTTTTTCCACCCGTTTAAAGGTCCGTATGTATAATGGTTCTTGTTTGCTTAAACTACCAATTTCCGAGGCCCACGTATCAGAATTGGCACTAGCCAGACAGACTGCAAAGCCTACCATCCAGATCATATCATGGTTGAAAACATAAATGATACTGAAAAGACCTGCCGCTCCTCCATTTGCTGCTACCTGACGCCAATCTCTTGTAGCCCCTTTTGCAAGCTTCTCCTCTATTATGCTCTTATCACTACTTTTATATTTTGACCAAAAATTTGATGAGGCAAAAAATACGCCAAGCAGGAAAAGACCTTTTTCACCGAAGCCTAAAAATACGGCAAGTCCAACGAAAATGGCAGCTATGGCCCCTGTGAATGTCAAGGATTTGCGGATATAACCTGCTGCACTCGTCAGTAGAATAAATATGAAAATCAAAAATGCTTCGATCATTTTATTTTGATAATTCCATGGTTAGTAATAATTCTTGAGACTGGGATATCATGCTCCTCAACCTGAAAATAAGGGACTATTTGTTCGTTAAAGGCAAGTGAAATGGTTTCCCCAGGGTAATCTTGTAAATAACGATCATAGTAGCCTCCCCCAAAACCTAAACGATAGCCTTCTCTGGTATAGGCTAAACCTGGAACAATCATAAGGTCAATCTTACAAGCATCCACTTCCTTGGTTAGTTCCTCAATGGGCTCCAATAAGCCATAAAATACTGATTCCAGTTGTGAAAATTCATTTATTGTACGGAAGGATAGTCTTTTAACTTGAGGTTCACATTTTGGCACAACCACTTGTTTTCCTGATTCCCAGGCTTTGCGAATAATTTGAAATGTATCAACTTCCGGCTGTTTTGAAACCGTTAATCCAATAACTTGCGCCTGTTTCCAGGCCTCATCCTCAAAAAGATGACAAGCAATTTTATAAGAATAATCTTCATACTGAGGTTTTGTTAGCTTTGAAAGTGTTTCTTTCATTTGTTTACGAATAGAGTTTTTATTATTCATTTTCAGGAAGCCTCCTAATTTTTAGGCACAAAAAAAACAGCAGGAAGCCCCTACTGTTTATTTTGTTTCACGATGTGCTGTTGAACGTTTTTCTCTTGGGCAATATTTCTTAAGCTCAAGACGATCTGGATTATTACGTTTATTTTTTGTTGAAATATAGTTACGATCTCCACACTCAGTGCAAGCCAATGTAATATTCACACGCATGTTATTTCCCTCCAAACAATTAAGCATTTCTTTCATACGACTTTTCAATGATATCATTTTTTAAAAGGAAATGCTAGTATGTTTTTTCTAGATAATTAACAACTTCTTTCGATCTGCTTTAAAAGCGCTTGCTCCATGGAAAGTATATCGGTTTTATTGGAACCAGAAATCGTCCAGGTATTCATTTTTCCAATTTCATGAGAATCTAACGTCAAGTTTATAGTAAAAATACTTGCTGCAGGACTTTTGACCATTGGATAATAATTTAAATTCCCCTTTTGAAGTGAACTCCATATCCGGTCTGTAAAGACATTCCATTGCGGCATAGCTGTATATTCCTTCATTCCTACACCATTGTAGTCTCCATTCACCAAGTAAATATTATTATTGGCGAGGTGAAAGATTCTTTTATCCGTCGGTGATACAAATGCAATATTGTCTTGAATAACATTGGGATAGTAATGCATGGCCAACATTTTAATCTGCTTCACTTCATTGCTGTGATTACTGATATAAATGCTTGAAAAACGAATTTTAGAGTGCGGCTGCTCCTGTTTCACCCTGATAATTATTTCTTCCTGATTAAAAACCTTTTCTGTACAATCATGGAGCCAAAGGTATTTTCCGTTTATCCATAAACCTGGAATAAATAGCAGTGTATCCAGTGGCTGTTGGTCGATCGGAGTCTGTTTATAATTTTGTTTTTCAGTTAAGGTTATGGTCCTTCCATCTCCTTCTAATTTAAAAACCTCATTATTCATTTCTTCCTCCATTTCTGCAAACAATCATTATATGCGCAAAATTGCGAATTATTCTCATTAATTGATAATTTAATGGTACCACCAGTTTCAACCGCACACAATAAACGCAAATTGTCGTTTCTTGGAAGAGATAAGGATTGAATTACCAAGACTCATCACTGTAAACAAAAAAAAGATAAGGAAAAAAACTCCTCATCTTGAATCAACAATATTTTTCCATTATGCATTCAAATTAATACGGTTACCCGTCACAAGGTAGATCACATTTTCCGCAATATTCGTTGAATGGTCGGCGATTCTTTCAATATATCTACATACAAATGATAATTGAATAATTTGGTTAGTTGCATTTGGATTTTCTGGAATATAGCTCAACAGCTCTTGTATCAAGCTGCCAAACATTTTGTCGACTTCATCATCTTTCTCAGCGCTCTTTTTTGCCAATTCAATGTCCTCAGAATAATAGGCTTTTATCGAGTCTGAAACCATTTCTAATGCCATTCCCATCATTCTCGGTATATCAATTATTTCTTTAAAATGCTTTTGATTACCGAGATGAAGTGCCGATTTGGCTATATTTACTGCTATATCCGCAAATCGTTCCACTTCAGATGAAACCTTTAAGGCCACACTTATTTTCCTAAGATCGGTGGCTACAGGTGATTGTCTTGCAATTAATAATAATGCTTTATCATTAATTTCATATTCGAGATCATCGATTTCATTATCCCCATCAATTACCTGCTTCGCCTTTTCCATGTCCTGATTAATAAGAGCAATCATTGCTTCTTTGATTGCATACTCGGACTTTTCAGCCATTTTTACTAGCAAACCTTTTAACTCATTTAGATCATTATCAAAATTTGTTCTTGTACTCATATACGTCACCTCATCATCCGAATCTTCCAGTTATATATCCTTCAGTACGTGAATCTTTTGGATTAGAAAAAATTGTCGAAGTTGAATCAAGTTCGATTAATTCACCCATTAAAAAGAATGCAGTCTTATCTGAAACCCTTGATGCCTGCTGCATGTTATGGGTAACAATAACAATTGTATATTTTTCTTTCAATTCTAAGATCATTTCTTCGATTTTTAACGTAGAGATTGGGTCTAAAGCTGATGTGGGTTCGTCCATTAGCAACACTTCAGGTTTGGTTGCAAGTGCTCTTGCAATACATAACCTTTGCTGTTGTCCACCAGATAGTCCTAATGCAGGAGCATTTAATCGATCCTTTACTTCTTCCCAGAGTGCCACATCCATTAGTGATTTAATGACAATTTCATCAAGATGCTTCTTTTTTGTGATCCCATGGACCCTTGGGCCGTAAGCAACATTATCAAAGATAGATTGTGGAAACGGATTGCCCTTCTGAAAAACCATTCCCACTTGCTTACGTAGGTCGACGAGATCCACTTTCTTATCTAATATATTTTGCCCATTAATATTAATTTCGCCTGTCATTTTCACATTTGGTACCATATTGATCATTAAGTTAAGAGTTTTAATAAATGTAGATTTACCACAGCCAGAGGGACCGATGATAGCGGTAACCTCTTTTTTATTAATCGGAAAGTTGATGTTCTTTAATGCATGGTGATCACCGTACCATAAATTTAGGTCTTTAATATCAAATACTTGTCTGGTTAATGTTGGTATTGCCACTACTTTTCCCCCTTATCCAAACCTTCCTGAGATATATTCCTCTGTCTTTTTAACAGCTGGGTTGGTAAAGATTTTTTCCGTATAATCATATTCAATAATATCTCCGCTCAAAAAGAAGGCTGTTTTATCAGAAATACGGGATGCCTGCTGCATATTATGGGTGACAATGATTATTGAATATTCCTGTTTTAAATCAACAATTAAATCCTCCACTTTAGCATTGGATATCGGGTCCAGCGCTGAAGAAGGCTCATCAAGAAGCATGACAGTAGGTTTCATCGCAATTGTCCTTGCTATGCAAAGACGCTGCTGCTGTCCGCCTGATAGGGATAGGGCAGATTTATGAAGCCTATCCTTTACTTCTTCCCATAATGCTGCTTTTTTCAGACTCTCTTCCACAATTTCATCTAATTTGCTTTTCTTTTTGATTCCAGCAAATTTAAGTGCGTGTGTAATATTTTCATAAATGGATTTTGGAAATGGGTTGGGTTTTTGAAAAACCATGCCGATTTCTTTACGTAGAGCAACCACATTGATTTGCTCAGACAAGATATTGAGATCTTCGTATATGATTTCTCCTTCTGCCCTTGCTCCTGGAATCAGATCATTCATTCGATTAATACTTCTTAAAAAAGTTGATTTGCCACAGCCTGAAGGGCCTATAAGTGCTGTTATGGATTTTTTTTCAATATCCATTGAGATCCCATTTACTGCTCGTTTTTCTCCATAAAATATCTCTAAATTATTCACCTTTAAAATAGACTCTTTATGCGATTGGCTGCTTGATTGAACAGCTTGGTTTTCAGTCGTTTTTTCCATAAATGCTGTAACCATCCTATCTCCCCGCCTTTATTTTGATGCTGTTACCTTCTTGTGAATCATACTTCCAATCCACCTGGCTAATAAGTTAAATACTAATACCGATAATACTAAAACCGCAGCTGACCCATTGGAAACATCTTCAACATCTGGAATTAACCCTTGTGTATTTACAGACCAAATGTGAACAGCAAGCGTTTCTGCTGGTCGAAATATATTTAACGGTGATTGCGAGGAAAATGGATTCCAGTTTGCGTAATCGAGTCTTGGTGTTGAAAGACCAGCAGTAAATAATAGTGCAGCAGCTTCACCAAATACACGACCTGCAGCGAGAATTGCACCTGTTAAAATCGTCGGAAATGCACTTGGTAATAAAACGGTTTTTATCGTATGCCATTTGGTAATCCCTAGGGCAAGGCTAGCCTCTTTCAAATCACTTGGGACAGCACGGATAGCATCCTCACTAACACGCACAATTACAGGCAGATTAAAAACAGTCAATGCTAAAGCTCCTCCTAAAATGGTATAGCCCCAGCCTGTTAGATTAACGAACATTAATAAACCAAACATCCCAATAACTATCGAGGGCAGTGATGCAAGGACTTCAATACAAGAACGAACAATGTCTGTAATTTTCCCCGGTTTTGCATACTCTGCCATATATATTCCACCGCCAATACCTAATGGAAGGGCAATGAGCATCGTAATAAATAATATATAAAACGAATTGAATAATTGGTCACGAATTCCTCCGCCCGCACGTACATTGCTCGACGGCGTGGTTAAAAAGTCGAGAGAAATATGTTTAAGTCCATTAACTAAAATATATGAAAATAAACCAACTAATATAGAAATGATAATAATTGCAATTGCGATAAATACTCCTGTGGCAATACGATCTGCAGTTTTACTGTTCATCACATTTTCCTCCTTGACGAAAGGTAGCGAATGAGGAGAATAAACGCAAACGACATGATTAATAAAATTAAGCCCATTGACCAAAGAGTATTATTTTCAACACTACCGTAGGTGGTATGGCCCATGTTTAGCGTAATAATTGTCGTTAATGTGGCTGAAGCGTCTAATATGCTTGTTGGTATATCTCTTACGTTACCGATGACCATTTGAACCGCAAGAGCTTCTCCAAATGCTCTTGCCATCCCAAGAACGATAGCGGTTAACAAAGTAGGTAATGCAGCAGGTATTAAAACTTTTCTAATCGTTTGCCAGCGAGTAGCACCTAAAGCATACGAACCTTCGCGAAGATTTTTAGACAGTGAACTCATTGCATCGGTTGCAATAGTGGTTACTGTCGGCAAAATCATAATGGATAATACAATTGTACCTGAGAGCAAGCTAAAGCCTAGTCCACCCACCTGTTCCCTAATAAATGGTACTAACACTGTAAGCCCGATGAAGCCATAAACTACAGATGGAATTCCGACCAACAGCTCGATGACAGGCTGTAATATCTTTTTTCCCCATGAGGGTGCAATTTCGGTCATAAAAATCGCGCCGCCAATCCCAAGTGGTGCTGCCACTATTGCTGCAAGAAAGGTTACTGCAAAGGAACCAAAAATAAACGGTAAAGCACCGTATTCAGGTTTCGCTTGATTTGTAGGATTCCATTGGGTACTAGTTATGAACTCAATAAGACTTACACCATTTTTTATAAAGGATTGTAAACCCTTCGTACCCAGGAAAATGGTTATCGAGATTGTTGCTGATATCATAATTACAGCACACAAGATAACGAGAATTTTCCCGCGCAATTCACCATCCAGCCAATTTTTATTAGACTTTAACAATCTGTCTTTTGCAGGAACTAACTTTTCCATAATGCACCAAACACCCCTAAAATACGTCATAATAGGGTAAATGCATTGATGCATTTACCCTTTCATTATTCAACCTATTTTTTATAGGTCTTTTTGATTCCCTTTTGCATCACGTTCTACTTTCATTTTTGTTACAGGAAGATATCCTTGTTCCTTTAATAAAGTGTTTTGGATATCGTCAGACATTAAGTAGTCAAGGAACACTTTAGCAAGATCGGTTGCCTCACCCTTTGTATATGAGTGTTGGTAAGCCCAAACTGGGAATTTACCTGATTGTACATTTTCTGCAGTTGGCTCAACACCGTCAATTGCAAGAGGAGTTACTGTTTCATCAGTGAAGTAGGAGAATGCAAGGTAACCAACAGCACCTTCAGTTTCGTTAATAATCTTTTTAACAGTGTTTGAAGAATCTTCCGTAATTCCTTCCGCAGGTGTTGCGCCATCAAGAGCAAATTTATTAAAAATCGCACGAGTTCCAGAAGAATCAGGACGGTTGACAAGAACGATTTTTTGATCGGCTCCGCCAAGTTCTTTCCAGTTAGTAATTTTACCAGTGAATACTTTAATTAAATCTGCTTTTTTAATATCTTTAATACCCACTTTAGGGTTAACAGCTGCAGTCATACCAACAACAGCTACCTTATGGTCAACAAGTTGATCGGCTGGGATGCCTTCTTTTTCTTCAGCGAATACGTCGGAGTTACCAATCTGTACAGATCCTTCTGCAACTTGTGATAAGCCTGTCCCAGATCCACCAGCATTTACTTGAATATCGACTTTTGGATTTTTCGCCATAAACTCTTCAGCAGCTGCGGCAACTAATGGTTGCATTGCAGAAGAACCAGAAACGCTTAATGAGCCAGAAAGTTCAGCTGTTTTATTTTCTTTATTTGAAGTTCCGTCTTTTTTATTAGTAGTTGTTCCTCCACCACAAGCAGCAACAAATACCATTAACGCTGCTAAAATAAGTGCTAGGCTAATTTTCTTGAAACTTTTCATTGGTTTAATTCCCCCTGTAAATTTTGGTTTGTTAGTTATTTGTTCTGCCTTACATGACTAAGAATAAACCTCGACTGTTAACTGAGTTTTAATTGAATGTAAAGATTTTGTAAAGATGTGTTGAGGTTTTGTAAATAGACAAGCTTATTTTCACCTTAAAATCATAGAAATATGCATACGAGATCTTTTACTAAATAAAAAAACACCTGCCACAGTTGCGACAAGTGTTTTATACATATTATTGTTCAGTAGTATTCTTTTCTTTCGCTAGACGTTCTTTCTTTAAGTCAAAGTATGCATCTAATACTCTTTTGCCGATTAAATTATTAAGACTTGGACCACTATTCCCTTGATATGCCCATGGGACCACAACTGCCATGGCCACCTCTGGATTATCAGCGGGTGCAAAACTTACCAAGCTTAGGTTCATGACTGCAGTGCCATATTTTGATTTATCGGAACCGTAATAGAATGCTTGGGCAGTTCCCGTTTTTCCTGCAGGATTGTATGGTTTGTTCTTAAAGTGACTTACAGCTGTACCGTCACCAACCTGCATGACCATTCGAAAACCTTCTTGAACCCTTTTAATCCAAGATTCCTTCATATCTAAACGATTTAAGACCTTCGGCTGAATTTCCTCGACAATCGGGCCCAATTCATTATTTTCCATTTCAGGTTCGCGAATTTCCTTAACCATATGCGGCTGGATACGATTCCCGCCATTTGCTATTGTGGAAACGTACTGTGCGAGTTGAATTGGCGTATACGTATCATACTGACCAATCGCCAAGAAAAGAAGTAAACCAGGAGTCCGCTCAGGACCTGGAAAACCGCTCATTTCATTAGGCAGGTCAATCCCTGTACGCGTACCTAAGCCAAATTGACTGAAGGACTGACGCAAAGTATCAAACGCTGAATAATCAAGCGGTAATGGTTGACCTGCTCTATACTGACCGCCTGCCATTGCGATTACTGTTTTCCACATATATACGTTGGAAGAAACCTGTAATGCTCTTAAATCATTGATTCGGCCAAAGGTTCTCCATGAAGACATTACTGGTGAGCTAGCAATTCGGAGCGGCTCGTCTAGTTGTGTGGAACCTGGTTGAATGGCCCCGGTTTTATAACCGGTTAAAATCGTTGCCCCTTTAACTGCTGACCCGACATTATAAGAAGTCGTAATATTTCCGCCGGCAAAGTCATTCATGACTGTGTGCCCTTTTTTATCTTTACCAATCTGTTTTCCAGCCAGTGATAAGACTTCACCGGTATGAGGGTCCATTAGAACGACGAAGGCTCGATCTAGAAGGGAAGTATTTGGTTGTTGCTTGGCACTCCACATTTCTTCCTCGATGATATCTTCAACCTTCTTCTGAAGATCCATATCGACGGTCAAAACAAGATCTTTCCCCCTTTTCCCTTCCGAAACTACTTCTGTCGAAAGGATATGACCTGTCTTATCGGTTACATTTTTCACTTTTGCCTTTTGACCATGGAGTACATCCTCATACTTTAATTCAAGATAACTTTTGCCAACACGGTCATTACGGCTATAATCACGAGCCATATACTTTTGTAATTGCTCTTTTGGGATTCCTGATTCGGATGTAGTGACATCTCCTAAGATTGATTTTAAAGTATCACCAAAAACGTAGCTCCGTTCCCAATCGGTTGTTGTATCTACACCAGGTAAATTTTCTAAGTTTTCACTAACAATAGCGTACTCTTTGTCCGTTACATTAACATTTTTAACAATTTGTGGGGTTAAAGCATACCCACTATTAAATTGCCTGTAAATAGCAAGAGTTTCTAGTTTTTCACCAGAAATACTTTTTAGATCATCTTCAGTGATTCGATCTAATTGAAGTTGATAAATTTGCTTATCGGTCAATTTTTTTTGTTTATAAGATGCCCATTCTTTTTCGGTTATTTTCGCTTTGGCTGGCTTTGGATTTGTTAATATCCAAAAATCCTTTTTGTCACGGATAGGAACTTTTTTTCCCGTCATATCAATTATTTTTGCCAAACGTCCCGCTGTTTCCAACATTTCTTTCTGGGTGGTTTGTTGATATTTTGTATAAGTAATTGCATTCAATGGCTTATTATCAACAATAATCTTCCCATTTCGATCGAACATTTTCCCCCTTGGTACAGGGTTATTAACAGTAATATCTTCAGTCCGCTCGATTTCACGTTTAAAATCATCACCAAACACGATTTGTAATTCACCAAGTCTAAGAATAAGGATCGAAAATAGCAAAAACACAACAAAAAATAGCATATTTAATCGAAATGGCACATGTTCCTTCTTTTTTTTCTTTTTATTATTCAAGGGATAAAAACACTTCCTTTTTTTCACGGCTTAAGCTAACTTTCTCTATTTTATAGGATATGTCAGCTTTTTTCTATGAAAAACCCTTACCAATTTATCCGGTCATAGCGTCAAAGAAAAAAAGAGCGCTGAGTAAAAAAAGATACTCAACGCATTAGGTAGTTGGTAATTGTACTCTTTTAAGAAAAAAATAGATGCATGTGTGCCCAGCGCCTAAAATGAGAAGGAGAATTGGGATACTAGTTTCTGCTTTAAACCAAGTGATTGCCACTAAAAAGGATAATATCGAAACGATTCTTCCTAAGTTTAAGAAAATTTCTCGAACCACTATGTATTCAATTCTC
This sequence comes from Neobacillus drentensis NBRC 102427, assembly GCF_001591445.1. Taxonomy (GTDB): domain Bacteria; phylum Bacillota; class Bacilli; order Bacillales; family Cytobacillaceae; genus Neobacillus; species Neobacillus drentensis. The sequence continues at coordinate 14,443 of NZ_BCUX01000026.1, read as the reverse complement.
ATTTCTGCTGCTTTCCATCCTGTTCCAATTACATCATATGTAGTTGACATATATGGGACAAGTAAAAGCGGATAGGCAATTGCAATGATCCCGCCATAGATTAACAATTTGACAAAATTTACGTCCCAAGCAATAATAAGCACGGCAATATATAGGAGTAGTCCGCCAATCAGTATCGCCTTTTTTCGATACTTTTGTTTAATTAACCGGGAGGCCAGATAATAGGCTATAAATGATATTCCTGAATTTAGAAGACCAAATGTGCCTAAAGACATTTCACTCCCCGTCGAAAGATAAATAAGAACTGAGATGACAAATGCAAAAGTCCCTTCTCGGAGGCCCTGGAAGAAGTGAGCGTTCGTTATCAGACGCCAGTTTTCATTTTGTTTTCTTTCATTTAGAATCGCTTTAAAACAATAGCTTCCTGCCGATGGTCGAGGTTTTAAAGAAAAACTCATAAAAACTGCAAAAGCAAATAATCCCAAAGACAGCCCAAAGACAATCGTATAACCGGTGAACTGTTCAAATCTAGTAATGATTATACCAGCAGCGATAGGGCCAATCATTCCACCAGCAGATGATAATATTCCTAAAAAACCATTAAAAAAATCCCTCGTATCTGGTTCGGTGATTTCAAAGGTTAACACATTATAAGCAAGCCAATAAAAACCATATCCTACTCCTAACAAACTCCCTAATAGAAGTAAGTAAGTAGATGCATTTGTGCCCGATATTAACACCATTACATAAAAAAGCGCTAAAAAAATCACACCAATTCTAAGAACAATTACCCTGTCGATTTTCTTTGCCCATCGCCCTGCTAAGATGAAAGTGAGCAGTTGCAGTACAACAATCGATAAGTTATAAAGGGCGATATCTGAGTACTTACCCGTTTGTTTCCATAGATAAATGTTTACAAATGTGTTGGATAAAGCGATGCTTAATGAATATAACCCCCCGATAATAAGCAAAAGTGATAAATCCTTTGTTAGTTTAACATCACCTAGAATCTTTAGTTTTTTAACCATAAAAAAACTCCCCTTTATCTTATGGGTAGTCTTTAACAAGCAAGTTTTTCTTATGCACAAAAAAAGACAGCCATGAATGGCTGCCTTTTTTTCATCGCAATTATTTTGCTTGGCTGTAACGTTTTGATACTTCATCCCAATTTACAACATTCCAGAAAGAGGAAATATAATCTGGGCGTTTGTTTTGATATTTTAAGTAGTAAGCATGCTCCCAAACATCTAGACCAAGAATAGGAGTTTTGCCTTCCATTAATGGAGAGTCTTGGTTAGGTGTACTTGAAACTTCTAATTCCCCGTTAGACACAGAAAGCCATGCCCAGCCAGATCCAAAACGAGTAGTTGCTGCTTTAGCAAACTCTTCTTTGAAGCTTTCGAAACTGCCAAATTTACTGCTGATGGCATCAGCTAATTCACCAGCAGGTGCACCGCCGCCATTTGGAGAAAGGATTTGCCAGAATAAAGAATGATTCGCATGACCACCGCCATTGTTGCGAACTGCTGTACGAGCAGCCTCTGGAACCGCATCCAAATTAGAAATAACTTCTTCAACGGATTTAGAAAGTAATTCTTCATTACCAGCTAAAGCGTTGTTTAAATTAGTTACATATGTGTTGTGATGTCTAGTGTGGTGAATGTTCATTGTTTCTTTGTCAATATGTGGTTCGAGTGCATTTTCTGCATAAGGTAATTGCGGTAATTCAAATGCCATTATTATTCCTCCTATGTAAATATGATGAATCGGCTTTAGAATTTTGAATATTTCTAAAGCTTTCCTCTTTAAGATACCAAAGTTATATCATTGTTTCAAATATAATGCTTAGGTACTTAACATAAATACCATTCCCGAAATCAATGAGATTATTCATTTTTATTGAAAAGGTAATTCAAAACCGTTTCTTATTAATTTTCGAAAAATTGTCACGTTTAACCTAAAGGGCAATCTGTCAACGATTTTTGTCATATCCGACTTTTGTCACTCCCAATTCTTGTTAAGGCTCTATTGACACCATGTTAATAATTTATTTTAATCAAAGTGTAGCGTGTATAAGGAGTGATTTTCTATGCAGACAAGTAGTTTTTCTATATATAATTTATTAGTTTATTTTTTCGAAAAAAAAGAACCAATTCAAAAGATTAAAGCAGGTTCCGTTCTTTTTCAAGAGAAGGATTCGGTTGAATATGTCTACTTATTGCTTACAGGAAGTATATCACTTGGCAGAGTTCATTTACGCGGTAAGGATTTTATCTTAAAAATATTAAATGATCAGGAATTAATTGTAGAGTATCAACTTTTCAAACAAAATCCTCATTATCAATTTTACGCAAAAGCGTTGACTGATTGTGAAATGATTCTTATTAAAAAGGATCAATTTGAACAATTCGTTAAAAATGATCCTGAAGCAATGGGTGCTCTTGTTGCTTGGCTAAGTACAGGTTATTTAAAGGCACAAATGAAATGCCAAGACTTAATTATGAATGGTAAAAAAGGCGGTTTATATTCGATCCTCATCCGTTTATGTAATTCTTATGGCATCAGGACAGAAGATGGAATTCTTATAGACCTTCCATTGACACATCAGGAGCTAGCAAATTTAACCTATGGGACACGAGAAGTTATCCAAAGAGCGTTAAAAGAACTTCGAGAGAAAGATATTATTACCTACGAAAATCAAAAGTTTACCATAAAAAAGCTCGATTATCTAAAAGAAGAGGTAGATTGCCAAAATTGTCCCTTTGAAATTTGCGGATTGAATTAAATTAAAAGCCACCAAACTGGTGGCTTCAGATTGTCGAGAAAGGGTATTTTTCTCGGCAATTTTTTATTACTCAGTATTTAATTATAAATTGTACCTGCCAATGGACCTGTTTATTTCCGCTCCAGTCACTTCGCTTTCCGCGGGCGGTCCGGGGAGCCTCCCGCAGGAGTCTGCGTGCCTGGAGCGCAATTCAACAGACATGTTTCAAAGCCTATATTTTAATACTATTAAAGCAAATTAACGAAGTGATTTATTAAAGTTATTATAAAAAAAGAGGCTATCGAAAGTTTTTCGATAGCCTGAAGCCACCAAACTGGTGGCTTTTTCACAAGACCAATATGAAAAAATAGACAATCATTAGAATTTGGATAATGGTTTTTGTGATAACGCTACTTATAAATCCAATCACCGAGCCAAAACCAATTTTAATACTCTCTGTGAAATTTCTTTTGTTGAAGATTAATTCAGCTCCGATAGCTCCGATAAATGGACCAATAAGAATTCCTAAAAAAGGGATAACAAATGGCCCGACGATTATCCCAATCGTACTCCCCCAGATTCCTGCCTTCGATCCTCCATATTTTTTAATTCCAATCATATTGGCAATATAGTCTGCAACAAAAAGAAGAACGATAAACAAACCTTGAATTAACCAAAAGTACCATTGAAAGGGGTGGAAATTAAAAAAGACTCCATATAATAAAAACCCCGCCAGTAAAAATAACACACTTGGAACAATCGGATACACCAGACCAACAAATGCTACAATAAATAACAAAATAATGATACTCCAATAAATCAATTCCATATGATTCATCCCTTATAAACGACTTCTCAATATTTTTCCAGTTTACACTTACCTTCATACGATTATAACTTGTCTTAAGTTTCAAAAAGAAAAATGAATTGTTGTCATTCTTGTATATAACCTTTACTCAAGATACAATAGATGCGGAAGCAAACATTTGTGATTTAATGTATAAAGGTGGTCATTATGAATATTTTCAAGCAATTGTATAAAAGCATTTATTCGCCAAAAGATATTGCCTTATTTCGATTTCAAGGGATAGGAAAAACAATATTATATGTGTTTTTCTTAACATTAATTTCGATCCTGCCATCAGTTATCTACTTAAGCACTACGCTTACTACAGGTATTGATACGGCTAGAACAATTATTAATGACGAATTGCCTGATTTTTCAATTCAAGACGGGCATTTAAGCGCAAATACAAAAGTGCCAATAACAATAAATAAGGATGATTTTTCTATTATCCTTGATCCAACTGGTGCGGTTTCATCTGAGGATGTCCAAGCTGAAGGAAATGCTTTTGCACTTTTGGAAGATGAATTTGCCTTAAGTGCAGGTGGCAGGACGGATACATATCCCTATTCTATGTTAGAGGGGCTAAACATTGCAAAGAGTGATCTTCTCGATTTTATTAATGCAATCGGTGGAATGAAATGGGTAATCATTCCTGTCGTTTCTGTAATTCTCTACTTGTTTGCAAGCGCAGGTAGTTTTATTGAAGTAACTGTTTTGGCTCTAATTGGTCTCTTATTAAAAAACCTTTTAGGAAGGAAGCTGAATTACAGGCAATTGTGGCGAATGGCAGCATATAGCGAAACATTGCCCACACTTTTTTTCACCATTATGTCGGCAATTAAAACAACCGTTCCTAACAGCTTCATGATTAATTGGTTTGTTGTAATTATCGTCTTATACCTAGCCATAAACGAAATACCGAAACCAAAAAAAGTTAACTAGAAGACGCCCATCCAGGGCGTTTTTTTTTAATACATTCGTTCTTTTTACATTAGGACAAGCATACCTATGTACAAACTGTCCATTGGAGGCTTGACCGATGAAAAAATTATTTGGTTTCTTATTAGCCGTTTTAATCATATACGTGATTTATATTGACTTAACTGTAGGTACTCTGCCGTCATCACTTACGCAGCAGGTGGATGCTAAAATCGAGACACAAACTACCCAGCCAAAAACAGGCATACCTGCTTTTGAAGCAAAGGTTGAACCAGGGGAAACCGTAATATCTATCGTGGAGCATCAACTGAATAAATCACTTCCGGTATCAATTCAAGACCTAATCGAGGACTTTCGAAAACTAAACCCCGGGGAATCGCCAGAAAAAATACAAATTGGGTCTACATATCATTTCCCTGATTACTCAAAATAAAGAGGATAATGCTTTTTCTTGTCAAAATTAGTGAAAGGCTGATAAAATAAAGTCGACTTGTTTTTATATACCTTATTCGAATCCCATTTTGAAGGAGCGAATTACACGTGAGTGAAATAATACACCGCACTAAGACTCGACCAATTAAAGTAGGGAACTTAACAATTGGCGGGAGTAACGAATTATTTATTCAAAGTATGACCACAACCAAAACGCATGATGTTGAAGCAACTGTTGCTGAAATAAAACGTCTTGAAGAGGCTGGCTGTCAGATTGTTCGTGTAGCTTGTCCAGATGAACGAGCTGCAAATGCCATTCCTGAAATCAAAAAAAGAATCAACATTCCACTTGTTGTCGATATTCATTTCGATTATAAATTAGCTCTGAAAGCAATTGAGGGCGGAGCAGATAAAATCAGAATCAATCCGGGTAATATCGGAAAGCGGGAAAAAGTCGAGGCTGTCGTAAAAGCTGCAAAAGAAAAAGGTATTCCGATCCGAATTGGCGTAAATGCCGGCTCGCTTGAAAAAAGAATCTTAGAAAAATATGGATATCCCACTGCGGATGGTATGGTCGAAAGTGCTCTTCACCATATTAAAATTCTTGAGGATTTAGATTTCCATGATATTATCGTGTCCATGAAGGCATCTGATGTTAATCTTGCAATTGAAGCTTACGAAAAGGCATCAAGAGCGTTCGATTATCCCCTACATCTTGGGATTACTGAGTCTGGAACCCTGTTTGCAGGCAGTATAAAGAGTGCAGCAGGTTTAGGGACTATTCTACACATGGGAATTGGAAACACACTTCGAGTCTCCTTAAGTGCAGACCCTGTTCAAGAGGTAAAAGTGGCGCGAGAACTATTAAAAGTGTTCGGTCTTTCTTCTAACGCAGCCACATTGATTTCTTGCCCGACTTGCGGTCGGATTGAAATTGATCTCATCAGCATTGCAAATGAAGTCGAAGAATACATTGAAAAAATTAAAGCACCAATTAAAGTAGCTGTTTTAGGCTGTGCTGTTAACGGACCTGGAGAGGCCCGTGAAGCGGATATTGGTATCGCCGGTGCTCGTGGTGAAGGATTGTTATTCAGGAAGGGTGAAATCGTCCGTAAGGTGCCTGAAGCACAATTGGTTGAAGAACTGAAAAAAGAAATTGACCAAATTGCAGAAGAATATTTTCAAAAAAAGACTGAAGAAGAAAAGGTCACTAAATAACGTCAAGAAACCCGGTAATTTTACCGGGTTTCTTTTTGCTCCTATACAGGTTGTGTTAAAAGAACGGTAGAATAAAGATACCAATAACAATCGATATGGCACCGATACCTATGGCCCAGGCACCTAGCCCATTGGCCCCTCTTCTTCTGGCAACAAAACCTAACACAATCCCTGCAGCACCAAAAAGAATAGGCATTACAAACAATGATAAAATCGAAAGTACTAACGCAAGCGTACCTATACCAGTACCGCCAGCAGCCTTTTCCCTTTCGTCTGACTGTTCCCTTCTGCGGATAAGAGGAACAGGTGCGGCAATTTCAGCAGCGGTTTCTTCCTTATATTGAGAAGAGTGAATCGGAACAGAATCACCAATCCTTGGCGTCGACTCATCTTTTTTCAACGTGTAGTGAGCCTTAATCGGTTCAGTCAATTCTGTTGAAGTTTCCTCCCTAAATGATGTAGGAGAATTGGGAATATCTTGCCCAATAGTTGAGCTTCGAAGAGCCTCTTGCACTTTCGTGTCTCTTTCGTCTGCCATCCTAATCCCTCACTTTCAGTAATAGGAGCATTAATTATTGTTCGCCTCTGATTGCTTTTTATTATGTTAATGTTTGCTAAAATTAGTCTTTTATTTCTATTACCGAAAAAATTATACTTTATTGAAGTCGATACTTTGGTAAAATATATAGAGATACTGCAAAGACATAAGAAAGTGAGTAAAAACATGAAGAAAAGATTTGGTATCGATATTGACGGAACTGTCACCTGCCCAAAATCCATCCTTCCTTTTATTAATAAAGCATTTGGGCTTAACATTTTGTATGAAGACGTTACCCAGTATGAATATACTCCATACGTAAATGTTTCTGAAAAAGAGTTTGCTAAATGGTTTACTGAAAATGAGCCGGTGATTTATGCTAATTCCCCACTTGCTAATGGAGCAGGGAAAGTTCTAAAAAAGTGGGAAAAAGAACATGAATTGTTTTTTATCAGCGCCCGTAGTTCGCATTTACTTGATATTACAATTGATTGGTTTATCGATAATGGTTTAACATTTGATCATATTGAATTAATTGGATCCCATGACAAAATTGCATCCATTAAAAAGCATGGTATTGATATCTTCTTTGAGGATAAGCATGATAATGCGGTGATGATCCATGAAGAGTGTCAGATTCCTGTCATATTATTTGATACACCTTATAATCAAGAGCCTCTTCCAAATGGTGTCATCCGTGTAAGCAACTGGAGTGAAGCTTATACTTGGGTAGAAAACTGGGCAAGGCAACAAAAGCTCAGCCGCGAAATGGCAGGTTCACTTACTTAATTAAAAAAACAGCTTGTCTGCAGACAAGCTGTTTTTTTAATGACATTCAGGACAAAGTCCGTAAATCTCAAATTTATGACCTGATATATCGTATCCTTTTAAATTTTCACTTAAGTCATTCATTGGACAAGTTTCAATCTCTTTCGTTTTTCCGCACGTCAAACAGATAAAATGATGATGATGATGATGTCGTGAACAAGTAAAGCGGAAATGCTTCTCTCCTGATAGTTCTGTCATCTCAAGAATCCCCATATTCACGAACAAGGAAAGATTTCGATAAATCGTATCAAAACTTAAACCAGGGTAATCATCTTTAAGTTCATCCAGTACTTCCTTAGCGGTTAAATATTTATCACTGTCAGCAAACAATTGAAGCATATCTTCTCTTTTACCTGTTTGTTTAAACCCTTTTTCTTTTAAGTATTGAATCGCCTCATTTACGTTCAACTGACTCGCGCCCCCTCCGAATTAAGAATTTTTTATAAAATATAGAAAAAATTAAGATGAGAACCGCAATCATCACGATTGTCCCGCCGGGGGCTAAATCTAAGTAATATGCTGTAAATAAGCCGCCAAGTACTGACACTTCCCCAAAAAGGACAGATAAAAAAATGGTTTGCTTAAATCCTTTAGCTAGTCGGATACTGGCTGCTACCGGTAAGGTCATTAGCGAAGAAACTAATAAAATTCCGACAATTCTCATCGACGCTGCAATTACCAAGGCCACCATCACAATAAAAATAAAATGAATGCTTTTCGCTGCAATTCCTGATGCTTTTGCATGCTCTTCATCAAAGGATAATAAAAAAAGCTCTTTATATAATAAAATAATCACCAAAATTACCAAGAGACCGATTGTAAATACGACCCATAAATCAGTTCTGCTAACTGCCGAGACACTGCCAAATAAATAACTGAATAAGTCTGTATTAAACCCATTGGCGAGTGAGATGAAGATGACCCCTAATCCAATACCACTAGAGAGAATAATTGGAATCGCAAGTTCTTGATAGTGCTTGTAAACGCCTCTCAGTTTTTCGATAAACAGTGAGCCCCCAACAGAAAAAACCATTCCTAAGTATAATGGATTTACACCAGCCATCATTGCTACATTTCTTTCCAGCAGTAAACTCGCTGCTATCCCTGCTAGGGTAACATGACTGAGGGCATCTGCAATTAATGATAGTCTTCTGACAACGACAAACACACCTAATAACGGAGCAATAATTCCGATCATAAGTCCGGTTAAAAAGGCGTTTTGTAAAAATTCATAGTGGAAAATTCCTTGAATCATTTTACAACGCCTCCGTGTTCGTGGTTATGCGCAATAATGTGCACATCATGGCCATAAACTCTAGACATATCATCCGCTTGATGCTGCTCAAATTCCTTTGTTTCCCCATGAAAATGCAAATGCTTATTCAAGCAGGCAACATGTGAGACTTTGTCCGAAATCGTCCCAATATCATGAGTAACTAATAAAAGTGTAATATCACGGCTTTTATTTAAATCACCCAGCATTTGATAAAAATTGCTGACATTCTCAGCATCAACACCTACTGTCGGCTCGTCTAGAATCAGAAGACTCGGTTCACTAACAAGGGCTCGTGCAATAAAAACTCTTTGTTGCTGACCGCCAGAGAGTTCACCAATATTTCTATTGCTAAACCCTTTCATCCCGACTGCATCCAATGCTTCGATTACTTTTTGAGCATGTTCTTTTTTGAAAAACTTAAACATCCCAAGCTTTTTCGTCAGGCCGCTCTCAACAACCTCAAAAACGGTGGCAGGAAAGCCTGTGTTGAAGGAATTAGCTTTTTGTGAAACATAGCCAATTTTTTGCCAATCTTTAAATTTATTGATTTCCTTCCCGAATAACAAGATGTTCCCTTTTTGGGGCTTTAGTAAACCTAAGATCAGCTTCAATAGTGTCGATTTCCCAGATCCATTCGGGCCGACAATTGCTAAAAAGGATCCACTTGGAATGGTGATATTGATGTCCTCAAGGACCACATCTTTTTCGTAACGATAGGAAAGTTTTTTTACTTCTATAATTGATTGCATAATCAGCGCATCACCTTTAATTATAAGAATCATTCCGATTTAACCTAAAGTAGTATACAATAGGTCATCTTGAATGTAAAGCCGCTACACCTGTAATCATACATTTGATACAAAAAAATCTCTAATCACACTCTCGGAGCTTTTTCATACATTAAGGTGAGGAGTGGTGAGAGTGACAATTTTCCAAAGCATCATTAATCATAAAATTAACACGATAACTGCTGACGAACTGATAAAATATGCGGATCAATTTAATATATCAGTGAATAAGCAGCAGGCAGTGAAAATTTCCGAATACTTAAGAGGAAAAAATGTTAATATATTTAATGATTCCGAGCGAGCTCAATTAGTGAAGGAAATTGCTAAAACAGCTGGCCCAGCAACGGCACGAGAAGTGAATAAGTTATTTATCCAGTTGACTAAAAACTAAAAAGCTGTGCACTTTGCACAGCTTTTTATTATGATTGAATAATTAAATCAAGCAGTTCCTCATTGAACTTTTGTTCCCTAAGCATATTAATCTCAAATTTATATGGTGCTTTTTTATTATTCTTATCCTCACCGACATAGGGAGTTTCTAAAATTTTGGGAATATCCGTAAGCTGTGGATGGTGGACAATATAATTAAGCGCCTTAAACCCAATATGACCAAAGCCGATATTTTCGTGTCTGTCCTTCCTCATCCCGACTGCATTTTTACTATCATTAATATGCAGTACCTTCAGTTTGTTGATGCCAATGATTTTGTCAAACTCATTTAATACTCCATCAAAATCCTCGACAATATTATAGCCAGCATCATGGGTATGGCATGTATCAAAACAAACGGATAGCTTATCACTGTAATTTACTCCATCCATAATCATCGCTAATTCCTCGAAGGATTTCCCACACTCGGAGCCTTTTCCAGCCATTGTTTCCAAAGCAATTTGTACTTGCTCTTTACCCGTCAGCACTTCGTTTAATCCTTCGATAATTTTTTTAATCCCAGCCTCCGTACCAGCACTGACATGCGCACCGGGATGCAGGACGATTTGCTTTGCTCCAATGGCCTCTGTTCTTTCAATTTCTGTTCTAAGAAACCTTACACCCAACTCAAATGTATCCGGGTTCGTTGTATTTCCAATATTGATAATATACGGAGCATGGACGACAATTTCAGAGATTCCGTTCTGTTCCATATGCTTGCGCCCTGCTTCAATATTTAGATCTTCGATTTTTTTTCGTCTTGTATTTTGCGGTGCGCCCGTGTAGACCATAAACGTGTTTGCACCATAGGAAACTGCTTCTTCACTTGCGGCAAGCAGCATATTTTTCCCACTCATCGAAACATGTGATCCTAATTTAAGCATACCTTTTTTCTCCCCATTTTGTTTATTTTTTTCTTTGCTCAATCCTTCGTTCACGCTTTTTAATTTTATCCATTTCCCATTGCATTTTCTTTTTATAACCTGGTTTTACTTTGTTTGGCTTCTTAACCAAGGACTTCGCTTTTTGATCAGCCTTATCCTCTTGTCTTACACGCGTCTTTCTTTTATTTCGTTCATCGACGGTAACAAATTCGTTATTTTTTAGATCCACATTCTTAAATTGAATCCCCATTTTTTCTAATCGGTTTAATGCATCTTCATCCGATGACTCATAAATGGTAAGGGCAATACCTGAATTTCCGGCACGTGCAGTTCTCCCCACGCGATGAATGTAAAAATCCAAGTCAGACGGAAGCTCAAAGTTGATGATATGGCTGACCCCTTCGATGTCAATACCTCTTGAAGCAAGGTCCGTTGCAATAATATATTGATAATCCAAATCCTGAATCTGCTTCATCATCTGTTTCCGTTCTCGAGGATTTAAGTCACCATGCACACGGCCAACTTTTAACCCTTTTTCATTTAGGAAGTAAGCCACTTCTTCAGCCATTTTTTTTGTATTGGTAAATACAATCGCTAGATATGGATTGTAAGCAAGAAGGGCATCATGAACTAGCTGCTTTTTACTGCGGTGTCTTGATGGCAAAAGATAATGCTCTAAATTTTCTGCCGCTTTTCTTTTTGGTTCGATTTGAACAACTTTTGGATTTTCCATATACTTTTTAAGGAAAGGTTTTAGTTTTTCAGGAATCGTTGCTGAATAAACGAGCATTTGCAGCTGTTCCGGCATTTTTGCTGCTACTCTATCCAAATCCTCAATAAATCCCATATCTAACATCATATCGGCTTCATCCACAACAAGTATTCCCGCAGTATGAACAAAAAGTGCCTTTTCACTCATGAGGTCATTGATTCTCCCTGGAGTTCCTACTACTATATGGGGCTGAACCTTTAATTTTTCAATCGTCCGATTCTTATCTGTTCCCCCAATATAGCATCTAGTCATAATGGCTTGCTCTGGGCTGCAATGCTCGGTTACCTTTAAAATTTGGTGGTAAATTTGAGAGGCCAGTTCTCTTGTAGGAGCAGTAATGACAGCTTGTACTTCCTTTCGTGCAGGGTCAATTTTTTCAAGGATTGGAAGAACATAGGCTAGCGTTTTCCCCGTTCCTGTTTGTGACTGACCAATTGCACTCTCTCCCTTTAAAACGATAGGAATCATCCGTTCCTGAATCTCAGTCGGTTCAGAAAAACCGAACTTCTTAACGGCTTCAAAGATAAATGATTGAAACTTAAAACGCTCAAAACGATTTTCTTTCATATTTTTGCTCCTTATATTTAAAATCTAATGACTTTGTGGTAGTTTTCATACTTTTGCAAGAGCCACACTTTTTATTCCATCCTGCAATTATAGTCAATAACACGGCAAAACTCCAGTTATCTTTCGTTTTAATATCATTTTCTACTTTCTACTGACTTTTAAACAACTAAATTTAGTTTTTGTCCTGTGTATAATACCTAAACCAATTTAGGATAAATGCATAATTTAAACCATGAGGCAATTGAAAGGAGGCAAAGAGATGCAACCAAGACCAAGAATGCCTTTTCAGGGGGGAATGGGCTCAGGACCTTTTGGACCTCGAAATCAGATGACAAACCCTGGATTTAGTCCATTTGGCGGCAGGAATCCAATGATGCGTGCTCCTTCCAATCCGTTTGGAGGAGGAAACAACCCCATGATGGGACAAATGATGGGAAGAGCTAATCCTATGAACACAGGCCGTGGGGGATTACTTTCGAAAATTCTCGGAGGAAGAAACCAAGCTAGCGGCCTTATGGGAATGCAAACAGCAGGAAAAGCAGCATCAGGAGGCGGTGGACTGCTCCAAACGTTAAGTAACCCAGGCGGGCTAACTAGCATGTTGAACAATACTCAGCAAGTTCTAAAGACAGCCCAATCGCTTGGACCGATGATTCAGCAGTATGGCCCAATGGTTAAAAATCTCCCGGCGATGTGGAAAATTTATAAAGGATTCAAAAATGCTTCAAAAACTACGGATAAAGCAAAAGATGAACATAATCAACCAACTGCAGTAGCTGCCGATGAATCATCTAGTAATGAAGAACCTATAAATAGAACTCCCAAAAACAAAGAGAAACGTAAGAATAATCAACAGCAGACGTCGTCAAAAAGGAAATCAAACCAAAAAGGTAGTTCAGTTCCAAAAATGTATATATAATATAAGAATGCTGGAAACAGCATTCTTATTTTTTCTCCGAAAACGGAAAAGGAAAAATGTATCTTTGTATTATTTATATTAGTTTTATATAATAAATACATAAATCTATGAATCAATGTTCTTTTTAGGGGGACTATTTATATGCAGATCATCAAAATTTCACCACGCGGTTATTGCTATGGTGTGGTCGATGCCATGGTTATTGCAAGAAACGCCGCTTTAGATAAAACATTACCACGCCCAATCTACATTTTAGGGATGATTGTTCATAATAAACATGTTACAGATGCTTTTGAGGAAGAGGGGATTATTACCCTTGACGGTAAGAATCGTAAAGATATACTCGATAAAGTTGAATCAGGAACAGTAATATTTACTGCTCACGGAATATCCCCAGAAGTTAGAGAACTGGCGAAAAGGAAAGGGCTAGTAACGATTGATGCGACATGTCCTGATGTGACGAGAACCCATGATCTAATTGAAGAAAAAACAAAAGAAGGCTTTCAGGTAATTTATATTGGAAAAAAAGGTCATCCAGAACCCGAGGGTGCGGTTGGTGTAGCACCAGACATGGTCCACCTGGTTGAAACTCCACTTGATGTCGAAGCATTGACGATCGACTGCGACAAGCTGCTTGTGACAAATCAAACTACGATGAGTCAATGGGATGTGGCTGACACAATGAAAAAAGTTCAGGAAAAGTATCCTCATGCAGAAGTTTATAATGAAATTTGCCATGCCACGCAAATACGCCAGGAAGCAGTTGCAGAACAAGCAACAGAAGCTGATGTAACAATCGTGGTTGGGGATCCGAAAAGTAATAATTCCAATCGTCTTGCACAGGTTTCAGAGGAAATTGCCGGTACAAAGGCCTATCGCATCGCCGATATTACCGAGTTAGACATTGACTGGATTAAAGATGCCAAAAATGTTGCGGTCACATCTGGCGCCTCGACACCAACACCAATAACAAAGGAAGTTATCACATTCCTTGAACAATTTGATCCAAATAATGAAGCCACTTGGGAACGCCGTAAAAAAGTCCAATTAAGCAGAATATTACCAAAGGTTAAAAAGACTGAAGCTTAAAATACAAAGAAAAGAACCGAGTCGTTAGATAACGGGTTTACTACGCATCTAAATGAGATTCACTTGGTTTTTTTATATAAGAAGTCTTATCCTTGATCGAGTAACCAGTGGTGCTTAAAATAAGCGGAGATTTTCCGGTTATATACATAATGG
>NZ_BCUX01000025.1 GCF_001591445.1 Neobacillus drentensis NBRC 102427 | reverse complement strand
TCTTTACTGAAAAATGAAGCGGCTTTTTTTATGGATATAAATTTGATAAAACTGTCTAGTTCCTATCCAGCAATTGACACATCATCATTGCTTTGCCAACTAGTATGCCCTCATTGAAAACTTCTACATCCACTTTTCCAAATTTCCGCCCCACTTCGAGTACTTTTGGATAAATTTCTAAAGTACTTTCCATTTGAACTGGTTTAATAAAGTAAATGGTCATATTTTCAACGACAAGGTCACCTTTTTTATATGATTTCAATATTCGGTTGGCAGCTTCAGAGACGATTGTTGTAAAGACACCGTAAGAAATGGTTCCAAGTTGATTGGTCATTTGCGGGGTTACTTCGCAGGAATAAACCTCTTCGCCTTTTGCTCTTCCTTGCATTAATGCCATTTGATTGGTCACGATATCATCAATCGTTTCCCCAACCTGCGGCTGCCGCTGGTTCATTTGCAATGCCTTTAAAACATCCTGCCTGCTAATAATACCCTCTAGACGGTTTGAGTCATCCGTGACTGGCAGAACCTCAATTCCTTCCCAGACCATGGTATGGGCAGTTGAAGCTACACTGGTCTTCCCATTAACCGACATCGGATGTTTGGTCATAATCTTATCGATAGATACTTCAAAATCCTGGCCTAAAATATCCTTGCTTGTCACCATCCCCTGAATCTTCATGTTTTGGTCAACAACAGGATAGCGGCTGTGTGATGTTTGTTGATTAAATTCATGCCATTTTGACACCTTATCTGTCGTTTTTAAATAAAAAGTATCAGCGAGAGGGGTTAGAATATCTTCAACTAGGATAATTTCTTTTTTTATTAATTGGTCATAAATCGCCCGGTTGATCATGGTGGCAACCGTAAACGTATCATAACTTGTTGAAATAACCGGTATTTCAAGATTATCTGCCAGCTTTTTGATATGATCTTCAGCATCAAATCCACCGGTAATCAGTACGGCAGCTCCTGCCTTTAAAGCCAGTTCATGTGCCTGCGTCCGGTTCCCGACAATTAATAGGTTACCAGCCTCCGTATAGCGCATCATCGCTTCTAATTTCATCGCACCGATGACAAATTTATTGAGAGTTTTATGTAAGCCTGTTCTTCCTCCCAAGACCTGACCATCAACAATATTTACAACTTCGGCAAATGTAAGCTTTTCAATATTCTCTTTCTTCTTCCGTTCAATTCTAATTGTTCCTACTCGTTCAATCGTACTTACATAGCCTTTATTTTCTGCTTCTTTAATCGCACGGTAGGCTGTACCTTCACTAACTGACATCGCCTTAGCAATTTGCCGGACAGATATCTTTTCCCCAATAGGGAGTCCATCAATATATTGTAAAATTTGTTCATGCTTAGTGGCCAAGACCTTCACCCTCTATAATCAAATTCCAATCATTCTGTTAAGAATAATTCGGAGTACGTATAAATTTTATTATAGAGTGTTAAAAGCCTTGATTCAATGCGGATTCTCACATTAGCAAAATTCTCAATGAAACGATCTGGATTTCTTTCCGGGTCGTCGCTCCGCTTGAAGTTTTTGTCCATGCCTTTTTGGACTATACAACAGACCTGTAAGATTCCCAGCGATGACGATTAATGCAAAAGAGAGCCAGGCTAATGAAAATATCCCTTGGGGCCCTTCTGCATGAATGGATAGTCTTGGTGCTCCATAATAAAGCAAGATGCCACAGAGTAAAAGGCAAAGTAAATATCTGTTCTTTTTCAATTTAATTTCCTCCCCTAAAAAAGACTGCTTGTTCTATATTTATGCATTGTGGAGGAAAAAAAGTATGCAAATTCATCAAAGACATTTAAATTTCAATTGCTTCCCCAGGATGGAGTACTTTACCGTTTTGATCTTCCAGCATCTCAATAAACTTAAACGGGTCTTGTTTAATGGGCGGGAAGGTATTGAAGTGAATTGGCACAACCATTTTAGCTTTTAACAGCTTGGCCGCATATGCTGCATCTTCAGGACCCATTGTAAAATTATCACCAATTGGAAGAAAAGCTACATCAATCGGATGGCGTTCACCAATCAGCTTCATATCTGAAAATAACCCCGTATCCCCGGCATGATAAACCGTCTTACCTTCATTCATAAATAAAATTCCTGCCGGCATACCGCAATAGATGAGTTCCTTATTTTCTGTTGTAAAGCTTGAACCATGAAAAGCTTGAGTTAATTTCACTTTGCCAAACTCAAATTGATGGGCACCTCCAATGTGCATCCCATGGGTAAGAACTCCTTGCCATCCTAAGTAAGTTGAAATTTCGTGGTTGGCAATTACAAGTGCATTATTTTTCTTTGCTAATTCCAGGGTATCCCCAACATGGTCATTGTGACCATGCGATAGAATAATTACATCTGGTCTAAGTTCTTCCACTTTCAAGTCTGTCAATTGATTACCATTGATGAATGGGTCAATTAAGATGGTTTTCCCATTCGTCTGAATTTGCACAACTGAATGTCCGTGATAAGAAATTTTCATCCAACTCTCTCCTCTCGATTTTCGGATATTAACTATTTCCATACAATAACTGGAATTCCTTCCATATCTATAGTTTATTCAACCTAAATTGAATTTAAGCAAACAGAATCGGGAATATCGTCAGTTAGTTTACATTTCAAGTTTTAATTGATAATCTCAAATAGGAATGAATTACATAGGGGGAATTAAAATGAATCAACGATTAACCAAGCTTCAAACATGGATGAGAGAAAACGATATTGAAGTTAGCTTCCTAACCTCATCAGAAAATGTATTTTACTTAAGTGGCTATTATACCAATCCACATGAACGATTGCTCGCACTAGCAGTCTTTCAAACAGACGAGCCCTTCCTTGTTTGCCCTTCGATGGAAGTTCATGATGCGAAACGCTCTGGTTGGGGCCATGAAATTATCGGCTATAGCGACATTGAAAACCCATGGGAAATGATTCTAAAATCCATCCGTAAAAGAATAACTAGCGTGTCAAAAGCAGCTATTGAAAAAGAGCATATGAATGTGGAACGCTATGAACAACTCTCAAAGCTATTCCCACAGGCATCATTTGTTTCTGCTGAGGAAAAATTACGCATGCTCCGGATGATAAAGGATGCGAAAGAATTAAAAATTATTGAAGAGGCTTGCGCCCTTGCTGATTACGCCGTTGAATTCGGTGCTAGTGAAATCAAGGAAGGCAAAACGGAGTTGGAAATACTTAATGCCTTAGAATACGCCCTTAAACAAAAGGGTGTAACGGAAATGTCATTTTCGACAATGGTCCTTACTGGGGCAAATGCAGCATCTCCCCATGGAAACCCGGGGGAAACGAAAATTCAAAAAGGCGATCTTGTTTTATTTGATTTGGGCGTTGTTATTGACAGGTATTGTTCAGATATCACACGAACTGTGGCATATGGGGACATTAATGACAAGCAAAAGGAAATATATGACACGGTATTAAAAGCGCAGCTCGCAGCCATTGAAGCCAGCAAGCCGGGAGTAACCGCTGCAGAAGTGGATTTAACGGCCCGCAGAATTATTGCTGAAGCTGGTTATGGAGACTATTTTCCACACAGGCTCGGCCACGGCCTTGGAATTAGTGTTCATGAGTACCCATCATTAACCGAGACCAATAATCTCATCATTGAAGAGGGTATGGTATACACGATTGAGCCGGGTATCTATGTACCAAATGTAGCTGGTGTACGGATTGAAGATGACATATATATTACGGCAGATGGGGCAAAAGTTCTCACTAAATTCCCAAAAGAGCTCCAAATCATAAAATAAGTCAATTTGGGGATTTTTTACATTGAACTTTGTTATAAATTGATGTAATATACAAATACAAGCTGCGTTGTTCGTAGTCATAATAAAGTTTTAACCTTTAAGCTGTAAAAGGGAGTTTAACCATTGGAGCTCAAATGACAAGCCTCTGTCTATAAGACTTGGAGGACATGCAGAAAAGTTTCTGAGAACACCCACTTTGAGGAGTGGTGGTTTAAAACTTTCTTATATTTATACGGCAAATGCGGCTACATAGTTGTTTTTTAAACCAGTTCCTTTTAGGAGCTGGTTTTATTTTTATTAAAAAAGAGGAACGTCTCCGTCCCTCTTCCACGAATTAATTATTATTTTTCCAATAATGTTTTTGTATCTAAATATTGTATCCCATGGGCTTCTGCAACTGCTTGATAGGTCACATAGCCGCCAAGTGTGTTGATTCCCTTTAACAATGCTTCATTGCTGAGACACGCTTGTTTGTAGCCTTTATTGGCAATTTGAACTGCATAGGGGACCGTTACATTTGTTAACGCCAGTGTTGAAGTTCTTGGGACGGCACCCGGCATATTGGCTACAGCGTAATGGACGACATCATGCTTCACATAGGTTGGATTATCATGCGTGGTAATCCGATCAGTGGTTTCAAAAATACCGCCTTGATCAATGGCAATGTCAACAACGACGCTTCCTGGTTTCATTGATTGAATCATGGCTTCCGTCACGAGCTTCGGTGCTTTTGCCCCTGGAATAAGAACAGCTCCAATCACCAAATCTGAATCTTTTACCGCTTCAGCAATATTGTAAGGGTTAGACATAAGCGTCGTCACATCAGATCCAAAAATATCATCTAATTGGCGGAGGCGGTCAGGATTTAAATCAATAATGGTAACTTTTGCACCTAAGCCAATTGCCATTTTTGCCGCATTCGTTCCAGCCACACCGCCGCCAATAATAGTAACCATTCCTCTTTGAACCCCTGGAACACCGGATAGAAGAATTCCCATACCACCATGAACCTTTTCAAGGAATTGCGCACCAATTTGAGGAGCCATTCTTCCAGCCACCTCACTCATTGGTGTTAATAATGGTAAACTTCGATTAGATAACTGAACCGTTTCATAGGCGATACCAATTACTTTATTATCAATTAATGCTTTCGTTAATTCAGGCTCCGGTGCAAGATGTAAGTATGTAAATAATATTAAGCCTTCTCGAAAGTATTTATATTCACTCGGAAGCGGCTCTTTAACCTTCATAACCATTTCCATGGACCAAGCTTCCTTCGCTGTATCTACTAATTTTGCACCTGCTGTTTCATAATCCTCATTTAAAAAGCCAGATCCAAGACCTGCTCCTTTTTCAATAAAAACTTCATGACCAAATTTTACTAGGTTGACAACTCCGGCCGGTGTCATGGCTACACGGTTTTCATTATTCTTAATTTCATTAGGTACTCCGATCCGCATGTGATTACCTCCAAATAAATTTATCCATAGTAAAATTAACCAGGGCGATTTTATTATAACCTTTTTCATAAGTAAGATGTATGATAGTTGATGATAACTATACATATATGAATTCCACTGATAAAATAGAGCAAAAGCTTTGCCGAATAGGGCAAAGCCTTTGTTTTAATTCTTCCTTAATAATAAGGATAATAAGGGTCATAAGGGTAGTAAGGGTCTCCGTATCCGTATCCGTAACCATATCCGTAACCCGGAGATAATAAGGCACCTGCTGCTAACCCACCCAAGAACGGCAAACCAAATCCAAATCCAAATCCCGGACGGCCGAAACCGCCAAATCCAAATCCTGGACGACCAAAACCTCCGAATCCAAATCCTGGACGGCCAAAACCTCCGAATCCAAATCCTGGACGGCCAAAACCTCCGAATCCTCCGTGGCCAAAACCTCCGAATCCTCCGTGGCCAAATCCTCCAAATCCTCCGTGGCCAAATCCTCCATGAATCCTTTCATCTGCAGGGTTCACCAAATTATAGTTCACATCAACATTAGTAGGCATTCCATACATTTCTGTACTCATAATTATCCTCCTCATTCTAATTAAATGACACACTAAAGGATATGCATATGTATAAGCAGATTCTTGGGTATTCGCCCGTAAACGTAAAAATCCCAAGACATTTGTCCAAAAAAATAACTGTCCTAAATTTAGGACAGTCCATCAATATCATCACATTTAACTCTCAGTACTAGAGAAATCCTCATTATCAGCAATTGCAGTGCCTTCACCAATAAAACCACTATTGTATGAATTCATAATTTGCTGGCTTACTTCAGCTGTACCCTGTTCATCAAACTCAAATAAAAACCGTTTATTTTGATCTCCTTTTACCATCCTGCCAATCTCCTTTCCATTGTAAGTTACCTCTTTATTGTTCGAAAAATTGCAACAGTTATTCCTTGTTAAATAATGTATAATTTAAGTAAGGAGATGATTAATCATGGGACTTAAATACCAGAATATTTTAGTCGCTATTGATGGTTCAACAGAAGCAGATAGGGCATTTAAAAAGGGGATTGAAATTGCCAAAAGAAATGATGCCAACCTTGTATTAGTTCATGTTATTGACACTCGATCGTTCGCATTAATAGAAGCCTACGATACGGTAATTGGTGATCGGGCTGAAAAGCTTGCAAAAGATATGCTTGAAAAATATCTAAAACAAGCTGAGGATGCAGGGATAACAAAAGTTCAATATGAAATTGATTACGGCTCTCCTAAAATTAGAATTCCTAGAGATTTAGCTAAAAAACACAATGCTGATTTAATTCTCTGCGGTGCTACCGGATTAAATGTAGTGGAAAGGTTCTTTATCGGCAGTGTTTCAGAACATATTACCCGTTATGCAGCTTGTGACGTTCTCATCGTAAGAACAGAAAAAGATTCAGAATAGATATAGGGTTTCCAAAAGCACTCAGCAACGTTGCTTCGTACTTTTGGAAACCTAATTGACTAAAAAATAGGTTTGTGAAGAATTGCCTATCCCTGTATAGTAGAATAATATAAAATAAAATATATTGATTGGAGGGAACCGCATGAAAGAAAATTTTACTTTTGATGATCGTCTAGGTATTCTAATTCCCGATTTAAAGGATTTGTCTGACTTCAGCCTAAAGGACCAGGAAGAGATTCTCTTAAATTGGGAACAAATTCGCGGCTCTATCCCTGACCGAATTAGAGATTTAGAAATTCAAATTAATCAGAAACAAGCACTTCTTTCTAATGAAAGTAATTTCCCTCGCTCATGTAAACTGAACAGTGAAATTGCTGAGTTAGCCTCGATTATTAATGATTTATGGTTATGGTACCGTGCAAACGAAGTTCTCTCAACAAAAGTCCATCACTAAAAAAACTCCCTTTATTCCGAAAAGGGAGTTTTCTTTATTTAAAGGTCTTTTTGTATTTCTCTCACTACATGACCAAGCTCTGGCAGTATTAATTTATTCATGGCCAGCTTCACGGCACCGGTTGAGCCTGGGGTGGAGAAAACTGCTTTATTATTAACTACACCAGCAATTGCCCTTGAAAGAATTGCAGCGCTGCCAATATCTTCTTGATAGCTCAACATCCTGAACAATTCTCCAAAGCCGACAATTTCTTTATCAAGCAGAAGTTGTACCGTTTCAATGGTTACGTCCCGCTTAGCAATCCCGGTTCCGCCATTTGTTAAAATAACATCAATCTCCTCATTCGCACAGCCTTTTAATATTTCATTTTGAATGGGCGCAGCCTCATCTTTTACAATGACGTAATCGATAATTTTATGACCTGCTTTTTCAAGCAGTTCCATCATCAGTTTTCCACTTTTGTCTGTCTCGTTATCTCTGGTATCACTGACAGTGATTACTTTGCAGTTTACCATCCTCGGGGCTACTTTTTTATGTTCTTGAATACTCATCAAGCAAACTCCTCTTTCTGTCTTAAGTAACGCAGTTGATAATATTTATGGGCGACATCGGTTACTTTTCTGGTCAACTGATAATTAGCTCCTGCACCAATTGCCATACTGACCAACGGAATCCCTTGTATCACCCTTTTTCGGAATAAGGCAATAACCAACGCTTTCATTAGCTGTTGCACCGGCTGTTCAATCCAAGTAATATCTGTAATTTGTTCATTTCCTTCATAAAAATAAAGATCATCTCGATTTTCTAATTCATCCATCAAGGAAGTCCATCCCTCTAGTTGAAGCCTAGGCGGCAATGTTGCCGTATGGAAAACTTTCAGAGAGGTCATCATTTCAACCGGGGTATTGACCTCAACCCCGTAAGTCATCGCAATTAATTGAACAACCCGTAAATTAATTACTGCGATTGCTGGTATATCTGTACTTAGAAGTAGTGGGCCACCTGTCCCGGCTAAACCACCTTGAGCAAAAGAATAGAATCGATGCCTTGCTATTTGCTGCTCAGCTATGTATTGTAATTGCTCAATTTTTAGTTGACTTAAGTCTTCTATTTTTTCAATGTCTTTTAGAAATATCCGCCCTGAAGAAAGAATTCTCTCTTTTGCATCGATTTGAAGCTGCGAGCCTTGTATCACACTATGTAAATGAAACAGCCAGCTATCAATAACTGAAAAAAATTGCTTTTGCACCCTTTCAGGCAATAATGAGAATGATTGTTGTAAATATTTTTCATAAGTTAATTGGAAATCATTGGGCTCAAATTCACGTAAATTTCTTTCCCAATCCTGTATTTCATTCAAGACCTTTGCTTCCCGGTCAGTTAATGTCATGATTGATTCCCCTCCACGGCAACGCTTTCTATTTCCAGTATATCACAAGGATATCTAAGGATAAAAAGCCAAAAGGCAAAAGCCATTAAATAAGCTTTTGCCTTTTGTTTATTAATGTATATCCGCCAATCGAACAACGTCGCGAGCAATCATTACTTCTTCATTGGTTGGGATGATGATTACTTTAACAGGTGAGTGTGGATAGTTGATAAATGCTTCTTCTCCTCTTACTCTGTTTAAAGATGGGTCCCAATAAACTCCCATAAATTCAAGGCCTCTTAAAATCTTTTCCCTAATTGTATCACTATTTTCACCAATACCAGCTGTAAAAATAATCGCATCTACACCATTCATTCGTGAAGCATAAGAACCAATGTATTTATGGATACGGTTGGCAAAAACATCGAGAGCAAGCTGCGCACGATCATTACCTTTTTTCGCTTCAATTTCAATATCCCTTAAATCGCTAGAGAAGCCTGACATAGCAAGCATACCGCTCTTTTTATTTAAAACATCAAGGACTTCTTCAGCAGTTTTATCTGTTTTTTCCATAATATAAGGAATAAGAGCAGGGTCAATATTCCCTGAGCGAGTTCCCATTGTTACCCCAGCAAGTGGTGTAAAGCCCATAGAGGTATCAATCGACATGCCGCCTTCAATTGCAGCAATACTTGCACCATTCCCTAAATGACACGAAATGAGGCGTAGTTGTTCAACTGGCCGACCTAATAACTCGGCAGCACGTTGTGAAACATATTTATGTGATGTTCCATGAAAACCGTACTTACGAATGCCATACTTTTCATAATACTCCATTGGCAAGCTGTATAGGTAAGAACTTTCCGGCATTGTTTGATGGAAGGCTGTATCAAACACAGCGATTGCAGGAACATTTGGCAGCACACTCATAAAAGCTTTAATTCCTGTTAGATTTGCTGGGTTATGCAATGGTGCAAGTTCTGATAATTCATCAATTTTCTTTAACACATTATCGGTGATAAGGGCAGAGTCATTAAAGGTTTCTCCACCATGAACTACACGATGGCCCATTCCGACAATCTCATCAAGTGATTTGATAATCCCTAAAGTGGTTAGTTTATCCAAAAGCATTTTAACCGCGACCTCATGATCAGGAATATCGATAATTTCTTGGACTTTTTCTCCATTTACTGTAATATTAAAAATCGAATCCTTTAAACCGATTCGTTCAATTATTCCTTTTGTAATAACTTCCTCGTTTGGCATTTCAAATAATTGAAATTTCAAAGAAGAACTTCCTGCATTAATTGCAATAATTTTTGCCATTTTTGTTACCGCTCCTTTTATATAACAACACTGGTTTGGTTTTATTTTGTTTAGTACACCATTATTTTGCGCAAACCACTCATGATTATTTCCTTCCTCATTTAATCACTGTGAATATTATATTTCAAGGTATAATTTGCATGTTAGCGTTTACATTACAAATGTTAATATATTCACATATTTCGGTACCTTTCTAACATTTATAACACTCAAAAAAAAGGATGACCAGGGTTCAAACCCGTTCATCCTTTGTTTTCTTGGAACCATTTTTCCATCTTAGATAGGATTTTGTCCATCTCTAATGCATTAGAAAGGCTTGGTAAATCGACAAGTAATGCTTGCTTTGGAGGCTGCACGCCTTCTCCCTTTTTCTGAAGGATCATGATACTTTTTGCTGTATCTTTATTATTAAACATGCTGATTGGTAATTGTAACAGTCCTTGTACAATGACGTGCTCTTTAAAGAATTCACTTAGCTTTGATGCTTGGTCACTTTCAAATAATCCATTAGGAATAATGAAAAATAAATAGCCTCCAGGTGCTGTATGCTTAACACTTTGCTCAATGAATAAATGATGGGAATAGGTATGTCCCTCATCTGCCTTCACTTGATAATCGGCTGCTCTCACATCATTCGGGTAGTATCCAACAGGCAAGTCTCCGATGACTGCATCAACGGGATCGATAAACAGCGGCTCAAGGCTGTCTTGATTGAAGAGTCGAATAGGGTGCTCTTGTAAATTTGCATTGACATAGGCAAGTTTAATTAACAGGTCATCAATTTCCACACCGATAGATGATACTTTTTTAGGTAGGTGATTTACTACTGTTGTTAATAAATTTCCTGTTCCTACCGCCGGGTCAAGCAGGCGAAAAGCGGACTGTTTCATAAATCTATCAACTAAATAACCGACAAGCATCCCAACTGAATCAGGTGTCATTTGATGATTAGGCTGCACACTTTCTTTCATCCCTTTTAAAATCACCAACTGATATGCCTTTCGAATTTCCTCGTTTGAGAAATTTTTCAAATGAATCTGTTCATATTGTTTACTTAACCTTTTTTCAGTTAGTTCACTGACCTCATCCTGAAGGATAGAGCCTTGAAATAAATTCTCTCCTGTTTCAGCAAGTGCCTCTAAATATGTACAATTTAATTCTTCCTGTAAAAGAAGTGCCGTTTCATTAAATAACGTAAACAGTTGTTCTACTGGAGAAACTTTCATCTTTTCCCCTCCTCCTTAATTTCCTTATCCATTTTAATCGAGTATCGACAATTTATACAAGTCTTACGCATATAAAAAAGCCTCACCAATGCGAGGCCTTCGTATTTTGAACTTATTTTGCTGCTTTTGCTGCTTCAATGGCTGCTTCGTAATTAGGGTGGTTTGTTGCTTCACTAACATACTCAACGTATGTCACTGTATCGCTTGAATCAACAACAAATACCGCACGAGCCAAAAGTCTTAATTCTTGGATAGCAACCCCATATGCTTCACCAAAAGAAAGGTCACGGTGATCGGATAATGTCTGAACATTTTCGATTCCGCTTGCAGCACACCAACGCTTTTGTGCAAATGGTAAGTCAACGCTGACAGTTAAAATTTTCACGTTGCCTAAGCTGTTTGCTTCTTCATTAAAACGGCGTGTTTCCGCATCACAAACACCAGTATCCAAAGATGGTACAGAGGTAATTAAACGTACTTGACCTTTGGTATTTTCTAACGTAACTGCAGATAAGTCATTTGCTAGCACAGAAAAGTTGGGAGCTTTGTCCCCTACCTTAACTTCATTGCCTAATAGTGTAATCGGATTCCCTTTAAATGTTACATTTGCCATGAAAACATCCTCCTTTGTCGTATCCAAGCTCAGACGATTGTTAATAACCGCTTCACTCTAAATATGTACAGTGTAAATTCTATCTTTTCAAAAAATAATTTGCAATCATTTAGCTCTTTGAACCGATATCACATGAAAAAAGTTAACCTTCCACAGGATTGGAAGATTAACCTTTCCGCTATAATTCAAGCTCTTCTTTTGGTTTATGCTCGTTTTTAGAACCTTGCAAGCTACTTTGCTGCTGTTGACCTTGATCTTTTTTTGAGAACATTTGTTGAATTTTATCAATTGCTTGTGGAGCAACTTCTAAGATTTTCTCGTACAAGTGAGTACTTTCATCTAAATGCAGCATTTTAACTCCGTGAGAGTTGACAATTAAAAAGGCAATAGGGGTTATTGAAACACCGCCACCGCTCCCGCCGCCAAATGGGTGGGATGAACTTTGACTTTGTCCTTCCCCTTTTCCTTGACCTTGAGACCCTTCGAGCTTAAATTCACTGCCGCCTGCTGCAAATCCAAAGCCTACTTTTGAGACAGTCAAGATTACACTGCCATCGGGGGTTTCAACAGGGTCCCCAATGATCGTATTCACATCAATCATTTCTTTTAAGCTTTCCATTGCAGTTGTCATCAAACCTTGAATTGGGTGGTCAGACATGGCTATTTCCTCCTTTTTCAAACGGATTTTGTTTTATCATTTGCAAAATTTGTTTTCTTTTTAAAGTGCGGGAGCCCGCCCTTCCAGAATTTAAACAGTTTTAATCCTGCTAGAATAGCATACCCGATCCGAAACTGAATAATACATGTTAGTTTTGTTTGAATTACAGCTGCTTGAAAGTGTGGGGTCACCGTTATTTTCGGCATTTCTTTAAGTTTTATATAATGACTAATAAGACCGATAATACTTCCTTTAAAAGCCCAGATCGCTCCCGTTATCGTTCCAGTGTGTGCTGCATCTCCTAATCCAATCATCGTATCCCATTCCAAACCTTTCATAGTCACCTTTCGAAAAAACATCCTGACGATCCGATGTAGTCCAATCACATGATTCAGTAATTTTTTAGCATTTGTAAAATAAGTATCAACATCCTCCGTTGTAATTTGTTTTGCCTCTTCTTTTGTTGATTGTTCTGAAGAATCGCCCATTTTGGTTTTACTTTTTACAACAAGGCTTGGAGAATTATCATCCACTTTTATTAATGGGACGTTAATTGTATATTTAATTAATCCAAACCAAATCTTTAATTTTATTTTTAAATCATCATTGTCATTATGATGATAATAATTTATTAGGATAGTTAATTTAGTAAAAAGAATGAGCATGAATAAGAGCAAGAGAATCGACAAAAACAGGAGCACCCAAAACAATTTCAATCACACCCTTTCAGCGGGTAGTATTTGCTTTTATATAAAAAAATAAACCTACCAACAAATGTTGATAGGTTTATCCTCACCGTTCTACATGAATGACAGTTGTGTCAGTGAAGAGATCATGCAATCCCTGTTTTTTAGGTAAGAAGGCGACAATGATATATCCGATGATAACGGTTACCGATATAAATCGACCAATCCATTCACGAAAGAGAATCGTTCCCCAAGTTAATTGGTCACTTTTTAAATCAACTACCTTCAATCCAAATACCATTTTCCCAAGTGTTTGATTAAAATACTTTGTCATCAGGACGAAATATAAATAAAAAATTACCGCCGCTGCGATTGATGCTGGCGCAAACATATTAGCTTCTGCTAAAGGAATATCCAAGAGTCGAAATACTGGTTCGATCAGCAGACGAACGATACTCCCCACAACCACTAGATCGAGCAGATATGCCCAAAAGCGCATCCAGAAGCCTGCATAGCGAACTGCATAGTTTTCATTTCTATCATTGTCTATTTCTTGGTACTCATTCATTTCCATTTAATCTCCCCCTATTCTGCATACAGGTACATGAGACGCGGAGAATTTGGCTTAGTAAGAATGTGCATTAATCCAGCCATTTCAACGTTTTCACCCATTAATTTCTTTGCCTGCATCGTAAATAAGGACCCCAAACCAAGAGAATCTGAATAGCGAACAACTTGTGCTCCTGTTAACTTCTCTTGTTTTTTCATAAGATTTATTACATCGTCCAGGTAACCGAAACCATCAATGAGATGCAAATCCTTCGCTTGTCGTCCATCGTAAACACGTCCGTCAGCAATTTTTTTCACCTGATTTACTGGCAAGTTACGCCCCTCAGAAATCACCTTAACAAATCCTTGATACGAGTTATTGATCATTGACTGTAATATTTGCCGTTCTTCTTCTGTCATTTTTCTTGTTGGGCTCATTATGTCCTTATGCTTGCCACTTTTTATCGTGACAAAGTCGACACCATACTTATCAGCAAGTCCTTCATAATTGATCCCTTCCATAATCACCCCAAGACTGCCTGTCATCGTCTCAGGACTGGCATAAATCCTTTTAGCAGCAGTTGAAATATAATATCCTCCTGACGCTGCCATTGAACCCATTGAAATATAAACTGGTTTTTTACTTTTCTTTTGAATTTCTGCTAGTTTATCATGGATTTCTGCACTTTCAACCACGCCGCCCCCTGGTGAATTGACTTTAATGATGATCCCTTTTACAGAATCGTCCTCTTTGATGTAGTTTAACTTTTTCATAAAATCCTGATGATTGTAGCCGGAACTTTGCAGAAAAGAACCGGTTTCCCCCGTGTCTTGAATGACCCCATTTACATCGAGAATCACAATTTTCTTTAATTCGTTCCCTTCCTTCACCACCTCTTCTGTAAAAGGTTGGTCAGCAGCTGCCATAAAGTCAGTAAAATTGGTTTCAATACCTTTAAAAGCAAAAGACGATAAAAAATTAATCACAACAGATACAAAAAATAACGCTGCCGCAATCCCTAGTGCCGCCCAACGTTTTCCATTCATATATTCGTAAGTCCCCCTTTTTCTTTTCACCTAAAATTACATCCCATTTTATATTGTTTCAATAAAATGCTAAACTAATTTCAGACTAACATTATTTTACCAAAAGATTTTTTAGGGATGGGTAAAAATGTTATAATTATATCAATACTTTACAGGGGGTACATAAATTGGAGATCAGACGCAATATATACTTATATCACAAACGGGATGCAGACATGCTTTTGAAAATGGCTCCTCTTTTTGAAATTGCTGACCGATATGGATTTACGATCGTGAAAGATTACCGTGACGCGAATATTATTGCCAGTGTTGGAGATGACGGCACATTTCTACAAGCTGTCAGGAAAACTGGCTTCCGTGATGATTGTCTATACATGGGAATCTCAACAATGGATACCCTGAGTATGTATTGTGATTTCCGAATAAACGATACTTCAAAAATGATTGATGCCATTATTACAAATGAGAATTTAAAAGTCCGCCGTTATCCGCTAATTGATGTATCCGTGGATGGGCAGGGTACTTTTACTTGCTTAAATGAATTCAGCATCCGCTCTGCAATCATAAAGACACTTGTGGTCGATGTTTTTATAAACCAGCTTCATTTAGAGACCTTCCGCGGAGATGGACTCATTGTTGCGACACCAACTGGAAGTACTGCTTATAATAAATCGGTAAAAGGATCGATTGTTGACCCGCTTCTTCCCTGCATGCAGGTTAGTGAGGTAGCATCCGTTAATACAAATCGTTACCGGACACTAGGATCCTCCTTTATCGTTGGAAGTGATCGAACACTTACACTTAAAGTAATTTCTGAAGGTAATGATCATCCAACCATGGGTATGGATAATGAAGCATTATCCATTCGTCACGTTGAGACGATCAGCATAAAAATAAGTGATAAAAAGTTAAAAACACTCAAACTAAAAGACAACTCCTTCTGGGAAAAAGTAAAACGGACTTTTTTATAAGAAAACAGAAGGATCTTCCCTACATAGTAAAACCTTATCCATCGAAGCGGATAAGGTTTTTTCCATTATATGCTTGTGCTTTTTTCTTTCCGAAAATTGAACAGCTGTGGTGATAATATCTTTGTTTTTGATAATGAATAAATGACTAACGCTGACCAAATAAACATGAACGATAGAAGTTGTATTTTTGAAAAATGTTCATCATAAACAAAAACCCCAAGCAGTAAGGTCAAGGTAGGTGCAATATATTGCAGGAACCCTAATAACGATAAGGGAATTTTTTTTGCTCCCTTTGCAAAATATAGAAGAGGTACTGCTGTTGCGGCTCCTGCACCGATTAATAACAGATCGGTTTGGACCCCATCAGATAAGAAGGAGTGGGAGTCAATTAAAAATAAGTAGCCGATATAAATAGCTGCAACAGGTGTAACCACAAGGGTTTCTAAAGTTAATCCAACTTCCGAATTCACATTTATCAATTTTTTCGCCAGGCCGTACAATCCAAAGGAAAGCGCCAAGGCGATTGCAATCCACGGAAACTGTCCATGTGAGATGGAGATTATTAACACGCCAATTGCTGCTAAGATGAATGAGATGTATTGATATACATTTAATTTTTCTTTTAGGACAATCATTCCTAATAATATACTTATTAAAGGATTAATATAGTAACCAAGACTTGCTTCAATCATATGACCACTATTAACCGCCCAGATATAAATGAACCAATTCACACTGATTAGTAAAGATGCAATCGTCAAGGCGTACATTTGTTTTTTATTTTTAGCAAATCCTTTAACCGTTTGGAGAAATAATCCCCATTTTCTTGTGAGGAGAAGTATGATAACCATAAAAATAAACGACCACAACACACGACTTGCTAAAATTTCCTTGGCATTAACATGGTCCAAAAGCTTCCAATAAATCGGCAATAATCCCCATAACAAATATGAAAAGCCGGCATAAATGGCTCCTTTTTGTGTTTCTGTCTTTTTCATATGTCTCCCGAGCCCCTATTCTTTCTAGTTTCGAAATAATCTTTATTATAACTCGAAACTTTAACTTTAGGGGATTTTTGTTTCAAAAAAAGCAAGCGGTATTCCGCCTGCTTCCTTTCAATATCAAACTAAACTTGTTTAGCGGCCTCTAGTTCTTTGTTTCGTAGTTCGATTCGACGGATTTTCCCTGAGGTTGTTTTTGGCAGATCAGATAAATATTCGATCTTTCTTGGGTACTTATATGGTGCTGTAAGGGTTTTCACATGCTCCTGTAATTGTTTTGTTAATTCTGGATTTGTTGAATCAACATCCTCTCTTAACACAACAAATGCTTTGACGATAAAGCCGCGGATTTCATCTGGACTTGCGACGACAGCGCATTCCTTAACGAATGGATGTTTAACAAGCGCATCCTCGACTTCAAAGGGTCCAATCGTATAACCGGAACTAATGATAATATCATCCCCGCGGCCTTCAAACCAGAAATAGCCCTCCTCATCCATTTTCGCCTTATCACCCGTTACATAATAGTCTCCGCGGAACTGCATCGCTGTTCTTTCCGGGTCTTTGTAATAATTTTTAAATAACGCAGGAGTTTCTACATGAACAGCAATATCGCCCACTTCACCGACCGCACAAACCTGACCAACTTCGTTAATAATTTCAACCCTATTACCCGGCGTTGGTTTGCCCATGGATCCAGACTTCAATTCCATCCCTTTTGTAACCCCAACCAGCAGGGTATTTTCAGTTTGTCCGTAACCGTCACGGACATCAATATTAAAATGCTTTCTAAAGGTATCAATCACTTCTCTATTTAAAGGTTCACCTGCTGAAACCGCACTATGAAGATGTGGCAATTGATAATCCGCTAAATTATCTACCTTCGCCATTAATCGATATTCAGTCGGTGTACAGCAAAGGACATTCACATTATATTTTTGAAGGAGACTCAAATATTTTTTTGGATCAAATTTACCATTATAGACTAAGCCAGCTCCC
Source organism: Neobacillus drentensis NBRC 102427 (assembly GCF_001591445.1). GTDB lineage: Bacteria > Bacillota > Bacilli > Bacillales > Cytobacillaceae > Neobacillus > Neobacillus drentensis. Next base: position 78,120 of record NZ_BCUX01000025.1, on the reverse strand, counting down.
CCTGAGCCTAGCACAGATAAAAACGGACTCCAAATCCATTTTTGCCAGCCTGGACCTGCAGTTGCCCAGACCGTATCACCGTCTTCAATACAAAGCCACTTCGCAGCAGCTGTTTTTAAATGAGCGTATGCCCAGCCATGCGTATGAACAACCCCTTTCGGATTCCCCGTCGTGCCAGAGGTATAAGATAAAAAGGCCATATCGTCTCTAAGTGTATCTGCCAGAACTAATTTTTCAGATGCAGTTGCCATCTCCTCGTTTAAATGAATCCAGCCTTCTTCAGAGCCTCCAATTGTAAATTTAAGCAGGGGTTGAGCTGTTGCGATATGTTCAAATTGATCAACGTATGGATAATAACTAATGATTCCTTTTACATCACCGTGTGTAATCCGGTACCGCAGATCTTTTTCCTTTAACATTTCAGAGCTTGGAATGACAACCATTCCTGCTTTTAATGCGGCTAAATAAACAACGTATGCTTCAATTAGACGCGGCATGATAACAAGAACTACATCTCCCTTGGTTAAACCTTTCTTGGCAAAAACGTTCCCTGCTTGGTTGACCTTTTTCATTAATTGCTCATATGTAACCTGTTTAGTGTCTCCTGCCTCATTTTCCCACTTCAAGGCAACTCTGTTCGGATCTTTTGCAAAACGCTCCATCTCAGATACAAGATTATACTTTTCTGGTGCAATTAAATCTTCCCGCTTCATACTTCTCCCCCTTACCATTTTTTAAACTTATCCCACAATACCAATTATAATAAATTATTTAAAAATTTAAAATTGTTATTTATTAAATAATAGTTTTCATTATCTAGCACATGAAAAAGAGAGCGGAGGGAAACCCTCACGCTCTCTGTAGCCATTGTATTTATTTTTTTATTAGCGAGAGAATCCGCCGCCTAATTGTGATTCAGCCATTGCTACTAGACGCTTTGTGATTTCACCACCAACAGATCCGTTAGCACGTGAAGTAGTGTCAGCACCAAGATTTACACCAAATTCTGAAGCAATTTCATATTTCATTTGGCTTAGAGCCTGTTCAACACCAGGAACTAATAATTGATTTGAGTTGTTGTTACTTGCCATGTGATATCACCTCCTTGTGAGTATAGAATGTGTAGAACTTAAAAACTTCATTCTATAATCCAATTGGTAATTGTTCACAAAATATTCGAATTTTACCTTTTTAAAACAATTCACTAAATTCTGAGTGCTGTTTATTATCTGGTTTAATAACAAGGGTCTCAGTCTCTTGTACCGCTTCATGGATGAGCGGGTCGAAATCAAAGAAACTTTCGTAATGCTGAACCTTTTCCCTTTTCGGTTTTGTTTTTGGAGATGCCGGGACAAAGATGGTACAGCAATCTTCAAATGGCCTGTTCGAAATTTCAAGTGTATCAATTTCATGTGCGATTCTAATAATATCTGTCTTGTCCATCGTAATCAATGGCCGCAAAATTGGTGTATTCGTTACCTCATTGATTGCAAACATACTTTCTAAAGTCTGACTCGCAACCTGTCCGACACTTTCACCGGTAATAATCGCAAGACCTTCGTGTTTTTTTCGAATTTCGTCTGTGATTCGAAGCATCATCCTTCGTGTAGACGTCATCGAATAATTTTCAGGTATTTGCTCAGCTATTGTTTGTTGAATATCTGTAAACGGGACAATGTGCAGGGTCATCGATCCGTATATTTCAGAGAGTTTTTTTGAAAGGTCAATCACCTTTTCTTTTGATCTTTCACTAGTAAAGGGTGGACTAAAAAAATGAACAGCTTCAATTTCTAATCCCCTTTTCATTGCCATATAGCCGGCAACTGGGCTGTCAATCCCTCCTGAAAGCATGAGCATCGCTTTACCGCCGGAACCAACCGGAAGTCCGCCTGCACCTTGGATGGTTTCGCATGATAGGTAAATGGCTTCCTTTCTCACTTCAATCCGTAAATTAATATCTGGATTTTTCACCTTTACTTTCATTCCTGGGATATTCTTCAGTAAATGACCGCCAATAGTTTGATTAATTCCGTCCGTATCTAACTTAAATGTTTTATCAGATCTTTTAGGAGTAATTTTGAAGGTTTGACCCTCCTTAAATAAAGAGCGCACTATTTCTAGCGAGGACTGCTTTAATACCTCTATATCTCGTTTCACTTTTATAGCCGGGCTAAAAGATTGGATTCCAAAAATACTCTTTAATTTCCCAATCACTTCTTCACAATTTTCACCATTTAGTAAAACATACATCCGGTCACGGCTTGCTTCAACTTTAATGTTTGGAAAAGGGGCCAGAGCGATTCTGACACTTTTTCTTAACTTTTCAACAAATTGATTGCGATTTCTCCCTTTTGTCGATATTTCACCATAGCGTATAAGTATTCGTTCATATTCCATTTATTTCATAACCTTCCTTAATTGGGTTGCAGATTCTCTAATCGCACCTAACACTGTATTTGCCTCTTCCATACTATTTTCAAATGAGAGACTGACCCTAATGGCACTTTCGGCTAATGTTTCGGGAACACCCATTTCAAGTAGCGTCTTACTTGGTGATTTCTTTTTTGAGGAACAGGCACTTGTAGTTGAAACAACAATACCTTTCTGCTCCAGTGAATGGATAAATACTTCTGATTTAATTCCTTTTATTGAAAAATTTAAAATATGAGGGGCAGAATTTTCAATCGGTGTATGAATTTGAACACCATCTATGTCAGTTAATCCCTTCCGAAGCATGCTCCGGATATTTCTCATACGTTCTAACCCTGTTTCAGCTTTCGTTAATGTCATCCTAAGTGCCTTCGCCATTGCGACTGCACCTGCGACATTTTCTGTACCACTTCGAATCTTCCGTTCCTGATTGCCGCCCGAAAATAATGGAGCAAGCCTTACACCTTCCCGGATAAATAAGGCACCCGTGCCTTTTAAGCCATGAAATTTATGGCCGGAAATCGAACAAAGATCAATTCTGTATTTATTAAGAGGCAAGGGAATCTTTCCGATGCCCTGGACGGCATCGACATGAAATAAAATGGTTGGATATTTTTTTAATAGGTCTCCAATTTCTTTAATTGGCTGAATCGTCCCTACTTCATTATTCACCATCATAATCGAAATTAATATCGTTTCTTTTCGAATCGATTTTTCCAGATCAGCGACACTAATTCTTCCAAATTCATTAACAGGCAAGTAGGTTATCTCATAGCCCTCTTGTTCAAGTTGTTCCATCGCAGATTTAACGGACGGATGCTCAACACTTGATGTAATCAGGTGCCGTCCTTTATTTTTATGCAATAAGGCAGATCCTTTTATAGCTAAATTATTACCTTCCGTGCCCCCGGACGTAAAATATATCTCAGATGGCTTCACAGTTAAGAGCTTGCTCACTTGATCCCTCGCCTGGGATAGAAGCCTCTCAGCCTGCCCACCCATACTATGCAGTGAGGAAGGGTTCCCATAATATTCACTAGAAACCGTAACAAATGAATCTAAAACCTCTTTAAACGGTTTTGTTGTTGCACTATTATCAAAATAAATCATTTTTTTCTCCTCCGAACTTCCGAACCAGTCCACTTACAACACTAAATGTTATCATAAACCATTAAAAAAGAATAACAAAAAACCGATTTAGCCAAATGGCAAAGATCGGTTTTTTATTATTTATTCTATTACAAATGTGGCTTTTATTTTTTTTAATGCATCTGGGTCAATAATATCAAGTGTTGAGGCAGCTTGTTCTAAAGCCTCTTGATATTCATAGTGTCTAAATGCCATTTCTGCATCAGATAATCCCTTCGCAACAGCAGGATATTGGCTTTTATACCGATTCCCATATTGAATAGCCTTTTCCGCCAACATTACATTTTCTAGCAGCTCAATCGTTGAATTAGAAAGCTTTTCCACCGTTAATATAGCAATTTCTAAATATTGATTTAAAGCAGAAATGTTAAGCGGCTTTTCTTCAAGCTGGTACTTCACATTTTGTAGACTGTCATTGGTATCCTCAAATAAATACTTATAATCTTCCGGCAGGCCCGGGACATTACTCTTAGATACGAGGCGCATCGTCTCGCCAACTTTTTTGCTAAGTTCTTTAAGCTTTTCTCTTGCTTCAAATTCATCTTTCCTAAGGGCTTGAAGTTTTAAGGCAAAATCTTGTTGACCTTCTCGGATGATATCCAATTGTTCCTTAATTTGCGCCAACTCTTCACTAATCACTGTTTGTGCGGTTTCGTTGATCTTTACTTTTTCAATCAGAATCTCAAAATGCTTATAAACTGTGGAAAGTTCTTTTTCCAATTGTCGCTGCGTTTCAAAGTCACCTTCCGACAACTGGTAACTTTCTTGAACATGAATAACTTCACTAGAAAGATAACTATTTTCCTCTTGGGCAGAGACTAGAAGATCACTTGCAAGTTTTTCATTTTTTAAAACGAAATGCTTGGCGTGAACTTCTTTTTCTAATAAATCGAAAAGGACATCAATTCTTTCCTTTACTTCTTTTATTCCATCGACCGCTTCGTCAATCTTGGCAGCTTCGATAAGCACTAAATTCTCAGACAGCTTTTCTTCTAACCGCTCGATTTCTTTTTCAACATTAATATGCTCTAAATAGTATTCCTGACCAGACATTTCACGATAGCCGTCAAGAATATCAGAAAGTTGATTTGGAAGAAGTGATTGACATTCAATTAGTAATTGCGGAATCAAGTCCATATCTTTTTTGATGATCCCAAGCTGACTATGAATCATTAAAACTACTTCACGGGCTTCAAGATAATTACCATGCTCTGTTTTTTCATCAAATTCTTGAAATTTTAGCGACACACCGTTAAGCTGTTCCTCTAAACTCTTTTCAGAATTGCCAAAACTGTGACGATGTGCAAGCAGCATTTTCTTTGATTCTCTATACTGATCTTTTAATTCTTCTATTTCAACTCTGTTCTTTTCCTCGCTGCCTACCAATTCATGTAACTCTTCTAAAATACTATTTATTTGATCCTCAGTTTCCTGTAACTTTGCATTAATTGCTTGCTGGACACCTTTTGCTTTACTGAATCGGTACCGATCTATGTACTCTTCTGCATCAAAAAGCATTTCCTCTAAATCAGGAAGTTGTACCGTCACCACATCATCCCATTGATTTCGCCAACGTTCAAAAAGCTCTTCTGTTTGTCCTGTCATATTGAGTAGCTTCACTTTTGACATTTCATCCAGTACTGGACGATTCATTAAATCGATTTTCCACGCTTCCAATCGATCCATTTCCTTAAAGTACCTTTTCTTTATTAAATACCCTATTACAAATAAGGCTAGTAATAGGATAAAAAATCCAATGAAATATTTCACAAGTAAGCCCCCTATTTCCAAAACATTCTTTCAAATTAAAGATTATATGCATCTATTATAAAAAAAACGCTTAATGTTTTATTCAATGCTATTATGATACCATGTAAACGACATTTTTTGACTATTAATTTCTTTTTTTTTGTAAAATAAAAAAATAGCGATTGCCGCTATTTTATGACTGCACCCATTTTCATTGGGACATCCGAACATAAAGTTTTATCAATCCACAAATTAATATCCTTTAAGTATTTTTGCTCGAAAAATGGCTCATTGGGAAATACGTATAAAACTTCCCTCATATAATGTGTATTCATAAATGGCATCATCAATAATCCTTTTAACTGAATAATTAAATAAGGAATGGAGTGGGGGCGAAATTCATTCCATTCAAAACCTCGCTCAAATACTAATTGAAAATAGTATTTTTCTTTAAGTAAATAGGTTGACATAATTTCCCTGACAATTTGCGAGTCCATGGACATCTCCCGATAAACTAGACTAGCCAATTTACTATTTTCACATTGATAATGAAGCAAATCAACAACCATTCGCTTTAAACAATTCTTTGCTCCCTTATCTATCGATGCGTAGGCTTCTTCCATTTTACTAATATATTGTTCAAAAAAATTTGTAAAGCAATATTCTAGCAGACCTGGTTTATTTTCGAAGTGGTAGGCAATTGTGGCCGTATTTACTTTTGCCAGTCCGGCGATATCCCTAATTGATGTTCCTGAGTATCCATTGGACTTAAATAATGTGATCGCGGCCTTAACAATTTCTTCCTTAGCGTTTTTCTTCATATATTGTCCCCTTTCTGGTCTACTCCAAAAATCCCCTTACCTAATGATTCTTTGCTTCACAACAGATTCCTTTATGAAATTATCGACAAAGTCTCCTAATATTCATGTAAATTTGATAAAATACTTATATAAATTGTTGAAACGAAGGGGGAACACCATGTTTAACGTCGAAATGTACAAGGGAAGTCGTGAAGAAAATTATAATCTGGTTAAAAAACAGCTCCATGCTTTTATTCATGATGAGAATAATCAGATAGCAAATCTCAGCAATGCAAGTGCCCTGCTGAATCAGTTTCTTGACCGAATTAACTGGGTTGGATTTTATTTAATGGATTCGAATCAACAACTAGTCTTAGGGCCATTCCAAGGTCTCCCAGCCTGTATCCGTATTCCTTTAGGAAAAGGTGTATGCGGGACGTCCGCTTTGAAAAAAGAAACCGTTCTTGTCGCAGATGTTAACCAATTCCCAGGCCACATTGCTTGTGATGCAGCCTCTCAATCCGAAATTGTAATCCCTCTCCTGAAAGATGGACAACTGCTTGGGGTTCTGGATATTGATTCACCTGAAAAAAATCGATTTGATGCACTGGACCAGCAAAAACTGGAAGAATTCGTTGCTATTTTAGTTGAACATCTCTAGATAAGCCCCGAGAATTCTCGGGGCTTTTTTCAGACCTTTTCCAGTGCCTGTTCAAGGTCGGCTTGGATGTCCTCCCATGCTTCTAGTCCAACAGAAAGCCGGAGCAATGTATCTTCAATCCCCATTTTTCTCCGTTCTTCCTCTGGAATGACGGCATGGGTCATCGTAGCAGGGTGCTGTATTAATGTTTCTGCGTCACCAAGACTTACTGCTATTTTTATTAATTGTAATTGGTTCATAACCTGTTGAGCCGATTCCTTGGTTCCGGTTATCGTGAATGATATGAGCCCGCCTGAATGTTTCATTTGCTTTCTCGCAATTGGATAATCTTGGTGTTCTGGGTCTCCAGGGAAATAAACCGTTTCAATTTTCGGGTGGCTTTTCATAAATTCAAATAGCTTTTGGGCATTTTCACAATGGCGGTCCATACGCACTGGTAGTGTTTTAATTCCTCTTAGCAACAGCCATGCATCAAAGGGAGAAATTATACCGCCGATGTCTTTTTGAGTAGTCCGTGATACCTGCCTAATAAACTCCTTCTTACCAATGACGAGACCCGCGATAACATCCCCATGTCCACAGATATATTTTGTTGCACTATGAATAACCACATCGCAGCCGAGGGTAAGAGGAGTTTGAATATAGGGGGAACAAAACGTGTTATCAACCACGACGGGTATTCCTTTTTCATTGGCCAACCTCGCTACCATTTCCAGATCAACAAGCTTCATGGTCGGATTGATTGGCGTTTCGATATAGATACATGCTGTATTTGGACGAATCTCCCTTTCTAATCTTTCCGTTGAATCCATAATTGAAAAATCATGTTCTATTCCATATTTTTCTTTTAATAATTCCAATAATCCGAAGGTACAGCCGTACACACCTTTTGAACATAGAATATGGTCCCCTGCTTTTGTTAAGGCTACCAGCACAGCACTCACCGCCGCCATTCCCGACGAAAAGGCTAAACCTGCCTCCCCTTGTTCAAGGACAGCCATCCGTTCTTCCAGTATTTTTACCGTTGGATTTCCCAAGCGTGAATAAATAAATCCCTCTTCTTGCCCCGCAAATCTTCTTTCCCCTTGTTCCGCGCTGGCAAAAGTAAAAGTGGATGTTTGATACAACGGAGGAACTAAACTGCCTTGATGTTCATCCGCACTATAGCCTGAATGTATAACTTCCGTTTCAAACCGTGATTTCTTATTTTTCATTTTTAAACTCCTCTCACATGAAAGCGTTTTCAATATCTGTTATATTATGTCGGCTGGGTAAAAATCGTTAGGGCACTCCTAAATGAAGCCCCTAACTTACTCTTATATTATCTTTTTGAATGACCACCTTGTTCTTCCCTGTCCCTTTTGCAATATACAATGCTTCATCTGCTCGTTTAAATAGGTAATTATAGGCATCGAGCTGCTCCTTATTCCAATAGGAAACACCACATGACACTGTAATATGCGGATCAGAGCATTCAGATACCCTTTTGACTAATCTTTCAGCGATAGCTGCTCCTCTGTCTAAAGGTACCCCTGGGAGATAAATGGCCAATTCTTCCCCACCCCAACGGGCCCCTATATCTTCGCCACGAATGTTACGTTTAATAAGGTTTGCTACCTGTACTAGAACTTTATCTCCAACCTGATGCCCGTATGTATCATTTAGGTCTTTAAAATTATCGATATCAATTAGGATAAAGGAGCCCTCATCAGACTCATTCATTGACCACTTAATCTTATCATCTAAAAATTTGCGGGAATGGAGCTTGGTAAGGTGGTCTGTAATAACCATTTGTTCTAACTCTTCTCTAAGCATCGAATTGGTTAGGGCAAGCGACGAATGATGGATTAGTGATTGCAGGAGCTTAAATGTGTCGAAGGAAAAGAAATAAGGTTCTTTATGCATTACTATGGAGAAACCTTTTAATTTTTCACTCTGAATCATCGGAACTGCAAGAATCGAATGAAAGCTTGTTTTGCTTTTAATATTTTGCAAATTGCTATCACCAATAAATAAAGGATTTTTATCTAATTCGATTTTTTCCTTTATATAATCAATATAGATTTGGGCTTGTTTAGTGTAAAAGTATGGAGTTGAGCCTGGGAGTATTTTTACTTTCGCATGTTCATTTAAGAATAAGAAAAAGCCTACTTCTTGTGCATCAATAGAAGTAATAATTTGTTCTGACATATATGTCATCGTATCAACCAAACGCAGGTTGGAATTTAAACAGTGGGAAGTTTCGTTGATTAGTTGTAAATTGGCGATTTCTCGCTTTGACTGTTGATAAAGGTGAGCATTTTCTATAGATCTTCCCGCAGATTCTGCAAATAAGCTAAGAAACTCCATCTCATTTGCCGGGAATTCAGTCGTATCCACTGCAATTAATTGCAATACTCCATAAGTAACCTGTTTTCCTTTTAATGGCGCATAAATAATAGTATGTTTGTCAGAAGATGAAAATTCAAATTGAAGATTCCCAGTTGCATAGGCTTTAATGGCAGCAATATTTTCACTATCATATTCAAGATCTATAATGGGAAGGTCACTGTGGCTATAAGTATCCTGTGAGAGCAATAAGGAAAATGAGAAGTCAGGGTACACTTCCTTCAGGGCTAAGCAGAATTCTCCCAAGAGGATATTTACATCAAGATACGAATGAAGTTTTTCTATAATTTGTATTAATTGTTTATATCTATTAATTTGCAAGTGTAAATCATTACATTCGAGAATATCCATATAGGCTCCACCTGATCTAATTCCAAATTTATACATTGTACCCTAATTATAGTTAATCTTCAGACACTTTGGCGATATATATTTGTATAAATTATTAACTTTGATAAAATAATTTTTTCGACAAAAAATTCACATGTTGCGACTACTTTAAAATATACTTGACTTTATTGGTATAAAAATTATATAATACTCCTTGTGTAAAATATATGCAGCCTATTATGTTCACTTTGAATAGTCCCATTTTATTCCTCATATTTATCGATGGTGTATCTCGTAACCCTTAGCTGCTAGGGCGAAGGTGCATGAAAATAAAATGGCTGTCAAAGAGTCTCATAACGGTTTTTATTTTACCAAAATAAAAACACGAAGGAGGAGTCATTCATGGCTCGTTATACTGGCTCTAGCTGGAAAATTTCCCGTCGTCTTGGAATCTCTCTAAGCGGCACAGGTAAAGAATTAGAAAAGCGTCCTTACGCTCCTGGACAACATGGTCCAAACCAACGCAAAAAGCTTTCTGAATACGGATTACAATTACAAGAGAAGCAAAAGCTTCGTCATATGTATGGCGTAACTGAGCGTCAATTCCGTAATCTTTTTGATAAAGCAGGCAAAATCGGCGGCGTACACGGTGAAAACTTCATGATTCTTCTTGAATCACGTCTTGACAACGTTGTTTACCGTTTAGGTCTTGCTCGCACTCGTCGTGCAGCTCGTCAATTAGTAAACCATGGTCATATTATGGTTGATGGTGCTCGTGTAGATATTCCATCATACCGTTTGAAAGCTGGTCAAACAATCAGCCTTCGTGAAAAATCACGCAATCTTGATGTTGTGAAAGAAGCTATTGAAGTTAATAACTTCGTTCCTGATTTCTTAACATTTGATGCAGACAAATTAGAAGGTACTTTCACTCGCTTACCAGAGCGCTCTGAATTACCGGCTGAAATCAACGAAACACTTATCGTCGAGTTCTACTCACGTTAATAAGGTCAAAACCCTCATACCAAATGGCTTGAGGGTTTTTTCTCGTTATTCAGGTGCATCTGGGATTGACATTTTTAAGCACCTGAGGTGATAAATAGGCGGAAAAATTCCGCTTATTTAGTGATTAGGATTAAAAAGAGCTTAAATAGACGGAGAGATTCCGCCTATTGATTTGAAAAATTCGAAAATGGGGGATTTTTCTTTGATTAAGCGGAAAATCTCCGCTTATTTTACTTTTGGTGATTACTCGATTAAGGACACCAAATGGATGAAGGATTTTTATTATCTTCGATTGGTCCAGTGAATCAATTTTCGATATAAAAACACCAGGATTATATAAATAACCAATACGATTGCCGCTGTCCATAGTCTTTCTTGTAAAATCCCATCTGCAAATAAAACAGGACCAAGTCCGAAAAAGGTAACAAGAGCGATGAGTATAATAAATACGGTGTGTAAAAAAATTTTCAAACTATTCCCCCCTATTAGTTCCTTTTATATTAGACGAAATATAATAACCCGTTGTTACATGGATATCCTTGCATTAGAAAAAAGGGCTTTGATCTCCAAAGCCCCCCAATATTAATATTTTATTAACGTGTATTTCTTTTTGCCTCGTCTAATAATCGTAAACTGCCCGTCAATCCGATCAGTTCCCGTTAAGGCATATGCTGCATCGGTGATTTTTTCGCCATTAACCGTAACAGCACCATTAGCAATGTCTTCACGAGCCTGACGCTTGGATGGAGAAATTTTCGCTGCAACCAAAAGATCGACCAAATTCTCCTCATTTTGTGAAGTGTAAGCCGGTACATCTTTAAAGCCCTGCTCAATTTCTGCGGCAGAAAGACTTCTTACATCCCCGCTAAATAGCGCCTGCGAAATTTTAATAGCTTGTTGTAAGGAATCTTCACCGTGAATCAAACGAGTCAGTTCTTCTGCTAACACCTTTTGAGCCTTACGAAGATGCGGCTCTTCCTGAACTGCTTTATCTAAAAGTTCGATTTTCTCATGCGATAAGAAAGTGAAAATCTTTAAGTATTTAACGACATCAGCATCAGCGGTATTAATCCAGAACTGGTAGAACTCATAAGGAGTTGTTTTTTCCGGGTCTAACCAAACTGCACCACTTTCCGTTTTACCAAACTTTGTACCGTCGGCTTTTGTAACAAGCGGGATTGTTAAACCATATGCCTTCGCACCTTCTGGTTGAACCTTCCGAATTAATTCCAACCCTGAAGTGATGTTCCCCCACTGGTCACTGCCGCCAATTTGCAATTTACAATTATGATGCTCATATAAATGAAGGAAATCCATCGCTTGAAGAATAGTGTAGGTGAATTCAGTAAATGAAATTCCCGTCTCAAGCCTTGATGCAATCGTATCCTTCGCCAGCATGTAATTGACACCGATATGCTTACCAATATCACGCAAGAAAGTAACGATATCCATTGAGCCTGCCCAATCATAGTTATTAACCATGATTGCCCCATTTTCACCTTCAAATTCGAAAATAGTTTCCAACTGTTTCTTAATACCTGCTACGTTATCTTGAACGGTTTCAAGTGTTAACAGCTTCCGTTCTTCACTTTTTCCACTTGGGTCGCCAATCAAGCCTGTTGCCCCGCCTACTAAAACAATCGGACGGTGTCCATGCTGTTGAAATCTCCTTAGCGTTAAAAACGGCAATAAGTGGCCGATATGCATACTATCCGCAGTCGGGTCGACCCCGCAGTATAAGGAGATTGGTTCCTTGTTTAATGAATCCTTTAAACCTTCTTCATCGGTTTGCTGGTAGATAATTCCTCTCCAAGCTAAATCTTGTAATAAATCCATTCCTATTCCCTCCAATTTTGGTAAAAAAATAAAAACGCCCCTGCAAAAAATGCAGGGACGTATAATTACGCGGTACCACCCAGCTTGAGGAAAATTCCTCCAACTCAAATAAATTAACGGTTTAGACCGTTCTCTGCTACCACCATTCCATTTTCACAGAGAAAGCTCAAGGACGTAATTCATTCTTCTATATGTATCAGCTTGCACCACCGCTGACTCTCTTGAAACAGGGATAGAAGAACTACAGTTGGTTCCCTTCATAGCTTTATTATAAAATTAATGTATAGCTTTTTTTATCATAATTTAAGTTTCTTGTCAACAAAACTGGAAATTTCAGATAAATGTAGAACTTTGTCAGTTTTTATACCTTTGATATGCTATAATGTACTTGATTTTAGAAGAGGTGATACTATAGATGGTTGAAAAATTACAAGCCTGGATCGAAAAAGCAAAATCCGTATTGAATATATTTACCCATAAAAAAACGGTTAAACGAGCACGAATCACATATCAAGTCGTTTGGAACTTGTTTCTACTTGTATTAACTGTCGGAATCCTAGGCGGATCATTTGCAACTGGTGTGGGCGCAGGTTATTTTGCCTCATTAGTGAAAGATGAACCTGTCCGATCGTATGATAGCATGAAAAAAGATATTTATAATTATACAGAAACATCTGAGTTATATTTTGCAAACAATACTTATCTTGGTAAACTCCATACCGACTTAGAACGGGAAGAAGTAAAATTGGACGATGTATCGAATGATTTGGTCAATGCCGTAGTTGCAACCGAAGACGAATACTTCTATAAGCATAAGGGTGTTGTCCCGAAAGCTGTATTTCGAGCCGTTTTCCAAGAAGTAACTAACTCTGCGGTTCAATCTGGCGGCAGTACCTTAACACAGCAGTTAATAAAAAACCAAATCTTAACAAATGAGGTCTCGTTTCAAAGGAAAGCCAATGAAATCTTACTTGCTCTTCGTTTAGAGAAATTCTTTGATAAAAAAGAAATTCTTGAAGCTTATCTCAACGTGTCTACGTTAGGAAGAAATTCCTCCGGGCGAAACATTGCCGGTGTCCAAGCAGCTGCAAAAGGGATTTTCGGTAAAAAGGCGAGTGATTTAACACTTCCACAAGCTGCCTTCATTGCCGGATTGCCGCAAAGCCCATTCGGTTATACCCCGTTTACAAGAGAGGGTACGATAAAAGAACCTGAAAATCTTGAACCGGGTCTCTCGCGGATGAAAACTGTCCTAAAAAGAATGTTTGACGGTGGCTATATTACCGAAAAACAATATGCAGAAGCCTCTGCCTACGATATTAAAAAGGATTTTATTAAACCGATTCCAAACCCACTTGAGAAATACCCTTGGTTAACAGTTGAAATCGAAAAGCGTTCAATTGATGTCCTAACCACTGTCTTAGCAAAAAATGATGGGATATCAGAGAAGGACTTGAAAAACGATGATAATCTCACCTATAAATATCATATTTTAGCACGTAATGCTCTGCGTCAAAATGGCTATCAAATTCATTCAACTATTGACAAAAAGGTATATGATGCGATGCAGAAGGTTAAGGATAAATATCCATATTATGGTCCTGATAAACCTCAGGAAAAAAAGGATCCAGAAACTGGAGAAATAAAAACAGTGATGGAGCCTGCTGAAGTTGGTGCTGAACTAATCGAAAATAAGACTGGAAAGATAATCAGTTTTGTGGCTGGAAGGAATTATAATGATCAACAGCTAAATCACGCAACTAGTGCAATCAGACAAAACGGTTCTACCATGAAACCTCTTCTTATTTACGCTCCAGCGATGGAGTTAGGAAAAGCAGCTCCAGGAACACCGCTGCCAAACGTAGCGTTAGCCCTAGCACCCGGCAGAAGTGATCCATGGCCGCAAAACTATGACTATCGGTACAGCGGATTGGTTTCCGCAAGATATGCCCTGGCGAAATCCTATAACGTTCCAGCGGTTAAACTGTACAAAAGTATTGTGGATCAACGACCTGCCAAGTATCTTGAAAAAATGGGATTTACCTCTTTAACTAAAGACGATTATACCAATCTAGCTACTTCCATCGGCTCCATGACGAATGGGGTGACGATTGAAGAAAATACAAATGCTTTTAGTACCTTTGCTAATGATGGAAAATTTATTGATGCCTATATGATTGATAAAATTGTTGATAAAAACGGCAAGGTCATCTATCAGCACCAAGTAAAACCTGTTAAAGTCTTTAATCCGCAAACAGCTTATTTAACAATCGATATGATGCGAGACGTTATTACTATGGGAACGGCAGCAAGCGTTAGAAATCAACTAAATTTCAGTGCTGACTGGGCAGGGAAAACGGGGACAGGAAATCAATATATAGACTCTTGGTTTGTTGCTTCCAACCCTAACGTTACCTTTGGCCTATGGAGAGGATATGATACACCAAAATCACTCAAGACCTCTGGATTGTCCTATAGCAGTCGGACCAATACTCTATGGGCTCAGTTAATGAACGCTGCTTATAAAATTAGACCTGATTTAATTGCTCCTAAGAAGTCTTTTAAAATGCCAAATGGAATTGTCAGACGCTCTTTTTGTGCTGTTTCTGGAATGCTTCCTTCGGCGGCTTGTTCAAAAGCAGGCCTAATCGAAAGTGATTACTTTAATGTCAATAATGTACCCACTAAAGTGGATGATAGCTTAATTGAAGGAAAATTTGTTATGGTGGGCGACAAAAAATATTTAGCCCTGGAATCCACCCCAAAAGAGTTTGCCCAATTTGGTCTTATCTTAAATCCTGATTTCATTAGAAGAATGGTTGGCAGTAACTTCCATAATTACAGTCAACTCATTCCACAAAAGGACCGTTGGGGGAAAATTCTTGTTTCAACTGCAAAAATGTATGATAACGGGAAGAACCCAGATCGTGTCAGCTTAACAGTAAAAGGCAATACCTTAACATGGTCTAAATCGGGTGATAATGATGTTGTTGGATACCGAGTCTATCAGGGCGGAGTAAGCTCTAAAAAAGTAGGCAGTGTAGTCAATGGTTCTAAACGATCATTAAAAGTTGGCACTGGTTCCTTTTATGTAACAGCAGTTGATATTGCTGGTAAAGAGTCGGCCCCATCGAATCTGGTGGAGGCAGGAGTTAAAGTAATACCACCTGTAGATCCAACTAAGCCAATAGTACCAACCGACCCTAAGGTTCCAACTGAACCAACTGAACCAACTGATCCATCAACCCAACAGTAAATATTAAAACCCGCACCGATTTTCGGTGCGGGTTTTTCGGTGCTAATTAATCTTCCATCGTCGAAAGGTCGCCTGTTGGCAGATTAAGCTCCCAGGCCTTTAACACACGTCTCATAATCTTACCGCTTCTTGTCTTCGGCAGTTTATCACGGAAATCAATTTCACGTGGGGCTGCATGAGCGGCCAGACCTCTTTTTACAAATTGGCGGATTTCTTCTTTTAGTTCGTCTGTTGCTTCATAGCCGTCTCTGAGAGCAATGAATGCTTTAATGATTTCACCGCGAACCGGGTCCGGTTTGCCGATGACACCGGCTTCAGCAACAGCAGGATGCTCGACAAGCTTGCTTTCTACTTCAAACGGTCCAACGCGCTCGCCTGAGGTCATAATGACGTCATCGACACGGCCTTGGAACCAGAAATATCCATCTTCATCCATGTAAGCAGAATCGCCTGACACGTACCAGTCACCTGGCATAAAGTAAGATTCATACTTCTCCGGGTTATTCCAAATGGTATGCATCATCGAAGGCCAGCCTTTTTTAATCGCAAGGTTCCCCATCCGATATGGTGGAAGTTCATTCCCTTGATTGTCAACAATTGCTGCTTCTACACCTGGAATCGGTTTACCCATCGAACCAGGTTTGATCTCCATACATGGATAGTTACTAATCAGCTGGGCACCGGTTTCTGTCATCCACCAGTTATCATGAATCCGCTTATTGAATACCTTTGCCCCCCACTTAACCACCTCTGGGTTCAATGGTTCCCCCACGCTAAGGACATGGCGAAGGCTGCTTAAATCAAATTTCTTTACCAATTCATCGCCTGCACCCATCAGCATCCGAAATGCCGTTGGAGCGCTGTACCATACCGTTACCCCGAAGTCTTCAATCATTTGGTACCATGATTCTGGACTAAAGCGGCCTCCGACAATCACGTTCGAGGTTCCTGTTAACCATGGTCCAAAGATGCCGTAGGAGGTCCCTGTTACCCAGCCTGGGTCCGCAGTACACCAGTACACATCGTCTTCTTTTAAATCAAGCACCCATTTAGCTGTTTGATAGTGCTGGATCATTGCATTATGTACATGCAAAACGCCTTTTGGTTTACCAGTAGAACCAGATGTGTAGTGGAGGATTAGACCGTCCGTTCTATCCACCCACTCAATGCGAAGATTCTTACTTGCTCCTTCAAATTTTTTCAAGAAGTCAATGTATGGACCTTTTTCATCCACATTACTTCCAATGAGGAAAATATGCTTCAGAGCAGGCAATTCTTGGATTGGTATCCGGTTTAACAGTTCAGGTGTCGTAACCAAAACCTTCGCTTCACTGTCTTGCAGACGGTCCCTGACAGCCCCTTCCATGAATGCTTCAAATAAAGGGCCAACGATTGCCCCAAGCTTAATGGCACCTAAAACCGTAAAGTAAAGTTCAGGAGAGCGCGGCATAAAAATAAAGACACGGTCACCTTTTTCTACATCTCCGTATGTTTTTAACACATTTCCGGCTTTATTTGATAACTCTTTCATTTCCTTAAAAGTGTACTTCTCATTTCGCGAACCATCACGATAGTAAAGAGCCACTTTATTTTTACGAAAGGTTTTCGCATGACGGTCAATGGCCTCATATGCCATATTGACAAGCCCTGTTTCACTCCATGTAAACTCTTTTTCAGTTTCTTTCCAGTCAAATTGCTTGTACATTTCTTGATAATTACCTAGATTATGATCCCCTTGCACAACTGGCAACGCTTCCACTTTCATTAATGCTCCCCCTTTGGCCTTATTGTAAGTTATTATAGTACAAATATAAACAATTCACAATTTTTTAAATAGTACTATATTTATTTTTTGATTTTTATATACAAAAAGTCAATAATTATTTACTTTAAGACAGAAAATTTTGTGAAGTTACTTTTCCCTAATAGATTTTATGTATAATAGAATTATTAATGGAATCATTTTTCCAGGGTAGGTGACCGTATGGAACACAAAAAGACATACAATGCCAAACAATTAAAAACACCTCATGGGTCTTTAATTGTTGAAGGGCCTATAACTTCAGATAAGCTTGCCGGCTACGAATTTCACGAGGATCTCATTGCATTTCGTCCGCCAGCGCAGCAGCATCAGGCTTTAGTTGGAATTGCAGAGCTTCCCGAAGGCAGAATTATTATTGCTAGATACCGAAACACCATTATTGGTTATGCTACTTTTCTATATCCCGACCCGCTTGAACGATGGTCAGAAGGGAAAATGGACAATTTAATCGAATTAGGTGCCATCGAGGTCATTCCCCAATTTAGAGGTTGCGCTGTAGGGAAAAACCTATTAATTGTCTCGATGATGGATGATGCGATGGAAGATTATCTTACCATTACCACTGAGTATTATTGGCACTGGGATTTAAAGGGGACCAAACTAAATGTGTGGGAGTACAGAAAGATCATGGAGAAAATGATGAATGCGGGCGGCCTTGAGTGGTATGCAACCGATGATCCTGAAATTTGTTCCCACCCTGCTAATTGTCTCATGGCTAGGATGGGTAATAGAATTGATACGGAAACTATCCAAAAATTTGACCGTCTCAGATTTATGAACCGGTTTATGTACTAATTATTTTCCTGATATTTTCTGGGTAAGGGGGATTTTCTAATGATCGTAGAACAAATCATGAAAACTGATGTCGCAACACTTCTGCCAACAGATACCATTGCGGATGCAATCCAATTAATGGAGACCAGAAAAATACGCCATATTCCAATAATTAATCAAGAGAATCATTTAGTTGGGCTCGTCACTGTTTCGAAAATACATGAGGCGACTCCATCTATTTTTCATGCAAATGAGCATCCGGAAGATATGAAAAAGCCACTTGAGGCGATTATGGAACGAAACGTCATTACTGGACACCCACTTGATTTCGTCGAGGAAGTGGCAGGCCTATTCTATGAGCATAAAATCAGCTGTCTTCCAATCATAAATAACCGTGAGTTGGTTGGAATTTTGACCGAAACAGATTTGCTGCGGACATTGGTTGAATTAACAGGGGCCCATCAGCCAGGCTCACAAATTGAAATTAAGATTCCTAATCTTGCTGGTAAGCTCAGTGAAATTACCGCTGTGATTAAAAACAGGAAAGCAAATATTTTGAGTGTATTGGTTTATCCTGATAAAACAGATGAGCAATTTAAAATACTGGTGATTAGATTGCAAACCATGAATCCTACTTTATTAATTCAAGACCTAAGACAGGCGGGCTTCCATGTATTATGGCCCAATCTTCCGGGGATTTCACTATGAGTGATAAGTGTTCGTTTATATTTTCAGACGCGTCGTTGAATTATAAATTCAGCAATCAGCATCCTTTCGACCAATTCCGGCTTAAATTAACAGTGGACTTATTAGAGAAGATTAATGCTCTTAATCCAGAAGATGTCATCCCGCCAAGAATGGCCTCAACGGAAGAGTTAGCCTTAATACACGACGTAAGCTACATAGAGGCAGTAATAAAGGCAGGGAATGGCCAATTACCCTTAGAGATTGCCGAAAACTATGGTATTGGCACAGAAGATACTCCTGTATTTCCTAACATGCATGAAGCAAGCGCCCTGCTTGTGGGCGGCACATTAACGGCCGTAGACGAGGTGATGACTGGAAAGTCCCTTCATGCACTCCATCTTGGTGGAGGTTTGCATCACGGATTTAGGGGAAAAGCATCTGGATTTTGTGTGTATAATGATAGCTCAGTCGCCATCAAATACCTTCAGGAAAAATATAATGCTCGTGTTTTATATGTGGACACCGATGCCCATCATGGAGATGGCGTTCAATGGTCCTTCTATGATGATCCTAATGTCTGTACCTTGTCGATTCATGAAACAGGCAGATATTTATTTCCTGGTACCGGCAATGTAAATGAGCGCGGGCAGGGGTTAGGCTATGGCTATTCTTACAACATACCAGTTGATGCCTTTACTGAGGATGAATCATGGCTCTACGCCTATTCACATGCGTTTAGAGAAGTGGCTGAGTTTTTTAAACCAGATGTGATTCTTACCCAAAATGGCGCAGACTCCCATTATTTAGACCCGTTAACACACCTTTCTTCAACAATGAAGATTTACCGAGAGATCCCAAGGCTTGCGCATGAAATAGCCCACCAATATTGTAACGGGAAATGGATTGCTGTCGGCGGCGGCGGATATGATATCTGGAGGGTAGTCCCAAGAGCATGGGCATTAATCTGGCTTGAAATGACAGAAAACTCAAACTGTTATGGAAGTTTGCCAAAGGAATGGGTAAATTCCTGGCAAAAGGATTCTCCCGTTTTATTACCAAAGGAATGGGACGACCCAGACAACTTATATACGCCCATCCCTCGAAAAGCTGAGATTACTGAAAAGAATTTATTAACCCTTGAAAAAGCACTCTATCCAATTCGAAGCCAGCAAAAGAGCGAATCGGTTTAAAAAAATGGGTTGACCTATTACGGTCAACCCATTTTTTTACTTAGTTGATTGTCGGTGTTCGATCCGATGTGGTAGAACGACAACTTGTTCTTCCACCTTTTCTTTGTTCATTAATTTAGTTAAAAGTCGCATCGCAACCGCGCCGATATCATATAATGGCTGAACGATTGTTGTCAGCTGTGGGCGGACCATGAGTGAGAGCCTGGTGTTGTCAGATGTGATAACCTCAAAATCATCAGGAACCTTATAGCCTTTATCCTCTGCACCATGTACAACGCCAAGTGCCATTTCATCCGCTCCTACCAAGATAGCTGTCGGCCTGTCAGCGACTTCAAGCAGCTTTTCTATCGCTTCAATTCCTGAGTCGTACGTATAATCTCCTTCAACCACTAGTTCGTCATTGTAAGGAATACCGGATTCTGCTAACGCTCTTTGATAGCCTCGCAGCTTTTTGAATGTATTTTTAGGCTCATGAAGTGGTCCAACAACAAACGCAATATTTTTATGACCTTTTTCAATAAATTCCTTGATCGAGTCATAAACTGCTTCTTCATAATCAATATTTACTGAAGGCATTGTGCTAGATTCTTCAATCGAGCCTGCAAGCACAATTGGTACAGGTGATTTTCCAAATTCATCGACATGCTCTGCAGTAATATTTCCACCCATGAAGACTAATCCATCCACTTGTTTACCAAGCATGGTATTGAGCAAATGAAATTCCTTGTCTTTGTTTTGATCGGAATTACTTAAAATAATATTGTACTTATACATCGTTGCGATATCTTCTATCCCACGGGCCAATTCGGCAAAAAAGATATTTGAAATATCCGGAATAATAACCCCAACGGTTGTGGTCTTTTTGCTGGCTAATCCTCTTGCAACCGCATTCGGACGGTAGCCTAGTCTTTCAATTACTTCCAGCACCTTTTTTCGAGTTACCGGCTTTACATTCGGATTCCCGTTAACTACACGAGAAACGGTTGCCATTGAAACATTGGCTTCTCTTGCTACATCATAAATAGTAATATTCACTTAACACACTCTCCTAAAACGAACATCGTTTTCATTATTTTACATCAGCTTGTATAAAATTAATCATTTAGTTTTTGTTTTTGTTTGTGAGAACGTAAACAATCTTTAATATGTACTTAATGATACGACAAGAAGTTCAAAGCCGCAATTGCATTTGTCAACATTTTTCACAAAGTTACTAAATATTATCATAAAAAACCAAAAAAACCTTCTGCACTGAAATCGCAAAAGGTTTTTTATATAATCTATCTATTTGAAATTAAAGTCGTACGTAGTTAGATGCGAGCAGTTCATTATAGAATTTTTCAAACTGATCTAGATCCATTTGTTGCTTTTGATCCGAGAGTGCCACGGCAGGATCTGGATGAACCTCTGCCATAACACCGTCTGCTCCAATCGCAATCGCTGCTTTCGCACATGGTAATAATAAATCTCTTCTGCCTGTTGAGTGCGTTACGTCAACCATTACAGGTAAGTGGGTTTCCTGTTTCAAAATCGGAACTGCTGAAATATCAAGAGTGTTTCTTGTCGCCCGTTCGTATGTCCTTATGCCGCGCTCACAAAGAATAATTTGCCCATTCCCTTGTGCCGCAATGTATTCGGCCGCATTGATAAATTCTTCAATTGTCGCCGCAATACCTCTTTTTAACAGAATGGGTTTCTTTACCGATCCTGCTGCTTTTAACAGTTCAAAGTTTTGCATATTACGCGCACCAATTTGAATGACATCGATATAATCTATAGCCATTTCAATATCAGCCGGGCTCACTATTTCACTGATCACTGCCATATCAAATTCCTTAGCCACACGTTTCAAGATTTTCAATCCCTCAACGCCTAACCCTTGGAAATCATATGGAGAAGTTCTTGGTTTATAAGCACCGCCACGCAGAAGCTTTAAACCTTTCTCCTGCATTGATTTTGCCACGGTTGCCACTTGCTCATAGGATTCTACAGCACATGGACCAAATACAAAGTGCGGTTTGCCATCGCCAATATTTTCACCTTTCAATGTGACAATTGTGTCTTCAGGCTGCTTTTTTCGAGAGACCAGCAATGCTTTACTATGGTCATCTTGTTGCAGGTCAAGACCCGCTTTAAAAATCTCTTTGAAAATATGATCGATTGTCGAATTCTCAAAAGGTCCATCATTTTGCTCTTTAATATGATCTAACATCATTCTTTCACGGACAGGGTCGTAACGGTAAACCCCTTGGTTTTCTTTCACCCGCCCAATCTCTTGGACGAGCACGGCTCTTTCATTAATTAACCTCAGCAATTCTAGGTTTAACTCATCGACACGCGACCTCAATTGTTCTAATTCAATTTTCTTGCCCATCTTTCGTCCCCGCCCTTTCCTCAGCTAAACAGAACTGCATTTAATGATAGAGCTCTGTATGCATAAAGTCCTTCTGTCATAGGAGTATTGTCTCCAACCTAAAAATTTAAATATTATAACATTTTAATAATTAGGGTTTATTATATCGGATATTATTTGGTTTGTCACTCATTTTTTCTTTAATGATTAAACGCTTTTAAGCGCTAAAGTATTTTTATTAATTTTCACCAAAAGCACTGGTCAAAGACCGACTTGTAATTTTCCAGTGAGAAGCATTCCATAAAGGCTCTCCATTTGAGAACAAGATGGTTTGTGGTGATTCATGTTTGATTTGGAACTTTTCTGCTACTTCATTGGATAACGGACGGGAATCCTGAACAGCTAAGAAATAAGTAGGTACAGCTTGATTTTCATTTGCAAATTTTTCATATTCCTTATATGCAGCATGGCTAATTGGACAGGTTAAACTATGCTTTAAGAGAAAAAATTTACTCTCCTTATTTATAACGTCATCAAATTGTTCAATCGAATCAATTTTCACTAACATGTGTACATACCTCCAGAAATAAAATAAACGGTGAAGTAATTTTATCACTCCACCGTTTGTATCACAAATAATCAGATTTAGCATGCTGCTAACTTTTTAGAGTTTAACTTTGTTTTCTTCCTCATCAAATGCCTTTTCAGCTTCTTCAAGTTTTTTTCTTATTTCAGAACTATCTAGATGTCCAATCGGGATTGACCGCTTAGATTCTGTCTTTTCATTTGGAGTATGAAGAGGGATATAATTTGAGATTCCTTCTTCCTCCGACTCATCATGGCTCGTTATTTTCCCCTTTACCTTATTCAAAAGCCCTGCCGATTGCAGGACAATCCCTTGGGATAGGGTAGAGCTTTTTGAAACGAATTCATTACTTTTTGTCAAAACATTTTCACGTATATTGGCTGTCTTATCAATGACCGTTCCCGCTTGGTTAGTAAACCTATTGCGAAGATCTTTTCCTGTCTTTGGAGCCAAAAGCAGTGCTGCAGCTGCACCAACGACTCCACCGATAATTGCTCCCAGCAAAAAGCTATTGGAAGACTCCTCATTCCGAGTTTGATTCGTATCGCGTGAATCATATTCTTTATTAGGCATCTTAATATCCTCCTCTTTTTTCTAATGAGATCTAACCTTCTTGCTTTCATCTAAGCTTACTGTCGTTTTTTGTTGCCTCCTGGCTTGCCACTTATCCTTTAATTCTAATACGATATTACTCCATTGAACAATTTGCGAAATTTTCTCTTTACTTTCCTCCACTTGCATATCCACTGTTTGCGTAATGTTTTGTAAGGTCCCATTGAATTTAGAAACCGTTGTACCTACGTCTTTTACCGCTTCAACCACACTGTTTAAACGATCCGTTTTCTGCTTAATATCATCTGCAAGTGCGTTTGTTTTTTGGAGGAGAATTGTAGTTTCTGCTGTTACGCCATCCAACTGTTTTTCTAATCCGGTTAATGTTTTCGAAACGCTTGTAAGTGTAACTTGAAATGATTTGAGTGTCGTCGATAAAAAGATGACAAGCACAAAAAACGCGATTGCAATCAGGGCTACGCTTAAGTATAAAATAATTTGCATCGTGCACCTCCGCCTTAATCCTATCAATATGTATTACCCATCACGGAAAGTAATAAACCTCGTTAATTATCTTATACTACTTCCATATAATTGTCCTCATCTCCTGCCGTTTCTTATAAAAATTTCATCAGGGAATGATATAAAAGTTTTATTTTTCAACTTTCAGCCTTCATTCGGTTACAATATGAATGTACCTACATAATTCTGTTGGAGGCGTAAAGAATGAAAGATCCTCGTATTGAAAAGTTAGCAAAAAACTTAATTAATTATTCGGTCCAGCTTCAAAAGGGTGAAAAGGTTTTAATTGAAAACTTTGGGCTTCAGCGTGAACTTGTGACCGCTCTTGTGAAGGAAGCCTATTTAGCTGGAGGTTACCCTTTTGTGCTGTTAAAGGACCATCGGGTCGACCGCTCGCTCTTATTAGGAGCACAGGAAGAGCAATTTAACATGATGGCAGAGTTCGAAGCAAATGTGATGAGTAAAATGGATGCATACATAGGTCTTCGTTCAGGTGATAACATCAGTGAACAATCTGATGTCCCTGATGATAAAATGAAAATTCACGGAAATACGATTGGTAAAAAGGTTCACCGTGATATCCGTGTTCCTAAGACAAAATGGGTTGTCCTAAGATATCCAACTTCGTCTATGGCCCAATTAGCAAAAATGAGCACCGAAGCCTTTGAAAACTTTTATTTTGATGTATGTAACCTCGATTATGGAAAAATGGATCAAGCCATGGATAGTCTGAAAGAGCTAATGGACCGAACAGACAAAGTTCGAATCACTGGTCCAGGAACAGACCTCAGCTTTTCCATTAAGGATATCCCGGCTATTAAATGTGCCGGACGGTTAAACATTCCAGATGGTGAAGTTTATACTGCCCCTGTTAAAGACTCGGTCAATGGGGTTATTACGTATAACACACCTTCTCCTTATCAAGGTTTTACGTTTGAAAATGTGAAGTTGACGTTTAGAGATGGGAAAATTGTCGAAGCGGAGTCCAATGATTCCAGCCGTATCAATAAAATTTTTGATACAGATGAAGGGGCTCGATATATTGGGGAATTTGCGATTGGGGTCAATCCATTTATCCTTAATCCAATGCAGGATATCTTGTTTGATGAAAAGATTGCTGGCAGCTTCCATTTTACCCCTGGGCAATGCTATGATGACGCGTTTAATGGCAACCATTCTAATATCCACTGGGATATGGTTAATATCCAACGT
Organism: Neobacillus drentensis NBRC 102427; assembly: GCF_001591445.1. Classification (GTDB taxonomy): domain Bacteria; phylum Bacillota; class Bacilli; order Bacillales; family Cytobacillaceae; genus Neobacillus; species Neobacillus drentensis. Next base: position 52,818 of record NZ_BCUX01000025.1, on the reverse strand, counting down.
CCTGAGTATGGCGGCGGGGAAATGTATTTCGATGAGGTATTAATTCGTAAAGACGGGCTGTTTGTTCTTCCTGAGTTAGAAGTATTAAATCCAGAAAATCTTAAATAAAAAGAATAGATGCCAAGGATTGCTTGCATCCTTTAAGATTGTCGAGAAAGGGTCATTTTCTCGGCAATTTTTTATTTTTGTCTGAGTCTAAACTTCCCATTACATTAGGGGATTAGGTTAGGCACCAGAGCTGATAAATAGACGGAAGAATTCCGCTTAATTAGTAATTATTATTAAAAATGGCTTAAATAGACGGAGAGATTCCGCTTATTGACTCGAAAAACTCGCAAATGAGAGACTTTGCTTTGCATAAGCGGAAAACCTCCCCTTATATCCTCCGAAATTAGCTCCATTCAGCATCTAACCGGAATATCTCAGGCTGTTGAGAAAGTCATGTTTTTCAACGAATTAACGCGTTAATGTGGTATAATTTTTATATAGAATATACCTGGAAGGCGTGACTATCTTGCTAAATCGTACGAATTCTACTCAATCTAAAACAAGCCAACTTGAACTAGTAGATATAGAATTATTGGTTCCTGATAACCATCTTCTTCGGTTGATTAATAAGCACGTAGACTTTTCATTCATTAGAGAAAAGGTGCGTCCTTTTTACAGTGAGTCCAAAGGAAGACCTTCGCTTGACCCGGTTGTACTGTTCAAAATGATGCTAGTTGGATATCTTTATGGCATCCGCTCTGAAAGACAGTTAGAACAAGAAATCACCCTTAATGCTGCATACAGATGGTTTTTAGGTTTGGGTTTTTCTGATTCTGTGCCTGATCATTCAACGATCAGTTGGAATCGAAATAGAAGGTTTAAAGGTACAACTGTCTTTCAGGAAGTCTTTGATGAAGTAGTACATTTAGCGATTCATCATCATATGGTGGCTGGGCGTCTCCTCATCTCCGATTCCACGCATATCCAGGCCAATGCTAACAAGAATGCTTATACTATGCAGGTGGTGACAGACCAACCGAACGAGTATTTGGTGGAACTCGAAAAGGCAGTGAACGAGGATCGTGAAGTACACGGAAAAAATCCCTTACCTCCAGCCGGGGAGAATAAAGAAAAGAAACTAAAAAAAAGTACCACGGATCCTGAATGCGGATTTATGAATCGTAAGGGAAAGCCAGAAGGTTTTTTCTTTTTGGATCATCGTACTGTCGATCACAAATTTAATATTATTACAGATGTATTCGTGACCCCTGGTAACGTCAACGATGCAACTGTTTATTTGGAAAGATTGAAAAGCCAGATTGAAAGATTTGGTTTTGCAAAGACCTTGGAATCAGTAGCTTTGGACTCGGGTTACTTTACGGCTCACATTTGTAAAAAGACACTAGATATGAACCTTTTCCCTGTGATTGCAGAGCGTAAAGCTTCTAGCACAGAAGGCAAGTTTTCTAAATCCCAATTCACTTACGACACGGAACACGATGTCTATATTTGCCCAGCGGGCAAAACATTAACTTATGGCACTACAAACCGTCAGGGATATAAAGAGTATCGGTCCGTTTCGGATAAATGCAAGGAATGCCCTTTCCTAAAACAATGTACTTCAAGTGCGAATAAGCAAAGGATTATTCAACGCCATATATGGGAAACGCACAAGGAAAAGGTAGTCCAAAACCGCCAAAGTAAAATCGGGAATGATATCTATCAATTACGTTGCCAGACCATAGAGCGAAGCTTCGCGGATGCTAAAACACTCCACGGGCTTCGCTATTGCCGGTTCCGGGGAAAAGAGAAAACCCAGGAACAAGCACTCATGACGGCAGTGGCACAGAACCTAAAGAAGATTGCCAGGCACCTTGCCAAGCAATCTCAACAGGGGAATTCTGTCCTTTTTACTAATTTCATTAATCTAGTTCAAATATTTTCTTCCTAGAACAGGCAGGTTAGGCTGCATAAAACCACTTTCTCAACAGTCTGAATATCTCCGCTTATTTTACTATTGCTGGTTACTCCATTAAGCACATATGAGTTGAAAAGCTAAAATTGAATACTACACCGTTGATTGGAGCGCAAATTAACAGACTAATTGAAAGTCGTATTTATTTACTATTAAAAAAAGGATGCCAACTTTATATGCTGGCATCCTTTTCATTTTATTTAATAAGTTGTTTTTCGTATGATTCCTGGAATTTTTGAATATCGCCGGCACCCATAAAGATTATTACGCTGTTTTCGTTCTGATTTAATACAGAAGTATTTTCCTCAGTAATTATTTCAGAGCCCTCAATTCGATTCTGTAGATCCTTGATGGATAGTTTCCCATGGTTTTCACGAGCAGAGCCAAAGATTTCACACAAATAGGCTTTATCTGCTTCACGCAAACTTTTTGCAAAGTCTTCCAAGAACGCTTGAGTGCGTGAAAAAGTATGTGGTTGGAAAACCGCCACAATATTTCGATCCGGGTATTTTTGCTTAGCAGCATCAATCGTTGCTTTTATTTCTGTCGGATGATGGGCGTAATCATCGATTAATATTTGTGACCCAATCCTTTTTTCCGAAAATCTTCTTTTGACACCTTGGAAGGTAGTTAATTGGTCCTTAACAACCTCTACATTTATTTCTTCATAATGACATAAACCGATAACGGCAAGTGCGTTTAACACACTATGATCGCCAAAGGATGGGATCGAGAATGTATCATAGAATGTATTGCGAATAAATACATCAAAGCTCGTTCCGTTTGTTGATTTAACAATATTTTTGGCTTGATAGTCATTTTCATTACCAAATCCATAAAACAAAACAGGTACCTTTGCTTGGATTTTTTGAAGCTGCTCATCATCGCCATAAGCGAATATTCCTTTTTTCACCTGTATGGACATTTCTTGAAATGCTGAAAAGACATCATCAATATTAGCAAAGTAATCGGGATGATCAAAATCAATATTTGTCATAATCGCATAATCAGGAAAATAGGACAAGAAGTGTCTTCTGTATTCACAGGCTTCGAACACAAAATATTCCGAGCCTTCTCTACCTTTGCCTGTTCCGTCGCCAATTAAAAAGGAAGTAGGCTTAGCTCCTTCAATCACATGGGCAAGCAAACCTGTAGTCGACGTCTTACCGTGCGCACCAGTAATGGCAACGCTCGTAAAGTTCTGCATAAAGTCGCCCAAAAACCGATGGTAACGCACAATAGGAAGTCCAAGTTTCATGGCTTCTTGAATTTCCTCATGGGTATCAGGAAAAGCATTTCCTGCAATAATCGTCATTCCTGGCTTAATATTCTCTTTTTGAAAGGGAAGGATTGTTATCCCTGATTGTTCAAGGGCCAGTTGTGTAAAAAAGCGCTTATCGACATCGGAGCCTTGCACCTTAAATTTCATATCATGTAGAACTTGTGCGAGTGCACTCATTCCAGACCCCTTTATACCTACAAAATGGTAAATAGTCATAGAAGAACCTCCAACAACGTCTATCTGTAAAACAGTATATGACATCTGTCTGTATTTGCTAACAAGAAAAACTGAGTGCTAATACACCCCAAAAATTAATTAACTTCTAAAAACATATTAAATTATTATACCACTGTTCACCCTGAAAAACTATTTGCAAATTTAATCTTTGTCGCCTTACTTATCAGTTCACTATATATTATTTATCCCTGCCATTAAAGAATACTATAGATTAATTATTTGCACTAGCATCTTGAATGGACTCTAAATCAGCTAATGTAATTAATACTTCACGTGCCTTGCTTCCATTGGCGCTTGTAATATAGCCACTGTTCTCAAGCAGATCCATCAATCTAGCGGCACGGTTGTAGCCTATTTTAAAACGTCTTTGCAAACTTGAAGTGGAAGCACCGCCTTGGTCAATAATAAATTCACAGGCTTCATAGAAAAGTTCATCTTCATTTTCAGTTACTTGTGCTTTTTTTAATAGTTCGTCTTGCTCGAACAAGTAATCGGGTTCCCTCTGCTCCCTCACATGACCTACAACAAGATCAATTTCTTCATCCGATACAAACGTTCCTTGCAATCGAACCGGTTTCGAGGAGCCATTTTCTAAAAATAACATATCTCCTCGTCCGAGTAGCTTTTCTGCACCGCTAATATCAATAATGGTCCGTGAATCGACTTGTGATGATACGGAAAAGGCAATCCGTGTTGGAATATTTGCCTTAATTAATCCTGTAATGACATCAACCGACGGTCTTTGGGTTGCGACGATCAGATGAATACCACAAGCCCTAGCCTTTTGAGCAATCCGACAAATGGCTTCTTCCACATCTGCAGGGGACATCATCATTAAGTCTGCTAACTCATCAATAACAATCACGATAAAAGGAAGTTTATCAGAATACTGCTTATGCTTTATAGCCAATTCATTAAAGCGATTAATATCACGAACACCGGTATGAGCAAATAATTCATACCGTCTTTCCATTTCCTCTACTGCCCATTTTAATGCAGCTGTCGCTGCCTTGACATCCGTAATGACTGGACTAACAAGGTGCGGAATTCGGTTGTATGGTGCAAGCTCCACCATTTTTGGATCAATCAGCAAAAGCTTTAAATCTTCTGGGCTGGCTTTAAATAGTAAACTAACCAATATGGTGTTAATACAAACACTCTTTCCTGACCCAGTTGCACCAGCAATCAAACCGTGAGGCATCTTCTTCAAGTCCGTTACAATTGGTTTCCCTGCAATATCCAGTCCAAGGACAGCTGTTAGTGGTGAGGTGGATTCTTTAAAGATGCTGCTTTGAATAATTTCATTAATGAAAACAGGTCGTGACTTTTGGTTTGGAACTTCTATCCCAATGGTATGCTTTCCGGGGATGGGAGCTTCAATCCGAATATCCCTCGCGGCAAGGCTTAACTTGATATCATCACTTAAATTAGTTATTTTGTTTACCTTGACACCTGGCTCCGGTTGAACTTCAAAGCGGGTAACTGAAGGACCTTGGGTCACATTCACCACACTTGCACCAACATTAAAATTTTGGAGGGTTTCGTTTAATATCTCCTCTTGCTCTAGCAGCCATTTGGTATCATTCTTTACCGTAACAGGGGGGTTAAGTAAACCATCTGTAGGGAAGGTATAATAACCCTCATCCGTAGTTTCTGTACTCTCTTTTTCCTTAACTGGGAAGAGATCAATTACTTGATTTCCCTTTTCTGGCTGCTTATTCACTGTTGGGACCTCATCCTGCTGATCCACAGTTCTTTTTCGCTTTCTCTCTTCCCATTTTTGCTTATCTTGTTTTAACATCATCACATTAAATGGCAAATTCGAGCGCTTCGGTTCTGGCGGTTCAGGTATAGCCTCACTTACTTCTTCTTCCTCAGCTTCAGGTGACTCGATTGAAACTGCAATATTCTCTTTTACTTCCTCGGGTGGCTCTTTTGAAAGTGCAATACTCTCTATTACTTCCTCTGGTGGCTCGATTGAAACTGCAATATATTCATTTACTGCCTCTGTTGACTCGAATGAAACCGCAATAGCCTCTTTTACTTCTTCTTTTGATTCGATTGAAACTGGACTAGCTTCGATTAAGTCCTCTAGTAATTCCTCTTCGTTAACAAATGGGATATTTATCTCTGGGTCCGCAATCGTTTCTTTTGACACAACTAAACTTTCAAGCTCTTTTTCAATTTTCTCATTTAAAAAGTGGCTTAATTCATGCTCGACTAGTGTTTTTGTATTTCTAGGCCGATTAAATCCAAATACAGGCGAAGGAATTTCTGTTGGTTGGAAGGGACCGCTTTTTCTAGGTAACGGTTCTATTTTGGTTTTAGGCACTTCCTTTTTGACTGTTTGAATCTCAGGCTTTTCTCTACTTTTTCTTTTTTCTGGAAGTTTCTCTAATCGTTTTTGGCGTAAGGTTTCTTCCTTTTCCTTTTGAGTTTCCCTGGGGATTGGAGGGTAAGAAGGACGATAACTGCTTTTTGGGTATTGATAGGAAACTTTGGTATCTAGATCTTTTAGATTTTCATGTTTGTTTAATAACGGCAGACCTTCATGTTTATGTAATATGTAACCGTTAAATTCTTCATCCTCTTCATCTTTTTTTAATCTTTGAAAAAGGTTTTGGAACCAGCTCAAAACTATCACTCTTTCTACTTTCATCTATCACTCTATTTTATCAGTTTTTCATATTATTTCGACACAATTCTTTTAAATGAGTCAAAATACATGCAGCCAAAATATTGCGAATTGAAAAAAGATCACCTTACACGATGTGATCCTTCTTCTCGTTTGATTATTTATTTTTTCCCAAAATAAAAATAGGTTCTAATTCACCATTTTCATATAAAAAGGATAAGGCGGTGATTGGCACATGACCGTTTGCGAAAAAGCTCATTGCCATTTGCGCAAGCACATCATAGCCTCGATCATTGCGAATATCAGCGATAATTAACACATCCTGATGTGGAACAGCTAGAACCATCGTACCGGTAATTTTCTTCTCCACTTCATGAAGAAATCCCTTATTTAATATGCGGCTTGCATCGTAGCCATCATTGGTATTAAGAAAATAAAAACTATTGCCAGCCACTTTATCTTCTTTGAGGGTAGTCGACAGGGACCTTACATTAAATAAGGCAATTTCCTTGATTCTCTTTGCTTCCCAGCCCTCTTTAGCCATGATACGTGAGTCAATTAAACGATAGGTATTACCTTGATCATACGCATAATAAATTTTTGTTTCCGCTGTGTGGTCGTCAATTAAAAACGGTACACCCTCTTCTGCTTCCTTCGGGAAAGACGAGGAGCGGATAACGGGAAAGATTTTTTTCTCATGATTGGTTAATTGAACGTCGTCCTCCATGGCACGGAGCCCTTCTTCGATATAATAAACCACTTCATCAATGGCTTTTTCCTTTTCAACATGCCATTTGGCAATAATCCCGGGTAAAGCCACGGTTATCCCTTTACCTGTCAATTTACTTTCAAAACGAAGCTGATCTTTCTCACGGTCATAGGAAATCAATCGGTCTTTATTAGTCAAGCGCTGCTCTAATTCACTTTTCATTTTTCTGCTATCCATGTTCATTTGTTAATCCCTCCAATTTAGGAGCATCACTATTATATTACATTAAAAACCCTCCATCTCAAAAGGTGATGGAGGGTTTCAGAATTTTTATTTCAACCCCGAAATAAAACCTTCAATTTCTTCTTGTGTCTTTCGGTCTTTACTTACGAATCTGCCCAGCTCTTTCCCCTTTTCAAAGGCAATAAAGCTTGGGATGCCAAAGACATCTAATTGCTGGCATATCTCAATAAACTGATCACGGTCCACATGTATAAAGGTATATTCATTAAATTTGGATTCTACTTCCGGTAGTACCGGCTCAATTACTCGACAATCCGGGCACCAGCCTGCAGAAAACATGAAGATGGTTTTCCCCTGATCACGTAGCTGTTCAAATTGCTCTGTTGACTCTAAATTTTTCAAATTCAACGCCTCCGTTTGACTTTTATGCGTTTTTTAATGCTTTATTCTCGAATCATATCAGCACTAAAGCTTTTCAGTCCAATTATATGCTCTTTTGTATTGTCCCACTAAAAGGTTCATAACATGAGTAAACATTTCCGATCGATTAACAATTCCATTTGTAAAAATCCCGACGGCCCCTTCTTGTTTCCTTACATTTTTATTTCTTGCATAATCTTCCATGACGGGTCCGAGTTCTTCGCCTGCTCTTAATCGGACTGCTATTTCTTCAGGGAGAGGGATCCTTGCGCCACCGGCAATAAACGGCCCGCTCTCGTTCGTTACGAGAGCACCCCAGTTACAAATGAGTAATCCATAACTCGTTTCCTGAACGCCTCCCTCCAGTCCAATTCCAATATCGCCATTTCCCTGTTTTAAGGCTGCTGCAGCCCGATTAATGGCTCCCTTAATCGTTTCTTCATCGGAAAATGGCTGCTCACTTACACCTGATGGGATATCTAACGAAACAAACTCCCCTTCATGAGAAAAACTATTTTTTACTGCAGTAATTTTGGCCGGGTTCTTTGATCCAATAATGATTTTCATGATGATAACTCCTCTTTTGACATATTAAAGGAGGCATAAACATGCCCCCTCCTTAATATCAGCTGTTAGCTTTAATGGTATCGACCGTTGTTTGGTCACATGCCTTAACTAGTTTCACAATTAGTTCCTTAGCCGCTGCATAATCATCTACATGAACGATAGAGGCATGGGTATGAATATAACGCGAACAAATACCGATGACCGCGCTTGGAACTCCCTCATTTGATTGATGAACACGGCCTGCATCCGTTCCGCCCTGCGAAACAAAATATTGGTATGGAATTTTATGTGTTTCCGCTGTATCGAGTACAAACTCTCTCATCCCGCGATGCGTCACCATTGTCCGGTCAAGAATGCGGAGCAACGCCCCTTTACCTAATTGACCAAACTCATTTTTATCTCCTGTCATATCATTTGCTGGGCTTGCATCTAGAGCGAAGAAGATGTCAGGGTTTATCATGTTGGCGGCTGTTTGTGCCCCGCGTAAACCCACCTCTTCTTGAACCGTTGCTCCTGAATAAAGCGTATTTGGTAACTTTTCATCTTTTAATTCTTGAAGCAGTTCAATCGCAAGACCGCAGCCGTAACGATTATCCCAGGCTTTAGCTAATATCTTCTTCGGATTCGCCATTGGCGTGAATGGACAAATAGGCAAGATGGCCTGACCTGGCTTAATCCCTATTCGTTTCGCATCTTCACGATCATCGGCACCGATATCAATCAGCATATTTTTAATTTCCATTGGTTTGTTGCGCTTGGCATCGTCTAATAGATGGGGTGGAATCGAACCAACAACACCAATAACGGGACCATTATTTGTCATTATTTGAACACGCTGGGCAAGTAAAACCTGGCTCCACCATCCGCCAAGTGGCTGAAAACGAAGCATCCCATTTTCGGTAATTGATGTCACCATGAAGCCGACTTCATCCATATGACCAGCTACCATGACAGTAGGACCTGTCTCCGTGCCTCTTTTTACACCAAAGATGCTGCCAAGATTATCTTGAACAATTTCATCTGAGTATTGGGATAATTGTTCCCTCATGAATTTTCTTACTAAGTGTTCATTTCCAGGGGCACCTGGAAGCTCTGTTAACGTTTGAAAAAGCTTTAAGGTTTGTTCGTTCATTTTTCCTGAAGCTCCTTTGGTTTCTCAAATTTATTTATGTAGATAATTTTATATTACAGAATTATGGTTTCTCTTTCCACCAATTGAATTTAATATTGGTAATAGTATGTTCCTACCAACAAATACGATATACTGAGAGGAGAATCCTATCTTTTCCAAATTTACCTTTTGGAGGTCCTGCTATGAATTGGAAGTCGTTTCTCCTCGGTGCAGCAGTTGGTATCATCGGAGGATATGCTGCAAAAGAAGTTATTGCCTGTAAAACGTATGTCTCACCTGAAAAAATCTTAGAACAAGTGAAAAAACAATTTAATCAAAATGGGCCAATCAGTGGAGCATGGATACATATGGAAGCAGAGCCGTATGAAAAGCAGCAAATCAATTATCGTGTCTACAAGGGTGGAATATCTAAAAATAACAATGGTACAACCGAGCAATTTGAATTTATTGCAGATGCGCAAACAGGAACACTTATCGACGTGCGTACCTTATCTGGTATTTCTTAACCGAAATAGCCGTTCCCTCCATGGATACGGCTATTTTTAGCTTATCTTTCCCTCTTAATGCTCTCAACTATTTGTTTTCCTTCTTTATCCCACTTTACTGCACGATAAAATGCATCATGATAAAAGCTGAACCAAGCGTTTTTTGCCATTCCGTAGGGCAGCCATTTTTCTTTTGCCGCGATAGAGGTCATCGGGTAATCATCATAGGACATTACCCATAATACTGGTTGGTGGGCATGTGTGGGCATCAGGTCCGCCATATGAATTAATGTTTCTCCCGCGTCCTCTATGATGAGGATGGAATGTCCATCACTATGACCACCCGTATGGACCATTGTAATCGCTCCAAAACTCCACTTTTCTTCAAATGGAACCACCTGTGACTCAATAGCTTCCCAATTCTCTTTCCAATATGTATTCTTTGAACGAATATTGGGACTCTGCATTTCGTCCCATTCTACTTGTGAAGTTATAATTTGTGCATTGGGAAATGCGGAAACATATTGGCACTTTCCAAGTTTTGTCAGACCGCCAGCATGGTCAAAGTGCAAATGGGTCATTAAAACGTAATCAATCTCCTCTGCTTTTAAACCTAACCTTTCTAACGATTCATCTAGCTCCGATTCTCTAGTGACACCATAGTTTCTTAATTGCTTTTCCGTTAACTTCCCTTTTCCAAGCCCAGTTTCAACTAAGAAATTCTTTCCATCCATTTGCAAAACAAAAGGATCTGTTGGCAATTCAATCTGGTTTCTCTCATTGTGCGGATATTTCTTAGACCATAACCCTCTTGGAACAACCCCAAACATTGCCCCGCCATCTAAATTGGTTACCCCTCCAGATAACCACGTTAGTGAGACGCCGCCAATTTTTAATGTTTCCAACTTCTCATCCCCCTTTTTTCTATATTTTAACATTGACTCCAAGGTTAAAGAAACCAAAAAGAACAGTTCAAAATTGAACTGTCCCCAAAATCAGTTTGGATATTTGACTTCACAGCGGTAAATTCGATGACCTTTTTCTGAAAATTTTTCTTCATACTCTGTCATGATGTTTCCTTCATACTCACTATTATGAAAGTCTAGGCTTACATATTTTAATAACAATCCGTATTTGGAAAAACTCATTAACGAATATTCAAATAAACCCTGATTGTCGGTTTTAAAATGAATTTCCCCGCCATCAACCATAATTTCCTCATATAGCTTTAAGAAATCTTTATACGTTAATCTTCTCTTTTCATGGCGTCCCTTTGGCCATGGATCGGAAAAGTTTAAATAGACCTGATTCACATCATTCTTCGCAAAGTATTTCGCTAAATCATTTGCATTTACATTAAGAAGCCTAAGATTCGGCAAATTTGCTTCAATTAAACGGTCTAAAGCCGTAATGATGACACTATCGTATAGTTCAATCCCCATATAATTAATCCCCGGATTTGCTTTCGCCATTTCGGTCATAAATTGACCCTTGCCTGTACCTACTTCAATATGAAGGGGCTGATTATTACCAAATACTTCGTGCCATTTTCCTTTATATTGTTCTGGATTGGCAACTACATATTGAGGGTACTGGTCTATTTTTTCCTTTGCCCAAGGTTTATGCCTGACTCTCATTGATGACACTCCTAAAAATAATATTGTTTACTACCTATCATGCACCATTTGTCCTTACAAATTTAACTATCTGGAAATAAGATGATGCATAAACAAAAAAAGAATTCACAACCTAACAGTGTGAATTCTTGTTTTTAAATAACACTTGAGAGGGTGTACATTCATGCCATTAAGTCATGGTGACCAAGTTACACTGTTAAAAGATATACTAAACAACCACCAAACAGATTGTTGCGGGTCCGTTGCAGAATGCGAACAACTGGAGCGCTTAGTGAAATCCCTAATGGTAAACACACAAGTTGATCAAAATGTAAAAAATATCTTACAAGAAGTATACCAATACAGCCAGCATGGGGTTGGTACTGCAGATTTAGATCAACACATCTTATCTAACCAAGAAAACTTATCAAATTGGGTAAGTGATATTGGACAGTTTTCTTAACTAGAGAATTTCATCTAGAAACTTGATCCACTTGTTCATTTCTTCCAAGCGATCTTTATTTTTATACCATTGGATCGAAGAAAGAGTTTGAATGGTCACATACCACTTCATGCGCAGTTTTAGATCTTCTGTCAGCTTTTCACCATAAAGCTCTAGCCAATCCTGCCAGTTATTCTCTGGAATATACCAATAAAGGAGCAATCCCAGGTCAATGGCAGGGTCGGCAATCATTGCCCCGTCCCAATCAATCAAATACAACTGGTTGTCTTCTGCAAGCAGCCAGTTGTTATGGTTGACATCACCATGACAAACCACTTTTTCATCGCAATAGACGTTTAAAGCTTCCTTTTTTAAAAAGTCCATTGCTTTTTGCGATTCAGGCAAGTGGAGCACCTCTTCATCTAACTCGTTCGCAACCCTTTGCAATAATGGTTCGGGATGTAATGGAGCGCTCTCTAGCCGGCTTAACATTCCTAGCATCGGCTCTGAGCAATGAATTTTCTTGAGCAGTCTCGCCACGAGCTCTTGGTTCATCTCTGACGGCTTTAACTCTCTGCCAGGAAGCCATTGCTGTGCAGTTATGACATCTCCACTTTCCAACCGTTTTGTCCATACAAGCTTTGGGACAATACCTTCAGCTGAAAGAACAGCAAGGAACGGAGACGAATTCCGCTTTAAGAAAAGTCTTTGGTCTTTATATTTCGCATAAAAGGCTTCACCTGTTTTGCCTCCAGCAGGGGTAATTTCCCATTCTTGTCCAAATATATGATCCAAAATTGCTCACCTTCAATTTATGCCGTTCTAATGGGCTTATTCCCCTTCTGTTTAAGAGGTAAAACCAGTGTTGCCGGAAGGTCTTATATTACCACAGTTTCATCAACAGCTTATTATTTTTTTAAAATAAAAAAAGCTATTGAAACCATTGCACACAATAGCCATCATAATAAATTTTATCTCGAATTACCTTTTTTCGTCAAGTAAATCTGAAGAAACTATTTTTTTAGCAAAACATTAATGGATACTGGTTCCAAAATAATTTCCCCACCAGACAAAAACTTCTTGGAAGAAACTTCGGCTTGGTTATGATCTGCTATCACTGCCCAATCCCCATCTGGAATTAAAACTGTTTGCTTCTTGGATGAAGAGTTAATGAATAAGATTATCTCATCCTCTCTGGTAAACAAATATCCCAACACCGGTACTTCACATTGTAATTGGCGGATATTTGTACGAATTTCAGCAGCAGTTCTCATTCGGAAACAAGGAAACTCTTTACGGATTTGAATAATCCCTTTAATATATTTTACGTTTTCTTTATACAAAATCTTTCGTTCCCAATCCAGCTGATTGGTTTCATCCGGGGAACGATAACTATTCCCATCACCCTTTTTTGTCCGAAAGAACTCTTGACCGCTGTGAAGAAAAGGAATTCCTTGTGACAATAAGACAATACTTGTGGCGAGACGATGATATTTGATTCGTAAAGAATCATCTGCATCAGGGAGACAAGCGAGAAGTTTATCCCACATTGTATGATTATCATGGCATTCTACATAGTTCACAGATTGGAACGGTTCATGAAAAATAGCCGACCCCTGTGTCGTGAAACCGATACTCCCAGTAATTACCTCATTCGCAGCCTCTAGGTAGTGCTCATTTCCTAAAGCGTAGCCCTTATCAAATAAATTAAAGGAACTACCCTTTATACAATCACGAAATCTATCATTGAATTGAGCTATGTTTGGCATCTTTGCCTGATTGGCAATAGTTGCTTTCTGCTCGACTGGAAGTGGTGTGTTCAGACTCCAGCCTTCACCGATGATTATTGTTCCTTTTGACAGTCTGTCGCACTCTTTCCTTACTTCAGACATGGTCTGTACATCCAATATTCCCATCAAGTCAAAACGAAATCCATCGATATGATATTCCTTCAGCCAAAACGAAATGGAATCGATAATATATTTTCTGACCATTTTCCGTTCCGATGCAATATCATTCCCCACACCAGTCCCATTGGAAGGGAGTCCAATGTCATTATGGCGAAAATAATAACCCGGGACCACCTTTTCAAAGGAGGAAGTCTCACGGATGTAAACATGGTTATAAACTACATCCATGATTACTCGAAGACCAAGACTATGAACTTGATCAATTAACTGTTTTAATTCAAGGATTCTTGAATAGGGATTGGCAGGATTCGTTGAATAGCTTCCTTCGGGAGCGTTAAAATGGAGCGGATTGTATCCCCAGTTATATTCATTACTCGGCCTCAGTTCATCCACACCGGCAAAATCATGGAAGGGGAGGAATTCTATATGGGTAATCCCCAAGTCTTTCATATAAGATAACCCTGTAGGTTCTCCGTCAATCCCTTTTGTATTTAGCTCAGCTGCACCAAGATAAAGTCCTTTATTCTGTACACCGCTTTTGGAGTGTATGGTGAGGTCCCTAATATGTGTTTCATAAATGATGGCATCTACAGCACTTTCAATAGAGGGTAAGCCTAGACGCGGCCTACGTGTTTTCTCAAGACTCACAATGACTCCAAGCTCTCCGTTGACAGTCACCGCCTTAGCATAAGGATCGACTGCCTCACGCCATTCTTGATTCACAAGGATGAGGAAACTATAATGATAGAATTCTAAATCTCTGTTAACAGTCACTGACCATATGCCGCGATCCTCACGTTTCATTTTTACAATTTCTGAAAAACTGCTATTAGCAGGCCGTAACTTTAATTTTACTTGAGTGGCGGTAGGTGCCCAGAGTTTAAAACGGGTTTGCCCAGCATGTAGGGTAACTCCAAGGTCATTACCATCATAATAGAATTTCTCATCAAAGGCTTCCGTACGAATCACAGCACCAATTTGCAGGTCAGTTTTCCCACCATGTTCATCAATAATCATATATTGTTTATCAAAGGAGTAATCCTTTGAGAATTCACAAATATATTTCATTTTATTATCAATTTGTATCTTCTCAATGATTTTCAAAGGATGTTCTTGAAAATCACTCGAAATTAAGAAAGAGGATGACAAACCGTGATGGTAGGAAAGTGGAAGAAGAATCGTAATGATCTTCATCTCATCTAGATAGGCAAAGAAATTTCGGTCAGTAGCAATCATTCGAGTCCCTCTCTTTCAACTCCACTTCTTCCGCACGTTTTCTTCTCGTTAATACCTGTAAAGCGCTAGCTTGAAGGTGGATATTTAAAGGTGTAAATCCAATATGCTCCCCATCTGCATGGACAAATAGTTTTGCCTGGGACCGGATGGAAACATCCCTGCCTATATATGTTTTTACTTCTTTAAAATGGATATGACGCCCCCAAAACACACTGATAAAAACAAGTAAGAGCTTCCATCTGGATAATCTTTGAACAACGGTTATATCAAATAATCCATCATCAGGCTCGGCAGCAGGAGCAATTTTCATCCCCCCACCATAAAATGGTTGATTGGAAACCGTTACAAACCATGTTTGTTCAAATATATGCTTTTCTCCGTCAATTGATAAATCAATTGTGGAGGTTTTATAAGTAAATAATTTTTTTAAGAGAAAAAAAACATAAACCATCCTGCCCAGCGAAAGTTTATTTAATATAGCCTTCATCCTGGATTGATTCACTTCATAGGAAATGGTGGCATCAAATCCTGCCCCCATATTGTTAATAAAATAGTGCTCAGCGGCATTATTCATGGTAATTTTCCCCACATCAATCGGCTGACCTGTTTGTTTTGCCAGGCGGAGAATCACCTCTAATGCTTCGACGGGGTCGACAGGAACTTGAAATCCTCTTGAAAAATCATTCCCAGACCCGCCTGGAATAAATCCTAATGTAATATGATGCTCCTTCACTGCACCATTCACCACTTCATGCATCGTTCCATCCCCGCCAACTGCAATGATCATCTTTTGCTCCGAGTTCTTTAGTGCTATTTGGCCGGCAAGGATACTTGCATGACCTGGATATTCAGTAAAGAAAGCAAGATAGGGTACCTTTTTAACCTTAAGCTGCCTTTCCACTCTCTCCCATATTGTAAAGCAGTGGCCGTTGCCGGCTTTTGGATTAACAATAAAGTAAATTTCTTTCATAAGACCAACCTTTAGTTAATTTTTATCTACTAGCGGATATATTTTTATCGCTTCATACTTTGGTGTTTGATCAAGGTGTGTTTGATAAATCACTACTTCACTTGCTTCGAATGTTAGGGGGACAGGCTGGAATTCATCCCAAAGACCAAGCAGTTCATTTTGGAAAGATTGTTCCCCTTTCCACTTTCTAGCAAGAGTGATATGAGGACGAAATGGTCTTGTTTCAAGCTGAAACCCAGCTTCCTCACAAGCGGAAAATACCTTTTTTCTAATCGATTGCAGATTTTTGCTTTCCTCGGTATCAGCCCAAAAAACACGCGGAGAGTCGACACTTCCAAAAAATCCAAGTTTATTGATTTTCAAAGTAAATGCTTGCTCATCTTTAAGTGCTTCTTGAACTTGATTCTCCACCTGTTTAAGTTTATCAGGTGGAGCACTGCCTAGGAATGCTAAGGTTATATGCAAATCTTGATAATGGACCCAACGGCTAAATGGGATCTTTTCCTTTATTTTTTCGATATGTTCTTGCATCCTTAATTTCGTTTGTTCCGGAATTCTTACGGCAAAGAAAAAATGAGAGCGATGTTCCATTGTGATGTTCCTTTCTTCTCTGAGTTAATTTTAGTCTATTTTGTCCTAAATGTATCTAATAACAGACAGACAATTGACCGATTTTTTTTACAAAGCCTTTAAACTTATTTATGATGAAGTAGGAATCTAAAATCTAAGAATTTACTACAAGTATTGAAAGGACGGTCCTTATGAAAGTAGTTAACAATATCGCTGAATTAATCGGGGATACACCCTTAGTTAAATTAAACCGATTAGCACCAAAAGACGGTGCCGCGGTTTATTTAAAGCTGGAGTACTTTAACCCCAGCAAAAGCGTAAAAGACCGGGCAGCTTTTAATATGATTATCGAAGCAGAAAAGGCTGGAAAATTAACAGCAGGTTCAACTATTATAGAGCCGACCAGTGGCAATACAGGGATTGGCCTTGCCATGAATGCAGCGGCTAGAGGCTATAGGTCTATTATTGTGATGCCTGATACAATGACACAAGAGCGAATCAGCATCCTAAGAGCATACGGCGCAGAGGTTGTCCTTACTCCCGGAGATGAGAAAATGCCAGGTGCGATAAATAGGGCACTCGAATTAGCAAAGGAGATTCCCAATAGTTTTGTCCCGATGCAATTTGAAAATCATGCAAACTCGGATGCCCACCGATTCACTACCGCAGTTGAAATTATCGAAGCAATGAAAGAAATTGGGAAACCGCTGGCTGCTTTTGTTGCCACAGCTGGAACTGGTGGAACCATCACTGGCACAGGGGAAACCTTAAAAGAGCACTATGAAAACTTAACGGTTCATGTGGTTGAGCCAAAGGGCTCACCTGTTTTGTCAGGCGGGAAACCAGGGAAACACAAGCTGGTTGGGACTAGCCCAGGTTTTATCCCAGTTATTCTTAATCAAGATGTTTATGATGAAATTCATCAAATTAATGATGAAGATGCCTATGATATCGCACGCCGTTTGGCGACCGAAGAAGGAATTCTTGTCGGACCATCCTCCGGCGGAGCCTGCTTCGCAGCCCTAGAAGTGGCTAAACGCTTAACTCCTGATGATGTTGTTGTTTGTATTGCCTGCGATACCGGGGAAAGGTATTTATCTAGTGACTTGTTTCAGTTCTAATCAAAAAAAGACGTGGACACTTTACTTCTGTGCTCACGTCTTTTTTCTAATTAAAAATTTTATCCTTAAGTGTTCCGCATTGTTTTTCAATTTCTTGCTCAAATAATTCCTGCAGCTTTCTTGTAATAGGTCCGGGTAAACCATCCGCAACAGGCTTCCTATCCACTTCAATAATCGGCATGACCTCTGCAGTTGTACTTGATAGGAACACCTCATCAGCATTCGCCAATTCCTCAAGTGTAAATGCTCGTTCTTCCACCACGATATTGTTGTTTGTACAGACCTGCAAAATGACATCCTTTGTAATCCCTTTTAAAATGAGGTTATCCGATTGATGCGTGCTGACAACGCCGTTTTTAACGACAAAGATGTTGGAGGAACTTCCTTCCGTCACTTCTTCGCTGCGATGCTGAATCGCCTCAAAGCAGCCTTCAACAGCGGCTTTTTGCTTTGCTAATAGATTGCCTAGCAAATTCAAACTTTTTATGTCACAGCGCAGCCAGCGAATATCTTCTGTTACGATTGTTCTTACACCAGCATTCAAGCTTTCCAAAGGTCTGGCTACTTTCTTTGTATAGGCTACAAGACTCGGGGTTATATTTTCCGTCGGGAAAGCGTGATTACGAGGTGCGACTCCCCTCGTAATCTGCATATAAATTGTCCCTAACTTTAGATTATTTTTTGCAATAAGCTCTTCAAGTAATCCTGTTAAATGCTCTTTCGTGTATGGAAGTGTGATTCCAATACTATCCAAACTTTTTTCAAAACGATTGAGATGTTCAGTTGCTGTGAACATTTTTCCATTATAGACACGGATAACCTCGTACACGCCATCGCCAAATTGATAGCCACGGTCTTCTACATCAACCTTTGCTTCTGAACGCTCAATAATATTCTCATTTAAGATTGCAAAATTCATTCTCCTATTCCCCTTTTACCATCTATTCATTCCTTGCCAATTCAAAAAAAATCAAATAATTTAACTAAAAATTCAAATAATTTGTCATAATCCAAACATTAAACCCCATAACCTATAGTAAGAGTATAGCAAAGGAGGGCAAATATCCGAACAATTTATGTAAATTTTTGAAGATTATTTTGTAAATTTAAGTATATTGGTGGAAATTTTCTGATTTTGTGGTTACAATAAGGTTAGATGAGACATATTGTATCCACAGTAATCATCTATGAAAAGGAGATGTCTGCGCGGAAAAGAAAACTACATATTCTTGAAGAGGAATCTTCAAATAGGCTGTCGGTAGCAGGGTATTGCCATGGGTTTGAAAAAAGGATAGGGAGTGGTTCTTTGAAACCTTCAACTAACCGGATGTTAAACCGCATCAAATGTATCTACATGTTTATCCGCAATAACGGCACTGTTTCTACGCAAGAACTTGTAGAGGAATTTGGTATCACTCCTCGCACCATACAACGAGATCTAAATGTCTTAGCCTATAATGACTTGGTAATTAGCCCAAGCCGCGGAAAATGGACTACTACACAAAAAAGAGTAAAAATGTCGTCTTAATAAAATAGAACAATATCATAAAAAAACACGCGAAACCGTCGCGTGTTTTTTGTTTGTCTAAAATCAATGGTGTTCATGTAATTGGTCAGTAATACTGTCAGTGATTCTGATATATTCCTGTTCACTTAAAATGCCTAGTTTTCTAAATACATATGAATAAATGAAAATCCTCCGTTGCAATCGAGGGGTTACGAACATATTAATCATCTCCTGCCTTAATTTATTATATTCGCCATATCAAACAAAGTTTCCTTCAACCAAAAAAAATTCTTTCCGTTAATATTTTAACCTTAAGGAAAATGACACCAGCTCATCAGCACTAATTGACAGTTTTCAATAGTATGGTAGTATAGTAATATAAAAAATGCTTTAGCGCTTAAAAGCGTCTAAGTGAAAAAGAAAAGTAGGTAGGAATTACATGGAAAATAATCAGCAGAACTTAAAAAAAGGATTATTACCGAGGCATGTCCAGTTTATCGCCTTGGCTGGTATGATTGGTACAGGAATTTTTAAAGGCAGTTCCGATACATTAGCGATTGCCGGACCGAGTGTAGTAATTGCCTATTTAATTGGCGGTCTATTACTCTTTATCATTATGGCTGCCTTAGGGGAAATGGCGCTTGCTTTTCCGAATTTAAACGTCCAGCATCTAGTAAACAAGGCATTTGGTTTCCAAGTTTCATATATCGTTGGATGGCTTTACTGGATCAATTGGATTCTTGTTACAGTTGTTGAATTATTAGCTGCAGGAAGTTTTCTGCAATTTTGGTTTCCTGCCATACCCTTATGGCTGCTAAGTTTCCTTTGCGCAGTTATAATCGTAGGAATTAATTTTACTCAAGTAAAAAATTATGGGGAACTTGAATTTTGGTTTGCTGGAATTAAAATTATTGCTCTAATAGCGTTTATCGTTTTAGGCTTTTCACTTCTATTAGGAATTATTCCAAGTTCGATCCGGGACCCGCTCTCAAACTACACAGCCCACGGCGGATTTTTCCCGCACGGAATGGGTGGAACTTTCAGCGCCTTTTTAGTGGTTATGTTTTCCTATGGTGGTGCGGAGTTAATCGGGGTTGCTGTTACTGAAACAAAAGATGCCGAGAAAGTACTGCCCAAAATTATTAAAGGCGCAGTTTGGCGTGTCATTATTTTTTACATTTTACCAATTCTTATCATTTGTGGACTCATGCCTTGGAACAAGGTTACGGGAGCAGACAGTCCTTTCGTTCAGGTCTTCAGTACAACCGGGTTACCGGGAGCAGCACATATAATGAATTTTGTTCTTTTAACAGCGGTGCTTTCGGCAGCAAATTCAGGTATCTATGCGACATCCAGAACGCTGTTTTCCATGGCACAAAGTGGCGTTGCACCTAAAGGGTTAGCAAGACTCTCTACAAAAGGAATCCCATTAACAGGAATTATGCTTACAAGTATTTGTATACTAGCAGGTGTTTACTTAGCCTATTTAACACCTAGTCAGGTTATTGGTTATCTCATGACCATACCAGGGTTTACGGTCATGTTAATCTGGATTAGTATTTGTGCGGCCCAGCTTAAATTAAGGCCGCTTTACAAAAGCAAGCCAGCTTTTAACGTAAAATGGTTTCCTTATACGACTATCTTTGCAATTGTATCTTTAAGTATTATCTTTATTGGATTTGTGTTTAATCCGAATAATTTAATTGGTACATCCGTTAGCTTGGCAACGATTGGCTTTCTAATCATCCTCTCTTTTATTGTTAGACGAAAGAGTGTTAATGAAATCCTCGTATAATGAAACAAAAAAAGTGATACCCAGCATATATGGGTATCACTTTTTTAATTCCTTTTGTCAGATTGCTTATCAATTGGGGAGAATGTTATTCGTCTTCTTTTCCATCCGCTTCAACAAACAGCCTAAGTGCTGACAATTTATTTTCCCAAAATAACTCGAAATATTGAAGCCAATCTTTTAATTCATATAAGGGCTCAGGCTCAAGCTTGTACCTTGTTTCCCTGCCTGCTTTTCGTTCCTTAACCAACCCCGCATCTGCTAATACCCGTAAATGCTTAGACACAGCGGTTCTGCTGATCGGAAAGTGTTCACTTATCGCCGTGACAGGCATCTCTTCCTTGCTAAGAAGTTTTAACAGTTTCCGTCTTGTTGGATCAGCGATGGCTTGGAAGACATCATGCTTAGCTGAGGAAGCTGCCATTTATGCCTCAACAAAGGCTTGTAATTTTTTCACAAGACCTGCCCAGCCTTGATTCATGTTGTCGCGAATTGGAGTGTGCGGCGCACCAAATTCAGTAACTTTGTTTGCGTCCCAACCTCCATGGGTTAACGTTAATTCTGTTTTATCATCCAGTTCTTTTAATTCAAATGTTAGAGTCCAATCTTTTCCCCAATTAAAAGAAAGTTTGTTAGGTGGATCCACATGTGTTACCTTACATGGTGACATCCCAAATTGTGCTGCATTTAAATGAAATTCATGTCCTTCAACTGGTTGGAGATCATTTGGCATGAACCATGCACCTAGACCTTCTGCTGTCGCTACAGCATCCCAAACTTTTGCAATTGGAGCATTATAAACGACCGTATATTTAATATCTTCTAATGTTGCCTGTGACTCATTTGCCATATTAATTTCCTCCTCTAATTGTGCTCGATTATTGCTTCGTTACGAAACCATTTGGTTTCACATTAAGACTATATAACACCATATGGTTGCACGTCAAGCACTTCTATTATAAAAGAAATTGCTGACTTCCGATTTAGTAACTTCACCGTTTTTTCAATCACTATACTTGAATCCGATAATTAGATGAAATACCTGCAATTGATGATAAAAATAGAATGTCTTATCATCTGTTGGATGATTAATTTTAAGCAAGCAAAAAGAGCGCGAAACCCGTGCTCTTTTTATTGGACTATATTTTTTCCATAAAAGATTTCGTCCATCTCAATCTTTAAACGCTCGGTGATCTCGATATGTTCATCAGGTGTTAATTTATCTTTTGTATAACCAAACAAATAGTTATTTAAATCAAATTCACGCAGTTTGCATTTCGTGTGAAAAATATGCTCCTGATAGACATTGACGTCAATCATATCGAATAACTCACCGACATCTTCCGGGATGTAATTCTGAATGGAATTTATCTCATGGTCAATAAAGAGTTTATGCCCTGTCTTATCCCTCGTAAAGCCGCGGACCCGGTAATCAATTGTCATTACATCCGTCTCAAATGACCTGATTAAATAATGGAGAGCCTTAAGCGGCGAAATTTCACCACAGGTAGAAACATCAATATCCGCTCTAAACGTGCTAATTCCTTCATCTGGATGAAATTCCGGGTATGTATGGACCGTAATATGACTTTTATCTAACTGCATCACCACCGACTCCGGCAGCGGCCCAGGGGATTCTTCAAAGGATTCAGACGGTGCATTCGCAACCGGCCCCTCGGATACCAACAGGGTCACGCTCGCCCCAGCGGGTTCAAAGTCCTGGCTCGCCACATTTAAAACATGTGCACCAATGATATCTGAAACATGTATTAGTATTTTTTGCAGCCTGTCCGCACTGTATTGTTCATCAATATAATTCAAATAAGCTTCACGCTCTTCCCGGGTTCTCGTATAACAAATGTCATACATATTAAAGCTTAACGATTTCGTTAAGTTATTAAAGCCGTGTAACTCTATTGCCTGCTCGTGAGTAAGTTTCATGACCGTTCCCCCTTAATATTAAGGTATCCTTTCAAGTAAATATTATTAAGTTACCCAGAGTTCTCCCTAGTTACTATTTTTAAAAAATGTTTTTACCTTATTTATAATGATTATAATTTAATATTTACTTTTAAATAATATATGTTATAATTAACTTAGATAAGAAATTAGGAGGAATGCTAAATGACAGTTGAACAAATGATAAACCTACAAATCGCAAATTGGAATGTCCTATATACTAAATTACATCGTTTCCACTGGTATGTGAAAGGTCCTCACTTCTTTACCTTACATGCCAAATTTGAAGAATTATATGAGGAAGCCGCAGGGACCATTGATGAGTTTGCTGAGCAATTATTAATGATTGGCGGTAGTCCAATTTCTACGCTTAAAGAATATCTTCAACTTGCAACGATTGAAGAAACCAGTGAAACCTTATCTGCTGAAGAAATGGTTCAAACAATCGTTCATGACTTTTCATTAATCATTGATGAGTTAAAAGCGGGGATGGAAATTGCTGAACAAAACAATGACGAAGTAACCAGTGATATGTTTTTAGAACTTATCGGAAAACTTAACAAACATAATTGGATGTTGAAATCCTTTTTAGAGGCTTGATTGAAATGAACGTTAATTTAGGACAAGGCTTAATGCTTTGTCCTTTTTACGCAATAATCAACCATATTAAGAATATGGATTCGCTGATAGAACATAGGAATTCGCTGATAGAATTGCTAAATTCGCCGATAGAATGTCCAAATTCGCTGATTGGATTCTTAAATTCGCCGATAGAACTTCTTGAAGGCAAGAAAATTCTACATTCACGCTTAACTAACGTTTTTTCATAGCAAAACTTTTATAAAAAGGAAAAAGCAGCTATTTTTTTAGCTGCTTTTTCCTTTTTAAGATTATTTAACTTGATATTCTCGCAATAACTCTATTTCTTCGTCTGTAAGTTCCCGATACTCACCTAACTCCAATGTCTCATCCAATGGTAAAGGACCCATCGAAATTCGCTGCAAGTAAACTACACTTTTCCCTACAGCTTCAAACATTCTTTTTACCTGATGAAATTTACCTTCAGTGATGGTTAACTCGATATCGGAACGAATACCGGATTTTATTATTTTCATTTCTCCCGGCTTTGTTTCGTAGCCATCATCTAAGGTAACTCCATTAGCAAAGGCCACCACATCTTCTTCCGTCACTTCACCGTCAATGACAGCAAAGTATGTCTTTGGAACATGCTTTTTCGGAGAAAGCAAACGATGCGCCAACTGACCGTCATTGGTAATTAGCAGTAACCCTTCTGTATCCTTGTCTAATCTTCCGACAGGAAACGGTTCGTAGACCTGGTCCTCAAGCTCTAGTAAATCGATGACAGTTTCAGCGTTGTTATCTTCCGTAGCTGATAATACCCCCTGCGGCTTATTCATCATCAGATAGATAAATTCTTTATATTCAATAACTTCTCCATTTAATGTCACGGTTTGTATAGATGGATCCACATGCTGTTTTGCATCCTTGACGACTACATCATCAACCTTGACCGCACTGCTTTTTAGAAGCTGCTTCACTTCTTTCCGGCTGCCATAGCCAAGATTAGCCAGCATTTTATCAATTCTCAACTGTTCCATCTCCTTTTTAAGAAGATTTTTTAAAATCTTAACCTTAGTTTTTGCTTAATTCGATCAACCCTATTACCAAATAAGCGGTTCACTAGTCCTGATTTCAGTCCTAAGTAAAAATAGATAACAGCCCCAACTCCGGCACTGATTAGAATAAGCAAAACGGATTGACTCTTCGATGCAGGTGAAAGGAATAATAATAGTAATTTGTAGACAATCTCTGTTCCGGCCCACATTAATCCTGCGAAGATGACAATTAATAAACTTCTTCTCCACACGAGCAGGTATCGATAGCCTGAAAATGACTTAATAACAATTAGGTTAATGACAATTGCCGCAGTATATCCAAGTGCGGTAGCAAGAACGGCCCCTCTTGTTTCAAACATTTTTATTAATGGCATGTTAAGAGCAAGTTTTAGTAACAGACCAACAAGTAAGCTTAAGATGGTAAAGCGCTGCTCGTTAATCCCCTGCAAAATAGCCGCCGTGACAGAATAGAGAGAAAAAAGAATCGCAACGGGTGCATATGCTGCTAATACTTGTGTCCCAAGACTATCGTGTTCATAAAATGCTGTGTAAACCGGCTCTGCCAATAAAGAAAGCCCAATCGCCGCTGGTAAGGTTAAATAGAGCATTACTTGAAAAGTCTGGTTTAATTGATGGTTTAAGTTCTTGCGGTCATTTTCTACAAATGCCTTTGTAATGCTCGGTACTAACGTTAATGAAAAGGCAGTTGCGAGTGATACAGGAATAATAACAATTTTATGGGACTCAAAATTCAAGATCCCAAAAGCTGTATCCGCCAATTTCTGATTAATCCCAACATCCATCATGGCTCGTGTCATCGTAATTTGATCAATGAATTGAAATAATGGATTCGCAATCCCAACAAAAACGAAGGGTGCCGCATATATGAAAATTTCTTTGTATATATCCTTTAAGGAGACATTAATCGTCCCTTTATCATGCTCAAGAAGCTCATTTAAATAGGACTTTCTTTTAAACCAATACCAAAATAAAACAGCTAATCCCCCGATAGCTCCGATAAACGCCGCGAAGGTAGCCACACTAACGGCGGAAACAATTGTCCCATTTAAAAATTTCAGAACAATATAGGCCCCTGCAAGGGTGAAAACAATTCGTACAATTTGTTCGACGACTTGTGAAACGGCTGAAGGTCCCATTGATTGGTGTCCTTGAAAATAACCTCTGATTAAGCTCATAAATGGAACAACAATCAAGGCAAAACTAACCGCTCTAATCACAGTTATGACATTGGCCATTTGTCCTTTACCGGGATGGCTTAGCCCTGCCAATAGCGGTGCTGCAAAATACATGACTAAGAATGCGGCAAACCCGGTTAGGAGCATGACCACCAGTCCCGATTTAAAGAGCTTCCGGCCAACGGCATACTCTTCAAGCGCGTTATATTTAGCAATAAACTTTGAAACTGCCAGTGGTACACCTGCGGTTGCGATACTGATAAAGATGGTATAAGGGACATACGAGTAAGAATAAAGCTGCGTCCCGTATTTCCCAACAATTTGATAAAACGGAATAACATAAATTAATCCGATAACCTTAGATAGTATTGTTCCAAAGGTTAAAATAAATGTTCCTCGCAAAAGCTTTGATTGCATAGAATCCCTTCCTACCCGAAGAAATGCGTGCGCTTTTTCACAAACGAATTTCGACTTTTTTTGCACACTATTAGTAGTTTACAACTTCTTTCACTCTCGCGCTACTAACAACCAAGTTAATTTTATGAAAAACTAGCCACATTCGTTTTATTTTGATGATAAATGTTTATAATGGAGTGATGGATTAATGAAAAGTGGTGGAAATATGAATTATGATGTAATTGTCATCGGCGGCGGACCTTCTGGGTTAATGGCAGCGATTGCGGCTGGTGAAAAAGGTGCCAAGGTATTATTAATTGATAAAGGTGACAAGCTCGGCAGAAAGCTGGCAATATCCGGCGGCGGGCGCTGTAACGTAACAAATCGCCTCCCAATTGAGGAAATTATCAAGCACTTGCCGGGAAATGGTAAGTTTTTATATAGTGCCTTTTCAATCTTTAGTAATGAAGATATTATTAAGTTCTTTGAAAAATTAGGAATTGAATTAAAGGAAGAAGATCACGGGAGAATGTTCCCCGTTTCCAATAAGGCTCAATCGGTCGTTGACGCGCTATTAACTCAATTAGAAAAGCTTCATGTCAGGATTTTTAAGAATAGCCCTGTTGAAGACCTATTCTATGAAAATGGAACTGTTTCTGCTGTCTTGTTGAAGGACGGTCAAAAATTATCAGCTAAATCGATTGTGATTGCTGTTGGAGGAAAGTCCGTTCCACATACCGGTTCAACGGGTGATGGCTATGCCTGGGCGAAAAAAGCAGGACATACCATTACGGATTTATTCCCAACGGAAGTCCCGGTCACCTCTAGCGAACCTTTTATTAAAAACAAAACCCTCCAAGGTTTATCGCTAAGAAGCGTTGACTTAAGTGTGTTAAATCCAAAAGGAAAGCCAATTATCTCGCATCGCATGGATATGATCTTTACTCATTTTGGACTCAGCGGACCTGCTGTACTTCGCTGCAGTCAGTTCGTGGTCAAAGCCCTGAAGAAGTGGAATCTCAAAGAAGTAACGATGAGCCTCGATGTCTTGCCTGATAAAAAAGAAGAAGAAGTTTTTCAAGAGATTATCAAACTCGTCAAAGCCGAACCAAAGAAAAGTATTAAAAACACGTTAAAAGGGCTCCTTCCTGAACGTTATCTACTTTTTCTATTAGAAACTAATGGGATTGACCCAGCTGAGCAGGGTGGCACGATTTCCAATGAAAAAATTCGTAGTTTTACAAAAACCTGCAAGCAATTCTTGATTAAAGTAAATGGGACTCTGCCTCTTGAAAAAGCATTTGTTACCGGCGGAGGCGTGTCTGTTAAAGAAATCGAGCCGCAAACGATGGGCTCTAAATTAATGAATGGGTTATACTTTTGCGGTGAAATCCTTGATGTTCATGGTTATACGGGAGGATATAATGTTACCTCGGCACTTGTGACTGGAAGGCTGGCTGGAACAAACGCTGCCCAATCTGCAAAAAATAAAAAGGTCTGACTATTTGTCAGGCCTTGTAAATAATCATCGCTGAAAAACAATAAATCTGCTCCTCTTCTTCTTCCTCCGCCATAGCGGCCACATTATATTTAATATCGAGCAGGCTAGTTTCATCTATTCCTTTTAAAAAACGATTCATTTCCTTCTCTAAATCCTTCTCATGCTCCCGGTCAAACAACTTAACCTGTATCACTTTTCTCTCTCCCTCTCTTTTTTACTACTATTATTAACAACTTATCTGAATTTTAAAAATAAATAGATTGAAAAATTAAGTTTATTTTAAGATTCACCTTGTAAACTCCTTCTTAGAAAGACAGTTTCACATTTAGAAGTCGGCGCTTGTAAATCACGGCTATGCTAAATCCATCGAAATGATTAAAAGGAGGGAGATAGTCTTGGTCAAGAGTGAATAAATAGAAACGATGTTCAGGCAGTGGTTATTAACAAAGTCTGCGAAAAAAAATCGGCTATCAAAAAAAACCGATTCCATGGCGGAATCGGTTATTCTGTGTATTCGGTCTCTCCAGTCCATGCGAGCATGCCGCCAACCATATTGCGGACCTTATAGCCTTGGTCGTGCAGGTAATTACAGACATTGCCACTGCGGCCACTTGAGCGGCAGATAAAAATATATTCTTTGTTTTTGTCAAAATAGTCGAGTTTAGTAGGAATGTCGCCCATGCGAATATGGGTAGCCCCAGGGACCATTCCGAATACTACTTCTTCATCTTCCCTTACGTCGACAAGCTCAAGTTTTTCCCCTGCCTCAAGCTTCTTTTGTAATTCTTCTGGTGTAATCGTTGGAATTTGTTCCATTAAGTCCATCCCCTTTTAGAAAAACAGCCCCAGCGATGGGGCCGATTAATTATTCTAATTTGCTACAATATTAACAAGTTTTCCTGGAACTGTTATTACCTTGCGAATTGTTTTTCCTTCAATTTGTTCTTTTATGTGGGCATCTTCCATTGCAATGCCTTCAAGTGACTCTTTGCTTGCATCTGTTGGTACCATAAGTTTTGTTTTTACTTTGCCATTAACCTGGATGACAATTTCAACTTCATCATCGACTAGTTTCGCTTCATCATAGGCAGGCCATGTTTGGTAAGTTATCGTTTCCCTGTGACCTAACTTTTCCCATAGCTCTTCCGCGATATGCGGGCAAATTGGTGCAAGTAATTTAACAAATCCCTCAATGTACTCTTTCGGAAGTACAGTTGCTTTATAGGCTTCATTAATAAATACCATCATTTGTGAAATCGCCGTATTAAATCGTAAGCCTTCATAATCCTCCGTTACTTTTTTCACGGTTTGATGATAGACTTTTTCTAAACTTGAAGTTTCTTCGTTGGATTGAATCTTCGGATTTAATTCACCGTTTTCCTCAACCAATAAGCGCCAGATCCGATCTAAGAAGCGGCGGGAACCATCTAACCCGTTTGTCGACCAAGCAATCGATGCATCAAGCGGTCCCATGAACATTTCATAAAGACGAAGAGTATCAGCACCGTGGCTGTCAACGATATCGTCTGGGTTTACCACATTCCCTTTTGACTTACTCATTTTTTCATTACCTTCACCTAAAATCATTCCTTGGTTAAATAGCTTTTGGAATGGTTCTTTAGTAGGGACGACACCGATATCGTACAAGAACTTGTGCCAGAAGCGCGCATAAAGTAAATGCAACACGGCATGTTCGGCACCGCCAATGTAGATATCAACTGGAAGCCAATGATTTAATTTTTCCTGTGAAGCAAGTGCCTGATCATTTTCCGGATCGATATAGCGTAAATAATACCAGCAGCTGCCCGCCCATTGCGGCATTGTATTGGTTTCACGACGTCCCTTTTTACCTGTTGCCGGGTCCACAACATTCACGAATTCAGCGATGACGGCTAATGGTGATTCCCCAGTCCCTGATGGACGGATTTCTGTAGTTTTTGGTAGCATTAATGGAAGTTGGTCTTCTGGAACGGCTGTCATTGTACCATCTTCCCAATGAATAATCGGAATTGGTTCACCCCAATAACGCTGACGGCTAAATAACCAGTCACGTAAACGGAAAGTTACCTTTTTGGTGCCGATCCCTTTTTCTTCTAACCAAGCAATCATTTTTTGAATGCCTTCCGTTTTATCCAAACCATTTAAGAAATCAGAGTTAATATGTTCTCCGTCTCCTGTATAGGCTTCTTTTTCAATATCTCCACCAGCAACAACAGCTTTAATCGGCAAGTTAAATTCCTTTGCGAATTCATAGTCACGTTCATCATGTGCAGGAACCGCCATGATAGCACCAGTTCCATAGCTTACTAGTACATAATCAGCAATCCAGATTGGCATTTTCTCACCGTTGGCAGGATTGATAGCATAAGCACCGGTAAATACGCCAGTTTTCTCTTTTGCAAGGTCTGTCCGCTCTAGGTCGCTCTTCGTTTTTACTTTATCTAAATAAGCATCAACCGCAGCACGCTGTTCAGCCGTTGTAATTTTATCAACAAACGCATGTTCAGGCGCAAGCACCGCATAGGTCGCACCGAATAAGGTATCTGGTCGAGTAGTGAATACAGTGAATGTCTCGTCGTGACCTTCAATAGAGAAAGTTACTTCCGCACCTTCTGAACGACCGATCCAGTTACGCTGCATTTCCTTTAAGCTTTCCGGCCAATCAAGCTCTTCAAGGTCTTCAAGTAAACGGTCACCGTATGCAGTGATTCTTAACATCCATTGTTTCATCGGACGGCGTTCCACCGGGTGACCGCCGCGTTCACTTTTGCCATCAATGACCTCTTCGTTCGCTAGTACAGTTCCAAGTGCAGGGCACCAGTTTACCGCTACTTCATCGACATAGGCTAAGCCTTTTTCAAATAGTTTCAAGAAAATCCATTGCGTCCATTTGTAGTATTCAGGGTCGGTTGTATTGACTTCACGATCCCAATCATAAGAGAATCCTAATGATTTAATTTGGCGGCGGAACGTATTGATATTATGTTCTGTAAATTCCGCTGGGTCATTCCCCGTATCCAATGCGTATTGTTCCGCAGGTAAACCGAATGCATCCCAGCCCATTGGATGAAGAACATTGTATCCCTGCATCCGCTTTAAGCGGGAGAGGATGTCGGTTGCTGTGTAGCCTTCAGGGTGTCCAACATGTAGTCCGGCTCCTGACGGGTATGGAAACATATCTAAAGCGTAGAATTTTCTTTTGTCATATTCTTCGCTTGTTTTAAATGTTTTTTCTACTTCCCATTTCTTTTGCCACTTCTGTTCGATGTGATTATGGTCGAAACTCATAATGCTCTTCCTCCTAAAAAAAAATAAAAAACCCCTCATCCCAAAAGGGACGAGAGGATTGTATGTATCTTCCCGCGGTACCACCCACATTAGTGCATTTAGTCTGCACTCGCTTCATTCATCCTTAACGCGGAAAACGGCAAGCCTTACTATCCTTCACGCTTGCAACTCAAAGGCGAGTTCGTGATGTACCCGGTTGACTTTCACCAGCCGTCAACTCTCTTGTACGGGTAAGAACCACTACTACTCCTGATCACTGTCTTTTGAAATATAAAGTATTACGGTTATTGTATTAAATTTTCCGACGGTATGCAAGCAAACTTGTGCCTAATTTAAGGATAGACTCATTTTCTTTAAAATAAACATTTATCAAAAGGCTTTATTAAGAAATTGAGTCTGTTTCTTCTATATTTAAATAGAGGGAAGTGTCAGAAGCACTTCCCTCTTCAACTCTATTTCACCTGTTCAATCCGAAGGTTATCTAAAATAAATGTTCCTGCCCCGGTATCTTCATTCACACTAGCTCCATCGCTGAAAATTCCAATATAGGTTTGCTCATTGTCGGAACCAGTGACTGTAAACTCAGCCGTTTTGGTAGTGGCAGATGCCGGAAGCGTATTATTCAAACTTAGTCCCTTGGCCGCTGTAATATCTCTAACATCAATTTCTTGATTACCTGAGATAAAGCGATAGGCATTGGCAGTACTTTGATAGTCAAAGGATACTTTATAGGTTACTCCCGGTTCAAAGTGGAAGTGTTGCGGAATCGTGCGATACACTAAGCCTTTGTTTCCGGTATTTACTTTAACGGACCAATTTCCGCCTAAGACATCATCTACTAATTTTTTACCTGCCCATCCTTTTTGTGTATAAGGAGCATGTAACTCAGACAAATGAACTCTGTTGTCTTCTACCCCTTCCGTATTACCAATCACAAATGGGTAAATTCCTTGCACGACCGATTCAAAATCTTGTTCAAATACCCCTGATAAGACATTATTTGTCAATGACTTTTGAACGACCCGAATATCATCAAATTTGGTGGTTCCTTCTCCGGCCTCACGGCTTAGAATGATTTCAGCCTTTTTTGATGTAGCCGTAAAGCTTACCTGCATCCTTTGCATTTTGCTATTGTACCCATCATTAGAAGCATGAGAGTCTGCTTTCACAAAGTTCTTTTGCAGGCTGCGCAGCGTATAATTACTTACATCTTTCACCCCGCCAGTTACTTTGATTCCAGCTTTCACATCACTATTGTTCTCTACATATACCTCTGCCACATAGTCTTTACCTGGCACCAGGTCAGTAATCGAGCGGGAAACGGTTGTATTTTTCGATGGGCTTCCCATATTCAAATAATAGTCGCCGCTGCTTACATTACGGGCTGTTCCATTTTGATTCGTTCTGATGACACTGACAGCATCTTTATCTCCTGCCACTTTTGTCACTTCATCTTTAACGGTTCCTGAATTGAATCCTGTGTCATAGACATGAGTACCGTTGCTCCAGTCATCGACTTGTAAACCCTTCTCTTTTTTATCCGGAATAACAACATATGGCGTTGCTGCCTCAGCTGTCAAGGTTACCTGATTATTGACCACTTCGACTTTCTGCACATCTGTTCGGCCTTTATCGGTCAATTTGTACACATAAACCTTTTTAGATGGACCAACAAATCCATCTGGCAATGTCCAAGTTGTAGTACCGCCTTCCAAATTCCAATGATACAATTTTTCAGCAGCAGGTGTTGGATTTTTAAAATCTTGTTCCACCCAAGGAAGTAAATAAGCATGTTCATCAAGGACAACATTTCCATTAAGTGTAATAACACGCTCTCTGGAGTTGTCTTTCCTAGTTACAACCACATCATCACCATTACTTGGGTCTTTTAACTTGATTTCTTTTTCAAGGTTAGTTTTGTTTTTGTCACCTTTTACATCTGTCCAATCAGTAACATAATACTTTTGTAAAAATTTAGTTGGAATATTTGTATCAAATGTCATTTGAATAAACTGGTCAAAGTTCTTATCTGATTGCCATCCCTCGAAACCGGCTAATTCAAATCCGCCAAGCAATGGATGATCAGCCGTTCCGCCTGCTTCAGGCCAGTTCAATACCCAAGAATCTTTTTGATGATTGCTAATAAAGCGGAGTACTTCTGAGTTGATTCCCTTGCTTGATGGCCCACCGTAATTCTTATCTGTTGCCCAGTGCTGCCATGTTGAATAATTAGCTACTGCAGTACCAAACTCAGTTGAAACCCTCCAACCTCTATCCATAAATTGTTCTGCCACTCGATCAGATTCCCACTGATCCTGATACCATACATCCAAATAGATAAAGTCAAGACCTGGTGCAGCAGCTTTTAATTCATCCAATCTTTTTGCTCGTGTCCCAGAATACAAATCTTTTAATTTATTGATAGTATAGGATTGGTCCAGCCAGCCCCAGCCTTTGGCATTTGGACCATCAATAAAATCTTCATTAAATGCTTTGGCTTCAGGATACGTTTCCTGAGCATTAATATGGACACCAAATTCAGAGTTGTACTTATGACCTTCACTAATAAGCGTTTTTAAATCGTCAGCGCCGCCGATTCGTTCACCAACATTACCGTAATCCGGGTGCGCGCTATCATGACCTTCATTTCCATATCCTTTTAATAGTACAGCCTGGCCTAATTCATCTGTAGCGAGTGCTACCTTTTTAACATTATCCAATGTTTTTAGGAATGGCTGTTGTGCTTGTGATCCAAAATTCATGGCAATACGAGTGCCAACAAGATTGTTTACATCTTCTGACCCTTTGATGTTCTGCATGATTTCGCGGTAAGCAATCGCACCGTCCTGCCAGTCAACTTCATCATCTTTATTTAAATCGTCAGCAATTGCAATTTTTACAGTAGGTTTAGTCTTTTGTGCTTCTGACATAAATTCTCTTTGAAAATAAAGCAAGCTGGAACCAATCCCGATGGCTTTCGAACCATCTTTATTCTGATAACGATTAGCCACTAAGTTACGGTAGCCGTCAACTTCCGAACTGGACCATACACCTGCACTTAATTTGTCCGTTGAAAGAAAAGCAGTGTAGTATCTTTCAGAAGTTCCAATGCCTCCCAAAGTTGAATCGACAGTAACGTCAACATCCCCCGGTTTTGTCACATCTCCGCTAAGATTTGTAAATTTGGCTTTCGCGTTAGTTTGAGCTGAATTGACGGAGATAAAGTCCAGATCAGCTAGTTCAACCGATTCGATTTTTGCACCCTTGGCATTGTTGATTTCCTCAAAGGTATAGATTACTTTATTTCTTTGAACTTTTAATGAAACTTTAATCACTGCATCAAGGTCTTCATCTTCATCGCTTACCTTTAAGGAATACAATGCTTCACTATTACTGAGCTTTTCAAAGCCTACCTCTGGATAGTAAAGTGTACCGTTCACTTTCAATCCGTAAACAGGAGATTTTTGTCCGTCCATTACCTTATCGCCCACACGGTATTCGATGACACGCGGGAATACTTGGTCAATGGTGACATTCATAAAATCTGAGCTTAATGTATCCTCTACCGGAGGAGTATCTGGCGCTTTAGGTGGAAAGTATTCTTTAATTTTGATGTTTGAAATCGTAATGTCGGCGGCACCACGGCTCTTTTCAAATCCAAGTAAACCTGCTTTATCGACACCGCCTGATAACGTCCAGCTATTTACCTTTTTATCATTAATGTATAAAGTAGCTGTATCATCCATGAATTTCATTCGTAAATGATAGGTTTTATTTGCTTCTAATGGCAGGTCTGATGTCATCGCCGTCCATTTGTTAGAAGGACCAAAGGTCTCTCCGAAATACTGATTGTTCTGGTCTCCCGTTCCCACATACGTGTAGGCGGATGGACTTTGAACACGATAGATTAGACCGAAACGGTTCATCGCGTTCGTTGCTGGAGTAATATCAGCTTCAAAAATACCATTCTTAATTCCTTCCATTTTATTGTAGACTATTCGATTCTTTTGGGTAGAGGTAACCTTGAAAGTTGCTGAACCATCTTGATTATAGGTAACGCTTCCGTCACCTGAGAGGATTCTAAAATCCCCTTCTGTCAGTTGGTTGTCCGTAATGTCGACAGGTTCCACGTCACCTGGGTTTGCGCCTCCGTCTTCAGGAGCATCCCCTAATTCAATGAGTACTTGGCTGTTTTTACTTCCATAAGCGCCCAGTTTAACCGCTTCCTTACCAGTAAGGAGGTTATTTACATCATTGGATAAGGTAACCGATCCAAATAAATCTTGGCCATCTAATGTAACATTAAAAGTGGTTCCACTATATTCAATTTTAATAGAATGTTTAGTTCCTACTTCCGGAAGTGGTACACTTGGTCTAGTGTTTAACCAGGTTCCGCTGCCCTTATATTTGTATTCATAGAACCACCCTGCTGCGTCATACCCTACAAAGACAAAATTATTAGTATCAATATAATGTGGATAGAAACCAAATCTGGTATCTGCCCCATTCAATTCTGGAATAAAGGTATATTCCATCGTTCCTGATTCTTTTGCCGCAGCCTTTTCTTCTCGAAAAATAGCTGATTTGGCTCCATTGTCATTTCCAGTACCTGCTCCGAGCCTTGCATATGCCTTCCCATTCTGGTTAACCATTTCATTTACTTCATTTCCTCCCGATGAAATGGTAACCCATGGATTCGTCACTTCCGCTACTGCACGTAATGGCGGAATGAAACCCGTCAAGAACGTTGGCAAAAATAACACAAGTGCAAGCAGTGTATAGCTAAATCTCTTGTAATTGTTCATGCTCAATTCCTCTTCTCCTTTAAAATTAATATTTTAATAGTAGACGATGCTTTAACATCCAATATCACCTTCTACTTGTAATCTAGCTTACTTTTATTAAAACGCTTTCACAACAGAGATATTGTCTAAATTTTTAGAAATATTGCTTTTTAGTGAATTGCATAAAAAAACGAACGGTGTTAGTCACCATTCGCTGATGAAGCTGGAATAATGCCCCTTGCTTCATTAATTTGCTTTATTAAACCAAGAACTGGCTGTTTCTTTCAATACTAAGTTCAGTTCTTCGATATTCCTTCTACCGTTCTCCTGTAACCATCCGCGGCCTGCTTCTTCACCATTTGAAGCGAAAGGGGCGACACCGTCTTTCCATGTTGCCCGGCCGCATAACACGCCGTTAAAGGTGGAACCAGATCCTTTCGCAAATTTCAAAGTTTCTTGAAATAGCTCTGCACTAACTCCCGCACTTAAAAAGATAAACGGCAGCTCGGTTGCTTCGCTTTGTTCTTTGAAAAATGAAGCAGCTTCTTCTTTGCTGTATACGGCTTCTCCTTCTGTATAGCCTTCCACAAAATTCATATCTACCGGAACTTCTACCTTAAGCACATCGACATGGTATTGCGGTTTAGTAAACTCCTTCATCGCTCCAATCACTTTATGAGGTTTTATTTTTGCGTACGCCTTACCTTTTACATTAGCATTTTCAGCATCATACGAGACAATTTCCAAGAAAAAAGGAAGATCTTCGGCCGCACATTCGGACCCCACACGTTCCATATAGACATGTTTATAGTTATTAATTTTTTCATCTTCATCGACATCATAATAGAGTAAGAACTTGATCGCATCGGCGCCCGCTTCCTTTAATCGTTTCACTGACCATTCCGGTAATAGATCCGGCAACCGTCCCGCTTCTGAGGCATCGTAGCCAGTTTTTTCATACGCCACTAGTAAGCCTGAGTTTTTGCTGCGGACCTTTGCTGCTGGAAGACCATATTCCGGATCTAACAGAATCGCTGTTGCAAAAGGTGTTAATTCCTCAGAAACCAATTCTTTGAATCGGATGATACTTTCATCCCCCACATGACTGGCCTCTCCAGACGCAATCATTTTTTTCAATGAACCGCGTTGATCAATTGCTAAAGCTCCAATCACGCCATTCTCATCTGATAAACGTTTTAGTGCATCCCATTTATTCTTAGTTAGTTCTAGCATCGTCAATCTCCTCTCTTAATCTAATTTTTCAACTTTAACTTCATTAAAGTACCGTTTGAACTTGTTCATATTAATAAAACCAGTTCCGGCTTCCATGGTATTTAACATCCCAGTAGTCATCGCCGTTTTCAGCACCACTTCTACGGTCTGATGGCAATTCAATGCAACAGCTAATCCGGCAACGGTGGCATCACCGGATCCAACCGGATTGATCACGTTGATTTCAGGGAGCGTGATTCGATAATAATTGCCACCATGCTTGACAAAGGCACCTTCACCACCCATTGACACGACAATCCATTCAATCCCGTTAAACAAGTAATTGTCTACAGCCTTTTTCAAACTACTGATCGTATCTCCGACCTCGATGCCAAGCAACTGAGACAATTCCGTTCCATTCGGTTTAATGGCAAATGGTTTTTCTGGATGCAACAAGGCATGTTTTAATGATTCCCCTGACGAATCTAATATCACTGGAATTCCCTTTTCGTGACTAATCTCCAACATTTGATGGTAAAAATCAGTTGGTAACCCTTTGGGTAAACTGCCTGAAATGGTAACAAGTGAAACTTTAGCAAGCAGACTTTCAAATTTTTGTAGAAAAGCTCTCCCTTCTTCACTAGATAACGTTGGCCCGGATTCTAAAATCTCCGTTTGCTTTCCTTCATGAAGAATGGCGATACAGTTTCGTGATTCTTGATTGATTTTCAAAAAGTCATTTTGAATGCTGCCTTTAGTTAATTCCTGAATGATGTATTCACCAATCATTCCACCAAGGACACCTGTTGCAAGGACTTCCTCTTCCATTTGTACGACCACTCGGGCAACATTCAAGCCTTTTCCACCGGCCGTTTTACAGACATTTTCCACACGGTTGACATCATTTAACTTGAATTCATCGATTGGATAGGAAATATCAACGGATGGATTCATTGTGACAGCTAAAATCATCGCACTTCCTCTTTCTGTTTGAAGTTCTAAGCTTGATAACGGCAGATTCCATCGAGGTAAGTCGCGGTTAAATCCAGCTCCGGATTCAAGACAATAAAGTCAGCTGCGTACCCGACCGCGATTTTTCCGCATTCTCCATCGATTTGAACACTTTTAGCGGGACCTGTACTTGCCATATAAATGGCTTCCGCCGGTGTGGCAATCCCCCATTTGACGGCATTTTTAACGGCATCTTTCAATTGCAGAATGCTGCCGGCTAAACCTCCGCTTTCCAAGCGAGCTGCACCATCTTTCACTTCCACAGGAAATTCTCCCAGTTGATAGTGACCTTCCGGCATGCCGCCAGCCATCATACAATCGGTCACCATCACAGTTTCTTTCCTGCTGCGTATATTCATTAAAATGCTAGCGGCAATGGGATGAACATGATGCCCGTCACAAATAATTTCGGCAAACACATTTTTTAGATTCATGGCCGCCCCGACCATCCCAGGTTCACGATGATGTAGTGGGCTCATTCCATTGTAGGTATGAACAAAAATTGAAGCTCCCTTATCAACTGCTTGCTTTGCTTCTTCGTACGTCGCCTCACTATGTGCTAAAGCAACCACAATACCTTCTTTCACGGCATATTCAACAAATTCAGCCACACCTTTTCTTTCAGGTGCAATCGCAATTTTTTTTATCGATTGATTGGATAGTTCCTGCCATTTTTTCAATTTATCGATAGAAGGGTCACCAAAGTATTTTGTGTTTTGCGCCCCTTTATGTTTTTCAGTGAAAAATGGCCCCTCTAAAAAGATCCCTTTTATTTTTGCTCCTTGCACATTGTTGTAATTGGCACCAATCATTTCAACCACTTTATTCAATGACTCCGTTGAAGAGGTTAAAGTAGTAGGTAAAAAAGAGGTTACACCGCACGATAACAGCCCTTCAGAAATCAGATTCATTCCTTCGAAGTCATTATCCATGACATCGTGTCCATTAAATCCATGGATATGTGTGTCCACTAAACCGGGTGCAATCCAACTCCCCTGATAATCAATAATTTCTGCTGGGTGATTGGGCTTATTTTTCGTAAAATTCCCGAATTCCCCATTGTTGATTTCAAGAAACCCAGGACCTGTCACCGTGTCTTCTAGAAAGAATCTCTCCGCATAAATAAATTTAGATTTCATAAATGGTGACACCCTTTACGACACGGTTCACCGTGCCTGACGGTGAAGGGGTATCCGGTGTATTACCGACCTTAATGGAAGATAATAGTGAGACTGTTTGACCAATCATGACATATGGCAGTGCCAGGTATGCATCCGGTACATATTGGGCCTCACTGCCGAATAAGAACGTGTCCCCATCATAGTTTGTTTCCCCATCAACCTCGATTGCACATATAGTGTTGGCAATACGATCCTGCTGTAATTCTTTTAAAATATCTAAGTCGTATTGACGGGTATAAGGATGGTTTGAAACAAAAACAAAAACCAGCGATTTTTCATTAACAAACGATTTAGGACCGTGCCGGAATCCCAACGATGAATCAAAGGAGGTAACAATTTTACCTGCTGTCAACTCTAATACTTTTAATTGTGCTTCTCTCGTCAAGCCTTCTAAACTTCCCGAGCCAAGATAAATGATCCTATCAAAATCGCTGTCGATGATTTTTTGGATGGCATCTTCCCTGCTAATGACACTTTCCCCCATTTGGCGAAGCATTTTCACTATTGACCATTTTTCTTCCACATGCAGCGTATCAAAAAGGAGCAATGCCGTCAGCGCCATGCATGAGTAACTCCCGGTCATGGCAAAGCCTTGATCATTTGCTTTTTCAGGCATCAACAACACGAGGTTATTTTCATCCCCTGTGCCCCGCTTGGCTAATTCACCATCTTTTGCACAGGTAATCGTTAACTGATAGAAGTCGGTTACCATTTGTTCAGCAATTTCTACGGTCGCGACACTTTCGGGGCTATTGCCACTTCTAGCAAATGAAACCAACAATGTCGGGAAATCTACTTTTAAAAATTGATAAGGGTTAGACACCAAAGTGGTAGTCGGAACACTAAGCAATTCCCACTTTCTTTCATCCACTTTTCCTTTTAAATAAGGTGTGATCGTGTCACCAACATAGGCAGAAGTTCCGGCACCTGTAAAAATGACACGGATTCGTTCATGCAGCTCTTCAAGTTTTTGCAAAAACGCTTGGATCTCAACTCGTTTCTTTGTATACAATGAATAAGTTTCATCCCATAAATCTGGCTGCTGCTTAATTTCCGCTGTCGTAATCGATGCACCTAAAGACACTAATTTTTCTTGACTAAAAGTAAACATATCTTTCGCTCCTCTACAATCATTCTCTTAACGAACGAAGACCGGCGATTCCTCATTCCATCCCTTCAAATACTCGTAATCCCGCACCGATAATCCCATTATTCTGTGCTAATGTACTAATGCTCATTTGAGCTAAAAGGTGCTGTTGTTCAGGAATCTGATAGATTTTTAGCTTTTCTTTGATTAACGCAAGCAGAAAAGGATTATTCACGATGACACTGCCGCCGAAAACCATTCTGTGTGGATCCAAAAGACAAGAAATCGTATAAAGGCCTTGAGCTAAATGTCCTGTCATCTCTTCTATAATTGGCTGGTATTCCCGTACTCCATTTAGATAGCCAGTAAAAACATCCTTGGTTGAAAGGGTATCTACTAACAATCCCTTTTTGGCTAATTTCTGGATCCCTGGTCCGGCAGCGAGTTTTTCCAACCGTTCATTGACACCCTCCGAAAGCACCGGAATCAGACCCAACTCCCCGGCAAATCCTGCTCCTCTAAAAAATAAACCTTTGTGGATGATAGAACAGGAGATTCCCGTACTAATCGTCACGTAGACAAAGGTTTCCGCCCTTTTTACCTGTGCTGCTATCCATTCTGCATAAGCCGCCATATAGACATCGTTGTCAATCGTGATCCGTTCAGTACCAAATCGCTCCTGTAAACGGGCTGTAATCGGAAACTGCTGCCAAGGCAAATTACTTTGAAAAACAGCGATGCCCTTCTCACGGTCCACTTTTCCTGGTACGCCAACGCCAATACCCTCGATATCAATGATGGATAGAGATGATTTTTCAAGAACTTGATCCACCGCTTCTACGACTCTATCAAACATTTTTTCCCTGTCTGAAGAATCACTTTTTACTTCCGCACGTTCAAGCAGTTCGCCCGAATCCGAGATGATTCCCACTGCAATCTTTGTCCCGCCAATATCAATCCCGATTGCTTTTTTCATTTGTCCGCACCTCTAATTTTGAATTTAAGCCTCTAGACGATTTGTAAAAAGTAAAACTTTAATGAAGCACCTAATTCGGCTCAATAAAGTTTTACTGTCAATCACTATATGAATTTTCGATTATAATCGTAAATCAGACCCAAGAGGCCGGCTAATCCGACTGACATGATACCGAGTTCGAGTTTACCGGCTGTCTTTTGACCGATTATGATTAACGCCAGACAAATGATGAACACAACAATCCTTATAATGACTAGACCTTTATGCTTCATTTGAAAACTCCTCCCAGCGGATTTCACTAGGTACCAATGTTACTTCTTTACAGTTGCCTTGCCCGTCATAAACAAACGTTGTTTGTTCCTTCAGTGAATTGTTGACAATCGCCACTTTCTGAGCAGATGGGAATGCATGGACCTCACAATAGATGTTGCTGGCATGCCATTTATGGAACTCTTCCTCTTTGTGGGCAGCATAGAACAACGCGCGCATCAAGAGACGAGTGTTTTCTTCACTATAAGGAAGACCCGCT
The DNA here is from genome assembly GCF_001591445.1 of Neobacillus drentensis NBRC 102427. GTDB lineage: Bacteria > Bacillota > Bacilli > Bacillales > Cytobacillaceae > Neobacillus > Neobacillus drentensis. Next base: position 11,224 of record NZ_BCUX01000025.1, on the reverse strand, counting down.
AGATAGATGGCTCTGCCTTTTCCAAAAGCATGACTGGAAAGATGGACTTCCCCATTCGAGTACTCGATGATTTCTGTTTCCTCAGACAACGCATAAATATTTTTCATTCCTTCCCCAAAATCGAATCGGGTACAATCAGCGGAAATAAAATGCTGTTCAACAGGAGTGACAAAATATTTATCTGTTGATAAACTGAATCCCAGTTCTTTGTCAACACCCAGTGCCGTTGCTAATTGAAAATAATGGCCTCCGTGGTGATAGGCAGTCGGTTCTCCAATCCCCACGAAGCCACCGCCATTATGAATCCAAGCTCTGATTGTGGTGACCAACGTTTCATTGGCCCAGTTCGCACCACCGGAAAAAGCAGTCCCGGCATCGCCCGCATTAATGATGACATCAACATCCTTCGGTACACCATGGTTGATCACTTCATCAAAACTTATAAACGTGACTTCTACTGCAGCTCCGCTTAAAGACTCCAAAACACCTAAATACGAATAAATTTGCTTATACCATAAAGCATGTGCCACCATATGGGTCTGCCAAGTCCGAAGGCCACCCCACGAATTCAAAATCGCGACTTTCATGCCCGTATAAGGCTTGATGCCTTTAATTGTTTCATAGATTTCACGATATTCATCGGTCACTTTTTCAATATAGGTGACAAATTCCGGGAATTGATAAGCCAAGCTTAAATATCCTCCGTAGCCAATCCGATCGACAGGATTCCGAAGTAATGCTCTTCTGGCCGTTAACCAGTTTTCATTGGCTTCAATCACGGGATTGTTGCCTTCGTAGAATGTATCCGGGAAGAAGTATGGCAGGAATCTTCCTTCTGTGTAACGGACATGCGGGATATCGGCAATCATCCTTAAGGTTGCCCCGCCTCCGACACTGCCGACCACTGCATCCAATCCGATACTCTCGAAGTATTTTCCGTACGGTTCTGTCCCAATCCAGTTATCACCAAGAAACATCATCGCTTCTTTGCCATTTTCATGAACGATGTCGACAAGCTCCTTAGCTTCCTTAGCAACAAACTTTTGTACAAAATCGATGTAGTCCAAATAAGATTGCGTCGGAATTCTGAAAGATGTATTGTAATAGCCTTTGTCAACGATGTCCTCCGCTCTTAAACGGTAGCCTTTTTCTTGTTCAAAAGCATCCAGAGCAGCCACAGAAACACTGGCACCATAACCAAACCAATCGACAAATTTTTCTTTGCCAAGATTATTAAACACTAGTGTAAAATGGTAGAAAAACGTGGTGAATCTAACCACATCCGTATCCGGATTTTCTTTCAGCCATTGTTTTAAATAGGTTTTCATATATTCATTGGAGTGGGGCTGCCTAACATCAAAAGGAATATCATGCGGCTTTTCACCCCAATCATTGGTAATATGATTGTACATTTGTGTGGGATCCCAGATCGCATAAACTAAGAATGACACGGTGTATTCATGCCAAGGAATCGCATTAGAGATCAAGACACGATTGGTCTTCTCAATTACTTCCCAATCACTCGTGTCGAGCACTTCTCCGGTTGTCCTGTCGATGACTTCCCAGTATTTCTTAGGATCATGAATGTAATCCGGCTGCAATTGTTCCGCAAAATACCCATTCATAAAATCAATTTCAAGCGTGTCCGTAAGTGCAGTATTGAACAAGCTCATCAAATAAAGTTGTTGGCATTCTTCCGGATGCTTCTCCGCAAACTCGTTATGTCCACGGGCGACAAAATAAGTCGTATAAATTTTTGCATCTAATTGTTTGATATCATCATCTAATTTCGTTCCATCACTATCGCGAATCGCATCCGCACCCCAACGATCCAACAATTCCTTTGTTTCCGTTAGAAAGTTTTCCTCACTTGGCAGGGTAACGCGCCCTTTACTCTTGTTCATGTAAATCCTCCTAATCCTTCAATCCGCCAAGGCTCATTCCTTGCGTCAATTTCTTTTGTACCAAAATGTATAAAATCAAGGTTGGCAGCATAACCAGCACCATCCCCGCATACATTTGGCCGTAGTTTGCAGCAGATTTTTGCGCCGCCATTAAGTTCATCAGCCCCACAGGCAATGTTTTATTCGGACCTGGTATCAATGTCAGGGCAATAATATATTCATTCCAAAAGGAGAGAAAATTGAATAAGATGACAGCGATGATGCTTGGCCGGGCCATCGGGATCATAACTTTAATCATCGTTTTAAAATAGCCGGCGCCGTCGATAAACGCTGCTTCTTCAAACGTAGATGGCAGCGTTTGGAAATAGCTGGACATTAAGTAAATGGTGAATGGCAAAGCCGTTGCCGCATAGATCACTGCTAAAATAAATAAATTGTCTAATAAGAACCCGTCTCCAAATTGTCCTCGTAAGAATGTATCCCCTTTCAATAGCATCAAGAAGATTGGAACGACAATGTAGTTCACATTGATAAACAATCCGGCTTTAAACAAGGTATTCATTAATTTACTGCCTCTAAAGGTATATCTTGCCAAGACATAGGATGCCGGCACAGCGACAACTAGTAAGATTAACAGCGCCAAGGCTGTCACCATAATAGAATTCAACATATACGAACCCATATTTGCTTTCTCAAAAGCATCTATGAAGTTTTGAAAATAGAAACCTTTCGGCATGACCCATGGACTGCCATAAAACTCGGCATTTTGCTTAATCGAAGCTAAGAAAACCCATGCAACAGGGATAACAATCGAAATTGCTAATGTAATCAGAGCCACGTAGATAAACAAGCGATAAACGGTATCTGCACTCATGTCTTTAAATTTTTTCATCGTCCATGGCCTCCCTTAATACTCAAGCACTTCACGTTTGGTGACCTGGCTAATAATAGCCGATAAAGCGAAGGAGAATAAGAAGATTACTACCCCAATTGCCATACCATAACCATATGAAGAATTTGTGTAAGCCTGCTTATACATGTAGCTTAAAAATACTTCTGTCGACCCGTCAGGCCCGCCGCCAGTCATCGCTTGCACTAGAAGAAAACTTAAATTAATCGTACTAATAATGAAGAAGGTTAACGTTGTCCGAATGTTATTCCAAATCAACGGCAAGGTAATACTGAAAAATTGCGTAATTCGTCCCGCACCTTCCAATGAGGACGCTTCATAGAAACTTTCGGGAATACTGGCCATACTGGACATGTACATAACCATATAGTAGCCAACAGCCTGCCAAACAAGAGCACCGCCAATGCTGTAAATCGCAATTTTCTGATCGCCCAGCCACATTTTTTGAAGGCTTTCAAGTTTAAATACAGCAAGTAAATTATTTAATAACCCTGTTGATGGATCATAAACAGCTGAAAAGATACCGGCGATGACCACAATTGATAAAATATTGGGGATATAGAAAATAATTCTGAAAAAGTTGTTGCCCTTCAGTTTCTCTCTTGATAACAAGGTTGCAAATAAAACGGACAACACCATCGTGAAGAGTGTGACAACAACAATTAATAAAATACTGTTTTGGAGAGAACGAAAGAAGTTCAAATCATTCCATAACTTTCTGAAGTTCTCCAACCCGACGAATACTTGGTTATTTGAAAATCCACCCCATTTATACAAGGACATCCGAAATACTTCAACCGTAGGCACAAGAATAAATAACGATAACAAGATAAGTGCCGGTGCCGTACAAACGAAGATAAAAAATCTTCTTTCTTTCTTCTTATTCATTTACCTCACCTCTATTAATAAAATATAACGGTGAGGAAGGTAACTCACCGTTATAACTTAGTGAAAATTATATGGTCGTTTATTTTAATGCAGGTCGTAATTGGTCACTCACTTTTTCAACAGCTTTTTGCCAATCTTTCACAGTCTTATCGCCAGAAACAATACTGTTGACAGTGCCGAATAATGTATCAGCCATGCTGACACCTTCAACTGCATCCGTTGCAGCAAACCCGCCCATACCCGCTTTTGCTCCATTATCATAGATACTATAAAATAATTTATTGTCACCTGTTAGTTTGCTGGAAATACCTTCAATTGGTTGAATCGCACCAGCTTCTGCAAAAATAGCTGCCGCTTCATCAGAATAGACATACGTTAAGAAATCCTTCGCACCATCTTTATTTTTAGCTGCAGACGGTACCCACATTTGTTCAAAGAACGTAAATGCGTAGCGATCGCCGCCTTTTTCTATGGCTGGTAAAGCGGTCATGCCCCATTCAAAGCCATCAGCCCTAGGTGCATCTTTCATTTCACCGACTACCCAAGTACCATTCGGCATGAACAGTGCTTTGTTGTCTAAAATCAATTGTTGGTTTTTAGTGAAGTCTTTATCATTTCCATTTGCCACAGTGGTTTTTTCAGTGTATTTTGCTAATTTACCGACAATTTCAAAAACCTTTGTTGCTTCAGGAGTTTCCCAAATGCCATCTTCAAATCTCATCGCTTTATTGTAGAAGTCCGGTCCGCCTACTTCAAAAAGTAATGAATAGAAGAAGGCATCAAAGTAACCGGTGGTTGGATAGGTGAATAAAGCGATTCCTTCTGCTTTGGCTTTATCGCCCAAGGCCCACATCTCATCCCAAGTTGTCGGTACTTCCCAACCTTTTTCTTTTAACAATCCTGCATTATAGAACAATCCTGTAGGGCTGTAGAACATTGGTGCCAAATAAGTTTTGCCATTATTGTAAGGATTCGTTACAAGGGTATCCGTAAATCCCGGAATCAATTTGTCCTTGACTTTGGCATCCTCGCCATAAACCTTTTTATCTAGTACACTCGTAATATCTTCTAACGCATTATCTTTGATCATTGTTTCAGGAAGAGCCAGTTTTCTACCCGTTCCCAATAGGACTACATCCGGATAGTTTCCGGCTTTCATATTTGGGCTGATTACTTCTTCCAAATTTTTATCCACTGTTAATTCCACTTTGACCTTCGGATTTGCTGCTTCATACGCGTCGACAACTTTGGTCCACATATCTTTACCGTAAGCTGATTCTAACGCTGCCACATGAAGGGTCTGTTGTTCACTAGAGGTTTTGACGTTCTTTGAATCTACCTTAGCGTTATCATTACTACAGGCCATTAACCCCAGCGATAACAACACAATCGAACCTGCCATCAAAAGTTTCTTTTTCATATTGATCCTCCCTTTATTTCTTTATAGCTAAAGTATACGGTTGGAAAAACGCTTTCACAATAAACATCTTGTTCTGTTTTTTAGGTATCTTGCTTTCCATTGATATATATCACTAAAAAACTTATAATTTAGGTAATTATTTGCTTTCACAAGGAGGGGAATCATTTGTCAAATGAAATCTATGAGGTTCCGCAATCTCAGCGGGGCCATCTAACAGTAAAACTTCTCTATATAACAAAAGCAAAATATGATAAAGATTGGCATAGCACCAATCATACACACCACTTTACAGAAATTTTGTATATTACTAAAGGCAAAGGGACTTTCATTTTTTCAAAAAAAGAAATCCCAGTCAAAGAGCATGATTTAATTGTCATCAACCCGAATGCCGAACATACGGAAAAGTCCGGTGCCGATCACCCACTGGAATATATTGCACTGGGCATCCAAGGTCTCGCCTTTTCATCTCCGGATGATCCGGGATTACAGGTCACTTTTTATAATTACAAACAGGAGCAAAACGTCTATCTTTTTTACCTCCAGCAATTGATTGAGGAAGTGGAAAACCAAAAGGAAGATTATGAGTTGATCATACAAGACATATTAGAAATTTTACTTCTTAAAATGATGAGGAAAAAAGCATTTAACTTGGAGAAAACCTCTACTAAAAAGATTAGTAAAGATGTGGCTTTTATTAAAAATTACATTAAACAGCAATTTCGCGAAGAGATCAATCTAGATACTTTAGCAGAGGCCGGTCATATCAATAAATACTATCTTGCCCATTCCTTCAAGAAATCCGTAGGCGTTTCACCGATTGAATACTTAATACAAACCCGAATCAGGGAAAGTAAAATTTTGTTAGAAACTACCAATTACCCAATTTCAGACATATCAACTATAACCGGCTTTTCATCCCAGTCATTCTTTGCTCAATCCTTTAAACGTGTGACGAATCTATCTCCTTCACAATACCGAAAAGCTGAGAAATACAAAAAAACAATACTAGAAAATTCAAAAGCATCAAAAGATAAATAGATTTACAAATAAGTCAGAAAGATAGCTTATTAGATTATTCATTTTTTTATTAAAATAAAAAAACCACAGTATCAATAACTGTGGCAAAAATAAATAGTATTTTTAATCATCAGGAAGTTCTCCAAATCTAGACTACCTCTGCACTCACTTTGTTTTCGACTTTCAAGCGACGGTCGTATAAAAGAGTAGTGACAATTGCAATTATGAATAAACCAATTAATACGGTAAATAATACGGACATGCTGTATAGGTCAACGAGCATCCCCCCCAATAAAGGACCAATCATTCTGCCGCCGGTTGCGGTACTGTTGACGATTCCTTGGTAGAAGCCTTCGCGGCCCTCCGGTGCTAAGTCGAAAGCAACTGTTGGCACAGCCGGCCAGATGAACATCTCACCAATGGTTAGGATAATCATCCCAACAAGAAAACCTGAAAACATCGTGGCCTTCCCTGCAACTAAAAATGAAACAATAAAAATACCAATTCCAATAATCATTTGCAGCTTTAATGTGGCTTTGAGATGCTTCAACACACCATTTAATAACGGTTGACCAACGACAATTAGTGCTCCGTTTATCGACCATAATAAACTATATTGCGTTAGTGAAATATGAATTTCTTGTGTATACGAGGCAATCGTTGTTTGCCACTGAACGTAGGCCACCCAACACAGCAAATAGCCTGTGCACAAGATCAATAAGGAATATAAATTTTTTCTGTTCTTAACGGTTGGAGCATTTAAATCAATTGTTGCTTGTTTTCCTGAATTCACTAAGATTCCCTTATAGCCAAATAGCGCTATTAGTAAAAAGAGGACGTACATAATGGTATTGGCTAGGAAGATGAGTTGAAAGGAATGTGCGGCAACAATTCCTCCAAGTGATGCTCCTAAGGCTACCCCAAGGTTTTGAGCAACATAAATAGCATTAAAGGCTTTCCGACCGCCTTCTTTCCAAACCGAACCTGCCATTGCATACATCGATGGAAAAATAATCCCCGTACCAAATCCGATAATGACTTGGAAAATAATATATGCTGGCCAGCCGTTCCAGAATGTTAAGCCAATAAGGGCCGCAAGCGTGATACTAATTCCTAGAATAATAGATTTATAGCCGCCTATTTTATCAAAAAGGCTGCCGCCATAAAGGTTGCCGATCACACTGGCTGCGGAATTTAACATTAATACAATTCCGGCTACTGATAAGGACTTCCCTAGATGGTCGTGAATATAGATTGTATTTAAAGGCCATAAAAATGAAGAGCCTGTTACGTTAACTACCATCCCGATTATTAAGAGCCATAAGGCACGTGGCATAAAAAAACGCCCCTTCACATTTCACTATTTCAATTTCCAAAAGTTTATTCTATTCCTTTTTCCAGTATGCTGCAATCCTTTTTCTTTTCCAGGATTGGTGGGCTATGATTCGGCGTATTAGATAGAAAATTTGTGAAATCTTGAAATAATTCTGAAGTATATTAAGCTGATTCCGCCGAATTGGGCCGGGATTCCGCCAACTTTCAAATTTATTCCGCCAAATCGGGCTGGGATTCCGCCTACCTCGCCATTTATTCCGCCAAGTCTACATTTATTCCGCCAAACCCTAATCTCCGCAAAAAACTTATTACCGCAAACACAAAAAACACTGTCCTCATAAGAGCAACAGTGTTTCCCCAACGATATTATATTTTTTCCTTCAGAAAATCTAAATCAAAGTTTATTTTTTCGGTACGACCGGTACAACTGGTGCTTGCGCAGGGAAATAGGAATTGACTGCCGCATCTTTTTTCTTGTCATTGACTTTTTCGTCGAGTACAGCCTTCTTCACTTTTTCAATTTCCTTATCTAACTCTTCCATGTTGACGCCTTTTTTCACAAGTTCTTCGGTGGCAAGACGGACAGCCTTGTTCGATTGGACAACTGATTCCCTAAGTGAATCCATCGAACCCTGTGGATTATGGAAACCGGTAGAGTTTTCAGCTGCAATGATATCCCAGAACCATTGGCCCTTACGAACAAATTCTTGCGCTTGCTTGATTTTTTCTTGACTCACACCAGAAGTTATCATTTTATTTACATAATAGTGTGAGGTCGTTGAAATATCCTGCGCTTCGTGTAATGCACTGAAATTGGCTTCTTGGATTTCAAGGACACGATCTTTCAATTTATCTAAATCACGGTCGCCGTGACACTGACCGCATGAAGTTTGCATCGTTTTAAGTGGTGAAGTCCACCAGTGTGACGTGATTTTTCTTTTTCCATCGACACGCTCATATGGCATATGGCAATCGGCACAGGATACATTGGCTTTACCATGTGTTCCTGATGAATGCGTTTCAAATTCAGGATGCTGCGACTTTAACATTGGTGCTCCAGAAATATTACTTATCCAGTCTTTTTCAAAACCATTCTCTTTGGCAATCGTGCTATAGTATTCATACATATCTTCCGGCTTGAAGCCTTTTGTCCACGGGTAGGTAACTTCACTATTTTTAGAAGCAAAGTAATACTCATCGTGACACTGGCCGCAAACATAGGTGCGCATATCGTTTTTCGTCGGATTGGTTGTGTCGACACCCTTTGCTTCCAACGCTTTATAGAAACTTGGACGGGTAACACGCAAGTCCATTGTTTTCGGATCATGACAGTCGGAGCAGCCGATTGGCGAGTGGCCCATTGCTTCACCCTTTGGCCAGATTTCCTTGTTAAAATTGGCGCCCCAATAGCTGTCGCCCATTTCTTCGATCATTTTTGGCACAGCTGTTGATTTACATGTGTAACAAGAACCAACAGACTTATCGGTAATCCGAGGAGCATTACGAATATCTTCTAATGCATAAGTATGACCACGATCTTCAGTATAGTAAGTTGCAAAGCCATAGCCATTGAACAGGATTGGCAGTAATGGCTCTTTATCTGGATCGAATTTGCTGCGTTTAACGGAACCGCCGTATGTTGTATCTTCCATTTTTTCATTTTTCTTGTAGCTGTTATATTGTAGCGGAAATAAGTCCTTAAACGCTTCATTACTAATTTCATCGGCTGAAAGGCCTGTTGTCTTCTTACCTGCAGCAGATGCTGTTTTCTCACTGGAGTCGTTGCTGCTGCATCCAGTAATAATCAGTATCAAAGCTAGCAGGAGAAGATATGCCCCATTTCGAAACCTTCCCATTTCTAAAATCCTCCCTTATTTTCTAATAACTCTCCTGAAACAGGTGGCTTATTATAATGATCATCTTTAAAGCCTTTCCCATGTGGTACTGTTTTGTGACAGGAAATACATTTTTCCTTTGCATCATGCGATACATTGTCTAACGTACTTTTGTGGCAGGAAATACAGTTATCATTCATGATGTTTTCTGTTCGATCCGTCGCCTCAATCACATCTGGTATCTTCTTCGTTCCCAGTGTGTTGAAATAAATATGTGTCATCCCTGCGCGGCCTTTAAAGAATAACTTACCCACCTCACTTTTATGTGGCAGATGGCAGTCATTACACTGTAAATCCGAATGAGTAGAATCCATGAATGACTTATGAACGGATTTCATCGTATGACAGTTTTGACAAAAACCTGGTGAATCCAGGTAGGCCATTGTTTTTACCGTAGAAAAAGATAAAAACACACCAATCAAAAGCGCCAACACAATTAAAAACTTTTTGTCCATTTTTAGCAGTTTTTTAAACATTTACTTCACCTCCCATAGAAAATTATTTTCTCTCTTTTTTATATAGTTAAAGTACATTTCTGTACCTTAAGCCCAAATGGATTACAGTTTCACTTTCTCTTCCTTATCAAAAATAACAGTGCACCTACAGAAAGGACGCTGATCCCACTGAAAGCACCGATAGCAAGACGATTTGATTTCTCATCCTTTATCTTTTTGGTTTGTGAATTCATAAGCTCAGAGGTAGGCTTGGATTCACTTCGTTCATAGGTAAGGGTGAAGTTTTTTTCTTCCCCTGCTTTTACATGTTGAAAAAGATAGGAGTATGTATTTTTCTCATCCCCGTGATTATCTTTTTCTGAAGGGATTGGCGTTATTTTCACTTTTTCTACTTTATCTGGAGTTGTAAAAATGACATTCACCAAGTCAATATCAGCAAAACTTTTAAATTTGTACTGGAGAGTTTTTAGATCTCTTTTTACCTTTATGCTTTCTGAATAATACTCGATAACAAATTTATATCGCTCTTTCGGTCCGATTTCTTCGCTAGTAGTCCAGGAAATGGTCCCTTTTACAGGGTCAATTATATATTCAATTTCATATGCCTTACTTAAATCATTAGAGTAATCGGCAACATAACCAATTCGAAAATCTTTCTCTTTCATTGGCAGAGGTATTTCAATCTTTCCTATTTGGGGATGGTCCGTGTTGTTGACCATTGACCCTTGATACCCAATTAATAGTGGTACGTGATCCTTCTGTTTATCGTTGGGATGATAGGTATATTCCGGCATTACTTGAATGGACAATTCCTCCAAACTTAAAAGGCTTTCATTTTCAGCCAAGGTATTAGAAGGAAACATAAAAGCAAGGAGTATGCTGACAATCAATATGTACTTATTCATTTAGTTACTTCCTTTCACCTGGTTTTTAATGTGGATAAAATGTGAATTCGTTCACATAAATTTCAAAAAAAAATGTTAGTTGAACCGATTTTTATTCTGTTCATCTAACTTAAAGTAGAGGTTTTGAGATGAATTTTGTTAATCCATACCTTATTTAAACCATGATATGACAAGGCAAACTGTGACGCACATCACAAATTAAAGATCACTTGTTACCAAATTATGAACGAGGGTTTCCCTCTATTTTCAAGGTGTTATTGGTGAAAAATTGTTATTTCAAGTGATTTTAAACACTTTTTTATAAAATATACCGTAGAAAATTTATCAAAAAAAAAGAGCCCTCAACGAAAAAAAATAACGGGTTTACTTTAGAGGTGCAAACATTATAAAAAACATAGGGTATGAAATAATTTTTGGAGGGTGTGTGAATTTGTTGTGATTTAGTACGTGGATTATGTTGGGATTACAAGGATTGTTGGATTTAATTATAATGGG